>NZ_JBIUXN010000019.1:0-205329 GCF_044744005.1 Streptomyces sp. NPDC087440 | reverse complement strand
GGGGGGCCCCCGGGGCGGCGCGGGGGGGGGGGCGCCGGGGGCGGCGGGGGGGGGGGGGCCCCCGGTGGGGGGCGGGGGGGGGGCGGCCAAGGGAGGGGGGGGGGGGGGGGGGCCCCCGGGGGGGCCCCCCCCGCCGGCGCGTGTGCGGGGTCCCGGGCCTCCGGTTCCGGGGGCTCGGGCTGCCGGTTTCGAGGGTTCGGGCTGCCGGTTGGTGGGGTCTCGGGCTTCTGGCTTCGTGCTGCCGTCCGGCATGCGAGCATAGGTCGGATGTCTGGCGGTGGGCCGGGCGGGAGCAGGAGGTCGGGCCATGGCTGTCACGGACGAGGCCATCGAACGCATCAAGGCCATGATCGTGTCGGGTGCGCTGCGCCCCGGCGACCGGCTGCCCAAGGAGAGCGAGCTCGCCGCCGAGTTGGGGCTGTCGCGCAATTCGCTGCGGGAGGCGGTCCGGGCGCTGTCCCTGATCCGCATCCTGGACGTCCGGCAGGGCGACGGCACGTACGTCACCAGTCTCGATCCGCAGCTCCTGCTGGAGGCGGTCAGCTTCGTCGTGGACTTCCACCGCGACGACACGGTGCTGGAGTTCCTGGCCGTCCGCAGGATCCTGGAGCCGGCCGCGACCGCGATGGCGTGCGGGCGGCTCGGCGACGCGGAGCTGGACGCCCTGGAGGAGCGGCTCGGCGCGCTGGGCGAGGCGCCGTCGGTGGAGGAACTCGTCGCCGCCGACCTGGAGTTCCACCGCGCGATCGTACGGGGCTCGGGGAACTCGGTGCTGTGCTCGCTGCTGGACGGGCTGTCCGGGCCGACCACCCGGGCCCGGGTGTGGCGCGGGCTCACCCAGGAGGACGCGATCAGCCGCACCCTGCACGAGCACCGGGCGATCCTGGCGGCGCTGCGGGCCGGGGACGCGGAGGCGGCGCGGTCGTGGGCGACGGTGCACATCGCGAGCGTGGAGCAGTGGCTGCGCTCGACGCTGTAGGGCCGCTGGGACGGGCGAAGCGGAGTGTCCCGGTCCGGCGGGGAAGATCGGACGTCTCCAATCTGGCCGATTTCGATTGATTCGGTGCCCGGAGGGCACTCTTCCCGCATGCGTAAGGTGGGGGGATTCGGACGGGGGAAACGCCGTATGGAGCGTAGGAAGACGGATGAAGGAGGCGCTGGGTGATCGAGCTCGACGGAGTTCCCGAGCTGGTCGACCCGGTCATGGTGGCCGCGTTCGAAGGCTGGAACGACGCAGGTGACGCCGCCTCGGCAGCGGTCACCCATCTCGACCGGGAGTGGAAGGGCGAGGTGTTCGCGGCGCTCGACGCCGAGGACTACTACGACTTCCAGGTCAATCGGCCGACCGTCTTTCTGGAGAACGGCGTACGCAAGATCACCTGGCCGACGACCCGGCTCTCCGTGGTGCGCACCGGTGGCGACAAGCCGCGCGACCTGGTGCTGGTGCGGGGCATCGAGCCGTCCATGCGGTGGCGCTCGTTCTGCAACGAGATCCTGGGCTTCGCGCACGAACTGGGTGTGGAGATGGTGGTGATCCTGGGCGCACTGCTCGGCGACACCCCGCACACCCGTCCGGTTCCGGTCAGCGGGGTGACCTCCGACCCGGATCTGGCGCGGACGATGGACCTGGAGGAGACCCGGTACGAGGGGCCGACGGGCATCGTCGGCATCCTCCAGGAGGCCTGCACGCACGCCGGGGTTCCGGCGGTGAGCCTGTGGGCGGCGGTGCCGCACTACGTGTCGCAGCCGCCGAACCCGAAGGCGACTCTGGCGCTGCTGAACCGCCTGGAGGACCTTCTGGGGCTGCGCATCCCGCTCGGCGAGCTGCCGGAGGACGCGCGGGCCTGGCAGCTGGGCGTGGACCAGCTGGCGGCCGAGGACAGCGAGGTCGCGGAGTACGTGCAGTCGCTGGAGGAGGCGCGGGACACCGCGGACCTGCCGGAGGCCTCCGGCGAGGCCATCGCCCGGGAGTTCGAGCGGTACCTGCGCAGGCGCGACCCGGGTGCCGGGCCCGGCCCGTCCCACGCGACGGAGGGCGGCGACGCAGGGAGCGGCGGGGCGGCGTACCTGCGGGACGCCTCCAGCGGCCGGACCAGGCCGCCGAAGAAACCCCGTACGGGCACGGACGAGGGCGGTCCGGACGGCGGCGGGGACGACAGCAGCGGCACGGGCGACGGTTCCTCCGCCGGGTCGGGGTCCGGGGACTCCGGGGGCGGCGGGGAGTGACGCGCCGGTAGGCGGTGTGTAAGGGGCGGCATCCTGGATGCCGCCCCTTACCTGTGCTCCGGGCGCGGTCCATTGCTTTCGGGCGCAGTCCTCTCACCCGGTGCGGGGTGCGGGGTGCGGTCAGACCCTGCGGACCGCCACCGCGTCGTACTCAGACTCTGCGGACCGCCACCGCGTCGCGCTCAGACCTTGCGGATCGCCACCGCGTCGTACTCGGTCTCCGGCGTGGGCTCCACGTCGAAGCGGGCGTTGGGCAGGTAGATCCGGTCGCCCCAGGCGGCCGCCGTGGTGGGGATGCGGAAGCGCGGGTCGGTGATCCGGGTGATCGCGGTGCCCCGGGTGCCGGAGTCGTTCAGCCGGACCACGTCGACGGCGTTCTGGCTCTGCTGGACGACGTACAGCACCTTGCCGCACAGCAGCAGTCCGTCCGCGTCCGGCAGGCGCAGCGTGCCGAGGTCGATGCGGCGGGCGACGCCGGTGCGCGGGTCGACCCGCATCAGCGAGCCGCCGTCGGCGACCGTGTCGGCCACGATCAGCGCACGCCCGTCCGGGGTGCGGGCGAGTCCGTTTGCCGCGAAGTCGTCGCCCTGCACCCAGTCGCCGGTGAGCGGGCGCACCACCAGGTCGGCGAGGTCCGGGAGCCGGCCGCCCCGGCCGAGCGGGAGGCCGTACACGACGGCCCGGTAGGAGTCGGTGAACCAGGCCCAGCCGGGCGCCAGCACGACGTCGTTGACCATGACCGCGCCGGGTACGTCGTACACGGCAAGGTGGCGGCCGGTGCGCGGGTCGGCGACGCGGATCTGGCGGGACTGGCCGCCCGCGAGGAACAGCCGCCCCCGGTCGTCGATCTTGAGCCCGACGGTGGAGCCGCCGAGTCCGCGCAGGACGGTCCGGCCGCGGCCGGTGGCGAGGTCGGCGCGGTACACCGAACCGTCGCCCAGGGAGCCGAAGTAGGCGTGGGGGCTGTCGCCGATCGCGATGCCCTCGGGCCGGAAGCCGTTGGGCAGGGGGAAGCTGGTGGGCCATCGGTGCGTGCCACCGGAGGCCTGTCCCGCGGCTCGTGCGCCGGTGGCGCCGACGGCCGACAGGAGGGCGGCGCCGCCGAAGGCGGTGCCCGCAGTGAGAAGTCTTCGACGTGCCAGGGAGTCGTTCATCGAACGTCCTTCCGACAGGTGTTCCTGGGAACAGGAGAACGCGTACACCCCACCACATCTCCCCCGCCGCACACAGGCTTTGGCCGGAATGAGCCGTGACATCGCCTTCAGGACGGATGACCCGAATTCGACGGGTTGCCCCGTTCCCCTTTTGTTCAAACGCAGTTGGCGTGATTCGGGTGGACGGATCGGTGTCGCGGTAGCAGGGTGGGCCACCTGAACGTGGCACGCAGCGCACGGCACCCGAGGGGAGCGGTGGAAGCGATGACCGATCAGGCACACCCCGGCGACGGGCCCGGCACCACGGGTCCGGGCCCCGGCGGAGCGGGATTCACCTACCAGGACGCCGAACCGGAGCTGATCGTCGTCGCCCGCGGCGAGGCCCGCCTGCGGGCGCAGGACGAGGGCGTGGGGTCGGCGGCGGGCTCCGACGTATCGGCCCTGAACATGTTCCTCAGCGACGAACAGCTCACCCTGGAGCCCCTGTTCGGGCACGAGGAGCGGTACGAGAGTGCGGCGACCGCCGAGGAGCGGGAGCTGTCGCTGTACTACCGGGTGCGCGGCGGCGAGGACCGGGCCCGCGAGCTGACGGCCCGGCTGGCGGCGCTGCCGGGCGTGGAGACGGCGTACGTGAAGCCGGGGGCGGTCCCGGCGTCGTACCCCCGGCAGGTCGGCCCTCACGGCGGTCTTCACGGCGGTCCCCAGGGCGGCGAGGAGGGCAAGCGCCTCAAGGAGGGCGCCCCGGTCACCCCCGACTTCACCGGCCGCCAGGGCTATCTGCGGCCCGCACCCGAGGGTGTCGACGCCCCGTGGGCGTGGTCGCGCCCCGGCGGGTCCGGCGAGGGCGTCACGGTCGTCGACATCGAGGGCGCCTGGCAGCTGGGCCACGAGGACCTGGCGGACAAGCTGTCCGGTGTCGTGATCGGTACCCCCGTGCAGGACCTGGCCTGGCGCAACCACGGCACCGCCGTGCTCGGCGTCATCGGCGGCGACCTGGGCGAGCGCGGCATCACCGGCATCGCCCCGCAGGCGCTCACGGCGGCGGCGTCCTTCCGCCCGCTGGGCACCGCGGCGACGATCCGGGCGGCGGCCGCCCGCCTCTCCCCCGGCGACGTGGTGCTGGTCGAACTGCACCGGCCGGGACCGCGCTTCGACTACTCCGAGCGCGCGGACCAGCGCGGGTACATCGCGCTGGAGTGGTGGCCGGACGACCTGGCGGCGATCCGCTGGGCGACCTCGCGCGGGGTGCTCGTGGTGGAGCCCGCGGGCAACGGCGGGGAGAGCCTGGACGACGCCCTGTACGAGCGCAGGCCGGACGAGTTCCCGGAGCGGTGGCGCAACCCCTTCAACCCGTCGCACGGGTCCTCGGGCGCCGTTCTGGTGGGTGCGGGCGCTCCCCCGCCCGGGACGCACGGCCGCGACCACGGTCCGGACCGCTCGCGGCTCGCGTTCTCGAACTACGGCGCCCGGGTGGACGCCCAGGGCTGGGGCCGGGAGACCACCACCACCGGTGGCTCCTGGGACCGCCCCGGCGACCTCCAGGGCGGTGCGGAGGAGATCGCCTGGTACACCGACACCTTCGCCGGTACGTCGTCGGCGTCACCAGTGGTGGTGGGCGCGCTCGCCGCGCTCCAGGGCATCCTGAAGGCGTCGAACCTGCCGCCCATGGAGCCGGAGCGGGCCCGTGAGGTGCTGCGCGCGTCGGGCTCCCCGCAGCAGGACGCGCCGGGCAGGCCCGCATCCCAGCGGATCGGCAGCCGGCCCGACATCCGGGCGGCCGCGATGCGGCTGCTGCCGTCCTCGGTGGGCACCGGGCAGGCCGAACGGTACTGGGACGAGCTGATCCCGTATCCCAGGGAACTCCCGCCGCGGCTGCGGCTGTTCGTGGCGGGTGCGTGGCGCAACCTGAACGATCCGGACCCCGAGATCCGCCGGGCGGTGCACGCCGCCTTCGCCGGGGGACGGCCGGACGTACGTGTGTGGTTCTCGGACGAGGAGATCGTGGGTCTCGTCGTCACCGGTTGAGCTCGTGAGGCACGACGCAACGAACGGAAGGTGGCACGGCATGAGCACCACCCCGCAGATGCAGGGCCAGCAGTACGGGCAGCAGCAGTACGGCCAGGGGCAACAGGGGCAACAGGGTCAGCAGGGTTCCGACAGCACCGCCCCGCCCCCGCAGCAGTTCGGGCAGCAGCAGGGCCAGGGCCAGGGCCATCAGTACGGGCCCAGTGGCGGCCTCGGGCAGCAGCTCCAGCAGCTCGGTCAGCAGCAGCCGTACCAGCACCTGCTCCAGCAGCTCGGCCAGGGCCAGCAGAGCCAGCAGCAGGGTTACGGCCAGCAGGGGCAGCCGGGCCAGCAGAGCCAACAGGGCTACGGCCAACAGCAGCAGGGCCTGGAGTCGCAGGCCGTCCTGAGCAACACCGCCACCCAGTACTGGGACGTCGTGCAGCCCCTGCCGGGCCAGCCGCCGATCCTTTACCTGCTGGTGGACGGCTCCTGGCGGCAGTTGGTCAACCCGAGCCAGATCGTGCACGACGAGGTCCAGCGCGCGTTCGCGTTCGGGCACCGGGTGATCGGCTTCTACGACGACCAGAGCCCGACCCTGCTCAAGGCGATCGTCGTCACCAAGTGACCGGGCAGCAGGAGCGGTAGCGGTACCGCTACCGGTACCGGTCCGGCAGACCGGCGGCGCCGGGCGGTGGACACTCCCCCGCCCGGCGCCGCCCCATGTCGTACGGGGCTCAGGTGCGGCTCAGGCGCAGGTGAACCGGGCGGCCGCCCAGTCTCCGTGGTCGCCCGACTTCGAGCCGTTGGTGTCGGTGACCTTCAGCCGCACGTGCCGTGCGCCGTCCAGCTTCACGTCCACCGGCACGGTCGCCGAGGCGCCCGTCACCTTGGGCGAAGTCCACAGCACCTTGCCGTCGGCCTCGACGGAGAAGGCGACCTCCCCGTACCCGTTGATCTCGTCGTCGATTCCGGCGTCGGCGGTGAACGCGGTGCACCGGCCGCCGGTGTAGACCTCGATGTCGGAGTCGGCGTGCGTGCCGATGCCCTTGTCGTACGTCTTCCCGGCGAGGGTGAGCTTCTTGCCGTCCGTGGCGCCGGACTCGCCGTTGCTGCGGTCGCGTTCGGCTGGACCGTAGCCGTTGGTGGACTTCAGCCACACCATGTCGCTCGCCCAGGTGTCGGCGGTCGGCGGCGGGGGCATCACGGACACCCCGAAACGCTGCACCGCGGTGCGCTGTTCGCGCCCCACTGTGTAGCCCGCCGTCGCGGTGAGTGTGGTGTCACCGGCCTTGGTGCTCGCGGCAGGGGTGACGGCGACCTCGACCCGCCGGGTGGTGCCCGCGGGAATCTTGGCCACTGTCGCGGCGGGGGTCACCTGCCATCCGGCGGGGGCGTTCAGGCCCACCGTGACGGCGGTCGCGTCGCGCCTGCCCGCGGTGACGTCGACGGCGACCGTGCCGGTGACGCCCGCGCCCAGCTCCTGGCCCGGTGCGACGGCCACCGTCGCGGTGCTCGCGGCGTCCTTGCCGCCGACGGCGCTGGTGTCGTCCAGGTCGAGGGTGAAGGCGCGGTCGGTGCGCAGGGGCGCGGTCTTCACCTTGACGACACCGCCGCGGTCGTCCTTGTCGTACCACCAGCCCTGGTGGGCCTTTTCGTACGCCTGCTTGGTGCTCAGGCGCGGGAGTTCGCGCCCGGAGAGTTCGACCTCGTCGGGGGCGGAGTTGGTGTGCACGGTGAAGGCGTACGGGCGCTTGGTCTGCTTGCCGTGGAAGTCGCCCTTGCCGGCGCCGATGCGGATGCTGACGTCGCCCGCGCCCTTGCGCGGGGCGTCGACGTCGGCCTGCTGGGTGGCGTACGCACCGGTGCGGTGCTGCCGGGTGACGCCGTCGTCCTCGTACAGGGTGAAGGAGGACTTGCCCTGCGGGTAGACGTCCCAGGCGAGCGGGGAGTCGGCGGTGCGGTCGGCGTAGGAGCGGATGCCCGGCCACATCGGGACGGTCGCGCCCGCCTTCACGAACAGCGGGAGGGTGTCCAGGGGTGCGCTGTAGTTGTCGACGGTGGTGGGGCCCTCGTAGGTGCGGCCGGTCCAGTAGTCGATCCAGGTGCCCTTCGGGAGGTAGATCCCGTCACGCTCGGCCGTGTCCTGGTAGACGGGTGCGACGAGGAAGTCCTCGCCGGACAGGAACTCGTACTTCGCGGCGTCCGTGCCCGCCTTCGGGTCGTCCGGGTATTCGAGCGACAGCGGGCGCACCATGCCGACGCCGGTCTTGGTGGCCTCGTGGGCGTAGGAGTACTGGTACGGCAGCAGCGACTCCTTGAGCTTCAGGTAGTCGCGGTTGATGGAGGTGTAGGGCTCCCCGTGGCGGAAGGGCTGCTTGTCGCTGGCGGCCCAGCCGTCCATCGTCATGGTCGTGCCGAGGAACATCTTCCACTGGAGGTCACGGGTGTACGTCTGGGGGCTGCCGCCGAAGATGCCGTCGACGTCACCCGTGGTGTACGCGAGGCCGGACATCGTGGAGCCCGCATAGGTGGGGATCTGCCAGCGGATGTACTCCCAGCTGCCCGACTGGTCGCCGGACCACTGCACGCCGCAGCGCTGGGCGCCCGCCCAGCTCTCCGGGGCCCAGGTGAAGCCGCGGGCGTCGCTGTTGGCCTCGATGCCCTTGTAGGCGTCCTTGCAGCCGTCCAGGGCGAACTTGTAGCCGTCGCCGACCCAGGCGACGTCCAGCTTGGCGACCCGCTGGCCCGCCTTGACCTGGTCGGCGAGCTTGTCGATGCCGTCCTCGGTCCACAGGCCGAGCTGCATCTTGCGGTCGTTGAGGCCCTTGGCGGTCTCGGCGAGGTCCTCGTAGCCGCAGCCGTAGCCGTCGTTGACGAGCATCCAGCCGTTGGGCATGTCGTGGGCGACGTAGCCGTCGGCGACCTTCAGGGAGTCGGTGAGGGTGCGGCGCTCGCCCCGGTTGGCGTTGTGCAGGTAGCAGTCGGCGTCGCCGATCTCCATGCCGTAGATCGGCGGGAGGAAGGGCTTGCCGGTGAGTTGTGTGTACTGGCCGATGACGTCCTTGGCGGAGTCCTTGCCGTCGCCCGCGAAGTAGTAGGCGTCGAAGCGGTTCTCCTTGGCGGAGGTGGTGACGGCGGGCTGCTTGCTCGCGAAGTCGTACGTGTTGGGGGCGTAGGTGTTGCGGTAGACGCCGTAGCCGGCCGTGGAGAGGTAGAACGGGACGGAGTTGGGGTGGCCGCCGTCGTTCCAGTTGTAGTCGACGCCGACCTCGACGGATGTGCCGCGGTGGGAGGTGTTGCCCCGGCCGTTCTGCATGCCGGCGCCGTAGAACTGCTCGTCGGAGCGGGGGGCGAGGGTCTGGGTGGTGGTGTCCTTGCCGGTCGCGTCCTTGCCCCAGGACAGGCCCTTGGACTCGGACCAGAGCTGGGTGCCGTCGGCGCGGTGGAGGGCGAAGCGGAGGGGCTTCTTGTAGGCGCGCAGGGTGACCTTGTCGGTGCTCAGCTCGTAGCGGTCGCCCTTGTCGCGCCAGCGGGTCTTCGGGGGCTTGTTCTGCTGGGGCAGGACGATGTCCTTGCCGGTGGGGTCGGTGAACTTTCCGTCCGGGGCGAGTTCGAGGCGGAAGGTCTCGTCGGTGACGAAGGTGACGCGGGCCTCGGCGGGGCCGGCGTGGAGGTTGTACGAGGCGGGGGTGGCGGGGGTCGGTTCGAGGCCGGTGAGGTCACCGACGGTGGTGGTGGGGGGTGGGGGGTCGGCGGCCGGGGCGGCCGTGCTGGGGGTGGCGAGGCTGATCGCCAGGCCCAGGAGGGCGGTGACGGCCGCTGCTCGCAGGCGGGGTGAGGATCTCATTCCGCTGTCGTAGTGGGTGGGGGGTGGGGGTGGCCATGGACTCCTGCGGCCGGTACGTGGACTTACGGAGGGGGTGGTTGCTGTTCCTGCCGGGGGCGCTGCCCCCGGACCCCCGGTTTCGCCCCAGCCCCGCCCCTTCACCTCAACCCGCGGGGCTGATGAACGGTTCCGTGCGGGTGCGTCGTGGCTGGTCGCGCAGTTCCCCGCGCCCCTGATGGCATGCCCTCCGGGCAGCCATCCCCCTCCGCCCTCGCCCCCCCAGCACCGGCCCACAAAGGGTGCGGGCCGAACCCCCGAAGAGGCCCGGCCCGCACCCGTAATGCCCAGCGCCGGCGCTACAGCGCCACGCCCAGCAGTGCGTCCACCGCGCGCGAGACCACGCCCGGTGCGCCCTCCTCCGTGCCCCCGGAAGAGGCCTGGAGGTCCGCCCAGCGGTCCACCGCCGCGAGGGCGGCAGGGGCGTCCAGGTCGTTGGCGAGCGCTGCCCGCATCGACTCCACGAGGGCGTCCGCCGACGGGCCGTCGGGGCGGGAGACCGCCGCGCGCCAGCGGCCCAGGCGGGCCACCGCGTCCGCGAGGACCTGGTCGGTCCACTCCCAGTCGGAGCGGTAGTGGTGGGAGAGCAGGGCCAGGCGGATCGCCGCCGGGTCGACGCCCTCGCGGCGCAGGGCCGAGACGAAGACCAGGTTGCCGCGCGACTTCGACATCTTCTCGCCGTCGAGGCCGACCATGCCCGCGTGCACGTACGCCTTGGCGAAGGGGTGTTCGCCGGTGAGGGCCTGGGCGTGCGAGGCACCCATCTCGTGGTGCGGGAAGGCGAGGTCGGAGCCGCCGCCCTGCACGTCGAAGCCCATGCCCAGGTGCTCCAGGGCGATGGCCACGCACTCGATGTGCCAACCGGGGCGGCCGCGGCCCAGCGAGGCCCCGTCCCAGCTCGGCTCGCCCTCACGGGCGGCCATCCACAGCATCGGGTCGAGGGGGTTCTTCTTGCCCGGGCGGTCCGGGTCGCCGCCGCGTTCGGCGGAGAGCAGGCGCATGGCCTCCGCGTCGAGGTTGGAGACCTCGCCGAAGTGCGGGTCGGCGGCGACGGAGAAGTAGATGTCGCCTTCGAGCTCGTAGGCGGCGCCCGCGTCGCGGAGGCGTTCGACGAGCGGGACGATGCCCGGGATCGCCTCGACCGCGCCCACGTACTGCTGCGGCGGCAGCATCCGCAGGGCCGTCATGTCCTCGCGGAAGAGGGCGGTCTCGCGTTCGGCGAGACCGGTCCAGTCGACGCCGTCGCGGATCGCGCGCTCCAGGAGCGGGTCGTCGACGTCCGTGACGTTCTGGACGTAGTGAACCTGCCTCTTGGTGTCGAGCCACACGCGCTGCACGAGGTCGAACGCGTTGTAGGTCGCCGCGTGCCCCATGTGGGTCGCGTCGTACGGCGTGATGCCGCACACGTAGATACGGGCGACGGGACCGGGGTCGAGGGTGATCAACCCGTTGGTCGCGGTGTCGTGGATCTGGAGGTCGCGGCCCTTGCCGGGCAGGGCGGGGACCTCAGAAGCGGGCCAGGCATGCATGCCACGAGCGTAACCGGACGCATGTTCCGGTTACGAACCGGATCGGGATCTTGACCGATTACGCCGTCTTGCGCCGTCCCGGACCCGTACGGCAGGGGGTCAGACCGGGGGCCACGGGATCGCGGGCCACTGGCCGCTCGGGGACGGGTGCACGCCGGACGCGAGCAGGGACGCGACCCGGTCCCGCAGTGCCGCCAGCTCCGCGGCCGTGATCAGTTCGGCCATTCGGGTGGCGAGCGGGGTGCCGTCGGCGAGCAGGGAGGTCAGTCGGTTCAGTACGTCGACGGCCTCCGGTGTGAGGGGCTCGCCCGCCCAGCCCCACAGGAGGGTGCGCAGTTTGTCCTCGGTGTGGAAGGAGACGCCGTGGTCGATGCCGTAGAGGCGGCCGTCGCCGGAGGGCAGCAGGTGGCCGCCCTTGCGGTCGCCGTTGTTGATGACCGCGTCGAGGACGGCCAGGCGGCGCAGACGGGCGTCGTCCGCGTGCACCAGGAGGGCGGTGCGGCCCTCGGCGACCTCGGCGAGGACCACCGGTTTCCAGCCGTCGGCCGGTTCCTCGTCCTCGACGAGGGCGAGGAGGGCGCCGCCCGCCTGTGGGTCGCCCTCGATCCAGAGCTGGCACATGCCTTCGCCGTACGGGCCGTCGCGCAGGACGGTCGGCGGGATCAGGCCCCAGCCCGTCGCCTCGGAGATCTCGTACGCGGCGACTTCGCGGCGGGCCAGGTTGCCGTCGGGGAAGTCCCACAGGGGCTGCTCGCCCGCGACGGGCTTGTAGACGCAGGTGGCCGTCTCGCCCTCGTGGGAGATCTCGCAGTACAGGACCGCGTTGGAGGCCTCGCGGACCTGGCCGACGACGGTGAGGTCGCCCTTGGCCAGCAGCGTCGTGCGGTCTGTGCGGTCCGTGGGGTCCGTGCGGTCCGTGGGGTCGGTCACAGGCCCCGCCGGTATCCGTTCTGGCGCGGGCATACGTGTCCCTCCGGGTCGAGCGGCAGGCTGCACAGCGGGCACGGCGGGCGGCCCGCGTTGACGACGTCCAGGGCGCGCTTGGCGAAGGCGCGGGCCTGGGCGCCGCTGAGGCGCACGCGCAGCATGGGCGGCCCGTTCTCCTCGTCCTGGAGCATGCGCTCCTCGGCCTCGGCGAGGTCCTCGTCGGTGTCGACGTCCAGCTCGACGAGGGCCTGCGCCTCGACGATCATGCGCTGGTCGTCGCCGTCCCAGGCGAGCGCCATGGTGCCGACCCGGAACTCCTCCTCGACGGGGGCGTCCAGGGGTGCGGTGTCGTGCACGTCGGCGGGGGCGACCGCCGGGACGGGCGCGTTGCCGCCGGTGCGGCGCACCACCTCGTCCAGGAGTTCGTCGATGCGCTCGGCCAGCGCCTCGACCTGGGTCTTCTCCAGGGAGACGCTGGTGACGCGGCCGGCCGCCGAGGCCTGGAGGAAGAAGGTACGGCGGCCAGGCAGCCCGACCGTACCGGCCACGAAACGCTCCGGCGGGTCGTAGAGGAACACCTGACGGGACACGTCCTGATCTCCATCGGTTCGAGGGGTTGGGGGGTGACGCGACGACGTAAATGGTTTACGGCGCGACCACCCTACTGCGCGCGGCGATCACGGTGCTCCCGCTCCGCCCCCTACGGCTGCGTCGCTGCCGGAGCCGGTGCTCGCGCCGTCACCGGCGCTGGTGCTCGCGTCGCTGGGCACCGGTGCGAGGCCGGAGAGGTCGCCGGTGTCTCCCAGGCGTACGACGAAGGGCCGCAGTCTCGTGTAACGGATCACCGTCAGGGAACACGGATCGACGTGAATGCGCTGGAAGAGGTCGAGATGCATGCCGAGCGCGTCCGCGACGAGGGACTTGATGATGTCGCCGTGGGAGCACATCACGTACAGGGCGTCGGGGCCGTGCTCGGTCTCGATGCGCTGGTTCCAGTCGCGTACGGCGTCGACGGCGCGGGCCTGCATGGCGCGCATCGACTCACCGCCGGGGAAGGCCGCCGCGGAGGCGTGCCGTTGCACGACCTCCATCAGGGGGTGGTCGGTGAGCTCGCCCAGCTTGCGGCCCGACCAGTCGCCGTAGTCGCACTCGTTGATGCGTTCCTCGGTGTGCAGGGGCAGCTCGGGGCGGGCGTCGAGGAGCGGTCGCAGGGTTTCGTTGCAGCGTTGCAGCGGGCTGGTGACGGCGGCCGCGAGCGGCAGGGCGGCGAGCCGCCCTGGCAGCGCGGCGGCCTGCTCGGCGCCGCGCTCGTCGAGGGCGACCCCGGGTGTGCGTCCGGCGAGCAGCCCGGCGGTGTTGGCGGTGGAACGTCCGTGCCGTACGAGGATGAGCGTGGCCATGGGCCTCAGCCTAGGCGGACGGCCGCTTCCGGATGCGCTGGACCCCGTACGCAAGGAGAATGCACGCCGTGATCGTCGACTGCGCCATCTACCGCGAGGGCCGCCGTACCGAGGGCCCGAGCGACCTGTCCGACGCGCTCGCAGAGGCGCGCTCCGCCCAGGACCGGTTCCTGTGGATCGGGCTGCACGAGCCCACGGAGAAGGAGTTCGCCATGGTGACCTCCGAGTTCGGGCTGCATCCGCTGGCCGTGGAGGACTCCCTGTCGGCGCATCAGCGGCCGAAGCTGGAGGTGTACGAGGACTCGCTGTTCGTGGTGCTGAAGCCGGTCCTGTACGAGCCGGAGAGCGACGCGGTGAGCGCGGACGAGCTGATGGTCTTTTGTGGTCGATTCCTTCGTGGTGACGGTGCGGCACGGTGCGAGCACCCCGCTGACGGCGATGCGCAAGCGGCTGGAGGCCAATCCGGAGCTGCTGGCGCACGGGCCGACGTCCGTGCTGTACGCCGTCAGCGACGTCGTCGTGGATCACTACCTGGAGGTCGCGGCGGAGCTCCAGACGGACCTGGAGGAGCTGGAGGCGGAGGTCTTCCAGCCGCAGGGCGGCAACGCGAAGGGCACCGCGGGGCGCATCTACACCTTCAAGCGGCAGGTGCTGGAGTTCCGCCGGGCGACGGGTCCGCTGGCGCAGCCGATGCTGCGGCTGTCCAGCCCCGGCCTGCCGTTCGTGCACGAGCACGCGCAGCCCTTCTTCCGCGACGTCAGCGACCACCTGACCCGGGTGAACGAGCAGGTGGAGGGGTTGGACCGGCTGCTCTCGGACATCCTGTCCGCGCATCTGGCGCAGATGGGGGTGCGGCAGAACGACGACATGCGGAAGATCTCGGCGTGGGCGGCGATGGCGGCCGTGCCGACGATGGTGGCGGGCGTCTACGGCATGAACTTCGAGAACATGCCGGAGTTGACGTGGTGGTGGGCGTACTACGCGGTGCTGATCCTGATGGTGCTGGCCGAGGTGGGCCTGTACCGGCTGTTCAAGCGGCGCGGCTGGCTGTGACCGCCCGGCTATCCGGTGGCGGGCCCGTTGAGTGCTCCCCTGCGCTCGGGCATCGTCAGGGCGACCATCTTGCGCCAGCCGACGAGGCGTTCGTAGAGGTAGAGGGCGCGGATGCCGGTGGCCAGCAGCAGTGACTTGTACGACGGCCAGCCGAGCAGGGTGCCCATGCGGCCCATGACGGCGAGGCTGACGTCCCGGTAGACGCCGATCTCGACGCGGACGCACGCGTGCAGGACGCGCTGGATGGTGGGGCCGTGGCCGAGGGCGGCGAGGCGCAGCAACTCCTCCTGGCAGTAGGCGAGGTGGTTCTCCTCGTCCTGGCAGATCATCCGGATCGGCTTGCCCGCCTCGGGGTGGTCGCCGAAGTGGGTGACGAGCATGTCCATCTGGTCGGCGGCCCGTTGTTCGGTGACGCGGCTGTGCGCGAGGTAGACGACGATGTCCTCCTCGGTGAGGGTCTCGTCGGCGCGCAGCTTGGTGTGGGCGAGGCCGATGCCCGCGTGTTCGAGCAGGAGGGTGTAGTCGAGGGGCAGGGGGACGTCGATCTCGTCGAGTTCGCGCTTGCGCAGCAGGGCGCGGAAGAGCCGCCCGTGCTTGTCCTCGTCGGCGCCGTGCCGGGCGATCTTGGGGGCGAGGTCGCGCATGGTGTCGGGGACGAGGGCGGCGATGCGGCCGTTCTCCCAGCCGCCTTGGGACTCGCCGGCGGCGGCCACCGAGCAGAAGAGCTGGAACGTGTCGTCGTTGTCGATGATTTCCTGGAACAGAGACCGTGCAGAAAGCATCACTGCCACCTCCATGCGCCTGTCCGCGCGCACGCCGTCGCACTCGCTGCATCGAGTGAAGTGCGGTACGGACCGGGAGGCAACAGGTATGACGGACAAGTCGCCCGCTTGAGGGAGCGTGCAATCCCCTCTCGGGGCGTAACCGACCGGCCGCTGGCGCGTTGTGCTCCGTGACGGCCGTGGCGGGGAAGACCCCCGAGCCCCCACCACGGCCGCGGACTTCAACTCCCGTACGAACTAGGCCAGTCCGGCGCGCTCCAGCGCCTCGGTGCCTGCCCGCAGCGCGGTGATCCGCTCCTCCAGCGTGAACCCTGCGGGCGCCAGCGTCAGCGTGGTGACTCCGGCGGCGGCGTACTCCTTCATCCGGTCGGCGATGCGGTCGACAGTGCCGAGCAGGGTGGTCTGGTCGATGAGCCGGTGCGGTACGGCGGCGGCCGCGCCGTTCTTGTCGCCGCCCAGGTACTTGTCCTGGATCTCGGCGGCTTCCTTCTCGTACCCCATGCGCTGGGCCAGGCTGTTGTAGAAGTTCTGCTTGCGGCTGCCCATGCCGCCGACGTAGAGGGCGGTGTACGGGCGGAACATGTCGGCCAGGGCGTTGACGTCGTCGCCCACCGCGAGCGGCAGGGTCGGGCAGACGTCGAAGCCCTCCATGGTCTTGCCGGCCTTCTCGCGGCCCGCGCGCAGCGGAGCGATGGCGGTCTCCGCCAGGTGTTCGGCGGAGGGGAAGATCAGCAGGGCGCCGTCGGCGATCTCGCCGGTCTGCTCCAGGTTCTTGGGGCCGATGGCGGCGATGTAGAGCGGGATGGTCTCGCGCTCGGGGTGCACGGTCAGCTTGATGGGCTTGCCGGGGCCGCCGGGCAGCGGCAGGGTCCAGTGCCGGCCCTCGTACGAGAGGCGCTCGCGGGACATGGCCTTGCGGACGATCTCGACGTACTCGCGGGTGCGGGCCAGCGGCTTGTCGAACTTCACCCCGTACCAGCCCTCGGAGACCTGCGGTCCCGACACGCCGAGGCCGAGCCGGAAACGGCCGCCGGACAGCGAGTCGAGGGTGGCGGCGGTCATCGCCGTCATGGCGGGCTGGCGGGCCGGGATCTGCATGATCGCGGAGCCGATGTCGATGCGCTCGGTCTGGGCGGCGACCCAGGAGAGCACGGTGGGGGCGTCCGAGCCGTAGGCCTCGGCGGCCCAGCAGACCGCGTAGCCGAGGCGGTCGGCCTCCTTGGCGACGGCGAGGTTGTCGCCGTCCATGCCCGCTCCCCAGTAGCCGAGGTTGATCCCGAGCTGCATGCGTCGCTCCCTTACTCGCCGGTAACGTTGTGGTTGTGGCGGACTCTAGCGCGCCGGCGGGCGATCCGTCAGCGGCGGGTTGTCCACAGGCTCCGGCGGCGCGTCAGCGGCGGGTTGTCCACAGGCCTCCTTCGAGCAGGCGTGTGGACCAGTAATCTCGCGGCCATGGAGCTGAGGCACCTGGGCCGTACGGGCCTGCGCGTATCGAGAATCGGGCTGGGCACCCTGACCTGGGGCCGGGACACCGACGAGCACGACGCCGCCGAACTGTTGAAGGCCTTCTGGGACGCGGGCGGCACGCTCGTCGACACCGCCGACGTGTACGGGGACGGCGACGCCGAGTACGTCATCGGGCAGCTCCTGGAGCGGCTGGTTCCGCGCCGGGACCTGGTCATCGCGACCAAGGCGGGCAGCGTGCCCGACCCGGACCGCCGCTTCGACTGCTCGCGCGGGCACCTGCTGGCCGCCCTGGACGCCTCGCTGGAGCGGTTGGGGACCGACTACGTGGACGTCTGGCAGGTCCACGCCTTCGACCCCGGCACCCCGCTCGACGAGACGCTCCAGGCCCTGGACCTGGCCGTCTCCAGCGGCCGCGCGCGCTATGCCGGGGTGTCCAACTTCTGTGGCTGGCAGCTGGCGAAGGCGGGCACCTGGCAGTTGGCGGCTCCGGGCGTACGGACCCGGCTGGCCAGTACGCAGATGGAGTACTCCCTGCTCCAGCGGGGCGTGGAGCGCGAGGTGCTGCCCGCCGCGATGGACCTGGGGATCGGGCTGCTGCCCTCGTCCCCGCTCGGCCGGGGCGTGCTGACGGCCAAGTACCGGCATGGGCTGCCACCGGACTCGCGGGGCGCCTCCGACCACCTGTCGCCGTTCGTCGCCCCGTATCTGGACGACGCGGCGGACCGGATCGTGGATGCCGTGTCCATCGCCGCCGACGGGCTGGCCACGACCCCGCTCCAGGTGGCGCTGGCCTGGGTCAGGGACCGGCCCGGGGTGGTCGCCCCGATCATCGGGCCGCGCAACGCGCAGCAGCTCGCGGCGGCATTGTCAGTGGAGGCGCTTAGTCTTCCTGACGAGATCTGCCGAGCGCTGGACGACGTGTCCGCGCCCGTGCACCGCTATCCCGATCAGGACTGGAGCACGCTGTGACCGCGCACCCCCGGGGGGAGACCCCCGTCCCCCCGGCCGACCCCGACACGCCCACCCCGGCGGCCGGGACACCGGACGACGACACAGCCACCTCTGGGGCCGGGAGCACGGCCACGACCGGGACCACCCCGGCCCAGGCGGACGAACGGGCCGGACAGGCCGACAAGCACGACACCGGGACGGTGGAGCACATGGACACGGCGGACGACCGACCCGGGACGCGGACGAATCCCGAGGCCGAGGCGGGCGACAGCGGCACCGACATCGGCAGCGGCAGCGGCACCGACATCGGCATCGGCGAGGTGAGCGCCGGGACCGAAGCCCCGGCGGACTCCCCCGCCGCCCCGGATGCCGAGGCGGCGGCCGACCCTGCGCCGGAGGCCGACGCCGTGCCTGCACCCGGTGCCGACGGCGAGGACGAGGGGCAGCCGGACGCCGAGGCGGAGGCGAACGCCGAGAGCGGGTCCGAAGACGCCGAGGACGAAGCGGGCACCGAGGACGACGGCCGCTCCGCCGCAGCGGACTCCTCTGCCGGTGACAGTGCCCCGGACGTCGCCCCCTCCGCCGAGGGCGATGCCGACGACACCGCGGGGACCGACGCTCCCGGTGCCGGGGAGCAGGCCCCCGCCGCGCCCCAGCTCTCCGAGGCCGAGGCCGAGTTGGCGGCGCAGCGGGAGTTCCGGGCGAAGATCGCGCAGCGCAAGGCGGAGAAGGCGGAGATCTCCGCCGGGGCCAAGCTCAGCGGCACGGCAGCCGACCTGATGGCCGCGGTGAAGGCCGTGGAGAGCGGGGCCAGGCCCGCCGCCGCCTTCGTACCGGAGCCCACGCCCGCGCCCGCACCGCCGCGTGCCGTTTCCGCGCCGGTCGCCGCCCCCTCCCCGGCCGCCCCCGCGATCGTGCCGTCGCAGGCTTCGACGATTCCCGTCGCGGCCGGGACGGTGGCGGACGTACGAGGGGTTCTGGCGGCCGGTGGCGCGCCCGAGGCGCTCGCGGACGAGGTCGCCCGGGTGCTCGGTGAGCAGGCCGCGCAGGTGCTGCGGGACGACCCCTGGCAGCTGCTCTCGGTGCCCGGCACGATGCCCGAGCAGGCCGACGGGTTCGCCCGGGCCCTGCTGGGCGCGGAGTGCGGGCCCGCCGACGGGCGCAGGGCAGCGGCCCTGGTGGGCTGGCTGCTGGAGCGGGCCGCGCTGAAGGGGCACACGGCCGTCACGACGGAGCAGGTGTGCAAGGCGCTGGCCGGGTTCTCGGTGCCGGACCCCGAGGAGGCCGTGGCGCACGCGCTCGCCGAGGGCGTCGCGCTGGCCCTCCAGGACGGGTCCGTGGAGGAGCCGGAGGCGGAGTACGACGAGGACTCCCCCGAACCGGAGGAAGAGGCAGAGGCGGAGGAGCCCACTCCGGTGCTGCTCGGTCTGGACCGGTACGCGATGGCCGAGGAGAGCCTCGCCGAGGGCCTGGCCCGGCTGGTGAACTCCCCCGTGGAGGACGCCGGGCAGTGGGAGCAGCTGCCGGGCTCCGCCGGTGACCTGGTGCGCGCGGTGGCCGGGCACGGCCTGGTCGCCCACACCGGCGGCGAGGCCTCCCGCGCCGAGCCCGCCGCCCTGCTGAGCGCCGCCCACCGTCTGGGCCTGCGCGCCTACGCCGCCACGCACAGCCGGGACGGCCGCGACCGGGTGGCCGCGGTGCTGCACGCCCGCGAGGACGCCGGGGACACCGCCACGGACACCGCCTGGGCGGTCACCCTGGCCGGGCTGCTGTCCGGCGCCGAGGGCCCCGGCCGGGACGCCGACGGGGCGCTGGACCTGGACCTGCTGGTCGTGTTCGACGCGCCCCAGCTCGACGTGGAGACCGGCGCGATGCTGGTCGAGGCGCTGCCCGACGGGGCGCGTCTGGTCCTCAGCGGCGACCCGGGCGTGCTGCCGTCGGCGGGTGCCGGTCAGGTCTTCGCGGACGTGCTGAGCGCCAGGGCCTGCCCGCAGGTCGCCTCGCGCACGCCCGACCCCGGTCCGATCGGCGAGCTGGTCTCGGGCATCGGCATCGGCGAGCTGAACCAGGTGGAGGCCCCCGGCAAGGAGGTCGTGATCGTGCCGGTGCGGGACGCGGGCGAGGCCGTGCACCGCACGGTGCAGCTGGTCGCGGACTCGGTGCCGCGCGCCTTCGGCATCGACGCCGGGCACACCCAGGTGATCACCCCGGGCCACGGCGGCTCGGCCGGCACCCGGGCACTGAACGCGGCACTCAAGCAGCGCCTCAACCCCGGTCCTGGGCGGTTCGGCGGCTTCGACGCGGGCGACCGGATCGCGTACGTCCCGGTCCCGGGCCGCACGGTGCCGGGCACGGTGCAGGGCGCGGACGCGGACGGGCTGCACCTGGACTGTGCCGGGGAGCCCGTGGTCGTACCGAAGGAGCGGGTGGAGGCGTCCGTACGGCACGCGTGGGCGCTGACGGCGCACCAGGCGGCCGGGATGCGCTGGCCGGCGGTGGTCGTGGTGCTGCCGGGCGACGCGGCGCAGGCGCTGACCAGGCCGTGGGTGTACACGGCGTTCGGGCGCGGTGAGCGGCACCTGTCGGTGGTGCACGGGGTGGACGCGGCGCTGCCGCGGGCCGTCGCCGAGGCAGTGCCGCAGCCGCGTACGACGCGCCTGGCGGAGCTGCTGCGCCCGGCGCCGGTCGAGGCGACGGCGTAACGCGGACGGACAGACGGCGAGGGGGGCGGACCACAACCGGTCCGCCCCCCTCGCCGTACCTGCTCAGACCTCTTCGAAGTCGTCCATCTCGTCGTCGTCGAAGACCGAGCTGACGTCGAAGCGGCACACGACGTCGCGCTGATCGGCGTGGTCGAAGGGGGCGTTCAGCCACTCCCCCGGTTCGGGCAGTTCCTCCACGGCGGCGACCCACAGCGTGGAGTCGCCCTCCTCCAGGCCGAACTCCTTGTGCCGGGAGGCGATTTCATCGGGTTCGTACTCGCCGAAGAGGACGCCGAGCGCGGCCTGCACGCTGCTGCCGACGACTCCGGCGGAGGCGGGCAGCCCGTTCGGTGCGACGTCCGGGTCGAGGTCGGCGAGGCGTTGGGCCTGGGCGAGCAGGCGCTGCGGCTGGGCCACGGAGTAGTCCCGGCGGATCAGCACGCTGAGCGCGTCGACCGGGCCCTTGTGGCTGGGCACGGCGTCCTCGGGGCTGGGGATCTCGAAGGGGGTGACCTCGTCGTAGCGCTCGTAGAGCAGCTCGTCGTAGTCCTCCGCGGCTGCGGCCAGTTCGTTGAAGGCGTCGTAGACGGCGGGGTCGTCGTCTCCGGAACGGCGCTCGACCGCCTCAAGGTGGCGGTCCAGCGCGGCTTTTACCGCCTCGGCGGCGGCGCGTACCTCGGCAGCGGTGGGCTGAGCGGCATCAGACATAGTGCAGACGCTATCCGTAGACGACCTCTGCCCGCACAATAGATGCGATGCCGGAATACGAATTTGTCGACGTGTACGTTCCGCGCGGGGTGTCCCGCAAGGAAGCGACCCGTCTGCTGACCGACCATGCCGAGTACGGACACTGGGAGCTGGACCGACTGAGCCTGCATCGCGACGGCAGTCGTCGGGTGCGGCTGCGCAGGAGGATCATCCGTCAACTGCGCGCCACGTGGTGAGCCCCGCCGCATAGGCGGGGCCGCCGCGTAGGCAGAACCGCCGTCTCGCGCGGGCACGGTGGGCCGGTTCGTGGTGGAGCGTGTCGCGCGTCGCTTCGGCGTGCACGCATCCGCCGACGGAACGGGTCCCCGGCCGCGCTGACCAGGTTCCCGTTCCGCCGTCGTACGGCCGCTGGGTTACGCCTGGGAGCGCGCCCTGCGGTAGAGCATCGTGCCCGCGAGGAGCAGGCCCGCACCCGCCGGGATCACCGTGCCGAGCGAACCGGAGGCACCAGTCTGCGCCAGGGTCTCGGTGGCCTTGGGCGCCGCGGCGTGCTGGATCTGCGGGGTGTTGGGGATCGCCCGGGTGGGCGGGGTGTGCGGCTGGCCCGGGGTGTGCGGCTGGCCGGGCGTGCCCGGCGTCTGCGGCTCCTCGGGGGTGGGAGGCACCACCGGGGGAACGGGCTTCTCCGGGGTGGGGGCGGACTCGTTGGCGCAGTCGTTGCCGAAGACCGGGTTCAGCAGCCCGATGACGCTGACTCCGTTGCCGCACGCGTTGACCGGGACGTCCACCGGCACCTTGATGTTGTTGCCGGAGCCGACACCCGGCGAGTCGTTCGTGTCGCCGTGGGCAGTCGCGCCGCCCCCGTTGTGCGTGTCCGTGTGCGTGTCGGGCTTGCCGGGACCGGGCAGGCCGGGCTTGCTCGGCGCGGCCGGACGGGACTCATTGGCGCAGGCGTTGCCGAGCGCGGGGTTGAGGACACCCACGACGCTGACGGTGTTGCCGCACGCGTTGACCGGGACGTGCACGGGAACCTGCACCGAGTTGCCGGACAGTACGCCCGGGGAGTTCGACGCGTTCCCTTCCGCACCCGAGTCGGCGTGCGCGGAACCGCCGCTCAGAGCGAGCACGCCACCGGCGGCCGCCATGGTGATCAGACCTCTTTTGGTGACCTGACGCATTGGATCGTTTCCTTGCCTCTGCCTACCGAAGAGCCCGCAGGCGTGATTGCCCGCGGGCCGAAAGCCCAAGCGGCCCCGGAGTGCATGGCGCGCACTCCGGGGCCGCCCGGGAAATTCAGACCCTCAGGGGGTCATGCACTCAACGTCAGGCGTTGGTGCAGGTGTTGCCGAAGGTGGGGTTCAGCAGACCGATCACGGAGACCGTGTTGCCGCAGGCGTTCACCGGCACGTGGATCGGGGCCTGAACGACGTTGCCCGAGAGGACACCGGGGGACTGCAGCGCAGCACCCTGGGCACCCGAGTCGGCGACAGCCATGCCCGCACCCGCGAGAACGAGGCCACCCGTAGCAGCCGCAGCAGCGACGACCTTCTTGATCATTGTTGTTCCTCCTAGTTGAAAGGTGCGATCCCAGCCGCGGACCGCACCACCTGTAACGAAGAGAAACCGGCGGGGCTACGACCCAAGGTGCCCATTCACTCTTTTCATTCAAGTAGCACGTGCGGGCGAATAGTTGGGCAATACGTTTCAGCAACTGCACCGGAGGGCAACTCCCGTTGCCCTCCACCCTTCAGCAGTTGTCGATGAACCGGTCCAGGACGCGTGCGCCGAACTTCAGGCCGTCGACCGGAACCCGCTCGTCGACGCCGTGGAACATGCCCGCGAAGTCGAGCTCCGGCGGCAGCTGGAGCGGCGCGAAGCCGAAGCAGCGGATGCCGAGGTCGTCGAAGTGCTTGGCGTCGGTGCCGCCGGAGAGCATGTACGGGATGGCGCGGGCGATCGGGTCCTCGGCGCGCAGGGCGACCTGCATCGCGTCCACGAGCTTGCCGTCGAAGTCCGTCTCCAGCGCCTTGTCGCGGTGCGAGCGCTCCTGGTCGATCTTGACGCGCGGGCCGAGGATGCGGGCGAGGTCGGCGTGGAACTCCTTCTCGTACCCCGGCAGGAAGCGGCCGTCGACGTGGGCGCTGGCCTGCCCGGGGATGACGTTCACCTTGTACCCGGCGTCGAGCATGGTGGGGGCGGCGGAGTTCCGGAGCGTGGCGCCGACCATCTTGGCGATGCCGCCGAGCTTGGCGAGGGTCTTGTCCATGTTCTCGGGGTCGAGCTCGGTGCCGAGCGCGTCCGAGAGCTCGTCCAGGAAGGACCGTACGGTCTTCGTCACCCTGACCGGCCACTCGTAGCGCCCGAGGCGGCCCACGGCCTCGCAGAGCTCGGTGATGGCGTTGTCCTTGTTGGTCATGGAGCCGTGGCCGGCGGTGCCGTCCACGGTGAGCCGCATCCAGTGCATGCCCTTCTGGGCGGTCTCCACGAGGTACAGGCGCAGGTTCTCGTTCACGGTGAAGGAGAAGCCGCCGACCTCGCCGATGGCCTCCGTGACGCCCTCGAAGAGGTCCGGGTGCTTGTCGACCAGGTGCCGGGCCCCGTACGTGCCGCCCGCCTCCTCGTCGGCGAGGAAGGCCAGCACGATGTCGCGCGGCGGCTTGCGGCCGCTGCGCAGGCGGTCGCGCACGACCGCGAGGGTCATCGCGTCCATGTCCTTCATGTCGACCGCGCCGCGCCCCCACACGCAGCCGTCGGCGATCTCGCCGGAGAACGGGTCGTGCGTCCAGTCCGCCGCGTTCGCCGGTACGACGTCGGTGTGGCCGTGGATGAGGAGCGCGGGCCGGGACGGGTCCTCCCCCTCGATGCGGGCGACGGTGGAGGCCCGCCCCTGGTGCGACTCGAAGATCTGCGGCTCCAGGCCCACATCGGCGAGCTTCTCGGCGACGTACTCGGCGGCCGCCCGCTCCCCCGGCCCGGAGTGGTCGCCGTAGTTGCTGGTGTCGATGCGGATGAGATCCCGGCAGAGGTCGACGACCTCGTCCTCGCCGGTCACCTTCCGGGTCGTGTTCGACTCGCTCACGCTGCTTCCTCCCACTGCGTTGCTGGTGGTCCCCCTCATCCTCCCGCCCCGGGCTCGCGCGCCCAAGGGGGGTCCTCTCCCGCAATGTGCCGTTCATGCAGGTGGGAGGGCATGGCAAGGGTGGTGATCGAGCACCCGAAACCCCTGGTATTGTTTTCCACGTCGGAACGGGACAGCGCAAAACAGCCCCGAACGACAGACACCTTGTCCGGGTGGCGGAATGGCAGACGCGCTAGCTTGAGGTGCTAGTGCCCTTTATCGGGCGTGGGGGTTCAAGTCCCCCCTCGGACACCAGCGAAGGACCCCGGTTGATCTGGGGTCTTTTTGCGTTGCCGTCGCACGTCACCGTCGCACGTCACCGTCGCACGTCACCGTCGCGCAGGAGGCGGGCGGGCCGGGTGCCGGGGCGGGCCACTATCCTGGGCGAATGACGGAAAACATCCCTCCTTGCCCCAAATGTTCCTGCGCGTACACCTACGAGATGGATGCCCTCGTGGTGTGCCCGGAGTGCGGGCACGAGTGGGTGCCGCAGGCGGTGGAGGCCGAGGCGGACGGCGAGCGGGTCGTGCGGGACGCCGTGGGGAACGTGCTGGCCGACGGGGACTCGGTGACCGTCGTGAAGGCGCTCAAGGTCAAGGGCAGCGCGTCCGGGATCAAGGCGGGCACCAAGGTGCGCGGGATCCGGCTGATCGAGCCGGTGGACGGGCACGACATCGACTGCAAGGTGGACGGCTTCGGGGCGCTGCGGCTGAAGTCGAGCCTGGTGAAGAAGGTCTGAGAGAGGTACGACGAAGGGGGCCGCCCACAGTGGGCGGCCCCCTTCGTCGTGCGTGCCCGGGGTCAGTGGCCGCGGGAGATCCAGTCGGCGAGGTGCGGGGCCTCCGCGCCGATGGTGGTGGGGTCGCCGTGGCCGGTGCGGACGGCGGTCTCCGCTGGGAGCGTCAGCAGGCGGTCGCGGATCGAGTCGATGATCGTCGGGAAGTGGGAGAAGGAGCGGCCGGTGGCTCCGGGGCCGCCCTGGAAGAGGGTGTCTCCCGTGAAGACCGTGGCCAGGGACGCGGAGTGGAGGCAGACCGCACCCGGGGCGTGGCCCGGGGTGTGCAGGACCGTGAGGGTCGTACCGGCGACGGAGATCTCCTGGCCGTCGGTGAGGGTGCCGTCCGGGGTGCGGTCGGGGTGGGTCTGCTTCCAGAGGGGGAGGTCGTCCTCGTGCAGGAGGATCGGCGCTCCGGTGGCCTCGGCGAGGGCCGGGGCGGCGTCGATGTGGTCGTTGTGGGCGTGGGTGCAGACGATCGCGCGCAGGGTGCGGCCGCCGAGGGCCGCGCGGATCGCGTCCGCGTCGTGGGCCGCGTCGATGACGATCGCCTCGGTGTCGTCGCCGACGATCCACACGTTGTTGTCGACGTCCCAGGTGCCGCCGTCCAGGGAGAACGTGCCCGAGGTGGTGAGGTGGTCGATGCGTACGGACATCAGAAGACCACCACCGAGCGCAGGACGTCGCCCTCGTGCATGCGCGCGAAGGCCTTCTCGACGTCGCCGAGTTCGATGGTCTCGGTGACGAACGCGGCCAGGTCGATGCGGCCCTGCTGGTGCAGGTCGATCAGCATCGGGAAGTCGCGGGAGGGCAGGCAGTCGCCGTACCAGGAGGACTTGAGCGCGCCGCCGCGGCCGAAGACGTCCAGGAGGGGCAGTTCGAGCTGCATGTCGGGGGTGGGGACGCCGACGAGGACGACGGTGCCGGCGAGGTCGCGGGCGTAGAAGGCCTGCTTGTACGTCTCCGGGCGGCCGACGGCCTCGATGACGACGTCGGCGCCGTTGCCGCCGGTGAGCTCGCGGACGGCCTCGACGGGGTCGGCGTTCTGGGAGTTGACCGTGTGGGTGGCGCCCATGGTCTTCGCGGTGGCGAGCTTCCGGTCGTCGATGTCCACGGCGATGATCTTCGCGGCTCCGGCGAGGCGGGCGCCGACGATCGCGGCGTCGCCCACTCCCCCGCAGCCGATGACGGCGACCGAATCGCCCCGGCCGACCTGGCCGGTGTTGATGGCGGCGCCGATGCCCGCCATGACGCCGCAGCCCAGCAGGCCCGCGACGGCCGGGGAGACCGACGGGTCGACCTTGGTGCACTGGCCGGCGGCGACGAGGGTCTTCTCGGCGAAGGCGCCGATGCCCAGGGCCGGGGAGAGCTCGGTGCCGTCGAGCAGGGTCATCTTCTGCTTCGCATTGTGGGTGGCGAA
This sequence comes from Streptomyces sp. NPDC087440, assembly GCF_044744005.1. NCBI lineage: Bacteria > Bacillati > Actinomycetota > Actinomycetes > Kitasatosporales > Streptomycetaceae > Streptomyces > Streptomyces sp. NPDC087440. The sequence continues at coordinate 179,227 of NZ_JBIUXN010000019.1, read as the reverse complement.
ACAGTACTGGGGGCGGCCGCGCAGGCAGGCCCGACACTGGCCGCAGACCGCGCGCCAGTTGAGGATCACGAAGTCGCCGGGGGCGACGTCGGTGACGTCCGCGCCGACGGACTCGACGATGCCCGCCGCCTCGTGGCCGAGGAGGAAGGGGAAGTCGTCGTTGATGCCGCCCTGCTTGTAGTGGAGGTCCGTGTGGCAGACGCCACAGGCCTGGATCTTCACCACGGCCTCGCCCGGTCCGGGGTCCGGCACGACGATCGTCTCCACGCGGACCGGTTCGTTCTTGCCCGGGGCGATGACCCCGAGTACCTGCTGCGACATGCGGTGGGTTTCCTTCCGGTTCTCAGTGATCTTCCCGGTGATCCTCGCGTGAGGGCCGGGGGACGACGGACGCGGGTGCCGTGATCAAGGAACCCTTCGACCATACGCCCGTCGGCCGCCTCCCAGGAGGGAGACGGCCGACCGTGGTGCGGGGGGTGCGGATCAGGACTCCGCGGACTCCCGGGCCCGCTCCGCCGCGATCGCGGTGACCCGGCGGCGTACGACGAACCAGCCGCCGACCAGGGCCGCCGCGATGATCGGCAGGCAGTACACGGTCTTCCGGCCGTCCCCGCCGCCGTACCACATCAGGAACAGCACGCAGGCGAGGAAGACCAGGGTGACGATCTGGGTGTACGGCGCCCAGGGCAGCTTGTACGCGGGGCGCTCCAGGAGGCCCTCCTTGGAGCGGCGCCAGAACAGCAGCGAGCAGACCATGATCATCGCCCAGGTGCCGAGGATGCCGATCGAGGCGAAGTTCAGGACGATCTCGAAGGCGTTCTTGGGGACGAAGAAGTTCAGCGCGACGCCCATGACGCCGAAGCCCGCGGTGAGCAGGATGCCGCCGTAGGGGACCTGGCCCTTGTTCATCAGGCCGGTGAACTTCGGGGCGGAGCCGGCCAGGGACATCGAGCGCAGGATGCGGCCGGTGGAGTACAGGCCGGAGTTGAGGCTGGAGAGGGCGGCGGTGAGGACGACGAGGTTCATGATGCCCGCCGCGCCCGGGACGCCGATCTTGTCCATGACGGTGACGAACGGGCTCTGCTTGTCGCTGTAGGCCGTGTACGGCAGCAGCAGGGCGAGCAGGACGACCGAGCCGACGTAGAAGATGCCGACGCGCCACATGATCGAGTTGATCGCCTTGGGGAGCACCTTGTGCGGCTCCTCGGTCTCGCCCGCGGCGACGCCGCACAGCTCCACCGAGGCGTACGCGAAGACGACGCCCTGGATGACGATCAGCATGGGCAGGACGCCCATCGGGAAGATGCCGCCGCCGTCGGAGATCGTGGAGAAGCCCGGGGTGTGGCCGTCGACCGGGGTCTGGGTGACCAGCAGGTAGATGCCGATCAGCATGAAGATCACCAGGGCGGCGACCTTGATGATCGAGAACCAGAACTCCATCTCGCCGAAGTACTTCACCGAGATGAGGTTGGCGGTGAGGACGATCGACAGGGCGATCAGGGCGAGGATCCACTGCGGGATGTCGCTGAACATCGCCCAGAAGTGCGCGTAGGTCGCGGCGGCGGTGATGTCGGCGACGGCGGTGGTCGACCAGTTCAGGAAGTACATCCAGCCCGCCGTGTAGGCCCCCTTCTCGCCCATGAACTCACGGGCGTAGGAGACGAACGCGCCGGAGGAGGGGCGGTAGAGGACCAGTTCGCCGAGCGCGCGGACGACGAAGAACGCGAAGACGCCGCAGACGGCGTAGGCGATGGCCAGGGAGGGGCCCGCGCCCGCCATCCGGCCGCCGGCGCCCAGGAAGAGGCCGGTGCCGATGGCGCCGCCGATCGCGATCATGTTGATGTGGCGGGACTTGAGGTCCTTGCTGTAACCCTCGTCACCCGCGTCGACGTGCGGGGACGTCGAGGGAGGGGACGGCGGGGCGGTGTCGACTGCCGCAGTGCGGGTGCGGTCACTCATGTATCGCTTCGCCTTCGTGTGGGGTGTGTGCTGCGGTACCGGGCCGCACGATCGAATGCAGGGCGGTCTCGACGCGTTCGAGGTGGGCGGCCATGGCGTGCACGGCTGCCCCCTCGGACCCCTCGACGATCGCTTCGACCAGGGCCCGGTGCTCGGCTTCCGACTCGCGTCGTCGGTCCCCGAGTCGGTTCAGGAAGCTGGACTGCCGCGCCAGGGCGTCCCGTATCTCTTCGATGACCTTCTGGAAGACGGGATTGCCCGAGGCTCCGGCGACGGCGACGTGGAAGAGGGAGTCCAGTGCCACCCAGGCGGTGGGGTCGGCCTCGCGTTCCATGTTTTCGATCAGTGACAGCAGGTGATCGATGTCGTCGCGGGTGCGGCGCGAAGCAGCGTACCCCGCCGCGGGGATCTCCACGTGACGGCGGACTTCCAGCAGGTCACGGGCCGAGTACGGGCCGAAGACCGGGTTGGGGCGGGGGGAGAGCACGTACGTACCCTTGCCCGCGCGGGAGACCGTCAGGCCGAGGGCCTGAAGGGTGCGCAGGGCTTCGCGGACGACGGACCGGCTGACGTCGTGGCGTCGGCCGAGCTCCGCCTCGGTGGGGAGCTTGTCGCCCACGGCCAGTTCGCCGGATTCGATGGCGGCGCGCAGCTGTGCGAGGACGACGTCGGTGGCGCTGACGCGTCGGGGCACACGTCCGTCGAGCGGTTCGCCGCTGGGGGCGGTGCCGTTCGCGGAGGCGTCGCCGGGGGTTGTCCGGCTGTCTGACAAGACCATGCGGAGAATGCTCGGGCGTTGTTACTGGTGCGTCAAGAGTGAACAGAGAGGATCGGGCCCGCTGATGAATTTCTCACACGCGGTAATGGTTATGGGCGTTGCGGGTACAGGGAAGTCCACAATCGGGGCATTGCTGGCGGAAAGGATCGGCGTCGCGTACGCGGAGGGTGATGACTTCCACCCGGCGGCAAACGTCGCGAAGATGGCCGCCGGAGTACCCCTGGACGACGCGGACCGGTGGCCCTGGCTCGACCGGGTCGGCGGCTGGGCGCGGCAGCGGGGCGCGGCGGGCGGCGTGGTGAGCTGTTCGGCGCTGAAGCGGGTCTACCGGGACCGGCTGCGGGAGGCGGCGCCGGGGTCGGCGTTTGTCCACCTGGCGGGGTCGCGGGAGTTGATCGAGGCCCGGATGCGGCGGCGGAAGGGGCACTTCATGCCGGTGGCGCTGCTGGACTCGCAGTTCGGGGCGCTGGAGGGGCTGGGGGACGACGAGTTCGGGGTGACGGTGGGGGTGGAGGGGACGCCGGAGGAGATCGTGGAGCGGGTGGTGGGGGCGCTGCGGGGGTTGTAGTGCCCCGCAGCGCCTTCCTCGGCCCCGGGTCCTCGCGGGAGGTGCCGGGCCTGCTCCGGCTACGGCTCCCAGTGGGGGTGTTCGTCCTTGGCCCAGGCGCGGTCGACCTCGCCGGTGCGCATGCCGACGCGGGATTCGGGGTGGGTCAGGGCCATCCACAGGTGCCCGGCGATGACGACGCCCATGGCGAGGGCGAGCCAGTCGTGCACGAAGGTGGCCCCGGTGCGCCAGCTCAGCGGCGCCAGGTGCGTGAACCACATCAGCAGCCCGGTGCCCAGCATCACCAGGGCCGCCCCCGCGATCCATCCCGCGTACAGCTTCTGGCCCGCGTTGAACTTGCCCGCCGGGCGGTGGAAGCGGCGTTTGCGCACCGCCCGCACCCATTCCCTGTCGTACGGGGTGAAGCGGCCCAGCAGCGCGAGGTCGGCCCGGAAGGCGCGCGAGGCCAGGCCCAGGAGGTAGGGGGCGGGGAGCAGGACGCCGGTCCAGATGTGGACGGTGACCACCAGGTGGCGGCGGCCGACGAGTTCCGCGAGCGAGGGGACGTACAGACAGGCGGCGGTGGCCACGCACAGCAGGGTGAGGCTTGCGGTCGCCCGGTGGACGAGGCGTTCGGCGCGGGTGAAGCGCCGGACGCGGGAGGGGAGTTCAGACGGTCGGGGTGTCGGTGCGTCCGTTGGACCTGCCGACCCAGGCGTCGACGTCATAGCCCAGTTCCTCCCAGTAGCCGGGCAGCACCCGGTCGGTGACGTTGATGCCGGAGAGCCATTTCGCCGACTTGTAGAAGTACATGGGGGCGACGTAGAGGCGGACCGGGCCGCCATGGTTGTGCGGGACGTCCCTGTCCTGCATCTTCAGGGCGACCAGCACGTCGTCGCGGCGGGCCTGGTCCAGGGTGAGGCTCTCGCTGTACGTGCCGTCGAAGCACAGGAAGCGGATCGCCCGGCCGGTGGGCTTCACCCCGGCGAGGTCCAGGAGGTGGGAGAGGCGCACGCCCTCGAAGGGGGTGTCGGGGACGCGCCAGCCGGTGACGCACTGGACGTCGCGGACGACGCGGGTCTGCGGCAGGGCGCGCAGTTGGGCGAGCGTGTAACTGACGGGGCGCTCGACCAGGCCGCCGATGTCGAGGCGGTAGGTGGCGGGGGTCTTCTTCCGGACGGAGTCGGCGACCGAGTAGTAGCGGAAGCCGCTGCTGTTGGGGAAGAGGCCGGTGATGCCGGTGGGGTCCTTGCCCGCCGCCGCGCCCAGGAAGGAGTCGATGCCGTTCTGGACGTACGGGGCGGCCGCGACGCCGACGGCTCCGAGGCCGAGCATGCCGAGGACGAGGCGGCGGCCGACGGGGGCGCCGCGGGGCTGCTCGGGCGCGGGGGCCTGCTGGGGCTGGGGCTCGGGCTCGGGGGGTTGCCGGGGCTCGGGCCGGGGCAACGGCGCGGGCCCGTCCGGTGGTTGAGGGGTCACCCCTCGATTCGAGCACTCGCGGGTCCCGGGCGCAAAGGTCCGATCGCGGACGTCAGACTTTCGTCATCACTCGCGGGGACGGTGCCGGGGTGGAGGCGGGGCGCCGGGTGTGGGTCCGGTGCCCCGCCTCCGGCGGGCTCAGCGGCCCGTGGTCCCCGGCTCGGCGGCGGCGGCCTTGTCGAGCTGGAAGGCCTCGTTGCCCAGGCCGATGCGGGCGTGCACCTCGGGCTTCTTGGCCTTGAGGACCGCACCGTAGAGGAGTCCGCCGACGGCGGCGACGCCGATGATGGCGGGCAGGATCCAGGTCAGCGCTGAGCCGGACTCGGCGCCGACCAGGATGGCGAAGTCCTTGACGGTGTAGACCGCGATGCCGAGCAGGGCGATTCCGGCCAGGCCCGAGCAGAGCAGCCGCCACTTCTGCGCGCCGCCCGCCCCGCGTCGTACGAAGAAGGCGATCACGGCGAACGAGGCGACGGCCATCAGCAGGATGACGCCGAGGGCGCCCACGTTGCCCATCCAGGTGAACAGGTGGAGGACGGGGGTGGTGGGGTCGTCGATCGGCTTGTCGTCGGTGAGGGCGAAGGCCAGGACCACGATCAGGGAGATCGCCGACTGGAGGACGGAGCCGGTGGCGGGGGCGCCGCTGTTCTTGTTCGTACGGCCGAAGGCGGCCGGGAGGAGGCCCTCGCGGCCCATCGCGAAGGAGTAGCGGGCGACGACGTTGTGGAAGCTGAGCAGCGCGGCGAACATGCCGGTGACGAAGAGGATGTGCAGGACGTCGGTGAAAGTCGCGCCCAGGCGTTCCTGGACCAGGGTGAACAGCATGCCCGGGCCCTGGTCGGTGGCGAGCTTGGAGACCTTGTCGGGTCCGGCGGCGACGCTGACCGCCCAGGAGCTGAGGGCCAGGAAGATCGCCGAGTAGGCGACGCCGAGGAACATCACGCGGGAGACGATCACGTGCGGGCGCTGGGTCTCCTCGGCGTAGACCGGGGCCTGCTCGAAGCCGACGAACGCGGCGATGGAGAAGCAGAGCGCGGTGCCGAGCGCGACGCCGGGGCCGGTGAGCGTGCCGGGGTCGAAGGCGGCGAAGGAGAGGCCGGTGGCCTTGGCGGGCTCGGCGACGGCGGAGACGTCGAAGATGACGACGAGCAGGCACTCGATGAGCAGCAGGACGCCGAGGACCTTGGCGTTGAGGTCGATCTTCAGCCAGCCGAGGAAGCCGATGAGGACGACGCAGACCACGGCGAAGACCCACCAGGCGACCTTGAGGCCGAGGTAGGTGGCGAAGATGCCGGAGAGTTCGAAGCCGAGGATGCCGAAGATACCGACCTGCATCGCGCTGTACGCGACGAGGGCGACCAGGGAGGCTCCGGCGCCGGCGGTGGCGCCGAGGCCGCGGGCTATGTACGCGTAGAACGCGCCCGCGTTGTGGACGTGGCGGCTCATCTCGGCGTATCCGACGCTGAAGAGGAGGAGTACCGCGCCGAGGATCAGGAAGAGCAACGGCTGGCCGACCACGCCCATCACGCCGAAGATCGTGGGCATGACACCGGCGACGACCATCAGGGGCGCGCTGGCGGCGAGGACGGACAGCAGCAGGCCGAGGGTGCCGAGGCGGCCCGCGCGCAGGGCTCCCTCCTCGCCCTTGTAGGTGTTGATTCCGGCGTCGCCGCTGCCTGTGTCTCTGGTCGTGCGGGTGGGTGAACTGCCCGTGGCCATCGCGGGGTTGTCCCTTCGGGATAGGCGGAGTGGGAGGGGTGCGGTGGTGCGTGGCGGTGCTGGTAGTGCTTGGTGTGCTGGTAGTGCGTGGTGCTGCTGGTAATGCGTGGTGTTGCTGGTAGTGCTGGACTTGCGTCTGGGGGGGTCAGGCGTCTCCGAGTACGACGCCGCGTGCGGCGCGGAAGGCCTGGTGGGGGTCCCGGTCGGGGTACGACCAGGGGGCGGCCGTGCGGTGCGGGCCGATCCGGTGGAACAGGGCGGCGGCCTCGGCGTAGCGGCCCTCGCAGAACTTCGCATGGGCCAAGTAGTTGAGGTCGACGCGGGAGCGGGGGTGGTCCTCGCGCTCCCACTCCAGCCACCAGTCGAAGGCGGCCTTCATGGTCTGCCGGGCGCGGCGGCCCGCCCAGTGACCCGACAGCTCCGGCTCGGACGGCACCTGTCCGGCGACGGCGAGCGCACGGTACCGCTCGGCGTGCGCGACCACGGGCAGGACGGCCAACGGGGAGTCGGCGGGCGCCTGCTCTGCGGCCCAGGCGGCGAAGTCGTACACCTCGTGGAGGGGGTCCTGCCCTATGTCGGGGCGGCGCTCGGCGAGGCGGGCGATGATCAGGTGGTGGGCGTGGTGGTGCTCCGGGTGGCGCAGCCTGACCTGGTCGTAGAGCTGGGTGACCTCGTCCTCGGTACCGAGGTGGCGGGCCAGGAGGAGCAGCGCGAGCCAGGGCGTGGGGTCCTCGGGGACCAGCCCGGCGACCTTGCGGCAGGACTGCCGGGCACGGTCGGGGCACCCCTTGCCGAGGAGGGCGGCCTGTATCTCGGCGCAGGCCAACAGGGCTGCGGCGTCGGCGCTTTCGGGCTCGGCGAGGAGCCAGTCCTTGGCCCAGGCGAGGGTGCCCTTGGGAGCGGCGAGGACCAGGAGGCGGTGGCCGCGGCGGTCCCAGTCGTCGCCGGTACGGGTCAGGAGGGCGCGGACCTTGGTCCACCTGCCCTGGCCCAACTGTTCGCGCACTTCGACGAGTTCGACGTCGTCGAGGGCAGGGTCGGGCGGCTGTTCGCCGCGACGGCGGCGGAGAAGGGGCGGAGGAGGGGCCATCCGCGGGGTACCTCCACGACGCGCGACGAGCAGGCTTTTGATCACGCACAGCAAAGCGGTAGGGGTGGCTCCACGTCAAGCCGGATCATGTCGGCGCGGCGTCCAACTGACGGCGACGGTCGGGCGGTTGGGGTGGGTGGTGGTGACATCGGGCCAGGCAGGGGGCGCGTCGTGGCTAATCTGGGCATATGGACGACCACCAGAATTCCGCCGGAGCCGTCGAGGCCCGTGCCCCGCTCCCGCCGTACCTGCTGGCCTATCCGGGGCCGCTGCGGGACCAGTTGGTGGCGGCGGTGCTCGCCGGGCGGAAGGTGTCGACGACGGGCCTGCTGTGCGAGTACGAGGCGGAGGACGAGGAGCTGCCGCCGGTGGGCGAACGCTCGGCGCTGATCGACTCGGCGGGGCGGGAGGTGGCGGTCCTGGAGATCACGGAGGTACGGGTGCTGCGGCTGGGGGACGTGGACCTGCAACACGCGCTGGACGAGGGCGAGGGGTACGGGTCGGTGGCTGAGTGGCGGGCGGGGCACGAGGCGTTCTGGCACGGGGAGGAGATGCGGGAGGCCCTGGGGGACCCGGGGTTCGTCGTGGACGACGAGACGATGGTGGTGGCGGAGAGGTTCAGGGTGGTGGAGGTGCTGTAGGGGGTGGGGGCGACCGGGAGGTGCGGGGCCGGGGACGGCGGGGGCGTTGGGGCCAGGGGCCCCGGTGCAGAGGGCAGGGCCCTGAGTGCCGGGGTGCCGGGGTGCCGGGATGCTGAGGCCTGCGCGACCGGGGTGCCGGGGTCCGGGTGCTGGGGCACCGGGGCACTGGGGCCTGCGCGACCGAGGTGCCGGGGCCCCGATGCCGGGGCTCCGGTGCTGGAGCCCGGGTCCTGGGGCCTGCGCGGCTGGGGTCCGGCCTCCGGGGCCTGCGCGCTGGAGCCCGGGTCCGGGGCCCTGCACGACCGGGGTCCGGCCTCCGGGGCCTGTGCGCTGGAGCCCGGGTCCTGGGCCCTGCACGACCGGGGTCCGGCCTCCGGGGCCTGTGCGCTGGGCCCCGGGTGCTTGGGGCCGAGGTGCTGGGGTCCGCGGGGCCGGTCGCCCCCTCCGCCTAGGACACCTCGCGGGCCGCCGCGCGGCCTGCCGCCCGGCCGGAGAAGATGCAGCCGCCCAGGAACGTACCCTCCAGCGAGCGGTAGCCGTGGACGCCTCCGCCGCCGAAGCCCGCCGCCTCGCCCGCCGCGTAGACCCCGGGCAGCGGGGTGCCGTCCGGGGTGAGGACGCGCGAGGAGAGGTCGGTCTCCAGGCCGCCCAGTGACTTGCGGGTGAGGATGTGCAGCCGTACGGCGATCAGCGGCCCGGCCTTCGGGTCGAGGATGCGGTGCGGGGTGGCGGTGCGGATCAGCTTGTCGCCGAGGTACTTGCGGGCCCCGTGGATCGCTGTGACCTGGAGGTCCTTGGTGAAGGGGTTCGCCATCTCCCGGTCACGGGCGACGAGTTGGCGGCGCAGGTCCGCCTCGTCGATGAGGGGTTCCTTGGTGAGGGCGTTCATGCCCCGCACGAGGGAGGTCAGGTCCTTCTCGACGACGAAGTCCGCGCCGTGGTCCATGAAGGCCTTGACCGGGGCGGGCACGGCGGCCCTGGCCCGGTCGAAGACGCCGCGGACGGACTTCCCCGTGAGGTCGGGGTTCTGCTCGGAGCCCGAGAGCGCGAACTCCTTGCCGATGATCTGCTGGTCGAGTACGAACCACGTGTAGTCGAAGCCGGTCTTCATGATGTGGTCGAGAGTGCCGAGCGTGTCGAAGCCGGGGAAGAGGGGGACGGGCAGGCGCTTGCCCCGGGCGTCCAGCCACAGGGAGGACGGGCCCGGCAGGATGCGGATGCCGTGCTTGGCCCAGATGGGGTTCCAGTTCTGGATGCCCTCGGTGTAGTGCCACATGCGGTCGCGGTTGATGTGGCTGGCCCCGGCCGCCTCCGCGATGCCGAGCATCAGGCCGTCGACGTGCGCGGGGACACCGGAGAGCAGGTGCGCCGGCGGGGTGCCCAGGCGCTCGGGCCACTGGGCGCGGACCAGGTCGTGGTTGCCGCCGATGCCGCCGGAGGTGACGATCACCGCCTGGGCGCGGAGCGAGAAGTCGCCGGTGACCGTGCGGGAGCTGGCCGTGCCGCGTTCGACGGAGGAGGACTCAAGGATCTCGCCGGTGACCGTGTCGACCGCTCCCCCGGTACGGTCCAGGCCGATCACCCGGTGCCGGAAGCGGAAGGTCACCAGGCCCCGGGCGACACCCTCGCGGACCTTGCGCTCGAAGGGGGCGACGAGGCCGGGGCCGGTGCCCCAGGTGATGTGGAAGCGGGGTACGGAGTTGCCGTGGCCGTTCGCGTCGTAGCCGCCGCGCTCCGCCCAGCCGACGACCGGGAAGAAGCGGACGCCCTGCTGGTGCAGCCAGGAGCGCTTCTCCCCCGCCGCGAAGTCGACGTACGCCTCGGCCCACTTGCGCGGCCAGGCGTCTTCGTCGCGGTCGAACCCGGCGGTGCCCAGCCAGTCCTGGAGGGCGAGGTCGCGGCTGTCCTTGACGCGCATCCGGCGCTGTTCGGGCGAGTCGACGAGGAAGAGGCCGCCGAAGGACCAGTGCGCCTGGCCGCCGATCGACTGCTCGGGCTCCTGGTCGAGGAGGATCACCGTGCGGCCGGCGTCCACCAGCTCGGCGGTGGCGACGAGACCGGCGAGGCCCGCGCCGACGACGATGACGTCCGCGTCGTAGCCGGTGCGTCCCGCGTCGCCGGGGCGACTCATGTCGTTGGAGCGACTCGTGTCACCGGAGTGCTCCGTGACGTCCTGGCCGGTGGCGTCGTTCCCCTTGGCATCCATGGCCCGATCTTCGGTACGCGGGAGTAACTAGTCAACCGTTCGACCGGCTGCTTCCGGGGACCCCGCGGGGGTACCCGGATCGCAAGACGCCCTTCTCCGCCGCCGCAGCGATCACAGCCCCTGTGCCGCTATGGTCGGCCAAGTCCCCTGATTCCCCCCTCACTTGAGGTTTCACGGTGTCGCTGACCGTTCTTGTTCTGGCTTTGAGCGCCGCATGCTGCATCGGCTTCGGCTTTGTCCTCCAGCAGGATGCCGCCCGACAGGCGCCGCTCGGCGACTTCCTGTCGCTGCGACTGCTGCTCGACCTGGTGCGGGTGCCGCGCTGGCTGACCGGGATCGGCTGCATGGTCGCGGGCATGGTGCTGGGCGCACTGGCCCTGTCGTACGGCGAGGTGTCGGTGGTCGAACCGCTGCTGGCGACCAACCTCCTGTTCGCGATGGCACTCTCGCGGCGGCTCACCGGGCGCAGGCTCGGCCGCCGGGGCTGGGCCGGGCTGTGGCTGCTGGCGGGCGGGGTGGCCGCCTTCCTGGTGGCGGGACGGCCGCACGGCGGGCGGGCCGAGGTCGACCCGCTGCGGCACTGGCTGGTGGTCGGCGTCGTCGTGGGCCTCGCCCTGCTGCTGACGGCACACGCCAAGCGGTACCGGATGAGCTCGGGTCCCGCGCTCCTCGCGCTCGCGGCCGGGCTGCTGTACGGGTTGCAGGACGCCCTGACGCGCACCGTCGGGCAGAACGTCGACGCGGGCGGCCTGGACGCGCTCCTCGGGAGCTGGCAGGTGTACGGGGTGCTGGCGCTCGGCGTCGCCGGGCTCGTCCTGGTGCAGAGCGCGTTCGAGACGGGCACGCTGCGCAGTTCGCTGCCCGCGCTGACGGCGGCGCAGCCGCTCTCCGGGGTGGCGTGCGGGATCGGCTTCCTGGGCGACCAGCTCCGGACGACACCGGAGGCGCTGGCCGGGGAGGCGGCGGGGCTGGTGGCGATCGTGGCGGGCATCGTGCTGCTGAGCCGCCATCCGGCGATGCCGGGCGGAGTGGGCCGGACGGGAGAGGTGGCGGTGGCGCAGGTGGCGGACAAGGTGCTGGCCGGGCGCTGACCGGGCCGGGCCGTCGGCCCGCGTCCCCTCCCCCTCTCCTCTTAATGCCGGGCATTGGTCCATTCCTGCCCGGCATTGCCATTTAATAATGGCCAGTATTAGAGTGTTGGCATGGCAAGGACGTCAGGGCCCGAGACCCGGGAGAAGCTGATCCGCGCGGCCGAGGAGATCTTCGCCGCGCAAGGTGTCGACGGCGCTCAGCTGCGGGACGTGGTGAAGCGGGCCGGGCAGGCGAATCCGTCGGCCGTGCAGTACCACTTCGGCTCGCGCACCGGGCTCCTCGACGCCGTCATGGCGGGCCGCCAGGCGCGCACCGAGCTGGTGCTCGCCCCGCTGCTGGCCCAGGTGCCCGAAGCCGCTCCCGTACGAGACCTGCTGACCGCGCTCGTCGCGGCGGAGGCCTCCGAGCTGGCCGACGAGCGCGGGCTGCGCTGCCTGCGGATCTCGGCGCAGCTCAGCCACGAGAGCGGCGTCCGGTCCAGGACCCCGCACCCGACGCTGGCGGGCACCGCGTACTGGCGGCTGATCGAACGGGTCGAGGACGCACTCGTACGCGAGGGGCTGCCCGAGCCGCTGCGGCTGGAGCGCCTGGATCTGGCACTCACCCTGATCGGGGCCGCCCTCGCCGACCGGGCCCGCCAGCTGCTGGCCGGGGAAACGCCGCTGACCTCGGCGAACGTGTTCCTCGCCGACCTGGTGGAAACGACGTCGGCCCTGCTCGGGGCGCCCCACACCCACGTACCAGAACACTCGTGCACCACACACTCGTGAACCGCACACTCGTGAGAGAAGAACGCACCATGAGCAACAACGACCTCACCGGCAAGACCGTCATCATCACCGGCGGCGCCCGGGGTCTGGGCGCGGAGGCCGCCCGGCAGGCGGTCGCCGCGGGCGCGAACGTCGTGATCACCGACGTGCTCGACGAAGAGGGGCAGGCCACGGCGGCGGAGCTGGGCGAGCGGGCCCGGTTCCAGCACCACGACGTGACCTCGGAGGAGGACTGGGCGCGGGTCGCGGCGTACGCGGTGGCCGAGTTCGGCGGCATCGACGGCCTGGTGAACAACGCGGGCATATCCACCGGCCAGTTCCTCGCGGACGAGTCGGTCGAGCACTTCCGCAAGGTCCTGGACATCAACCTGACCGGCGTCTTCATCGGCATGAAGGCCGTCATCCCGGCGATGCGGGAGAACGGCGGCGGCTCGATCGTCAACATCTCCTCGGCGGCCGGTCTGATGGGCCTGGCGCTGACCGCCGGTTACGGCGCGTCGAAGTGGGGCGTGCGCGGTCTGACGAAGATCGGCGCCGTCGAGCTGGGCACCCAGAAGATCCGCGTGAACTCGGTGCACCCGGGCATGACGTACACCCCGATGACGGCGGCCGTCGGCATCCAGCAGGGCGACGGCAACTACCCGAACACGCCGATGGGCCGGGTCGGCGAGGCCGACGAGATCGCCGGTGCGGTCGTCTTCCTGCTGTCGGACTCGGCGTCGTACGTCACGGGAGCGGAGCTGGCGGTGGACGGCGGCTGGACCACCGGTCCGACGGTGAAGTACGTCATGGGTCAGTGATCAGCGGGTTGTTGTTGGATGGGGTGCATGAACCCCAGTGAAGAGATCTTGGACGTCGTCGACGAACACGACGACGTCGTCGGGCAGGCCCCGCGCGGTGAGGTGTACGCGCGGGGTCTTCGCCATCGCTGCACCTTCGTCCGGGTGCGGGACGCCGGGGGCCGGATCTTCGTGCACCGCAGGACGGCGACGAAGCTGGTCTACCCGTCGCTGTACGACATGTTCGTGGGTGGCGTGGTCGGCGCGGGCGAGTCCTACGACGCGGCGGCGCTGCGCGAGGCGCAGGAGGAGCTGGGGGTGTCCGGGCTGCCGCAGCCGGAGTTCCTGACGAAGTTCCTGTACGAGGGCGCGGACGGGCAGAGCTGGTGGAGCGCCGTGTACGAGGTGCGGTGCACGGTGCCGGTCGACCCGCAGGCGGAGGAGGTCGCCTGGCACGCCTTCCTGACGGACGAGGAGCTGGCGCGGCGGACCGGCGGGGGCGGGGACGGGGACGGGGACGGCTGGGAGTGGGTGCCGGACGGGCTGGCCGCGTACGAGCTGCTGGCACGCCGGTGAGCGGGCTGCGGGACGGGCTGCGGCTGTGGGTGGCGCCGCGGCGGGTGCAGGAGGAGGGCGAGACGCCGGACTACCGGTTCTCGCTGGCCAACGAGCGGACCTTCCTTGCCTGGGTGCGGACGGCTCTGGCGCTGGTGGGGGCCGGGTTCGCGGTGGACCAGTTCCTGCCGGAGCTGCGGTGGGGGGTACGGGTCGGGCTCGCCCTGGCGCTGCTGGGGGCGGGGGCGCTGTGTGCGCTGCGGGCGGTGAACCACTGGGTGCGGTGCGAGCGGGCGATGCGGCGGGGGGAGGACCTGCCGGTGACGCGGTTCCCGACGGTGCTGAGTCTGGTGGTGGGGGTGGTCGCGGTGGCGATGGTGGTGGTCGTGGTGTTCGGGTGGGCGGGGTGAGTGGGGCGGGTGGGCCCGCCGGGGAGTCGGCTCGGGATCCGGGGCTTCAGCCGGAGCGGACGCGGCTGGCGTGGCGGCGGACGACGCTGTCGGCGACGGTGGTGGCGGTGCTGGCGGGGAAACAGGCGGTGCATGACGGGGTGACGGGGGTGGGGGTGCTGGGGGCGGCGCTGAGTGCGTTGGTGTGGGTGGGGTTTCTGGTTGTGGCGCATGGGCGGATGCGGGAGTTGGGTGGGGTGGGGCGGCCGGGGGCGTTGGGGGTGGGGCGGGCGTGGGCTGTGGTGGGGTGTGGGGTCGCGCTGGCGGGGTTTGGGGTGGCGGTGGTGTGGTGAAGGGCCCTGGGGCCGGGCGGGCGGGGGGCTGGGCCGGGGCTGTCGGGGTGGGCCGGGGGCTCTTTGGACGTGCGTCCGGTACGGGGGCTGGGCCAGGGGGCGGCATCCGGGTGGGCCGGGAGCGGGAGGGGCCGCCCCCTTGCCCGCCCGTCCCGCCCCCGGGGGGCGGCCCCGCCGCCCAAGGCGGCTAGGGGGAAGGTGGGGAGGGGCGGCCCCGCCGCCCAAGGGGGCTGGGGGGCGGGGGCTAGACGGCATACCGACTGGTCGGCATCATGGGCGGAGTCGTTTGGCGCAAGCGTTGGAGGTACCCCATGAGCACCGTCCCCCCCGTCGGCCCCCCGGCCGGCTCCGCGCCCCCGGGCCTCGACCCGGAGCGGTTGCGTGCCTACCTGGACCGGGAGCGGCCGGGGCTGGTCGGTGGCCCGTTGACCGTGCGGCTGATCGAGGGCGGGCGGTCCAACCTGACGTACGACGTCACGGACGGACGCGCCCGGTGGGTCGTGCGCAGGCCGCCGCTCGGCCACGTACTGGCGACGGCGCACGACATGAAGCGCGAGTTCCGCGTGATCAGCGGCCTGCATCCGACGCGGGTGCCGGTGCCGACGCCGGTGCTGCTGTGCGAGGACGTGGAGGTGCTGGGGGCGCCGTTCTACGTGATGGAGTTCGTGGAGGGGAAGCCGTACCGGACCTCGCAGGAGCTGGCGCCCCTCGGGCCGGAGCGTACGCACGCTGCCGTGCTCGGGCTGGTGGACACCCTGGTGGAGCTGCACGCGGTGGACCCCGAGGCGGTCGGGCTCGGTGACTTCGGGCGGCCGGAGGGTTTCCTGGACCGTCAACTGCGGCGCTGGGGCAAGCAGTTGGACGCGTCCCGCAACCGTGACCTGCCCGGCATCGACGAGCTGCACGCCGCGCTCGGGCGCGCGCTGCCCGACTCCCCCGCGCCGACCGTCGTGCACGGCGACTACCGTCTCGACAACGTACTGATCGGCGGCGAGGGCGACGAGATCCGGGCGGTCCTCGACTGGGAGATGTCGACCCTGGGCGATCCGCTGACGGACCTCGGGCTGCTCGTGATGTACGGAACCGAGCTGGATCTGCCCGACTCCCCCATCACCACGACCGCTTCGGCGGCGGGCCACCCGACGGCGGACGAGATCGTCGCGCGGTACGCGGCCGCGTCCGGGCGGGACGTGTCGGCGGTGCACTGGTACACGGCGTTCGCCTGGTTCAAGCTCGCGGTCATCCTCGAAGGCATCCACTACCGCTACACGCTCGGGCAGACGGTCGGCGCCGGGTTCGACCGGATCGGCGAGCTCGTCCCGGTCTTCATCCAGCACGGTCTGACGACCCTTCAGAAGGGCTGATTCCTCATGGACTTCGCGTACGACGCACGCACCGAAGAGCTGCGCGGCAAGCTGCTGGCCTTCATGGACGAGCACGTCCACCCGGCGGAGGCGGTGGCGCACGAGCAGCGCGCCCGGCTCGACTCGCCGTGGGACACCCCGGCCGTGGTGGAGGAGTTGAAGGCGGAGGCGCGGCGGCAGGGATTGTGGAACCTCTTCCTTCCCGATGCCGAGTACGGGGCGGGGCTGACCAATCTCCAGTACGCGCCGCTCGCCGAAATCACCGGCCGTTCGCCGCAGTTGGCGCCGACCGCGCTGAACTGTGCCGCACCGGACACCGGGAACATGGAGCTGCTGTTCCAGTTCGCCACCGAGCAGCAGAAGAAGCAGTGGCTGGAGCCGCTGCTGGCCGGGGAGATCCGGTCCGCGTTCGCGATGACGGAGCCCGAGGTGGCGTCGTCGGACGCGACGAACATCGAGACCCGGATCGAGCGGGACGGGGATGAATACGTTGTCACCGGGCGCAAGTGGTACATCTCGGGGGCGATGAACCCCGACTGCAAGGTCTTCATCGTGATGGGCAAGACCGACCCGGACGGCGCGGACGTCCGCCGTCAGCAGTCGATGATCCTGGTGCCGCGCGACACCCCCGGTGTGGAGGTCCGCCGGGCGATGCAGGTGTACGGGTACGAGGACCACTACCACGGGGGGCACGCGGAGGTCGTCTTCGACGGCGTACGGGTGCCCGCCGCGAACCTGGTCGGCGAGGAGGGCGGCGGCTTCGCGATCGCGCAGGCGCGGCTGGGCCCGGGGCGCATCCACCACTGCATGCGCCTGATCGGCATGGCCGAGCGGGCCATCGAGCTGATGTGCCGGCGGGCGGTGGCCCGCACCGCCTTCGGGAAGTCGCTGGCCCAGCAGGGCGTCGTGCAGAACTGGATCGCGGACGCGCGGGTGACCGTCGAGCAGCTGCGGCTGCTGGTGCTGAAGACGGCCTGGCTGATGGACACGGTCGGCAACCGGGGTGCGCACACCGAGATCCAGGCGATCAAGATCGCGACACCGCGTGCGGTGATCGACATCATCGACAACGCGGTGCAGCTGTACGGGGCCGGGGGCGTCAGCCAGGACTTCCCGCTCGCGGAGCTGTGGGCGGGGGCGCGGACGCTGCGGCTGGCGGACGGGCCGGACGAGGTGCACCAGCGGTCGCTGGCGCGGCGGGAGCTGAAGAAGTACCTGTAGGGCCTTTCGGCACACCGCCAGGGCCGGGCGGCCCCTGTGGTCGGGACTGAGATCCCGACCACAGGGGCCGATTTTCGTCAGGTTCCGCCCGAATCGCCCGGTAAATTCGATGGGTCATTCCTCGTTCGGCCTTGCATTCGAAGCCGCGTGCGAGGCCGTCCACGCGAAGGTTCCACCCCATGTCTCACGCCCCCGCAGCTCCTGCCGCCCCTGCGGCCGTCACGATCGCCAACCCCGGTCCGCTCGGGCTGGCCGCGTTCGCGCTGACCACCTTCGTGCTCAGCATGTTCAACTCGGGCCTGGTCGCGAACGCGGCGCTGAGCGCGGTCGTGCTGCCGCTGGCGCTGTTCTACGGCGGTCTGGCGCAGTTCGCGGCCGGGCTGTTCGAGTTCCGGCGGGGCAACACCTTCGGGGCGACGGCGTTCGTGTCGTACGGCGCCTTCTGGATGGCGTTCGCGGGCTACGTGAAGTTCGTGGTGCCCGGGCTGCCGAAGGAGGACGCGCACCTGGCGACGGGGCTGTTCCTGATCGCGTGGTTCGTCTTCACCCTGTACATGACCGTGGCCGCGCTGAAGCTGGACCTCGCGCACCGGGCAATCTTCATCACGCTGACCCTGACGTTCCTGTTCCTGGCGCTCGGCGACCTGGCGCAGAACGTGACGCTGGGGCACGTCGGCGGCTGGCTGGGCCTGGTGTGTGCGGTGTGCGCCTGGTACACGTCGTTCGCGACGGTCACGAACGAGACGTGGGGCCGCAAGGTCCTTCCGCTCGGCTGACACCCCGTACGCCCCGTTCCCGCCGAGGGCCCTGCTCCCCCGCTCTAGGGGCGCAGGGCCCTCAGCAGCAGGTCGGCCAGGTGGTCGGCGACCTCCTGCGGGGTGAGGGGGCCGTCGGGGCGGTACCACGTCGACAGGTGGTGGATCGAGCCGAAGTGGTAGTCGACCACCAGGTCGGCGGGGGTGGCGGTGGAGAAGACGCCGGTGCGCTGCCCCTCCTCCACCAGGGCCCGGAAGCGCTCGTGGTAGCGGCGGCGTTCGGCGCGGACCTGCTTGTCCTTCTCCGGGCTCAGGTGGTGCATCGAGCGGAAGAAGATCGACGCGTCGTCGAGGTTCTCGATGGTGGTGACGACGACGTCCGCCGCCGCGTCGTGCAGCCGCCGCTCGACGGGTGCGTCCGCGTCGGCGAACGCGTCCAGGCGCTCCTGCTGGAGGCGCAGGACCCGGCCGTACACCTCGTGCAGCAGGTCGTCCTTGGAGCCGAAGTAGTGGTAGAGGGCGCCCTTGGTGACGCCCGCCGCCTCGACGATCTCCTGCACCGAGGTCCGGTCGTAGCCGCGTTCGGCGAAGAGCCGGGTGGCGGCGGCCAGCAGTCGCTGCGGAACGGGAGTGCCGCCGGATTCGGTCGTTCTGGCCATGTGCCGCTACCTGCCTTGCTGTCTGCGTGAAGAGTGTCGTGCCTAGTGCGTGGAACGCAGTTCCCGTCGGAGGATCTTCCCACTCGTCGTCTTGGGAAGCTCCGGCAGGACCGCCACCTCGCGCGGGTACTTGTAGGCCGCGAGGCGTTCCTTGCAGTACGCGATCAGGTCGTCCCCGGTCGTGTCGGCGCCGGGGCGCAGGCTCACGTACGCCTTGACGCTCTCGCCCCGGTAGGGGTCGGGGACGCCGACGACGGCCGCCTCGCGGACCGAGGGGTGGGTGTAGAGGACGTCCTCGACCTCGCGGGGCCACACCTTGAACCCGGACGCGTTGATCATGTCCTTCTTGCGGTCGACGACGTACAGCCAGCCCTCGGAGTCCATGAACCCGATGTCGCCCGTGCGCAGTTCGCCGTCGGGGAAGGCCTCGGCGGTGGCCTCGGGCAGCCGCCAGTAGCCGGAGACGACCTGGGGGCCGCGCACCGCGATCTCGCCCTGCTCGCCGAAGGGGACGTCCCGGCCCTGGTCGTCGATGATGCGCACGACCGTGTCGGGTCCCGGCACGCCGACCGAGAGCGTGCCGGAGACCGGGTCGACCGGGGCCTCCTTCTCCGGCGGCACGGAGGCGCACGGGGCGGTGCACTCGGTGAGCCCGTAGCCGTTGCGGATGTACGGGCCGAAGCCCGCCCGGAACTTCTCCACCAGGGCCGGGGGCAGCGGTGCGCCGCCCGAGGAGATCACCTCGAAGGAGGCGAAGTGCTCACGGGTGACGCCCGGCGTGGCGGCCAGCGCCATGAAGGCCGTGGAGGGGCCGACCGTGTACGCGGGTTTGTGCTCGGCGAAGGCGTCCAGGACCACCTGCGGGTGGAAGCGGTGGGCGAGGACGAGGGTGCCCGCGTTGGTCAGGCAGGCGGCCAGTTGGCAGACCATGCCGGTGATGTGGAAGAGCGGGGCCAGGGCGAAGTAGGACGACCCCTCGGCGACGGGGTGCCCGGTGCGCTGCCGCTCCGCGTTGACCATGATGTTGCCGTGGGAATTCATCGCCCCCTTCGGTGTGCCGCTGGTGCCGGACGTGTAACTGATCAACGCCGTGTCGGTGGGCCCGAGTTCCCGGTCCGGGGGTGAATCCAGTCCGGCCCGGGCGACCTCGACCAGGTCGTCGGCGTCGGCGGGCTTCGGCAGACGCTCGAAGTTCAGGACGCGCTCGTCGTCCGTGCTCTGGAGGTCGTGTTCGCAGGCCGTGAGGACGGTGCGTACGGACGGGGCCGCGGCGGCGGTGTCCCGCAGGTACGCCTCCCAGGCGCGGTCGGCGCAGATCAGGGCGCTGACCTCGGCGTCCGCGAGGACGTGGCCCACTTCCGCCGACTTGTACATCGGGTTGAGCGGGACGACCACGGCCCCCGCCTTCCACGCGCCGAGCAGGGCGAGGACGAACTGCGGGGAGTTCTGGAGCATGATCGCGACCCGGTCGCCGCGGGCGATGCCGCGCGCGGCGAGATGGCCCGCCACCGAGTCGGACAGGGACTCCGTCTCGCGGTAGCTCAGCCGCCCGTCGAAGTAGGCGAGCGCGGTGGTGCCGGGGGCGCGGCGGACGCTGTCGCGGAAGGCGTGCACCAGGGTGGGCGCCGGGTGCACGGGGCGGCGCTGGGCCTCGCTGAGCTGGGCCAGCCACGGCTGGGCGGCGTAGATCGATGCCCCTTGCGCCTCTCGGGCTCCTCGGGCCTCTTGGTTGGTGTCCGTCACTGACCCGCCCCTTCCCACTTCTGCTGGAGTTGGTTCATCCCGGAGAGCCAGCGGTCGGTGTCGCCCGCGCGCGCCCGGTAGTAGTCCGCGACCTCGGGGTGCGGCAGGATCAGGAAGCGGTCGGCCTCGATGCCCTCGAAGAGCGCGTCCGCGACGTCCTCCGGCTCGATGGCGGTGGGCGCGAGCACCAGGTCGCCCGCCGATCCGGCGGAGGCCATGAGGTCGGTGCGCACTCCCTGCGGGCAGATCGCGTGGACCTTGAGCCCCTTGTGCCGGTAGGTGAGCGACAGCCACTCCGCGAAGGCGAGCGCGCTGTGCTTGCTGACGCTGTACGGTGCCGCGCCGATCATGGTGAGCAGCCCGGCCGCCGACACCGTCGACACGAACCGGCCGCTCCCCCGTTCCACCCACTCCGGGATCAGCGCGCGGGCGGCGCGCACGTGGGCCATCACGTTGACGTCCCAGGCCAGTTCCCACTGGTCCTCGCCGAACGGGTCGCCGCCGCAGCCGACGCCCGCGTTGGCGCAGTAGACGTCGATCCTGCCGCCGAGCGCCGCACGGGCCTCCTCGACGATCCCGGAGGCGTCCCCGGGGACGGCGAGGGCGCCGATCTCCTCGGCGACCGCCTTGGCCTTGCCCGCGTCCAGGTCGTTGACCACGACCCGGGCTCCCTCGGCCGTGAACCGCCGGGCCAGGGCGGCTCCGATGCCGCCTCCCGCGCCCGTGACCACGACCGTCGCACCCTGCACCGCATCCATCCGGGGCCTGCCTCTCCATGCCGACTGCCACCGCAGACTAACCAGTCGGTATGGAGTGGGGAAAGGGGTGTACGCGGGAGATCCGGGGCGCGCTGCGTTCCGCGACGCGAGCACAGGGGCTAGCGTGCCGGGGCGTGCCGCCGGGCATGGCGGTGCGCGGGACAGTCGGGGTGACGGCCGGTGCCGAGCCGGGCGTCCGAGTGCGGAGGTGGCACGGATGAGCTTGTCCAGGAGAGGGCTGCTGGCGGCGGGCGGCGGCACGGTGGGCGCGCTGGCCGCCGGTGCGTCCCCGGCGCAGGCGGAGCCGCGGCACGGGGGCGGGCCCCGGGTGCGTACCGGATTCGACCGGCTGGCCGCCGACGGCTACCGGCTGCTGCGCGGGCGCAAGGTCGGCGTCGTCACCAATCCCACGGGCGTCACCTCCGACGTCCGGCACATCGTCGACGTCATGCACGCCGACGGACGCGTGAACCTCACCGCCGTGTTCGGCCCCGAGCACGGTTTCCGGGGCACCGCGCAGGCGGGCGGCTCGGAGGGGCGTTACGACGATCCGGCGACCGGGCTGCCGGTGTACGACACGTACCTGAAGAGCGGGCAGCCCCTCGCCGACGTCTTCACGGCGTCCGGGGTGGACACCGTCGTCTTCGACATCCAGGACGCGGGGGCGCGGTTCTACACGTACATCTGGACGCTGTACGACTGCATGGTGGCCGCCGTGCTCGCGGGGAAGCGTTTCGTGGTGCTGGACCGGCCGAATCCGGTGACGGGGCGGGCGGCGCTGGGGCCGGTGCTGGACCGGGCGTTCGCGACGTTCGTGGGGCGCGAGCCGATCGCGCAGGCGCACGGGATGACGGTGGCGGAACTGGCGCTGTTGTTCAACGCGGAGTTCCTGAAGAAACCGGCACCTCTTGAGGTGGTGCGGATGTCGGGGTGGCGGCGGGGCGACTTCTTCGACGAGACGGGGCTGCCGTGGGTGCCGCCGAGCCCCAACATGCCGACGGCGGACACCGCGTTGGTGTACTCCGGCACCTGTCTCTTCGAGGGGACGAACCTGTCGGAGGGGCGCGGTACGACCCGTCCGTTCGAGCTGCTGGGCGCGGAGGGCATCGACCGGCGCTGGGCGCAGGCGGCGAACGCGGAGGGGCTGCCGGGAGTGCGCTTCCGGGAGGCGTACTTCGCGCCGACCTTCTCGAAGTTCCAGGGCAAGACGGTCGGCGGGGTCCAACTGCACGTCCACGACCGGGAGTCCTTCGACCCGGTGCGCACCGGGATCGCCCTGCTGGTGACGGCGAAGAAGTCCTGGAGCGGTTTCGCGTGGCGGCCGGACAACTGGATCGACAGGCTGACGGGGAACACCCGCGTCCGCACCATGATCGACGCGGGGGCGGGGACGGCCGAGGTGGTGGCCGCCTGGCAGGCGGACCTGGCGGCGTTCCGCAAGGTCAGGCGGGAGCACCTGCTCTACCGGTGACCCCGCCCGTCCCAGATGGTGGGACCCACCGTCCCACCTATTGACTGCCCCATACACCGACCGAGACCCTGCGGGTCGTGAACGACGAACCACGCACCACGAAGACAGCGCCACCGGCCGCCGCCGATCCCGGTGCCTCCTCCGGCAGTTCGCAGGGTCCGGAGAGTCCGGAGAAGCTGCGCCGGGTGGCGGTGGCCAGTTTCATCGGCACCGCCATCGAGTTCTACGACTTCTACATCTACGGGACGGCCGCCGCCCTCGTCCTCAACGAGGCGTTCTTCCCGAACCTGACGCCCCTGAACGCCACACTGGCGTCGTTCTCGACGTACGCCGTCGCGTTCGCAGCCCGCCCGCTGGGCTCGGTGATCTTCGGGCACTTCGGCGACCGGGTGGGCCGCAAGTCCGTCCTGGTGGCCTCGCTGCTGCTGATGGGGCTCTCGACGGCGCTGGTGGGCCTGCTTCCCGGATACGGGAGTTGGGGCGTCTGGGCGCCGCTGACGCTGGTGCTGCTGCGCTTCCTCCAGGGCATCGGGCTCGGCGGCGAGTGGGGCGGGGCGGCGCTGCTCGCCGTGGAGCACGCGCCGAAGGGGCGGCGGGGGCTGTACGCCGCGTTCCCGCAACTCGGCCCGTCCATCGGGTTCTTCGCGGCGACCGGCATCTTCTGGCTGCTGTCGGCGGCCCTCGACGACGCGGCGTTCAGGAGCTGGGGGTGGCGGATTCCGTTCCTGCTGTCGTTCCTGCTGGTCGCCGTCGGGTTGTTCGTACGGCTGAAGATCAGCGAGACCCCGGTGTTCCAGCGGGTGATGGAGCGGCAGGAGGCCAGCCGCGTCCCGACGCTGGAGGTGTTCCGGAGGTTCCCGAAGGAGCTGCTGCTCGGCGCGGGCGGCATGATCGTCGCGTACGGGCTGTTCTACACGGCGACGACCTACTGCCTGTCGTACGCGACGAAGACGCTCGGGGTGGCGCGGGACACGATGCTGGGGCTGTCCATGGTGGCCTGTCTGTTCCTGGCGGCGGGCACCTGGCTCGCGGCGACGCGCTCCGACGGCGGTGGGCGCAGGAAGCTGATCCTGGGCGGCTGCGGGCTGGCCGTGGTGTGGGGGCTGGTCCTGTTCCCGCTGCTGGACACCGAGCAGCCGGTGCTGATCGCGCTGGCGCTCGGCGGGGCGCTGTTCTGCATGGGTGTGGTGTACGGGCCGATGGGCGCGTACCTGCCGGAGCTGTTCGGGGCGCGGGTGCGCTACTCCGGTGCGTCCCTGGCGTACAACCTGGGCGGTGTGCTCGGTGGTGCGGTGGCGCCGCTGGTGGCGACCAGGCTCCAGGCGGGGCTCGGGTCGGCGTCGGTGGGGTGGTACGTGAGCGCCATGGCGGTGGTGTCGCTGCTGTGCGTGCTGGCGCTGCCGGAGACACGGGAGCGGGAGTTGGGCTGAGGCGGACGACACAGAGGCCGTGAGGATCGTTCAACGATCCTCACGGCCTCTGTCGCAGGAGTGTCAGCGGTGCTGCGGGAACTCCATGACCATCTGGTACGTGGGCCGGTTCTGCCAGTTCATCGTCGGCTGGGTCAGTCCGCCCAGCGCCCGGTGCTGGATGCTGTCCGCGCACCACTGGTCGCCCGGCGAGCAGGTGTCGTCACCGGGGTAGACCTCGGTGGCGGGCTTGGCGGCCGCCGTCCTGAGGGTGGCGAGGAGGGTGTCGCGGCAGGCGTTCAGGTCGCCGTTGCCGCAGTACGGCCTGGCGAGTGCGCCCTTCACCGGCTCGCCGAGCACCCTGCGGAGGTCCTTGTCGACGTAGCTCCACCAGCCGTACTGGAAGGCGGAACCGGCGTGCCCGCCGGTCGGGCCGTGGGCGGAGGAGGGGGCTTCGTCGATGCCGAGGTTGGCGGTGAGCGCCCGGTACAGGTCCTCGCCCAGGCCGGGCTCGAAGGTTTCCTCGACCAGCAGGGGCCACCAGGCGTCCATCAGGCGCACCGCATCGGGGTGGGTGTACTCCCGCGACCCCCGGGCGTTCTCGCGGCGCTGTGAGCCCGCCGCGTGCCAGGCCGCCAACTGCTCGACCGCGCGGCCGAGTTCCGGGTCGGTGACCGGCCGGGAGCGCAGCACCTTCAGGAGTTCCGGGAGGACGTCCTCGCCGCGCAGGTCGGTGACGGCGGCCTCCGCCATCGTCCGGGTGAGGGAGGCGCGGGTGACGCCGCCGCGGGCGACGAGCTTCTCCACGCGGTCGTCGAGGAGGTCGCCGCGGTGCACGGAGCCGTTGCCGAAGCCCGCCGAGGAGTAGTCGGCGGCCTGCTTGTTGTTCCAGGAGACGTAGTAGTCCTGGTCCGTGGAGTGCGGGTGCTGGGCGGGCGGGGTGTACGACGCGGTGTTGTCCGCCGGGTCGAAGCCGGGCCACTCGGTCGACCGGTCGGCCCTGATCGGGAGGGCGGGGTCGACGCCGGAGGCGCGCTGCGGGTTGAGGCCACTGTTGTAGTAGGCGGCTGTTTTCGCATCCGCGTAGAACCAGTTGAAGGCGTAGTCGACGCTCTCGGCGGCCTTCTGGAAGCTCGCGGCGTCCGTCACGAACGTCGGATCGTTGAACAATTGGAAACCGA
Organism: Streptomyces sp. NPDC087440; assembly: GCF_044744005.1. NCBI lineage: Bacteria > Bacillati > Actinomycetota > Actinomycetes > Kitasatosporales > Streptomycetaceae > Streptomyces > Streptomyces sp. NPDC087440. The sequence goes on along the minus strand of NZ_JBIUXN010000019.1, from coordinate 154,309 downwards.
TGATCGAGTCGGCCTCGTGCCGGTAGGTGGAGCGCAGCAGGGTGTACGCCACGGGCCTGCCGCCGACGGTGGCACGGTGGGTGACCGTGCCCAGCTTGGTGCGCCAGACCTGCATGCGGTACGAGCCGGCCGCCGTGGAGTCGGCGACGGTCGGCCGCCAGGCGTTCTTCTTCTCCAGCTTCTCCATGGGCGTGCAGGCGCCCCGGAAGAGGTAGTGCGTGGAGTTCTTCGTCGGGGTGCCGCCGCCGGGTTCGCACAGGTCGACGGCGTAGGTGTCGGTGATGTCCTGTCCGGCGGAGGTGGCGGACCAGGCGTAGTCCTGGCCCCGGCCGAGCTGGACGTACATGCCGACACCGGCGAAGGAGGCTCCCCGGGCGCTGATGCCGGGGCCCTGGAGTTCCTGGAGCATCAGCAGTTGCGGGGCGAAGTAGCCGGTCTGCGGGCCGAAGACGGCGACCGGGTTGCCGCTCGCGGTGTGCTTGCCGGACACCAGGAGGGCGTTCGACATGCCGCGCCGGGTGGCGAAGTCCGCGCCGGGCAGGACGCCCCGGTCGTACATGCCCTGGGCGGGCTTGAGCTTCCGGGGGGCCTCGACCGGGTCCTTCGCTCCCGCCCGGTTCTGCTGTGCGGCTCCGGTGCGGTCGTACACGAGCTGTTCGGCGGTGACAGAGCCCTTGTCGGGGAGGGCGACGGCGCGTGCCTGCGCGGGCTTTCCCGCGTACGGGAAGCGCCGGCCGTCGTGCAGGGTGAGGGCGGCCTCGGGGTCGTTGCGCTGGCGGAAGGACTCCCAGACCTCGGTGCCCTCGGCGACGCCGTACTTCTGCTGTGCGGCGAGCAGGGACAGGGCGGACTGGACCTCGCCGCCTCCGCCGTTGCCGAAGAGGCCGCCGACCACGGAGGCCAGGGCGATCAGGTCGGTCACCTTGAAGGGCTGGATCTCACCGGCATTGGTGATCGCGTCGATCTTGCCGGTGAGGACGTACTCGCCGGGGAAGTAGCGGCCGTTCTTGGCCTTCGTGCGGTAGGCGTTGATGCCGTCGACGTACGCCTGGGCGTCCTGCATGGCCTGCTTGCCGCGCGGGCCCTTCTGCGTGGCGATCCAGTCGACCTGCGCCTGGAGGTCGGCCTCGGTGTACGGGGCCTGCGGCCAGAACTGCTGCTCCAGGCCCTGGTTGGCGAGCGCACCGCCGGCGAAGGAGGTCAGTTCGCCCCGTCCGATGTGCCGGAAGAGGTCCATCAGCCACAGGCGGTCCTGTCCGGCCGCATATCCGGCGCCGTACTCGGTGCCGTAGCGGGTGGTGCCCTTGATGTGCGGGACGCCGGTCTTCTTGTCGCGGGTGATCGTGACGTCGGCGCGCGGCGCCTCGACGGAGGCCCGCTGCCCCTCGGGGACGCCGAAGGAGGCGTCGTTGAAGAAGTCGGTGAGCTTCTCGTCGGTGAGGGCGCCGCGACCGGCGACCAGGGCGTCGTACTTCTCGATCTGGTCGGAGGCGTGCGGCGGGCGGGTACCGAGGACGCGGTGGGCGAGGATCTCGGCGAGGGTCGCGTTGCCGTTCTGGCCGGGCGGCAGGATGTCGGCGCACTGGGACCGGCAGTGGTCCTCGGCGGGCGGCTGGGCGGCCCGGGCGACGGGGGCCTTCAGCGGGCCGAGCAGGCCCGCCCCGAGCGCGAGGGCGGCTGCGGCGACGGTGCCGGTCGTCCGCAGTCCGCCGGGGCGGGTGGGACGTTGGTGACGTGCGAGGCGTGGGGGGCGTGCGGGCATGCGTGCTCCTCGGGAACTCCTCGGGGGGACCGGTGCGCCGGAGGTTACTGGCGGTTAACCCCCGAAGAAGGTGAACACCCCTCACTTTTTCTCGTTCTCCACCCCTTCGAGTGATGCGTTCGAGCAAGAAGGCGTGGACCTTGCGTGACGGAGGAGTGGACAGAGACGGGAGAGATCCGTGCGAACCGGGACCAATTGATCCCTGATGGGGCCCATCGGATTTTCGATGGAGCCGAAACGGGCACCCGTACGTCCATTCATCGACGCCGAAGTACCAGCGACGGAGGTGGCAGTGCGATGGCCGGTTTTCGGAGTCTCGCGAGACAGGTCCGTGACCCGAGGTGTGATCTTGCGTTGCGGCGCTATTCGCTGCGCAAGTGTCTGGAGCGGTTTGCCCCTTACGGGCACAGGGCGACCTGGGACCACCTGTGCAGCAGGCACGGGTTCGGTCCGGAGGACAGGGCGCCGGACCCGGTGCGGCTGGTGGCCGCACTGGAGGAACTGGAGGAGGCGCGGGCGGTCTGGCTCGCGTACGAGGTGGAGTTCGCCGAGCGGCGCAAGCGCGAGAAGCACGACGGGCTGCGGCGGCCGGGCTCCTTCGACGACTGGCACCGGCGGACCTGGGGCGGTTTCGGGGTCGCGTGGTGCGACGATCCGGCGGCCCATCCGGCGGCGTCCTTGGCGGAGGTGCTGCGCGGGCTGATCTCCGCCCTGGAGTCGGAACCCGGCGAGCACTGTCCGGTGTGCGCGTCGAGCCGGATCGTCTGGAAGCAGGACCTGGTCCACGAGCCGTGGTTCGGGCCGGTCTGCACGGGATGCGGAATTCTGGTGCCGCAGCCCGTCCTGACTCCCGAGGCACTGGCACGGGCCAAGAGGGTGCGGCGCAAGGAACTGGCGTCGGTGGCGTGAGCGCGCGGGGCGCGGCGGAGGTGTTCCCTGGGGCGCCGCGTCCCCCGTGTCCGGGTTGACGGATTCCCCGCGCCCGGAGCGACGGTTTCCCGGTGTCCGGGCCGAAGGATTCTCGGCGTCCGGGCCGACGGTTTCCCTGCGGTCGTCCCGAAGGTTTCCGCCGTGCCGGTTCTGAAGGTTTCCGCGCGACAACCGTGCGAATGCTCAGTGCATGGCTGAATGTCAGTGGCGGGTGTCACCATCGAATGCATGGTCGAGCCCTTGATTCAGGTCTGTGTGAACGGTCAGCGCGGTCCCGGCGACGGAGCCGCCGTTCCCGTGTCGCCGGACGCCATGGCCCGGTCGGCCGCCGCCGCGGTGGCTGCCGGGGCCTGCGAGGTGCATGTGCACCCGAAGACGCCGTGCGGCGACGACACGCTGTCGCCCCGCGTCCTTGCGACCACCCTGACGGCGATCCGGGACGCGGTGGACGTCCCCGTCGGCGTGACGACCGGTGCCTGGACGGAGCCCGAGCCGCGGCGCCGCATCGAGCGCATCGCGTCCTGGACGGTGCTGCCCGACCACGCCTCGGTGAACTGGCACGAGCCGGGGGCGGAGGAGGTCGCCGAGGCGCTGCTCGCGCGCGGCGTGGCCGTCGAGTCCGGGCTGTGGTCCGGCACGGACGGCATGGAGCGCTTCCTGGACTCCCCGCTGGCGAAGCGGTCGCTGCGGGTGCTGGTGGAGGTGACCGACCCCGATCCGCTCACCGCGGAGGACTCCGCGCTGAACTTCCTGGCCGACCTCTCGCGCCGGGGCGCGGTCGGCGACCGGGGCGAGGTGTGCGGGGCCCCGATGCTGTTGCACGGCGAGGACGGCGGGGCGTGGCCGGTGCTCGCCCTCGCGAGACGCCTGGGGCTGGCCACCCGCATCGGCCTGGAGGACACGCTGCTGCTGCCCGACGGCAGACACGCGAAGTCCAACGCCCAACTGGTCAGCGCCGCCCGCGATATTCAGTGGCCGGTGGAGGTGGGCTGACCGCACAGTGGGGCTCGTCCAACGAGTTCTCAGGTTTTCAGAGGGGGGCGCCGACATGTCGACGCTGCGAGTGACCGCCGAGGTGCTGACCGTCCACGAGCACCCGAACGCCGACGCGCTGGAGCTGGCCCAGGTCGGGCTCTACCGCGCCGTCGTCGCCAAGGGCGCGTACCGCAGCGGCGAGGCCGCCCTCTACATACCGGAGCAGTCCGTGCTCCCGGACGCCCTGGTCGAGGAGCTGGGCCTGACCGGCAGGCTCGCGGGCAAGGCGTCGAACCGGGTCAAGGCGGTGCGGCTGCGGGGCGAGGTGTCGCAGGGCCTGGTGTGCAGGCCGCGCGCCCTGGAGGGCGTGGATCTGACCGCCGCCGCCGACGAGGGCACCGACTTCGCGGAGCTGCTGGGCATCTCCAAGTGGGTGCCGCCGATCCCGCCGACCATGAACGGCGAGGTGGAGCACGCCCCCGACCTGCTGCCCTGGACCGACATCGAGAACCTGCACCGGTACCCGCAGATCTTCGAGCCCGGCGAGGAGGTCGTCCTCACCGAGAAGCTGCACGGCACCGCCTGCCTGCTGACGTACGTCGCCGACGGGGAGCGGGTGCACGTGTCCTCCAAGGGGTTCGGCTCGCGGAACCTGGCGCTGAAGGAGGCCGACCGCAATCTGTACTGGCGCGCGGTGACCGGGCACCGTGTGGCGGCCGTCGCCGCGGGCATCGCCGAGCAGCTGGGCGCGCGCCGGGTGGGGATCTTCGGCGAGGTGTACGGGGCGGGCGTGCAGGACCTGGGGTACGGCGCCGACGGCCGCTCGCTGAGCCTGGGTTACGCCGCGTTCGACGTGTCGGTGGACGTGGACGGGCAGGTCAGGTGGCTGGACGCGGCCGAGTTCACGGAACTGCTGGAGGGCCGGCTGCCGATGGTCCCGAGGCTGTACGAGGGTCCGTACGACGTCTCGAAGGTGCTGGAGCTGGCGACCGGCCGGGAGACCGTCTCCGGGCGGGAGCTGCACCTGCGCGAGGGCGTGGTGATCCGCCCCGCGGTCGAGCGGCACAGCCCTGTGGTGGGCGGCCGGGCCGTCGCGAAGGCGGTCAGCCCGGCGTACCTGACGCGCAAGGGCGGCACCGAGTTCGAGTGAGGGACCGGCGGAGTGGCTGCTACAGCCCGTCGTCGAGGTGCCAGTGGTTCTGCCAGCGGGCGTCGACGGGGTCGGCGGCCGACTGGTAGCGGATGTCGGTGGACAGCCGCATCACCCCGTCCGGGTCCCTGTTGTCGAGGGAGGCGTGCACCAGGTACGGCGAGTGGACGACCATGTCGCCCGCCGCGTAGTCGGTGACCAGCCACCGGGTGTCGTGCTCCTCGGCGAGCGAGGGCAGGTCGGCGGTGAGGGAGGCGGGGCGGCGCAGCAGCCCCGCCTCCTCCTGCGCCCGCACCCGGTGGTGGCTGCGCTCCAGGTAGACCAGGCCGCCCCGGGCGAGCGGGCAGTCGCCGAGCGGTATCCAGCTGGAGAGGACGCGTTCGGTGCCTTCGCGGAGGTAGACCAGGTCGTAGTGGGCCTGGGTGGCGGTGCCGATGCCGGACTCGCCGGGCAGAGCGTGCCGGATGATCTTGCGGCGGTGCAGGTGGACCTCGGGGGCGCCGAGGAACCACCGGTAGAACGCCACCAGTTCGGGGCGGCGGCACAGGGCCTCGTACTCCGGTCCCGGTACGACGTCCCGGAAGAGGGCGGTGCGGAAGGCCGCCCGGTCGAAGCCGGTGGTGTCGGGGGCTGCGATGCCGGCGCCGGGGTCGGTTCCCCGGCGCAGGAGACCGGTGTGGGCGGTCGCGGTGAAGTAGTGGCGGCGGAACTCCCGCACCACGCCCGGCCGGAAGAAGCCCGGGAGGTAGAGGTAGCCCTCGCGGGCGAACCGGGCGCGCAGGGCGGCCACGTCGCCGCGCTCCGCTTCCGGCACCGGTGCGAGGCGGCCGAGCCGGTGCGGGGCCGGGTCGAGGGGGTAGCCGTTGGAGGTCAGGTTCTGGTGGGCCGGCGCGGTCACGGCCGGAAGGTGCGCCATGGGGGCCATGCTCGCGGCGGGCGGCCCCCGTCGTACATGGACGAAAGGGGCCGCTGCTTGGACTCCGTACGCAGGGGCGGGTTGGACTCCGTACGCAGGGGCGGCCGACTGCGTTCGGGAGGGCGCGCGTTCAGCCCTTCTTCTCCCCCATCAGGCGCGAGCCCGAGATCTGTTCGCCGATGACGTCGTCCGGGTTGGACAGCACACAGGTCTCCAGCGAGAGACAGCCGCAGCCGATGCAGTCGGTGAGGTGGTCGCGCAGCCTGCCCAACTGCTTGATGCGGGCGTCCAGTTCCGATCGCCAGTTCTCCGAGAGGCGGGCCCAGTCCTCGCGGGTGGGCGTGCGCTCCTCGGGGAGGGAGGCCAGTGCGTCGCGGATGGTGGCGAGCGGGATGCCGACGCGCTGGGCAGCGCGCACGAAGGCCACTCGGCGCAACGTGTCGCGCTCGTACCGGCGTTGGTTGCCCGAGGTGCGGCGGCTGCTGATCAGGCCCTTGGACTCGTAGAAGTGCAGGGCGGACACGGCGGCGCCGCTGCGTGCGGACAGCTGGCCGACGGTGAGCTCGTGGATCTTCACTGGAATCTGCGGCACTCCGCGAACCCTAATGGACTTCCGTTGACAGGGACACAGGGGCCCAATCATGCTGAGCAAACGCTTAATCAAGTGCGTGAACAGCGAGGGAGCACAGGGATGACCGAGCCGAGGATCTTCACGTCCGCCGAGGAACTGAGCGCCGGGGTCGGTGAGCAGCTGGGGTACAGCGAGTGGCTGGAGATCGACCAGAAGCGGATCGACCTGTTCGCCGACGCGACCGGCGACCACCAGTGGATCCACGTGGCCCCCGCGCGCGCGGCCGACGGCCCGTTCGGGAAGACGATCGCGCACGGCTATCTGACGCTGTCGCTGCTGCCGCTGTTCGTACCGCAGGTGCTGCGGGTCGAGGGCATGAAGATGGGCATCAACTACGGCACCGGCAAGGTGCGTTTCCCGTCGCCGGTGCCGGTGGGCTCGCGGCTGCGCGGCACGGCGGTGCTGACCGAGGTGACCGAGGCGGGCGGGGGCGTGCAGGTGACGGCGAAGGTGACAATCGAGATCGAGGGCGGCGCGAAGCCGGCGTGCGTGGCGGAGTCGATCTCGCGCTACTACTTCTGATCCCGCTACGGAGACGAACCCGCCACGGGTCCGATTCCGCTACGGGGCGGCCGTCACCATCCGCAGCACGAGGTCGGCGTAGAGCGCGCCGACCTCGTCGGGGGTGCGCCGCCCCTCCGCGTTGAACCAGCGGGCCACGTCGATGCACAGCGACAGCACGGCCAGCGTGGTGCCCGGCACGTCGGGGACGTCGAACTCCCCCGACTTCACCCCGTCGTTGATGATGCGCCGCACCGCCGCGTCGCTGCGGCGGCGCAGTTCCACGATCTCCGCACGGTGCTCCTCGCCGAGCGCGTCCAGTTCGTACTGCACGACGCGTGCGGTGGTGTGGTGCGCCGCGTGCCAGCGTACGAAGGTGACGACGGCGTCCGCGAGGCGTTCGGCGGCGGTGCCGTCGCCGTCGGCGGCGGTCTCCAGGATGCGCAGGGCCTTGTCGTGGCCGATGCGGCTGATCCGGTGGAGCAGCTCTTCCTTGGTCTTGTAGTGGATGTAGAGCGCGGCCGGGCTCATGCCCGCGCGGCCCGCGATGTCACGGGTGGTGGTGGCGTGGTAGCCGCGCTCGGCGAAGGCTCCGACGGCGGCGACAAGCAGTCTCCTGGCCGCCTCCGGAGCGACCTCGTCCCAGGAGGATGCCTCGTTCGTCCCGCCCTCGGCGGTGCCCTCCGCGTCCCGCGCCGTGCTCATCGCGCACCTCTTCCGTCCGTACAGCAGGACGCACACCATACCCCGCAGCGCTGAGCAAGCGCTTAGCGTGCGGGGCCGGAAGGTGCGCCAGAGCGTCCGGATGCGTCAGAGCTTCTGGAAGGGGTCGTGCTCGGCGAGGATCTTCTCCAGCCGGGCCTGGTCGACCCGGCTGACGATCTGCCCGGCCTCCTGCTTGTCGCGGATCACCTTGGCGAGGGTGAAGCAGGAGGTGGTGAGGTAGAGGACGGCGATGGCGAGGAAGGCCCGCACCCAGCCGCTGGCCTCGATGTAGAAGATGCCGATGGCGGTCGCGGAGATGGCCACGACGAAAGAGGCGATGGCCTGGCCGTAGTAGGCCCCGGTGTTCTGCTGCTTGACCTGTGGATCGCTCATGCGGCCAGAGTGACCCGCGTCACGCCGGACGCCCATCCGTACGCGTACTCAGAAACGTACTCAGAAGGCCGGGGGTCTCGTCAGAAGGCCGAAACCCCCGTCAGCGCGCGGCCGATGACCAGTTTCTGGATCTGGCTGGTGCCTTCGTAGAGGGTCATCACACGGGCGTCGCGCAGCAGCTTGCCCGCCGGGTACTCGTCGATGTAGCCGTAACCGCCGTACACCTGGAGCGCGTTGTTCGCCGCGCGCACGGCGGCCTCGGAGGCGAAGAGCTTGGCCTGGGAGGCGGCGGTGACGAAGGGCCGGCCCCGGTCGATCAGGTCGGCGACCCGCCAGGTGAGCAGGCGGGCGGCGTCGACGTCGACCGCGATGTCGGTGATCAGCTCCTGGACGAGCTGGTGGTGCGCGATCGTCTTGCCGAACTGCTCGCGCTCCCCCGCGTACGACAGGGCCGCGTCCAGTGCCGCCTGGGCTATCCCGACGCAGCCCGCGGCGACCGACATGCGCCCCTTGGCGAGCGCCGACATGGCGACGGAGAAGCCCTTGCCCTCGGGGGCGAGCATCGCGGAGGCGGGCACCCGGACGTCGTCGAGGACGAGTTCGGCGGTGGCCTGGCCGCGCAGGCCGAGCTTGCCGTGGATGGTGCGGCGGGTGAGGCCGGGGGTGTCCGTGGGGACGAGGAAGGCGGAGACGCCCCGGTGGCCGGGGGCGTCGGTGGAGCGGGCGAAGAGGAGGACGACGTCGGCCCAGGTGCCGTTGGTGATGAACATCTTGGTGCCGTTGATGACGTAGTCGTCGCCGTGGCGCACGGCCTTCGTGATGAGGTTTCCCGCGTCGGAGCCGGTGCCGGGCTCGGTGAGGCCGAAGCAGCCGATGGCGTCGCCCGAGGTGAGGCGCGGCAGCCACTCGTGCTTCTGCTCCTCGCTCCCCCACGCGGCGATCGTCTTGGCGACCAGGCCGAGGGACACGGAGACGATGCCGCGCACCGAGGAGTCGCCCCGGCCGAGCTCCTCGGTGACGAGGCAGTAGGCGAGGTGGTCGCCGCCGGAGCCGCCGTACTCCTCGGGGACCGTCAGACCGAGGAAGCCGAGGGCGCCGAGCTTCTTCACGATCGACTTGTCGACGTTCTCGGCGCGGTCCCACTCCACGACGTGCGGGGTGATCTCGCGCGCCACGAAGTCCCGGGCGAGCCGCTGGACGGCCTCCTGCTCCTCGCTGAGCTCCAGGTTCACGGCACCCACCTCATTCGTCGACGCATTAATTAGCACTGCTAGTTTCTGGCTGACGGGCCTACTATGTGCCGCATGGCCCGACCGCGCAAGCCCCTGTTGAGCAGAGACCGCATCGTGGAGACGGCGCGGCTGCTCGTGGACGCCGAGGGCCTCGAAGCGGTCTCCACCCGGCGGCTCGCGGCGGAACTGGGGGTCAGCGGCCCCTCCCTCTACAACCACTTCCGCACCAAGGACGAGATCCTGGAGGCCGTCGCGGACGCGGTGTCGGCCAAGGTCGACCTGTCGATGTTCGACGCGGGCGACGGCCGGGACTGGCGGGCGGCGCTGCACGACTGGGCGCTCTCCTACCGCGCCGCGCTCACCGAGCACCCGCACATCGTCCCGGTGCTGGCACGCGGCCCGGGCCGCCGCCCGGCCGGACTGCGGGTGGCCGACGCGGTGTTCGGGGCGATGGTGCGGGCCGGGTGGCCGCCCGCCCAGGCGACGTACATCGGCGCACTCATGCGGTACTTCGTGACGGGCTCGGCGCTGGGCTCCTTCGCGCGCGGCTTCGTGGACGACGAGACGGCGTACGACCCGGCCGACTACCCGCACCTCGGGCAGGCACACCTGCTCGCGGACCACCAGGAGAAGGTGGACGAGGGGGCCTTCGAGACGGGCCTGCGGGCGCTGCTGGACGGGCTGGGGGTCCAGTACGAGGCGGGGCGGTACGCGAAGGACCTCGCCGGGAGCGACGCCGGGGACCTGGCCACGGTTCGGCCGGGGCCGAAGCGTCCGTAGGGCACCCTGGAGGAATGCCGAAATCCTCCGCGTCCGACACCACCGGGACCCCCGCCGCGCGGCTCGCCGCACTCGCCTGCCTGCTGTCCGACGAGACCCGGGCGGTGTTCCTGCTCTCACTCCTGGACGGGCGGGCCTGGACCGCGAGCGAGCTCGCCAGGCAGGCGGGCGTCGCCGCCTCCACCGCCAGCGAGCACCTGGGGCGGCTGGTCGCGTCCGGGCTGCTCGCGGAGGAGCGGCAGGGCCGCCACCGGTACGTGCGCCTCGCGGACGCGGACGCGGCGCAGCTGGTGGAGGCGGTCGCCGCGTACGCGATTCCGGGCCGCGACACCCCGCACACGCTGCGGGCGGCGAGCGCGGGAGCCGCGATGGCCCGCGGCCGCACCTGCTACGACCATCTGGCGGGCCGCCTGGGCATCGCGATCACGGAGGCGATGGAGGGGCGCGGCCTGCTGTTGATGGGCAACGGCTTCGCACTCACCGACGCGGGGCTGGCCTGGTTCGACGACCTGGGCATCCACCTCACGGCGGTCACATCCCGCCGCCCGAGGGTAAGTTCATGCCTGGACTGGACCGAGCGCAAACGCCATCTGGCGGGCGTCGCGGGGGCGGAGCTGTGCCGCCACGCGCTGGCGGAGAAGTGGTGCGTACGGATCGGGACCGAGCGCGCGGTGAAGGTGACGCCGGAGGGTGAACACGCCCTCCTCGGCCTGCTCGGCATCGACGCGGCGACGCTGCGGTGACCGCACCCCACGGACGACGCCAATACTTCGGTGACAGCCGAAGTGTCCGTGCCCTAGCATCGCGGCATGAGCAACTCCTCCTCCCCCACGACCCGTTCCGAGCCGCTCGCGCTGGTCGCGGCCGCCGTGACCGTCGTGCTGTGGGCCTCGGCCTTCGTGTCCATCCGCAGTGCGGGCGAGTCGTACGAGCCGGGCGCGCTGGCGCTGGGCCGGCTGCTGTCCGGCTCGCTCGTCCTCGTCGTGATCCTGCTGATACGGCGCGAGGGGCTGCCCCCGAAGGCCGCCTGGCCGGGCATCGTCGTGTCGGGGGTGCTCTGGTTCGGCGCGTACGCGGTGGCGCTCAACTGGGGCGAGCAGCTGGTCGACGCGGGCACGGCGTCGCTCGTGGTGAACGTGGCGCCGATCCTGATGGCGCTGCTGGCCAGCCGGTTCCTGGGCGAGGGGCTGCCGCCCCGGCTGCTCGCGGGGATGATCGTGTCGTTCGCGGGGGCGGCGATCGTGGGCGTCTCGATGTCGGGCGGCGGGGGGACGTCGCTGCTGGGTGTGGTCCTGTGCCTGGTGGCCGCCGTGACGTACGCGATCGGGGTGATCGCCCAGAAGCCCGCGCTGACGCATGCCACGCCGCTCCAGGCCACCACGTACGGCTGCGTGATCGGCGCGGTCGCCTGCCTGCCGTTCAGCGGGCAGCTCGTGGACGGGCTGGCGCACGCGCCGCTGTCGGCGACGCTCAACATGGTCTACCTGGGCATCTTCCCGAGCGCGCTGGCCTTCACGACGTGGGCGTACGCGCTGAAGCGCACCACGGCCGGGAAGATGGGCGCGACGACCTACGCGGTCCCCGCGATCGTCGTCCTGATGTCGTGGCTGCTGCTGGACGAGGTGCCGGGGTGGATCACGCTGCTCGGCGGGGCGGTGTGCCTGGCGGGCGTGGCGGTGTCGCGCTCGCGCTCGCGGAAGGCGGAGGTGCCGCTGGCCGAGGCCGGTCCCGCCGACACGGCTGACACCACCGACACGGCTGACACCACCGACACGTCTGACACCGCCGACACGGCTGACACCACCGACGCGGAGAAGGCCCGCTAGAACACCACCAGCGCCCGGCCGCCCTTGCCCGCGAGCATGTTGTCGAAGGCGGCCGGGATGCCGTCGAGGGTGATGCGCTCGGTGACCATGGACGCGAGGTCGAGGCGGCCCGCCCGGATGTGTTCGGCGAGGACGGGCAGGTCGCGGGCCGGGTCGCTGTTGCCGTACACGCAGCCGGACAGGGTGCGTCCCCAGTGGAAGATCTCCAGGGCGTTGAAGGAGACCTGCTGGTCCTTGCCGCCGATGCCGACCACGGTGGTCCGGCCGCCCCTGCGGGTGGACTCCCATGCGGTACGGATGGTGGCGGCCCGCCCCACGCACTCGACGGCGACGTCGGCGCCGTGCCCGCCGGTGAGGCGGCGGACGTCCTTGGCGGTGGTGTCGGAGGCGACGAGGTAGTCGGTGGCACCGGCCCGCCGGGCCAGTTCCTCCTTCTCCTGCGAGACGTCGACGGCGACGACCTGGCCCGCTCCGGCGATGCGGGCGGACTGGATCGCGGCGAGCCCGACGCCGCCGACTCCGTACACGACGACGGTCTCGCCCTCGCGCACGCGGGCGCTGTGGTGCACGGCCCCGTACCCGGTGAGGACCGCGCAGCCGAGCAGGGCGGCGTCGGTGAGCGGGATGCCGTCCGGGGCGGGCAGGACGCACTTCGCGGCGACGACGGTCTCCTCGGCGAAGGCGGCGACGTTGAGGCCGGGGTGGAGGTCGGTGCCGTCGTCGGTGGTACGGGCGTAGACGTCACCGGCGCCGGTGAGGGCGTCGGCGCACAGCCACACCTCGCCGAGTGAGCAGGCGTGGCAGGAGCCGCAGGAGGGCGCCCAGTTGAGGACGACGCGGTCGCCGGGGGCGAGGTGGGTGACGGCGTCGCCGACCTCGGTGACGGTACCGGCGCCCTCGTGGCCGAGGACGGCGGGGAGGGGGACGCGCATGGTGCCGTTGGTGAGGGAGAGGTCGGAGTGGCAGACACCGGCGGCGGCGAGCTTGATGCGGACCTGGTGGGGGGCGGGGGTGGGGAGGGTGATGTCGGTGAGGTGGAGGGGGGTGTGGGGGGCGCGGATGACGGCGGCGCGGGTCATGGAGGGGGCTCCTGGGGGGTACGGGGGCGGGGTGGTGGGGTGTGCGGGGCGCGGGTGCTGGGCGGGGGCTACCGGGGTGGGCCGGGAGCGGGAGGGGCCGCCCCCTTGCCCGCCCGTCCCGCCCCCGGGGGGCGGCCCCGCCGCCCAAGGGAGCTAGGGAGGAAGGAAGGGAGGGCGGGCCGGCCTGCCGCCCAAGGGGGCTAGGGGGAAGGGAGAAGGCGGCTGCGAAGCAGCCCCTTCAGGGGCGCGGGGAACTGCGCGACCAGCCACGACGCGCCCGCACCTCTGAACCCCTCTCAGAACTGGAGGGACTTCGTCTGGAGGTATTCGGAGAGGCCGTGGGGGCCCAGTTCGCGGCCCACGCCCGACTGCTTGTAACCGCCGAAGGGGGCAAGGGGGTTGAACCGGCCCCCGTTGATGTCCACCTGCCCGGTGTCCATCCGCCGGGCGAACGCCGTCGCCGTCTCGGGGTCCGCCGCCCACACCGCCCCCGCCAGCCCGTACACCGTCCCGTTCGCGATCCGCAGCGCGTCGTCCTCGTCCTCGTACCGCAGGATCGAGATCACCGGCCCGAAGATCTCCTCCTGCGCGATGGTCATCTCGGGGGTGACGTCGGCGAACACGGTCGGTGCGACGTAGTACCCCTTGTCCAGGGGCGCGTCCGCCCCGCCCGCGACGACCCGTGCGCCCTCCTCGACGCCCTTCGCGATGTACCCCCGCACCCGCTCCCGCTGCTTGGCGTTGACCAGCGGTCCCACCCGCTCGCCCGGCGCGTACTTCGCCACCGCGTCGGCGGCCAGCGAGACGGCCTCCTCGTACACGTCCGTGTGCACCAGCATCCGTGTCCACGCACTGCACGTCTGACCGGAGTTGGCCATGACGTTGGCCACCCCGACGTTGACGGCCTTGGCCAGATCGGCCCCCGGCAGGATCACGTTCGCCGACTTGCCGCCCAGCTCCAGCGCGACGCGCTTGACCGCCGCGCCCGCGACCGCGCCGATCTGCCGCCCGACGGCCGTGGAGCCGGTGAAGGACACCAGGTCGACGTCCTCGTGCCCGGCGAGCGCCTGTCCGGCGACCGGGCCCAGACCCGTGACCAGGTTGAACACCCCGGCGGGCAGACCTGCTTCGTGCACCACCTGGGCGAAGAGCTGCGCGGTGAGCGGGGTGTCCTCGGCAGGCTTGAGGACGACCGTGCAGCCCGCCGCCAAGGCGGGAGACACCTTGGCGACGATCTGGTGCAGCGGATAGTTCCACGGCGTGATCGCCCCGACGACGCCCACCGGCTCCGCGTACACCGTGGAGTTGCCGAGCTTCTCCTCGAAGGGGTACGTGGCGGCCAGTTCGGCGTACGAGCCCGCGACCACGATCGGCAGCCCGGCGTGGACGGCCTCGGCGAGGGCGGGCGGCGCGCCCAGCTCCGCCGTGACGGTCGCCGCGATCTCGTCCTTGCGGGCGGCGAGCCCGTCGCGCACCGCGCCGATCAGCGCGGCCCGTTCGGCGGGCGGGGTGGCGGCCCAGCCGGGGAAGGCCTCCCGGGCGGCGCGCACGGCCGCGTCCACGTCGGCGGGGGTGCCCGCCGGGACGTGGCCGATGATCTGCTCGTCGGCGGGGTTCACGACAGCGATGGTCTCCTCGCCGAGAGCGGGACGCCATGCGCCGCCGATGTACATGCCGCTCTGCGCCTGCACCGTCATCGAAGTTCCTCCACGGGTCCGGTCCGTCGGTCCTGCTCGTGCACGCCCCAAACTAGCGGCGTTAGTTTTGTGGCGCCAGGGGCGGTTCCGGGACACACGCCCCGACGCGCACGCCGCTCGGCCGCCTCTGTAATTCCCCAGTAACGCCCGCCTCCTACGGTCACGGCCAGCCCGACCGCCCCACCGGCATCCCCGGCACCCCCCTGGAGGCACGAACCCCATGACCCTGTCCCGCTCGCCCCGGCGCAGACGCGCCGTGTGGGCCACGGCGACGGCCGCCGCCACCGCGCTGACCGTCCTGACCGGCATGTCGCCCGCCGCCGCGCAGCCGGAGCCCGGTCCGTCCGCGGCCGCCCGGGCGAAGGTCGACTCCGCCGTCCTCGACGCCGTCGGGGCGGGGAAGGAGTCGACCTTCTTCGTCGTACTGAAGCAGCGGGCGGACCTTGCGGCCGCTCCCGCGCCGCGCACCCACGAGGCGCGTGCCCAGCGGGCGTTCACCACTCTGCGCAAGCAGGCCACGACGGCGCAGGCGTCGCTGCGGGCGCACCTGGACCGGGCGAAGGTCGGCTACGAGGCGTACTGGATAGCCAACGCGCTGAAGGTGAGCGGTGACGCCGCCCTGGTGGAGGAGCTGTCGCAGCGCGACGACGTGGCGGCGGTGCGCGCCGAGCGCCACTACGCGGTGGACGAGCCGGTGGAACCCGCCTCGGCCGAGGCCGAGGGCCCCGAGTGGGGCGTCAAGGACATCAAGGCGGACCAGGTGTGGTCGGCGTACGACGACCGGGGCGAGGGCATCGTCGTCGCGAACGTCGACTCCGGTGTGCAGTTCGACCACCCGGCGCTGAAGGCCAACTACCGCGGCAGCCTCGGTGACGGCAGCGTCAGCCACGACTACAACTGGTACGACCCCACCGGCCAGTGCACCGGCGGCGCCCCGTGCGACAACAACGGGCACGGCACGCACACCATGGGCACCATGGCCGGTGCGGGCGGCATCGGTGTCGCCCCCGGCGCGAAGTGGATCGCCGTCAAGGGGTGCGAGGCACGGCAGTGCTCGGACTCCTCGCTGCTGAAGGCCGGGCAGTGGATTCTCGCGCCGACCGACCACAACGGGCAGAACCCGCGCCCGGACCTGGCCCCGGACATCGTGAACAACTCCTGGGGCGGCGGCCACACCACCTTCTACCAGGACATCGTCGAGGCCTGGAACGCCGCCGGGATCTTCGAGGCGTTCTCGGCGGGCAACAGGGGTGACGGGAAGACCTGTTCCACCGCCGAGGCCCCGGGCACGCAGGCGCCCGCGTACGGCGTCGGCGCGTACGACGCGAGTGGGAGGATCGCCGGCTTCTCCGGCTTCGGCCCGTCCCGGGTCGACGGTTCGATGAAGCCGAACATCGCCGCTCCCGGCGTCGACGTCCGCTCCGCCGCCCCCGGCAGCCAGTACCAACTGATGTCCGGTACGTCGATGGCCTCCCCGCACGTCGCGGGCGCGGTCGCCCTGCTGTGGGCTTCCTCCCCGTCGCTGATCGGCAACATCGAGGCGACCCGGGCGCTCCTGAACAACAGTGCGCGGGACGTCGACGACACCCACTGCGGCGGCACCGCCGACGCCAACAACGTCTGGGGCGAGGGCAAGCTGGACGTCCTGGCCACCGTCGCGGCGGCTCCCCGTGACGCCGCGACGGTGACGGGAACGGTCACCGACAGGGCGACCGCGAAGCCGCTGTCGGGCGTCACCGTGCGCGCACAGGCGGGCGAGGCGCGGCGCACGGTGACCACCGGCGCCGACGGCACGTACCGGCTGACGCTCACCCCGGGCACGTACACCCTCTCCACCGGCGTCTACGGCTACCGCACGGTCACCGGCACCGGTGTCACCGTCACCTCGGGACAACAGGTGCAGCGGGACACCGCGTTGGAGCCGGTCCCGGTGCACGCCGTGACGGGCACCGTGCTGGACGTCGCCGGGAAGCCGCTGCCGGGCGCCACGGTGGCGTTCCGGGACGCACCGGTGACGGCGGTCGTCACCGACGCCCGGGGGGCGTTCCGGTTCGCGTCCGTGGCGGAGGGTTCCTTCACCCTTGCGGCGACGCCGCCGGCGCCGGTGCGGTGCAACGGTTCGTACGCGACGACGGTCGTGGTCGACGGGCAGGAGAGCGTACGGGCCCAACTGCCGCCGCGCACGGACGCGTCGGGCAACACGTGCACCCCGGTGGTGTACGACTGGCTGGCGGGAACCACCAAGGTCGCCCTGACCGGTGACGAGAACGCCCGGACGGTGCAGCTGCCGTTCCCGGTGTCGCTGTACGGCGTGCAGTACACCGCCGCGCACGTCACCAGCAACGGGCTGATCAACTTCCTGGAGCCGCGGCTGGGCGACTACGCCAACACCGCGCTCCCGTCCCCCGGCAAGCCCAACGGTGTCGTCGCCGCCTTCTGGGACGACCTCGTGCTCGACAAGCAGTCGGCCGTACGGACCGGGCTCAGCGGCCCCGAGGGCAAGCGGCGGTTCGCGGTCGTCTGGGAGAACGCGGCCCTGTCCGCGGCCCCCTCGACCCGGCTGACCTTCGAGGCCGTCTTCGAGGAGGCGACCGGAGCGGTGGTCCTCCAGTACCGGTCGCTGGGCACGTCGGCCGCCGGGAAGGGCGCGAAGGCGACCGTCGGCATCGAGAACCAGGCGGGCACCGACGCCCTCGCGTACTCCTTCGACGAGTCCGTGCTGAGCGAGCGGTCCGCGATCCGCATCTCCCCCCGGACCGTCGCCTCGCCCCGGTCCGCCGCATCCCCCCGGCCCACCACCTCCCCCGAGGGCGTCCGATGAGAAACCGCACCGTGCACACCGTCCGCCTGGCCAGTGCCCTGGTGGCCGCCGGGCTCACCCTGACCGCCCTGGCTCCGGTCTCCTACGCCGATGACCCGGCCGGAGCCAGGGTGCTGACCGACGCGCAGGCCGACGCGCTGGAGAAACGCCTCGGCGACAACGGCGCCCTGAGCGTCGTACCCCAGCAGCACCAGCAACAACAACAGCGGCAGCAGCAGCCGAAGGCCGCCCCGGAGAACGCAGCACCCGGCAAGCTCGCCCTCGCCGACAAGTCCGCCCTGGAGACCTACCTGGGCCAGGCCGACACCACCCAGCTCGGCGGCACCCGCAGCGACTACCTCGCGGTGCACAGCCTGGGCACCGTCACCCGGCTGACCGAGGACGGGAAGACCGTGTGGAAGCGGGACAACGCCTCGCTGTACGCGGACTGGCAGGTCAAGCCGGTGCGCCCGTACCAGAAGGAGGCGTACCCGGCGCGGATCACCACCGGTTTCCACGTCGTCGCGCCGACGAGCTACACCGCCGACCGGGGATACGCGACGGGCGACCTGACCGGTGACGGCGTCGCGGACGTCGTCTTCACCGCCGACGTGGGCACCGCCCCCTACCGGCCGTTCACCTCGCCGGGCTCGACGCTGACCACCGGCACCTTCGTCACCGTCCTGGACGGGAAGACCGGGCACACCCTGTGGAGCAGGCTGTTCGCCGACGCCCAGCAGGTCACGCTGATCGGCAGGACGCTGCTGGTCGGCGACCAGCCCGCGACGAACATGAACTCCGAGAAGGCGGCCAGGGCCACGCTCCAGGCGTTCCGCTTCGCGTATGCCGACGGCCGGCTGACCGCGTCCGCCCCCTGGACGTACGACACGGGGCAGCGCGACGGCCGGTGGGGGGCGACGCAGGACCTGGGCGGCGGGCTGGTCGCGGTGTCCTGGTACACCCGCAAGACGAACACCGCACCGGCCGCCAACCGCACCCTGGTGCTGGACACGGCGGACGGCGCCGTGCGGTGGCAGGCCGACGGGACGCTGTACGCACGGGAGTTGGCGTACGACGCCACGCGCAAGCGGGTGGTGGCGCTGGAGCAGGCCGACCCGCGCGACGGGGTGCGCTACGAACTCGCGGCGTACGACAGGACGAGCGGCGCCCGCGTCCTGCTCGACAGCCGGATCAACGCGCTGGGGCTGGGACTGCGGATCGGCGACCTGCGCGGCAGCTCCCGTCCCGAGTACGCCGTCAGCGAGGACTCCCTCGACGCGTACCTGTACGTGAACTCCTCCACCGTGCGCGCCCTCGACGGCGACAGGACCACGGAAAGTGACGGCGGGAACGAACTCTGGTCACGGACCGTTAAGCGTTCCGAGGGCAACCTGAAGGACGGGGAGTCCGCGCTCGGCCTGAAGATCGCCGACGGCCGGGTGCTCGCCTCGTACATCTCGATGGACCGGAAGGAGGAGGCGGTCAACCCGTCGGGGCAGCGCTTCGCGGTGCTCAGTGCGCTCAACGGTCGTAACGGGGAGGCCGATTGGGAGAAGACGGGTGTCACGGCGTCACCGATGTACGCCCAGCCGTACCGTGCGGGAGGCCGGGGCGGCTTCGGCGGTGAGTGGCGCGTCCGTACGGTCGACAGTGCGCAGAACGTCCGCAGCTACCGGCTCGGCAGCGGGCGGCAGACGGAACTGACGCCGCTGATGGGCGCGTTGACGTCCGCCGTGGCCGTGGACGTCGACGGCGACCACAAGCAGGACGTGGTGGCCGGTGGCCAGTCCAACGGGCTGTGGGCCTTCGACGGGCCGTCGCTGGCGGCGGGCCGGCCGACGGTGCGGTGGCGGGCGACGCTGCCCGGGGCGGTGCACGGGGAGATCCGGCGCGCCGACACGGACGGCGACGGACGCAAGGACGAGCTGGTCGTGGCGGCCGACACCGCGACCGTGATCCTCGACGCCCGGAGTGGCCGGACGCTGCGGACCATCGACGGGCGGGGCCGGTTCGTGCGCTCGGTGGAGGTCGCCGACCTCGACCGGGACGGCGACGACGAGGTGCTGGTGCCGACCGACGCCGTGCGCGCCTACGACGGGCGCGGGCGGCAGGTCTGGACGTACGACGCCCACGACAAGGGCACGGGCCTCATCTTCTCGGACGTCTCGGTCAGCGAGGGCAAGGTGTTCGGCTCGTACGCCACGAAGGGGGCGCTGGAGCAGAAGCAGCCCGTCGTCGGCGGGATGGCGCTCGACGCCCGGACCGGCCGCCTGGCATGGACGGCCGCGCCGACCTGGACGGGCGACCCGGACACCCGCATCCGCGCGGCGCAGCTCGACCACGGCGTCTACGCGTCGACGCAGATCCCCTACGCCGACGGCCACGCCGTGGTGCACACCTACCTGGTGCAGGAAGGCACGTACCTCACCACGCTGATCGAGTTCCGCGACACCCGCACCGGAAAGGTGGTGCACACCTCCAAGGGCGGCGGCGCCTGGACGGTCGGCAACTGGTTCACCGGCCCGGAGGGTCTGGTGCTGGCGAGCACCGTCACCTTCCAGACCTTCGCGGGCGGCGACAAGGAGTACCGCATCCTCACCCTGCCGGTCCTCACCACGGGCGGCTTCGCCACCGGGCCCGGCGGGCAGCGGCTGCTGGTCGGCGGCGTCCAGGGCGGCGTCCAGGTCTGGGACCCGGCGGTGCTGACCGCCGGACGCCAGTACCCCGACTCCCTGACGTCCGGGACGAAGTACGCCACCGAGCACACCCTGATCGCCGATCTGACGGGCGACGGGGTGGACGAACTGGTCGGGCTCGAACTGGACGAGACGGGCTACGACCGCACGGTCGAGCTGGCGGGGGGCCGCTACCTCCAGCAGAAGGACAACACGCGCGGCCTGGCGGTCTTCTCCCTGGGGGCCGCCCAGTAGAGGGGCCCAGGAGGAGTACCGGGCGGCCACTGTGGCCCTCCTCGCCGAGGACTACAGTGGCTGCCCCATGGGCACAGCACACACGGACGCGGGCACGAGTGCTCCCCCGCCACTGCTGCGGCTGCACCTTTTCGACGGTTTCCGCGCGGTACGGGACGGCGGCCCGCCCCTCCCCGAGCGCTGGCCGCGCCCCGGCGCCCGCACCCTGGTCAAGCTCCTCGCCCTCTCCCCCGGGCACAGCCTGCACCGCGAGCAGGCCATGGCGATCTGCTGGCCCGACGCCGACCAGCACTCCGCGACGGGCAGCCTGCGGGTCGCCCTGCACGCCGCCCGGCGGGCGCTGGAGCCGGAGTTGGCCCCGCGTGCCGCGTCGTCCTACCTGGTGGGCGACGGCGCGCTGCTGCGGCTCGATCCCCGGGCGGTGTGGATCGACGCGGACCACGCGGAGGCGGTGGCGGAGGGTGCGCTCGCCGGGGGCGGGGCGAGTGAACTGGCCGCCGCGCTGGAGGCGTTCGCCGGGGAGCTGCTGCCGGAGGACCGGTACGCGCCGTGGTCCTTCGCCCGCCGCGAACGGCTCGCCGCGCTGCACGAGTGGGTCCGGCTGGCGCTCGCCGAGGGCCGGTTGGCGGAGGGCGACGCGGAGGCGGCCCTGGCCGCCGTGGGTCCGGTGCTGGCCGCGTCGCCCGCCGAGGAGCGGGCCCACCAGGTGGTGATCGCCGCGTACTCCCGGCTGGGGCTGCACCGCAAGGCGGTCCGCCAGTACCACCTGTGCCGGGAGGCCCTGGACGCGGAGCTGGGCGTACGGCCGGGGGCACGGACGGAGGAACTGCACCGGGCGGCGCTGGGCGAGGGGACCGGACCCGGCACAACGGCCACTCCCGGCGGCCCCACCGCCCCCACCGCCCCCGTGGGCCTCTACGCCAACGACACCGCCGACCGCTACTACCGCGACCTCGTGGCCCGCCTCGACCTCGACGCCGCCCGCGCCCGGCTCGCGCACAGCCATGTGCTGCGGCGCATGGGGCACTTCGCGCAGGCCGCCGACGTCCTGCGCGAGGCGCTCGCCGAGTTCGGGCAGCGCGGGATGCGCGACGACGAGGTGCTGGCGGCCGCCCAGCTCGCCGAGGCGCTGGTCAAGACGCGGTCGCCGCAGGCCGCCCTCGACGTCCTCGCCGCCTACCCGCCGTCCGACACCACCGCCAGTGAGCCCGCCGCCGCGCACCATCTGGCCCGGTCGGTGATCTTCTTCGTGCTCGGGCGGTACGAGGAGGCGTGCGCGGCGGCGGACCACGCCCACCGGGTCGCGGGGGCGGTGGCGGGTGTTCCCGGGCTCGGCCTGGTGGCGCGGGCGCTGGCGATGCGGGCGAGTTCGCTGGGGCTGGCGGGGCGGTTCGCCGAGGCGAAGGAGGCGGCGGACCGGGCGCTGGCCCCGGCGGAGGCGTACGGCGATCCGACGGTGCTGGCCGGAGTGGTCTCCGTACGGCGGGAGAACGCGCGGCGCGGCGGGCGGCTGCGGGAGGCCGCGGCGGCCGGGCGGCGCGCGCTGGTCCTCGCCGAGCAGTGCGGGGACCCGACGGCGGCCGCCTTCGAGCGGGCCAACCTGGCGGAGATCTGCCTGCTGTTGGGCGAGGCCGACGAGGCGCAGGCCCTGGCGGCGGCGGCCGTGCGGGGCGCGGAGACGGACGGGGAGTGGTCGCTGCCGTACGCGCTGGTGGCGTTGGCGCGGGTACGGACGGGGGCCGGGGACGCCGATGCGGCGGGTGCGCTTCTCGTACGGGCCGAGGGTGCGGCGGGGGATGGGGGCGACCGCCAGGCCCGGCACGAGGTGCGCCTGGCCCGGGCGGAACTCGCCCTGTCGGTACGGGACTTCGAGGGCGCTCTCCTCGTCCTCGCGGAGGAGGGCGCTCCGGGGTCGGGCGTCCTGGCCGCCCGGGCCCACCTGGGCGCGGGGCGGCCCGTTGTGGCCGCACGGCTGGCGGAGGCGGAGATGTCCCGTGCGGGGCGCAGCGGTGAGGCCTGGACGGAGGCGGAGGCGCGGGCCGTCCTGCGGGCGGCGGCAGCCCTGCCCGCGCCTACGGAGTGCTCCTCCCGGCCGGGGTGACGGTCACCTCGAAGCCGTTCAGGACGGCCGTGCCCGAGAGGGGGTCGAGCCGGGAGCCGTCCAGGAGTTGGTTGACGTTCGCGCCCGGGCGGGCGGAGGCCACCGTCAGGCGGGTGCCGGGCCGGTCGTGGCCCCAGCCGTGGGGCAGGCTCACCACACCGGCCCGCACCGACGGCGTGACCTCCGCGTGTGCCGGGATCTCGCCGCCCGCGCCCCGGACCCGTACGAGAGAGCCGTCCGTGACCGCCAGGCGTTCGGCGTCCAGCGGATGGATGTGGAGGGTGCAGCGGTTGGAGCCGCCGTTCAGGGCGGGGAGGTTGTGCATCCAGCTGTTGTTGGAGCGCAGGTGCCTGCGGCCCACCAGGAGGAGCGTGCCGTCCGGCCTGCGGGCGTCCAGGGATGCCCGCAGGCGGGGCAGGTCGGCGGCGATCGGGTCCGGGAGGAGTTCGACGCGGCCCGTGCGGGTGCGCAGGACCTGGTCGAGGCGGGGTTCCAGGGGGCCCAGGTCGATGCCGTGCGGGGCGGCGCGCAGGGCGGCCAGGGTGAGGCCCTGGTAGGGGCCCAGGCGCAGCATGAGGTCGAGGATGCGTTCGGGGCCGGTGTCGCCGGTGAGGTCCGCGGCGGCCTCCCGGGGGGCGCCCGCCTTGTGCAGGACGCGGTCGACGATCAGGTCGTCGACGGCCGACGGTTCGGCCCCGTGCAGGCCGCTGACGGCGAGGACCAGCCGGGCGTGGATCTCGCACTCGTCGAGGGCGCCCGCGTCGAGCGGGACGGGGGCGGGCGTGTAGCGGACCTGGTTGCGCACGGCGAAGCCGTTGAACGCGAAGTCGAAGTGGGCGCTGCGGGAGGGCGGCGGGGGCGGCAGGATCACGTCCGCGTGCCGGGAGGTCTCGTTGAGGTAGGGGTCGACGCAGATCATCAGGTCCAGGTCGTCCGCGAGGGCGTTGTCGAGGCGGTCGCCGTCGGGGGCGGACAGCACCGGGTTGGCGGCGATGGTGATCAGGGCGCGGACACGGCCCTCGCCGGGCGTCGCGATCTCCTCGGCGAGTGCGGCGAGCGGGAGTTCGCCCTTGGCCTCCGGGTGGCCGCCGACGCGGCTGCGCCACCGGCCGAGGGCGAAGCCCTTGCGGGAGGGGGTTCCTGCGACGGAGGTCGCGGAGAGAGGGAAGAGCGCGCCGCCGGGGCGGTCCAGGTTCCCGGTCAGCGTGTTGAGTACGTCGACGAGCCAGTTGGCCAGCGTGCCGAAGGCGACGGTGGAGCCGCCGACGCGGACGTAGACGGCGGCCGTGGGTGCCGCGGCGAGCTCGCGGGCGACCTCGCGGATCACCTCCGCCGGTACGTCGCACACCTCGGCGACGGCCTCCGGCGTGAACTCCCGTACCGCTTCCTCCACTTCGGCGAGACCGTCGAGGCGGTCGGCCAGGTGCGGGCCCGGTGCGGCGAGTTTCTCCGCGAACAGTACGTGGGCGAGCGCGGCCAGCAGGGCGGCGTCCGCGCCCGGCCGGATCGCGACGTGCCGGTCGGCCAGCTTGGCCGTGCGGGTGCGGCGCGGGTCGATGACGGTGAGGGTGCCGCCGCGCGCCTTGAGGGCCTTGAGCCTGCCGGGGAAGTCGGGGGCGGTGCACAGACTCCCGTTGGAGTCCAGGGGGTTGGCGCCGATGAGGAGGAGGTGGTCGGTGCGGTCCAGGTCGGGGACGGGGATGGCGAAGGGGTCGCCGAAGAGGAGGCCGCTGGAGACGTGCTTGGGCATCTGGTCGACGGTGGACGCGGTGAACAGGCTGCGGGTGCCGAGCGCGCCGAGCAGCACCGGCGGGTAGAGGGCGCCGGCCATGGTGTGCACGTTGGGGTTGCCGAGGACGACGCCGACGGCGTGGGGTCCGTACTCCTCGATCAGGGGGCGGATGCGGGCGGCGATCAGGTCGAAGGCCTCGCTCCAACTGGCCTCCCTGAGCTGTCCGTTCGTACGGATCAGGGGGGTGGTCAGCCGGTCGGGGTCGCCGTCGAGTTCGCCGAAGGCGGCGCCCTTGGGGCAGAGGAAGCCCCGGCTGAACACGTCGTCGGCGTCGCCGCGGGCGCCGGTGACACGGGGGCCGTCCAGGGTGAGGGTCAGTCCGCACGTGGCTTCGCAGAGCGGGCAGATGCGCAGGGCGGTGCGGGACACGGGGTCCTCCGAAGGCACGACGACGTGCGGGCACCGTGAGCATACCGACCGGTAGGGACGGGGGGAATGGACTGCGGGGGCCGATCCGGGGGACGAACCTGGGGCCGATCCGGGGGCCGAACCTGGGGCCGATCTGCGGGACGGAACGGGTGCCGAACCGTGGGACGGACCCGGGGGGGCCGAACCGTCGGACGGACCGAGGGGGGCCGAACCGTCGGACGGACCGAGGGGGGCGGACCGTGGGACGGACCGAGGGGGGGCGGACCGTGGGACGGACCGGGGGGACGCCGCTCTCCCGCTCGTGTCCTCAGTCCTGCGGCTCGAACGGGTCGAAGACCACCGCCCCGTTGCTCGTGCCGACGACCAGGGCGCCGTCCGGGCCCGCTGCGAGGCTGGTGATCATCGCGGGCAGGTGAAGCCAGACGACGGCCGCGCCGCTGTCCGTGTCGATCACCCGCACCGACCTGGTGGTTGCCACCGCGTACTGGGCTCCGCCCCGGAGCACCACCGCGTGCCGGGCGGAGACCCCCGCCCAGTACCGGCGGGTGTGCCGCACGACGCGGAGCCCGGAGAGCCGCGACCCCTCGGGCACTCTCCGCCGCCACCGGGCGGGCAGCGGTCGCAGCCACCAGGCCCGGCGTTGTGGACAGGGCGCCCGGCGTCCTTCGCGCGGCGGGTCGGGCCGGGCCAGCGCCTCCCGCAGGCTGCTGTCGGTGTAGAAGTCCGCGACCAGGCCGTGCACCACCAAGACTCCCGGCTCGCCGCCCAGCCGTATCGGCAGGACGTCGGCCGCGCCCGCGCCCAGGACCGTGTCGGTCGCCCACCGGCCGGTGGCCACGTCGACCACGTGCAGCCGCCGGTCCCCCTCGGGGCGGACCAGGGCGAGGTCGCCCGGCACCGGCCACGCGGCCTCCACCCACAGCGGGTTCCAGCCCCGCCCGCCGGTCTCCTGCCAGCCGTACTTCCGGTTCTCGAAACCCCGGTACGGCTGCCACGCCCGGACCGCCAGCAGTTCGCCCCGGTCCAGGTCGTGCACCGCGAACGTGATGCCGCCCGCAACCGTGCAGAGCATCCGGTCCGGCACCCCCGCCGTGCCGGGCACGGCCCGCAGCCGGGTCGCGGCATCCCCCATCTGTGGCAGCAGCGTGCGCCGACCGGGGTCGGTCGGGGCCGGGCCGGGTCGTTCCTGGCACAGGTCCCAGGACTCGACGACGCCCTGTTCGCCGCGTACGTACAGCGTGGGCCGGGGCACGTCGGCGACGGCCAGGGCGGCCACATACGGCTCCACGGGCTCCGGGCGGCGCAGCAGCCGTCCGTCGGCCAGGTCGCGCACCTCCAGGACGCCCGCGTCGGCCAGCGCCACGACCGGCCCCGCTCGCCCCGGGCCGGAGGCCACCCGTACCCAGTCCGGAGTCAGCCCCACCGCGGGTCCGGTTGTCCCGCCGGGCGTCCAGTGGCGCACCGTCCCGCCGTCGTCCCCGCACCACACGCCCGTGCCCTCGGGCAACAGCGCGCCGACCGCGTCCGTGCACCGCCGTTCCGCGCACAGCCCCGGCACGCCGCCGGGCCCCGGATGCCGTTCCGGGCCGCCGGTGCCGCCGGGCCGCCACGCCCGTACCGCGTGGTCGTCCCCCGCGGTCACCAGCCGCAGCGGGCCGCCGACTCCGGACGAGGGCCCCGGTACGTCCAGTACTTCTGGTGCTTCCGGCGCTTCCGGTACGAAACAGAGCGCGGCCACACCGCGCGTGTGGGCCCGCAGTGGCCCGGCGGCGGGCCGGAACGTCGGCAGCGACCACTGGCGCACCCGGCCGTCGTCGGTCCCGGCGGCCAGCAGGCCCGAGCCGTCGGGAGCCAGCGCCAGGGCGGTGATCCAGCCGGTGTCGAGGCCGGGCGGTCCGGTGGCGTACCAGCGGCCGTGGGTGACGTCCCAGCAGCGCAGGCGGCCGTCGAGGGTCGCGGCGACCACCGCGTCCCGGCCGCGCACCCGTCCGGCGCACACCGCGAGCACGGGCGAGCCCGCGTCGAACTCCGTTGCGCGGAGGGGGATTCCGTCCCGCAGCTCCAGCATGCGGACCGTGCTGGAGTGCAGCGCGGCCACCACCAGGGGGTGTCCGGCGGCGGTCCTGACGATCGTCGCGGTGGCGGGCAGATGGGTCTCCCAGGGGCGGGGCGGGGGCAGCGGGTGCTGCCAGCGTTCGGCGCCGTCGTCGGGGTTCCAGCAGCGCAGGACGTGGTCGCCGCCGACGCTGAGCAGGCCGCCGCCGGGGCCGCCCGCGCCGCCGAGGGCCAGCACCGGTGCTCCGTGGGCGACGAAGCCGCGCATGTCGGTGGGTTCCGGGGTGGGCCACAGCCGGATGCCGCCGTCGGAGCCGCCCAGGCAGAGCGTGCCGTCCACGCGCGCGAGAGCGGTGGTGGCGTGCGGCGGGGCGTGTCCCGCGACCCGTTCGCCGGTGAGCAGCCCGTACACCTGGAGTCCGTGGCCCACCCGCTGGACGGACACGCAGACGGTGCTGCCGAGCCGGAACACGGCGACGTCGAGCCGCCCGCCGGGGCCGACCCGCAGCGGGCGGCCCACCGGGCGGCCGCTGTCGAGGTCCACCCGGTGCAGGAAGCCGTCCTCGGTGCCGATCGCCACCAGCCACTGGCCCTCCACCCTGGTGGCCGCGAGGGAGCTCACCGGGCCCGTCCGGCACACCTCGTGGGGCGGGCCGCCGCGCAGCGGGACGACGTGCACCCTGCCGTCGCGGTGGCCGGAGAGCAGCAGGGTGCCCAGGCGGTGCGGGCGGACCACGGTGACCGCCGTGACCGCCGCCGTGGCGGGACGCCACGGGCCGGTCCCTTCCGTGCCGTCCAGCCAGTGCAGGGAGCCGTCCTCGCAGCCGACGAGGAACCCGGGCAGCCCGACGGGCGCGACGCAGCGGGTGACGGGGGACGGCAGGCGGGTCTCCCCCGCCTCCAGTGCGGCGAGCTGGTCCCGGCGCGCCGCGTGGTCGGCGAGGTCCGCGGAGTAGACGTCGCGGCGCTGGGCGCGGGTCGGCGGGGTCAGCGCCCGGGTCTGGCCCAGCAGGTATCTGCGTACCGTCGTCGGCTCCCGCCGGTGCCAGAGCGCGGCACGGGGCCGGCCGGCGACGGGGACGCTCACCGCCAGGCCCTCCACGGGCAGCAGGGTGCCGCGCTGGTCCCGTTCGCCGGGCAGCAGCGGGATGCGCCAGACGGTGGTGTGATCCTGGCCGGCGTCGGTCAGGGCGAGCAGCTTGCACGCGGTGATGCCGAGGGGGTGGTCGGGCCGTATCGCGTCCTGCGCCAGCACCGCCGCGGCCTGGGCGTGGGCGTCCCCGTCACCGCCGACCCGGGTCCAGGTGCGCTGCCAGATGTACGGCGGCAGGCCGGGCACCGCGTGGTACATCCCGGCGTCCAGGCCCCAGAACTCGGCCCTGGACTCTTCGCGGCCGCTCGCCTCCGTGGTGCGGCCCACGCAGACGAACTGGGGGTCGTGGTCCTCCCCGACGACCACCCCGAACGTCCGCATGCCTGCGTACGCCCTGTTCCCGTCGTGCGGGTTCCACACCGCCCAGCGCGCCCGCCACGGCGGCGGCTCGCCGTCCGGGGCCTCGTCGCAGGAGGCGGCGAGTTCGTGCGCGCCCCGGCACAGGGCCGCGAGCCGCAGTTCGGCCCGCAGCGTGGCGTCGGGGGAACGGGGTTGCTCCGCCAGCTCCAGCTCCATGTCCCGCACTGCCTCGCCCGCCCGGCGGCCGACCCGGGTGCGCAGCGCGGGCAGGGCGGCGATCAGCGGGCCCGGTTCGGCGGCCAGTACGTACCCGGCGTCGACGACCAGCTCGTCCAGGACTCCGGCCTCGCCCGCGTGCCGGGCCAGGTAGCGGCGTACGTACGGCAGACAGCCCGGCCAGCCCCCGGAGGCGGCCGTGACCGCCCGCAGCTCGGCGGTGATCGCCCGCTGCACGGCGCGGGTGTCGTGGCCCTCGCGGAGGTATTCGATCAGCGCCCGGTGGTAGATGCGGTACACGGACTCGCCCTCTTCGGCGCTCTCCACGACGTACGAACCCGCCGCGTCCCACAGCCAGTTCAGGTCGGCGTCCGTGTACGGCTTCCCGGCGACCGCCGCCGCGAGCCGGGGCCACACGCCCGACCAGGGCAGGCCCGCGCCCTGGGCGTAGGCGAGCGGGCGGAGGAGGTCGCGGGCGCGGGCGGCCTGGTCGCCGTGGCGCTGGGCGAGGTCGCGTTCCATGGCCTCGCCGGGCAGCCGGGGCAGGGCGGCCCGCCAGGCCGGGTCGGCCGGGTCGGGGACGGTCTTGTCGCGGGCCAGGGTGCGGGCGGTGATGCGGGCGACGAGGAAGGAGCGCCCGGCGGCCTCGGCGACGGCCGCGGCGACGGCGCCGGTCAGGCGGGGTGTGTGGCCCGCGAGTTCGGAGCCGGGTGCGGTCAGGAGCGTACGGACGTAGGCGCGGACGGCGTCGGGGTCCGCGTACGCCTCGTCGTCGAGGTCGACCAGCAGGTCGGGCGGCGGGAGCCGTTCGGCGGCGCGGCGGCGGGTGCCGACCAACAGGCGCAGGGGGAGGTCGAGTTCGGGGTCGAGGAGGGGGCGCAGCAGGTCGTCCACGACGTGCAGCGGTTCGAGGGCCTCGTCCAGCGAGTCGATCAGCACCACCAGCGGGGTGCGCCGCGCCTGGAGGGCCACCACCAGTTCCCCGACGGTACGGGCCCCGCAGCGGGCGGCGGCGGCCAGTGCGTCGAGGAGCTGGCCGGGGGTCTTGTGCCCGGCGTGCACGGCCTCGTGCAGGACGCCGGGGCGGGGCGTGCCGTCGGCGGGCAGGGCGAGCCGGGGCCGGGCGGCGCGGTGGTCGGCGACGGCGAGGGTGGCGAGGAGGCCGAGCAGCGAGGACTTGCCGGACCCGGGGTCACCGGTGACGACGCAGAGCCGCCCGGGGGTCCAGTCCGGGGCGCCTGCGTTCCCGCCCGGCGCGCCTCTGCCGGGCACGTGAGCGGCGGGGGCGCCCCCGAGGGGAGCAACCCTGTTCGGCGCGCCCTCACCGGACGTTCCCGCATGGGACGCACCCCCACCGGACGTTCCCGCACGGGATGCACCCTCGCCCGACGCTCCCGCACGGGACACACCCCCACCCGACGTCCCCGCACGGGACGCACCCCCACCGGAGGTTCCCGCACGGGATGCACCCCCGCCCGACAGCCCCTCGCCCGACGTCCCCCCGGCGGACGTGTCCCGGCCGGGTGCGCTGCCCCGGCCCGGTGTGCTCCCGTCGGGTCGGGCCCCGCCCGGTGCGGGACCTTCCGGGCCCGGTTGCGGCGCATGCAGCCAGGCTGTGACCGCGCGCAGGGCCTCGTGGCGGCCGGTGAAGTTCCAGACGTCCTCGGTGGACACGTCGGTGCCCTTGGCCCGGGGCAGGAAGTGGCCGTGGAACTCCTGGGCGCGTGCCCCGCGTTCGCGTGCGCCCAGGGCGATCCTGCGGTCGAGTTCCGCGACCTCCGCGATCTCCTCCAGGAGGTGGCCCTCGACGCCTTCGAGGTGCTTCGGGTTGGGCAGGAAGTCCGGTATCCCCGCCGAGAGTTCGACCATGCCCCACACGATCCGCTGCCAGCCGGGCAGCCCCGCGTCGGCGGCGACCGCGCCCATCACCAGCGGCAGCCGCACCGTCGAGGGGACGTGGCCCGCGGTGGCCGGGCTGCGCACCGCGCCGCAGAACGCGGTGGTGAGCGCGCCCGGCGCGGTGTACTCCTTGCGGCGGCTGGAGGCGATCACGGCGAGTCCGGAGCCGGGCCGCTGCGCGGTGTCGCGCGGTTCGCGCAGCCGGAACGCGCCCTTGAGGGCGGCGTCCGCGCCCGCCTCGGCGTGGCAGGCGTCCAGGATCACCAGGACCCGTTCGAGGCGGGTCTCCTCCCAGAGCAGGGCGACGAGGCCGGCCGTGTCGATGCCGGTGTGGCGGGGGTCGTCGGGGTCGCTGTCGGCGGCCAGCAGGTAGTGCGTGCCGTCGGGTCCTACGACGCCGTGTGCGGCGAGGTAGCAGACCAGGTAGTCGTCGGGACGCCGGTCGGGCGCGCGGGCGAAGGCGCGCAGCGTGGCGGTCAGGGTGTGACGGTCGGCGGGGTGGCGGTCGGCGGGGTGGAGACCGTCCACCGACCGGGCCACGCCCGCAAACCGAGTGCCGCCCGCAGACCGAGCCCCCTCCGCAAACCGGTGCCCGCCCACAGACCGGGCCCCATCCCGAGGCCGAGCCTCCTCCGCACCCCGAGCCCCCTCCGCAAAGCGGGCCGCACCCGCAGCCCGGCCCCCCTCCCCGGACCGGGCCCCGTCGGCCCGTACGAGGCGTCGGTAGCCGAGTCCCTCGTCGTCCGCCGTCCCCAGGAACAGCTCCTCCATCCGCCGTACGTCGTCGGCGAGTTCGGGCACGTCGAGTTCGGTGTGCCCGGCGACGTGGGTGACGGCGGCGGCGAACAGGTAGCGGCGCGGGGCGGGCGGCGGCGAGGGTCCGGCCGCGGCGGCGTCAGGAGATCTCGCAGGCATCGGCGATCGCCCGTCCCGCCGCGTCGGAGCGGAGGTAGGTCGCGGCGTCGTGCGCGTGCGGCCCGTTGTGGACCAGGTGGCTGGTGATGCCGGGCCCGTACAGCGGGCGCAGGTCCTTGACCAGGGCCACCACGTCGCCCTCGTCGGCGATGTTGGTCCAGGCCGACACGGGTCCCGGGCGGTCGCCGGGGGTGCCCCCGGGCACGCTGAGGCGGTCGCGCACGAGGTGCCGGATGCCCAGCGGCGAGCCGAGGGTGAGCAGGGCGCGGACCGGCCACCCGGGGTGCGCGGCCAGTGCCTCGTACGCGACGACGCTGCCCAGGGAGTGGCCGACGAGCAGGCGGGTGTCGTCGGTGACGCGGGCCGCGACGCGCTCCTGGACGGCGTCCCGGACGCCCGGTTCGCACAGGTAGCGGCGGACCTGCCGGAGGTCGGCGACCATGGCGCGCAGGGCGATGCCGGAGAAGAACCGGGACTTCGCGAGGGCGTTCAGCGCGGCCTGCACCGAGCGTGGGGTGCGGGCCAGGGTGCGGGCGTCCGGGGGCATCACGCCGGGGTCGACGCGGGCGGCCTCCGCCCAGTACAGGGCGAGGAGTTCGGCCTCGAAGCCGGTACCGACGTCGCCCGCGTCCCAGGGCGGCTCGTGTCCGGCGAGGAGGCGTCCGGGCGGGCGGAACAGGTCGCCGTAGAACACGCAGTCGACGTCGCCGGGCGCGAGCCGGGTCGTCCCCGCCGGGGGCGGTCCCAGGGCACGGCTGAGGCCGTCCTCCAGGGCGGGCAGCCAGCGGTCGTGCTGCTCGCGCTCCCCGCCGTACTGCTGGCCTATGCCGTGCACGCAGATGATCCGCGCCATCGCCCCGCTCCTCTTCGCACCGCGACCGGTGCACCGGTCCGGGGCGATGAAGGTACCCAACGGGGGCCCTGTCGGAACGAGTTGGCGCCGACTTCTTGCGCCGGGCGCGTCACCGGGGTCCGCCCCCGGACCCGCCCCGGCTCAGTCCAGCACCCGCCCCGGCTCAGTCCAGTACCCGCGCCAGATAGGCCCGTAGCAGTTCCCGCGCCTCCCGCACCACTCCAGGGTCGCCCAACGGGTCCGTACGGAAGGCGAGTTGGAGGACCGCGTCCGCGGCCTCCACCGCGACCAGGAAGGTGCGGCGCAGCGAGGCGTCGGGGGTGCGGCCGATCTGGGCGGCGAGGAGGTGGGTGAGGCGGTCGGCGACCCGGTGGTTGGGGTCGTCGACCGGTCCGCCGACCGGGATCTGCATGCCGAAGTCGACCAGGGTGAAGCCGGGTACGGTGCGCCGCATGGCGAGGTACTCGTCCAGGACGACGTCGATCGCGCCGCGCCAGTCCGCGTCGGCGAGGTCCGCGACACCCGCGCCGATGCGTTCCGCGTAGCGGTCGAGGTTACGCAGGGCGAGGGCGTCGGCCATGGCGCGCTTGTTGCCGAAGAAGCGGTAGACGGAACCGATGGGCACTCCGGCGCGGGCGGCGACCGCGCGGGTGCTCAGCTCCTCGTAGCCGACCTCGTCGAGGAGGGCCGCGCAGGCGTCGAGTATGCGGGTCAGCCGCTCGGCGCTGCGCTGCTGGACGGGGGCGCGACGCAGCGCGGCGGCGGCCGGGGGGACGTCGGGCTCGAATCCGTGGTTCACGGCCCCCATCATGCCGCCCACCCCGGCGCACTCCACGAAGCCCGCCCCACGAATCTCCCCTCGAAGGCCCCCGCGAGGCCCCTCCGCTTTCGGCCCTTCCCTTTGCCCACCGTTGACGTTCCCCGCGCGCAATCCTACTGTCAGGCATAGGATTGCTTTACGCGTCCCACCTTCCCCTTTCGAGCCTTACCTCTTCCCAGGAGCGGACGATGAGCGGCAACGGCACGGACCGACACGTCGAAGCGGCGCGCAAGGCCGCGGAGGGCCTGGCGTACTCCTCGGGCTTCGGCAACGAACACAGCTCGGAAGCCGTTCCCGGCGCGCTGCCCGATGGCCGGAACTCGCCCCAGCGCGCCCCCCTCGGCCTCTACGCCGAGCAGCTCAGCGGCAGCGCCTTCACCGAGCCCCGCGCGCACAACCGCCGCTCCTGGCTGTACCGCGTCCGCCCCTCCGCCGCGCACCCCGCGTTCGTCCGCGTCGACAACGGCAGCCTGCGCAGCGCCCCCTTCACCGAGACCGTCCCCGACCCCAACCGGCTGCGCTGGAACCCGCTCCCCGACCCGGCCCCCGGCACCGACTTCCTGGCCGGCCTGTGGACGCTCGGCGGCAACGGCGACGCCACCCAGCGCGCGGGCATGGCGATCCACCTCTACCACGCCAACTCCCCCATGCTGGAACGGGTGTTCAGCGACTCCGACGGCGAGCTGCTGATCGTCCCCGAGCAGGGCGGGCTGCTGCTGCGCACCGAGTTCGGCCTGCTGCGCGCCGAGCCGGGCGAGGTCGCGCTGATCCCGCGCGGCGTGCGCTTCCGCGTGGAGCTGCTGGACGCCACCGCCCGCGGTTACGTCTGCGAGAACTACGGGGCGCCCTTCCAGCTCCCCGACCTCGGCCCGATCGGCGCCAACGGCCTGGCCAACGCCCGCGACTTCCGGGCGCCGGTGGCCGCGTACGAGGAGACCGAGGGCCCGGTCGAGGTGGTCAACAAGTTCTGCGGCAACCTGTGGTCCGCGACGTACGACCACTCCCCGCTCGACGTCGTCGCCTGGCACGGCAACCACGTCCCGTACGTCTACGACCTGCACCGCTTCAACGTCATCGGGTCGATCTCCTACGACCACCCGGACCCGTCGATCTTCACGGTGCTCACCTCACCGTCCGACACCCCCGGCCTCGCGGGCGTGGACTTCGTGGTCTTCGCGCCGCGCTGGCTGGTGGGCGAGGACACCTTCCGCCCGCCGTACTTCCACCGGAACGTGATGAGCGAGTACATGGGCCTCATCGAGGGCGCGTACGACGCCAAGGCGGAAGGCTTCGTGCCCGGCGGCGGCTCGCTGCACAACATGATGTCGGCGCACGGCCCCGACCGGGAGACCTTCGACCGGGCGAGCGCCGCCGAGCTGAAGCCGCAGAAGATCGAGGACGGTCTTGCGTTCATGTTCGAGACCCGCTGGCCGGTGACCGCCACCGAGCAGGCGGCGAACGCCGATCACCGCCAGTCCTCGTACGACGACGTGTGGCAGGGTCTTCAGCGACACTTCCGCCCGTAACCGCTGACCGGAGACCCTCCAGGTGACCGCCTTCGCCCCCGACTCCCTCGTCCTGAACCGGAAGCTGCCGCTCTGGTACCAGGTCTCCCAGTCGCTGCGCGCCTCGATACTGGGCCGCACCCCCGACGCCTCGCTGCGGCTGCCCACCGAGGAGCAGCTCGCCGCGCACTACGGGGTGAGCGTGCTGACCATGCGCCAGGCGCTCAAGGAGCTGGAGTCGGAGGGCCTGATCAGCAGGCACCGCAGGCGGGGCACGTTCATCGAGCCGGGGGCCAGGCGGGGTGCCCCGCGCCGCCTCCTCGGCTCGATCGACGCGGTCGTGGCCCAGCAGTCGGGCGAGCCGACGACGCTGCTCGGCCACGGCCCGGTGCCGGTGCCCGGGGATCTCGCCGAGCACTTCCCCGACGTCGCCGAGGTCCTGACGTACCGCCGACTGCGCCACGACGCACAGAGCGGCGAGCCCACCAACTGGGCGGAGAACGCGGTGCGTCCGGAGTTCGCCGACCGGCTGAGGGCCGACGACCTGGAGCGCTGGCCGATGACGAAGGTGCTGCGCGACATCGTGGGCGTGCGCATCAGCCGCATCACCGACACCATCGAGGCCCGCCTCGCCGACCCGGAGACGGCGGAGCTGCTGAAGGTGCCGCTGTGCTCGCCGATCCTGCACTACACGGGCGTCACGTACGACACGGACGGGCGGGTGGTGGACGTGGCGCGGATCCGCTATCGGGGCGACCGGTTCTCGTTCTCGGTGACGGTGGAGTCGCCGAGCGCATAAGCACCCGCGAAGTCTGTGCCTACGATGCGGGGCGTGAGCGATGTTGCCGGAACCCCGCAGAACCCCCTGCTGCTCGACGACCTCATGCCCTGGTCCGTCCCCCCGCTGCGGCCCGGCCGGGGCTGGGTGCGCGGACCCGACGCCGCGTCCCTGCGGGCCCGTTGGGACGCGGTGATACGGGCCGATTCGCCCGCGGCCCGGGACGCGCTCTTCGCGCCCACCCGGGTGCGCACCCCGCAGACCTCCGTGGCCGCCCTGCCCGGCCAGCGCACCGCCACCACCCGGTTCGCCGCCGAGTCGGGCCGCTGCCCGGAGCCGGTGCGCGTCCTGCACGGCCCCTTCGACGAGCAGTGGCTGATCCCCGACCACCGCCTCATCGACGCCGCACGCCCCGAACTGTGGCGCGTCCTGGACACCACGCATCAACTCTTCACCGTCGAACAGGGTTACGTTCCCGGGGCGGCGGGCCCCGCCGTGCTGGCCACCGCGCTGCTCCCCGACGGGTACTCCCCCGCCGGGCGCCCCGGCCGCATCCGGCCCCTGTACCGCAGGCCCGGCGGCCTGGAGCCGAACCTGACACCGGGCCTCACGGACTTCCTCTCCCGGCGGTACGGGTGCGAGGTCGCCCCCGAGGACCTTCCGGCCTGGGCGCTGGCCTACGCCCGCCCGTCACCCCGGGGCGCCGTCGTGCCGCTCCCCCGGGATCCGGAGGCATGGCGGCACGGGCTGGAGCGGGGCCACCGGCTGCGCGCCCTGCTGCTGCGCGGGGCGCGGGGCGGCGAGCGCCCGCGCCTCCCCGGCGGACGCAGGCCCTATGTGCGGGCGGCCGTCCCGGCACGGCCGGACGCGATCGCGTACGACCACGAGGAATCGGCCCTGGTCGTCGGCGGTACGGGCCGGATCTCGCCGGTGCCGGAGGCCGCCTGGACCTTCGAGGTGGGCGGGGTGCGGGTGCTGGAGCGGTGGTTCGAGGTGCGCACCGCCGAGGCGGCGCCGGGCTCGCTGGAGGCCGTACGGCCCGGGGAGTGGCCCAAGGAGTGGTCCTCGGAGCTGCTGGAACTGGTGACGGTGCTGGGGCTGTACGCGGAACTGGCGGACGCGAAGCCGGAGTTCGGCCCGGCCGAGGAGATCTCGCGCGAGGAGCTGACCGGGGCGGGCGTGCTGCCCGTACCGGCGGCGGCGCGGCGGCCCGCGTCGGTGCTGGACCACCACGAGGAGGGTCCCGGCGGACAGTTCGCGCTGCTCTGACCGGCCTCCGGACGCGGGCAGCACAAAGCCGCCCCACTGCCCCGGGAATGACGGGGTCGGGCACGTGGGGCGGCTCTCGTGTGGCGCGGGACGAACCCGCGTGTGGTGCCGGGACCGGTCGGCCGCCGCGTCAGCCGCGGTTGCCGAACAAGGACCGGCGGAGCCGCTTGAGCGGCGCGAACAGCGAGACGCGAGAGATCCGCGTCCCCCTGCTGGTGTTGCGTGTGCGCGGCACCTCGCGCGAGGTCAGCTCCCGCATCAGCATCGTCGCCTCGGCCGTCTCGCGCTGCGGGACGGCAGGGCCGCCGAGCACCGCGAGGTGGCGGTCGAGCCGCGTGCTGGTCGCACTGCTCCCGCATGTGATGGCAGGCACCCGGGGCCTGCTGCGCACCGTTATCTGTTCCATGTCACTCCCCACCCGTACGAGGGCACCCGTCACCGGGCAGGTTAACCCTATCTCCCCGTCATGACACACGTGTATCCCGCCCACAGGATTCATCACAGGGGTACCGATGTTGACGGACCGTAATTGTTCAAGGGGGCTGCACGAGGGCGGAGTTGAGCTAGCTTGGAGTGGTTTCGACCATGATGCCGCTCTGCTGCGGATCGGGGGATGCGTCCTGTGACAGAAGTGCCGGGCGAGAACAGGGTGGTGACGGGCCGATACCGCCTTCTGGCCCCCTTGGGGCAGGGCGGGATGGGCGTCGTCTGGCGGGCCCGCGACGAGGTGCTGGGGCGCGAGGTCGCCGTGAAGGAGGTGCGGGCCCCGGCCGGGCTCGGCGGCACCGACCAGACCCGGCTCTACCAGAGGCTGGAGCGCGAGGCGTGGGCGGCGGCCCGCATCTCGCACCGCAATGTCGTGACGGTGTACGACGTGGCCACCGAGGACGGCAGACCGTGGATCGTGATGGAGCTGGTCCGGGGGCTGAGTCTGTCGGACGTGCTGGACGCGGAGGGCACGCTGACCCCGCAGCGGGCCGCGCACATCGGGGCGGAGGTGCTCGCCGCGCTCCGGGCGGCGCACGAGGCGGGGGTGCTGCACCGGGACGTCAAGCCCGGCAACGTACTCGTGGGCAACGACGGGCGGATCGTGCTGACCGACTTCGGCATCGCGATGGTCGAGGGGACCTCCGCGCTGACGATGACGGGCGAGCTGATCGGCTCGCCGGAGTTCCTGGCGCCGGAGCGGGCGCTGGGGCGCACTCCGGGGCCGGAGTCGGACCTGTGGTCGCTCGGGGTGCTGCTGTACGCGGCGGTGGAGGGCAATTCGCCGTTCCGGCTGGACACGCCGCTGTCCACGCTGCGGGCGGTGGTGGACGAGGAGCTGCCGCCGCCGACCCGGGCCGGGGCGCTGCGGCCGGTGATCGAGGGGCTGCTGCGCAAGGACCCGGCGGAGCGGATGTCGGGCGCGGAGGCCGAGCGGATGCTGCGCATCGTGGCGGCGGGCGGGACGGCGACGGTCACCGGCGGGGTGCACAGCCGCCCGACCGTCACCGGGTCCACGCCCTACCGCCCGGAGCCGACGCCGCCGCCACGGCCGGTGCCGGTGCCGGTTCCTTCGGGAGGTACGTACGGCCCCGCGACCGGGCAGACGGCGACGACCCCCCAGGGCCAGCCCCGGCGTTCGGTGGCCGTGCTGGCGCTCGGCATCGCGGTGCTGCTGCTCGCGGTCGCGGGGCTGGTGTACGCGCTGACCAAGAAGGACGATCCGGGCACCGTCGCCGGCACCTCGAACGGGCAGACCGGCAGTGGTGGCACGGACACCAGCACCGGGTCCACCGGCAGTACCGGAACCAGTGGTGACCCGACCAAGGGCAGCACCAGCACCGGTGGCAGCGACGCCACCTCGAGCAGCACCACGAACGGCGGCAGCACCACCACGAACGGCGCCAGTGGCGGCAAGACCACACCTCCCCCGGAGCAGACCGTCCGGGTGTCCGTGCACGCGGTGCGCGACAGCTACACGGGGAAGTGCCCGCCACCCTCGGGCGCGCTGCCGACGTTCACGGCGACGATCACGGTGGGGCGCGCACCGGCCGACGTGGAGTACCAGTGGACGACCGGCAGCGGGGAGACCAGCGGCGGCGCGTGGCTCAAGGCGCACTTCGACGCCGGGACGCTGTCGCAGCAGGTGCAGCACACGGAGGGGACGTACAAGAAGGACGAGGTCTGGAAGGACACGGTCCAGGTGAAGGTGCGCAGTCCCAAGACGGTGGCGTCGGACTCCGTGGCGTTCACGGTGACCTGCGAGAAGGAGACCCCGACCACCACCGACGGGCAGAACGGGTCGGGCGGCACGACGACACCGCCGCCGGCCACGACGACCGACGGCGGTGCGACGTACGGGACGCAGGGTTAGGCCGCTGAGTTCATGACGGGGAGGTAGCCGCCGGACTGTCCGGCGGCGGTGGGGTGGTAGGACTCACCGATGTTGCCCCAGTTGAGGCTGTGCAGCCACGGGGTGGGGGTGCAGATCTCGTGGCCGGAGAAGGCGGCGGCGACCCCGGCGAAGGTGAAGCCGTGGTCGGCGGCGCGCTTGGCGGTGGCGGTGTTGAGGTAGTCGGCGGCGCCGTTGATGGCGGTGCGGGACTTCTCGCTGAGGCCGACCGAACAGGTGCCGTTGATCTTGTAGAAGCGGGGGTAGCCGAGGACGACGACGCGGGCGGCGGGGGCCTTGGCCCTGATGCCGTTGTAGACGGAGTCGAGTTGACCGGGGAGGGTGGCGTCGACGTAGGCGCGGGCCTGGTTGACGCGTCTGACGCAGGCGGCCTCGCCCTGGAGGACACAGGTCGTCATCACGTCCGAGAAGCCTGCGTCGTTGCCGCCGACGGTGATGCTGACGAGGTCGGTGGCCGAGCTGAGGGAGCCGAGCTGGCCGGAGGTGACGTCGCCGGTGCGGGCGCCGCTGCACGCGGCGAAGGCGAAGGTGGTGGGGGTGTTCTTCGCCGCCCAGAGGGCGGGGTAGGCCTTGGAGCTGCGCTTGCAGCTGGAGCCGTCGTAGCTTCCGGCGCCGACTCCGGAGGAGTAGGAGTCGCCGAGCGCCACGTAGTCGACGCCCTGGGTCTGCTGGGCCGCTCCCGCCGCGCCCGCCCCGGTGAGGGCGAGGACTCCGGCGAGGGCGAGCGAGGTCGAGTATGCCGCGAAACGGGTCAGTTTCATGGAACCTCCCTGAGCGGGCCGCCTCACAGTGAGCAGCCGCCACACATGTCGTACCAGCCCTTGTGACCCGCCGGTAGTGTTCATGCCAAGAACATTGGGCACGGATCTTCTTCACATCGCCTACGCATCCTTGACGACTCTCGGCGGCCTGCGCGACATTGAAGCCCGGCATCCGGCGCGTCGGGGGGCAAAGTCGCCAATGCAGGCCATCCGGAACATGAATGACGAGGTGTCAGAGGACGGCGGAGCGGGCCGCGCGGCCCTTCCTGCGGCGGTGCGCGACGCCCTGCCGCTGGCGGCGGGGGCGGGGCTGGCGGTGGCCGTCGCGGGCGCCGTGCTGGCGTTCGCCGACCTGCCGTCCCCGCTGCGCGCGCCCTGCACGGTCGTGTTCATGGTGCTGGCGCCCGCCCTCGCCGTGGCGCTCTGGCTGCGCGGGCTGGAACCGCTGGGGCGTCTGGTCGCGTCGACAACAGCGGCACTCGCGCTCAACCTGCTCGTCGCCCAGGCGATGCTGGCCCTGCGCCTGTGGTCGACCAGGGGCGGGATCGCGGCCGTGGCCGGGATCAGCGTCCTGCTGTTCCTGCTCACACTTCTGCGTCGCCGAGGCGGCCGCACGACCAGAAGGCAGGCACCCTGACGTGGACAACCCTCACCCGCACACGCACCCGCAGACCGTTCACCGGGACGCGCGCGTCATCACCGTCCACCGCCCCGGCGAACTCACCTCGGCGGACCGGGCGGCCTGGACGGCCCTGCAGGCCAAGGCGCATCTGCACGGCTCGCCCGAGCTGGCGAACCCTTTCCTCTCCCCCGAGTTCGCACTGGCGCTGGGCAGATGCCGGCGCGGCGTACGGATCGCCGTGGTGCGCGAGGGGGGCGAACCGGCCGCGTTCTTCGCGTACCAGAGATCCGCGGCCGGCGTGGGCCGGGCACTGGGCCTGGGTGTCTCCGACAGCCAGGGCCTCGTGCACAGACCCGGGTTCACCTGGGACGCACGGGAGTTGCTGCGGGCGTGCGGGCTCGCGGTGTACGAGTTCGACCACCTCGCCCAGGGGCAGGCGGGGTTCGAGGGCGGGGCGACGGGCAGGTTCGCCTCGCCGGTGATCGACACCCTGGACGGGTACGACGCGTACCAGGCCCATCTGCGGGCGAACGCGCCGAAGTTCCTGAAGACGACGCTCGCCAAGGGGCGCAGGCTCGGACGTCAGGTCGGCGAGGTGCGGTACGTGCACGACGAGCGGGACCCCGCGATGCTGGCCACGCTGATGCGGTGGAAGTCCGCGCAGTACCGCAGGACGGGCCGCTCCGACCGCTTCGCACAGGACTGGATCACCCGCCTGGTCGAGCAGCTCTTCCACACCCGCAGCGACTCCTTCACGGGACTGCTGTCGGTGCTGTACGCGGGCGGGCGGCCCGTCGCCGCGCATTTCGGTCCGCGCTCGGAGCGGATCATCGCGAATTGGTTCCCGGCCTACGACCCGGAGTTCGCAAAGTATTCACCGGGTCTGCTGATGCAGCTCAAGATCGCGGAATCGGCGGCCTCGGAGGGCATCGCCTACGTCGATCTGGGGCGCGGCCAGAAAGAGTACAAGGATTCCCTCAAGACCAGGGAGATCACGGTCGCCGAGGGATGGGTGATGCGCCGTCACCCGGTGGCATTCGGCCACCGCGCACATCGCGCACCGGTGCGCGCCTTGCGGAATACGGTGGTGGAACGGCCGGAACTGTTCGCACCGGCGGACAGATTGCTGAAACGGATCGGCGAAATCCGATCGGGACGGTTCCGGATGTGACCGTCGAAGAACGGCCAAAGTAACAAAAAAGCGAGGCTACGTTCCAGGTCTTGCCATAAGGTCCTCATCATCAATACCGTCGTACATCACCCGCAACCGACCATCGAGTGCAGCGGCTCCAGGGGAGGGCTCAGGCGTCGCGAGCACGGCCGGCAGCGGGAGCGCGGTAGGGGGGTGCCGTGCTCGGTAAGCACGTGTAGTGCCGTGGCACGTTCCGCGCAGAGCAACAGCCAGCTCACCCGGTCGGTACGGAAAGCACCAACGCACGCGCACGGAGTGGGAATCCGTCGGCTCGATTCCGTCACGGCCCGGGGTGAAACCCCCCTTTCGAACCGGAAACTCATCCGGACCGCCCGGGGGCGGGCGGTCCACCGGTGGAGAGGGAAAAGACTCATGAGCTCATTTCTCCGACCCGCGGTACCGGGGCAAGATCCGCTCGGCGAACCGTCGACAAACGGAAACAGCCGCACGAGCGCGATCAAGAAAAGTCTGAAGTACCGGCCCATCTCTTCGCATCTCGCCATCACCCCGCCGGTCAGCGTGGTGATCCCCGCCATGAACGAGGCGGAAAACCTTCCGTACGTCTTCAAGACGCTGCCGGAATGGATTCACGAAGTCGTCCTCGTCGACGGGAATTCCACCGACAACACGGTGGCCGTCGCCCGGGAACTCCGTCCGGACGTCGTCGTCGTCAAGCAGACCGGAAAGGGCAAGGGCGACGCCCTCATCGCGGGATTCGCCGCGGCGACGGGCGACATCATCGTGATGGTCGACGCGGACGGCAGCGCCGACGGCCACGAAATCGTCTCCTACGTCTCCGCGCTGGTCTCCGGCGCGGACTTCGCGAAGGGCTCGCGCTTCGCGAACGGCGGCGGCACCGACGACATGACGCCGGTGCGCAAGCTCGGCAACTGGGTGCTGTGCACGGTCGTCAACAAGAAGTTCGGCGCCCGCTACACCGACCTGTGCTACGGCTACAACGCCTTCTGGCGGCACTGCCTCGACAAGATCGACCTCGACTGCACCGGCTTCGAGGTGGAGACCCTGATGAACATCCGGGTCGTCAAGGCCGGCCTGCGCGTGCAGGAGATTCCCAGCCACGAGTTCGAGCGCATCCACGGCATGAGCAACCTCAGCGCGGTCCGCGACGGGCTGCGCGTCCTCAAGGTGATCCTCAAGGAGCGCGGCAAGCGGCACGAGCGCCGTCGCGCCCCGCTGCCCGTGGTGGCGCCGCGCCGGATCATCGGCCGGGGAGAGGTGTCTTGAGCGCAGAGGTCTCCCACGGCTTCTCCGTGGTGATCTGCGTGTACACCGAGGACCGCTGGGAGGACATCCTCGCGGCGGTCTCCTCGGTGCACGCGCAGTCCCTGCCGGCGCTGGAGACGCTGCTGGTCGTGGACCACAACCCCACGCTCCTGGAGCGCCTGGCCAGGGAGTACAAGGAGAGCGTGCAGGCGGTGCGGGTGCTCGCCAACGCGGGCCCCCGCGGCCTGTCCGCGGGCCGCAACACGGGGATCGCCGCCGCCCGCGGCGGCCTGCTCGCCTTCCTGGACGACGACGCGGTCGCCGAGCGCGACTGGCTGCACCACTTCGCCGCCGGGTACGCGGACCCCCGCGTGATGGCGGTCGGCGGCCGCACCATGCCCGCGTGGGCGTCGGGCGGCCGCCCGGCCTGGTTCCCCGAGGAGTTCGACTGGGTCGTCGGCTGTACGTACAAGGGCCTGCCCGAGGGGAAGGTGCGGGTGCGCAACGTGCTCGGGGGCAATGCCTCCTTCCGCCGGGAGGCCTTCGACGCGGCGGGCGGCTTCGCCACCGGCATCGGCCGGGACGGCGACAAACGGCCGCTGGGCTGCGAGGAGACGGAGCTGTGCATCCGCCTGGCGAAGGCCCTGCCGGAGGCGGTGCTGCTCATCGACGACCGGGCGGTGATCCACCACAAGGTGCCCACCGTGCGGGAAGGGTTCGGCTATTTCCGCACCCGGACGTACGCGGAGGGCTTGTCGAAAGCGCTCGTGGCGCGAAGTGTGGGTGCGGGCAAGGGACTTGAGTCCGAACGCCGGTACACCACCCGGGTGCTCCCCGGCGGCGTCCTGCGCGGTCTGCGTGACGCGGCGCTGTGGCGTCCGGGCGGCGCGGGCCGGGCGGGCG
Source organism: Streptomyces sp. NPDC087440 (assembly GCF_044744005.1). NCBI lineage: Bacteria > Bacillati > Actinomycetota > Actinomycetes > Kitasatosporales > Streptomycetaceae > Streptomyces > Streptomyces sp. NPDC087440. Next base: position 110,877 of record NZ_JBIUXN010000019.1, on the reverse strand, counting down.
CCATCGTGACCGGAGTGGCGGCGGCGGCAGGAGGGTACGTACTCGGCAGCGTCCGGGCCCGTAGGGGAGGCGGGAGCTTCACGGTCGCGCCGATCGCGGCCCCGTCCGGGACGCGGGAGAACGGCGCGGGCCAGGAGAGCGAGGGACGCGAGGGGGCGACGCGGGAATGAGCGGAAGCAGAACCACGGCGGGCGCGGCACGGGCTCAGCGGGTGCCGGTCCTGATGTACCACGCGGTCGGGCACCGGCCCGCGGAGGCCGCGTACGGGCTCTCGGTCTCGCCGGAGTCCTTCGCCGAGCAGCTGGGCGTGCTCGACGCGAACGGCTTCACCCCCATCACCACCCGGGAGTTGGGGGACTCCTGGCGGTCGGGGCGCGTCGCGCTGCCGCCGAAACCGGTCCTGATCACCTTCGACGACGGCTACGAGGGCGTGCACCGGCACGCCCTGCCGTCCCTGGTCAAACACGGCTTCCGCAGCAGCCTGTTCGTCACCACGGGCTGGCTGAAGGGCCGTTACGACGAAGGGGGCGCCCTGGACACCATGCTCGACTGGGGCCAGGTGCGGGCCCTGCGGGACGCGGGGGCGGAGATCGGCGGGCACAGCCACACCCACCCCCAGCTCGACCAACTCCCCGACGAGAGACTGCGGTTCGAGCTGCTGCGCTGCCGGGAGCTGGTCGCCGACGAATTGGGCGAGACACCGGTGTCGCTCGCCTACCCGTACGGCTACTCCAGCCGCCGGGTGCGCACGGCCGTCCGCGACGCCGGGTTCGCGCAGGCCCTCGCGGTCAACAACGACCTGGCACAGCGCGCGCAGGGGCCGTTCGCACTGCGCAGGATCACGGTGCAGCGCAGCACACCGCTGGACCGGTTCGAGCGGATGGTGGAGGACGCGGGCACCTTCCGGGACTTCGCCAGGGAGCGGGCGCTGACCCGGGGGTACGCGGTGGTGCGCAGATCCCGGTCGGCGGTCCGGATCGCACGGGGGGCGGGAACCCGCGGTGTCTGACACGACCACCACGCAGGCCGACAGCGGCACCGGGGAGAACGAGACGGTGCGCGCACCGTCGTCGGCGGCGACGGCGCGTCGTCTCCGGCTCCCCCTGCGGGACAGGGGCACCGGGAACGGCAGCCCGCTCTTCCGCAACGCCTACGCGCTGATGCTCAACACGGGTGTCAGCGCGCTCCTCGGCCTGAGCTTCTGGCTGGCCGCCGCGCGGTACTACTCCCCCGAGGCGGTCGGTCAGGGGTCGGCGGCGATCGCCGCGATGAAGCTGCTCGCCGGGCTGACCGCGCTCACCCTCACCGGGGCGATGGCCCGGTTCATCCCGGTGTCCGGCAGACGCACCGGCCGGCTGGTCCTCCGTACGTACGCGGGAAGTTCGCTGGTCGTCGCGGTGGCGGCCGGGATCTTCCTGCTCACACTGGACTTCTGGGGGCCCTCGTACCGGTTCCTGCACGGGCCGCTGAACGGGCTCGGGTTCGTCCTCGCGGTGGTGCTGTGGTCGCTGCTGACCCTCCAGGACGGGGTGCTGACGGGGCTGCGCAGCGCGCTGTGGGTGCCGGTCGGCAACACCGTCTTCTCGGCGGTGAAGCTGCTGCTGCTCGTGCTGATCGCCACGTCCGTGCCGACCGCGGGCGTCTTCGTGTCGTGGGTCGCGGCGATCTCGGTGTCGGTGATCCCGCTGGGGATCCTGGTGTTCCGGAAGCTGGTGCCGCGCCATGTGGCCGCCACGGAGGGGCTCGCGGAGCCGCCGACGATGCGGCAGATGGGGCGCTTCCTGGCCGGTGACTACACGGGCTCGCTCTTCTCGCTGGCCGTGGTCTACCTGGTGCCGGTGATCGTGGCTTCGCAGGTCAGCTCGGCGGACAACGCGTACTTCTACATCACGACCACCATCGGCGGCACCGTCAACCTGCTCGCCATCAACATGGGCGCCTCGCTGACCGTCGAGGGGGCGCACGACCCCGCTTCCCTGGCCCGCAACTGCCGGGCCTCGCTGCTCAAGATGGTGAAGCTGATGCTGCCGGTGGCGGCGGTGCTGTTCTTCGGCGCGCCGTACATCCTGCACGTCTTCGGCGCGGGGTACGCGGAGGCGGCCACCCCGCTGCTGCGCTGGTTCGCGGTGGGCGCGCTGCTGCGGGTCGTCATCGAGGTCTACTTCGCGGTCTTGCGCGCGCAGAGCCGGACCAGTGGACTCGCCTACCTTCAGGGCGCGTTGTGCGTCCTCGTCCTGGGCCTGACGCTGCTCCTGCTGCCCCGGATGGGGCTGACGGGCGCGGGCGTCGCCGAGGTGTCGAGCCTCGCGGTGATCGCGACGATCGCCGCCGTCAAGCTGTACGGGGTCGTACGCGCCCCCGCGGAGGCCGGACCGGTGCCGGACGAAGCGCCCGCCCGCTCGGGGTCCGGGTCCGGGTCCGAGGAAGCACCGCGCCGGACGCTGCGCTCCGCGCTCGGCGACGCGACGACGCTGCCGTTGGGCATCAGCGCGGACTTCGACCACGCGGAACGCAGGCCGGATGTACGGATCGGCCCGGAGACCCCTGCGGGCGGCCTCTTCATCCCCAGCCCGACATGGGCCCGGAAGCCCCCGGCGGCATCGGCGCAAGGCCCTGCGGAGGGCCCGGCGGAAGGACGGCTGACGGCCGACTCGCCCCCGGCGGCGGTCAAGGGGAGCGAGAGGCCGGGGGCCGCCCCGGAGAAGGCGGGGACCGATCCCGCGAAGGCGGGGACCGCCCCGGCAGAGACGGGGACCACCCCGGCGGAAGCGGGCACCGCCCCGCAGTGGGCAGGAGCCGCCCCGGCAGAAGCGGGCACCGCCCCGGCCGAGGAGAGCGCGCCCGAAGCCACCGCCGCCGCCTCGGCCGCCTCCCAGGCACCCGCCCCGGCGCGGACCGCCACACCGGCCGCCCCGGAGCCCCCCAGGTCCACCCCCGAGACGCCCAGGTCCACCCCGGATACCCCCACGTCCACCCCGGCCGGGGCCGCCTCACCCGCCCCCGCCCACTCCCCCGCGTCCACCGCCTCCACCCCTGTCGCCTCCCCCTCCCCCGACGCGAGCGAGAAGCCCGAGATCCCTGCGGCGCAGCCCGTGCTGCGCGTCCTGCGTGGCCATGTGGCCGAACTCGTGCTCGGCGGCCTGCTGCTGGCGGCGCTGCTGCTGTACTGGCTTCCCGTGCGGGGGGTCACCGACGCGGACCTGGACCGGGTCGGCGGGCTCGGGCTGATCTCCGTGCTGCCGCTCGCCACGCTGATCGGGGCGGCCCTCCTCGCGGTGTCGTTCGCGTCGCTGCTGTGGTTCGAGCGGCCGAAGACCGTCCTGCTCGCGGCGGGCCTGCTCGCGACGGTGGTGTCCCTGCACGCACTGCCCGCCGTGCTGGAAGCCGCACCCCGCTTCCCGACGGCCTGGCAGCACCTCGGGTTCATGGACTACATCGACCGCACCGGCACGGCCGTCCCCGACCTGGACGCCCGCTGGAGCTGGCCCGGGTTCTTCGCGGCGGCGACCTTCGTGGCCCAGGCCTGCGGGATCTCCGACATGTCGGAGGTCATCCGCTGGTGGCCGCTCGCCATGCAACTCCTCTACCTCGCCCCGCTGTTCCTCCTGCTGAAGTCGCTGCGGGCGGGCTGGAAGGCGAAGTGGGCGGGCGCCTGGTTCTTTGTGCTGAGCGGCTGGGTCGGCCAGGACTACTTCTCGCCGCAGGGCTACACGTACCTCCTCTACCTGGCCTTCGTGGCGATCCTGCTGGTCTGGTTCCGCGAGCCGCGCGTCATCTGGACGAAGCGGCGGCCCGGTGAGGCGGAGGTGGTACCGGCGGGGCGGCGCGAGAAGGCGACGATGCTGGTCGTCCTGATCGCCGTCTTCGCGGGGACGGTCCCCTCCCACCAGCTCACGCCGTTCGTGATGCTGGGCGTGCTGATGGTGCTGGTGATGGTCCGCCGGTCCACGCTGCGCGGGCTGCCGATCCTGTTCACGGTGCTGGTGGCGGTGTGGATCGGGTTCTTCGCCGAGCCGTACTGGTCGGGGCACTTCGCCGAACTCTTCGGCGGGATCGGCGGGTTGGGCGACAACGTGACCTCGTCCGTCGCGGGCCGCATCGAGGGCGGCAGCTCCACGCACAAGCTGGTGCTGTACGTCCGGGTGGCGCTGGCCGGTGGCGTGATGGCGCTGGCCTGCTGGGGCATCTCCCGGCGGCGCTTCGCGGGGTACGCCGAACGGTCGCTGGTCGTGCTCGCGTTCGTCCCCTTCGTCATGCTGGCCATGCAGTCGTACGGCGGCGAGATGGCCCTGCGCGTCTTCATGTTCGCGCTGCCCGGCGCGGCCCTGCTCGCCGGGCTCGGCTTCTTCCCCCGTACCGGAACCACCCGGGAGGAGCGGGACGCCGACCGCACCAGCCTGGCGCCGCTCGCCGCGCTGGTGGCGGGCCTGCTGATGATCGGCGGCTTCCTGGTGGCGCGCTGGGGCAACGAGGCGTTCGAGCAGGTGCGGGCGGGCGAGGTCACGGCCATGGAGTACGTGTACGCGCACGACGATCCGACGGTGCGGCTGCTGTGGATGAGCAACGACGTCGAGGAGAACGTCACCCCCGCCATGCCGTGGGGCGCCCGGGACATGGAGAAGGTCCAGTACCGGCCCACGGAGGCGCCGCGCGACCCGGTGCTGGTGGCGTCGCTGGTCAAGGCACTGAAGGACGCGGGACCCAATGCGTACCTCATGATCAACCGCAGTCAGACCATCTACCTCCAGATGGACTCGGGGTACTCCACGAGCTGGGAGCGGCGGCTGCTCGCGAACCTGGACGCCCGCCCGGAGCTGTCGCGGGTGCTGTCGAACCCGGACGCCACGCTGTACACGCTCAAGGAGCGGCCGGAGGGCCCGGTCGAGAAGGCCGATCCCGGTCCGGTCGGGCCGCAGGTGACGTGGACGCCGTGGTCGGTGGTGGGCGCGCTGGCGGCGCTGGCGCTGATCCTGCTGCTGTCGGTGCGGGAGGTGGTGCGGGTCGGGCGGCGCGAGAGCGTGCGCAAGCTCCAGTGGATGCAGTCGACGTACTGGTTCGCGCTGCCGCTGATGGCGGTGCTGCTGGCGTCGCTGGTGACCCGGCTGCTGACGCTGTCGGGAGTGTGGAACTGAAAGGTCGCCGAGGGGTCGGGCAGGGAGGTCAGCGGGTGAGCCAGCGGATCTCGTACGGCTTCATGTCGAAGCTCTTGCCGTCGACCTCGGCCTTGATGGCGCGGTCGAGGGTGTTGACGACGAGGACGGCCTTGTCACTGGCGAGGACGCGGACGTTCGGCACGTCATCGGGGGCGACCTTGACCGTGTCGTCGTAGCGGGTGCCCGGCGGGAACTCCTTCGCGAACCGCGAGATGAGCTTCAGCATGGTCAACTCCTGCCCTCCGTCGGCGCGTTGGGTGGAGGTCCAGAGGCAGCCCGCGCACTTCTCGCCCTCCTTCTGGGGGTTCCAGTAGAAGGCCGTGGTGGTGCCGCCCCGGGCGAGGGCGATCATTCCGGCGGCCTGGACGGCGTCCCGGCGGGGCTCGCTCCAGCCGTCGCGCTCGTCGCGGGCGTCGCCCGGTTCGACGTAGTACTCCGCCCACCACAGCGGCAGCTTCCCGCCGGTCTGCTGCCGCACCCAGCGGCTGACGGCGGTGAACTTGTCGGTGGCGGCGACCTCGTTCGGCAGCAGTTCGTCGTCCTTGGAGTAGCTGGAGCCGTCCACGACGGCGAAGTCCGCGCCCTTCTTGTGCTGGTTCCAGTACGTGAAGGCGTCCAGGGAGCGCTGGTCGATGCTGCCCCAGGGGCCCTTGACGGCGGAGGCGTTGTCGGTGGCGCGGGGGTCAAGGCTGTCCATCACCAGGTAGGGGCCGCCGACGAGGATGTCCTTGTCGACCTTCTTCAGCTCGGCGTAGACCAGGTTGTAGAGCTGGGTGTAGCCCTCGTAGTTCCAGCGTTTGGCGTTGTCGTCGAAGAAGCCCTTGAACTCGTTCCAGACGATGAAGTGCTTCACGTCCGGGTAGCGGCGGGCGACGACTCCGGCCAGCTTGGCGAAGTCGGCGTAGTGCTCGGGGCTGGGCGCGGTCTCCAGGGCCGCCTGCGACCAGTCGGTGTTGGCCGCCCCCTGACGTCCGCCCTTCATCCAGTCGGGGGCGCAGCACAGGGTGACGACGGGTGTGCCGCCGGTCCTGCGGACGAGGTCGATGCGGCTGTCCATCTCGCCGAACTGGTAGCGGCCGGGGGTGGGTTCAGGGTTGTTCGCCCCCCAGCCCATCAGGTGCTGGATCTGCGGGAGCCGGTACGTGGCCAGGAGCTTCTCGGCGCGCTCGCGGGCACCGGCGTCACCCGCGTCGGCGCTGTACTGGGTGTGGGTGAAGCCCCAGCCCAGCTCGGGGTTCGGGGCGCCGGGGCGGGGTGCGGGGGTGCCGTGCACCTTGGCGCCGTCGCTGGTCGTGCCGCCCGTGTCGCCCCGGCCGGAGTCGCCCGGCCAGGCCGTGCACATGGTCAGGACGAGTGCGAGCGCGGCCATGGCGACGCCGATCAGCGCGGTGAGCCGCCACCGCCGTGCCCCCGGATTCCACCCATGACGTCCCATCACCTTCCAGAGTAGGGCAGGGAGTTGACATTGCGGGGGCGTATGCGGGTACGTCCGGGGTCGTACGGGAGACGGGGCGCGAAGGGCAAAAAGTCCGTGCGCGGGGCGGGCGGGTGCCGGATCATGTGCGGCATGTCTGCGAACCGTGCACACGAGGAGTCCGGCGACGCCGTGCCGGTGGCTCCGGAGTCCGCGCTGCCCATCCGGCTGAACGTCGACGACTCGGACTCGCCCTCGGACGTGGTGGACGCCTTGTTCCTGGGGCGGTTCGCGACGGGCGAGCAGCCGTACGCGCACAGTCGGTCCATCGATCGCGTACGGTCCGGGGCCGCGCTCCTCCCGTCCGGTGCGCGGGTGCTGCGTGCGGCCCGCGACGACGACCGCAGCGCGACCCTCGCGGAGGGCGACGGGTGGACGCTGCTGGTGTCCCGGTGGAACCGGGGCGCGGACGTCACGGTGACGGCCACCTCCCCCGAGCTGGCCGCCAAGGTCCTCGACGAGACCGCCGACGGCGCGCAGGACGAACCCGAACCGCAGCCGGAGGCCGTCACGATGGGCTTCTGGTACGTGTCCCCCCGGCGCGGCCCGCACCGCACGACCCGGCAGATCTCGGCCGGGACGTGGGAGGAGGTGCGGCCCAACTACACGGCGCCGGTGGCCGACGCGATGGACCGGCTGATGAAGGTGACGCCCGACGACATCGCGGGACGGCTCCTGCTGCTGCACGGCCCGCCGGGCACGGGCAAGACGTCGGCGCTGCGGACGCTGGCCCGGTCGTGGCGGGACTGGTGCCAGGTGGACTGCGTACTGGACCCGGAGCGGCTGTTCAACGACGTCGGCTACCTGATGGACATCGCCATCGGTGAGGACGACGGGGTCACGGGCAAGTCCCGCTGGCGGCTGCTCCTCCTGGAGGACTGCGACGAGCTGATCCGCGGGGAGGCCAAGCACACGGCGGGCCAGGCGCTGTCCCGCCTGCTGAACCTGACCGACGGGCTGCTGGGCCAGGGCCGGAACGTCCTGGTGGGCGTCACCACCAACGAGGACCTGGAACGCCTCCACCCGGCGGTCGTCCGCCCCGGCCGCTGTCTGGCCCGCATCGAGGTCGGCCCGCTGACCCGGGCGGAGTCGGTGTCCTGGCTCGGCACGGACGAGGGGGTGGGCCGGGAGGGCGCCACGCTGGCGGAGCTGTACGCGCTGCGCCGCGGGGTGACGGCGGCGGGCGTCCTGGGCGCACACGCCTCACCGGAGGCGGGCCTCTACCTCTGACGGCACTGCCGGGGACCGGCGACGGCGCGGCCGCGTCCCGCCGGCGGCTCGGTCCGGGCGGCCCCTCCCGTGCGGGCGGCTACTTCCCGTACGCCGCCCGCAGGGCCTGCTCCACCGCCCTGAGGGCCGCCTCCCGGCTCAGTCCGAGCCGGTGCGCCCGCTCCGCGAACTCCGCCGCCGCCAGGGCGGCCTCCCGTTCGGCCGCGTCCCCCGCCGCCGCGACGAAGGTTCCGTTGCGGCCCCGGGTCTCGATCACCCCGTCCGCCTCCAGCGCCCGGTAGGCCTTCGCCACCGTGTTCGCGGCGAGGCCCAGGTCGGCGGCCAGCCCCCGTACCGTCGGCAGCTTGTGGCCGACCGGCAGGGTTCCGGCACGGGCCTGCTGCGAGATCTGGGCGCGCACCTGCTCGTAGGGAGCGACGGCGTCTTCGAAGTCCACGACAATCTTCAAGGTCACAAAAGGAATTGTGACCCATGGGCCCCGCGCATAGCCTCAGCGCCGATGACTGTGAATCTTCGCGACTACCGCCCCCGCACCGACGACGCCGAGGCCGTCCTGCACCTCCGGCGCCTCCTGCTCCCCTTCAACCTCTCGACCGCCCAGTCCGTCGAGACCGGGGTGACGGACGCCCACCCGGACTCCCACTACCGGCTCACACTCGCCGAGGACAGCACGGACGGCCGGGTCGTCGGCGTGCTGCGGGCCGGCATCGACCATCAGGCCAAGGAGCCCGGGCAGGGCTTCGCCGTGGTGCTGGTGCACCCCGACCACCGGGGGCAGGGCATCGGCTCGGCGCTGCTGCGGGCGGCCGAGGAGCAGACGGCTGCCGCCGGGGCGAACGTCCTGGGGGTCTGGGCGCTGGACGCGCCGGGGCGGGCCTTCGCCGAGCAGCGGGGGTGGGCGACCACCGGGCACACGCTGCACATGCTGGGCCTCGATCTTGCGCGTGCGGTGCTGCCCGAGCCGCCGCCGCTCCCGGCGGGCTTCGTACTGCGCGACACCGCGTCCCTGGGCGACGACCCGCGCGCCCTGTTCGACGCGGACGCCGAGGTCGTACTGGACGAGCCGGGCTCGGTGGGGTGGGTCCTGGACGACTACGAGGACTGGCTGGCCCACGACTGGCACGACCCGCTGCACGACCGCGCCCTCTCCAGCATCGTGATCGCCCCCGACGGGCGGATCGCCGCCTTCGCCACGGCCCACTCGGACGGCGGGGACCGCTACAGGTCCGGGATGACGGGTGTCCGCCGGGACTTCCGGGGGCTGGGGCTGGCGAAGGCCGTGAAGTCCCACTCCCTGCACAAGGCGCGGGCGGCCGGCCACCGGCTGGCCGTCACCAGCAACGACGACGCGAACGCGCCGATGCGGGCCGTCAACACCTGGTTCGGGTACGAACACGGCATCACGGAGGTCGAATATGTCCGCCCCCTCGGCTGACCCCGCACGCGCCACCCACATTGCGCTGACCAAAGCGGGGCAGCTGAAGATCCGCTACCCGGCGGAGCTGCTCTCCGACGACGGCACCCATCTGGTGGTCCGGGCCGCCTGGGCGCGGGACACCGTCAAGGACTTCGGCTTCGTGCGGTTCGAGCCCGGTGACGTGTTCGTGGAGCACTACTGGCGGGACCGCTGGTATGCGGTCAAGGAGGTCAGGTCTGCGGGCGGCGTCCTGAAGGGCTGGTACTGCGACGTGGCCCGGCCCGCCGTGGTGCACGCCGACGGGACGGTGGAGGTCGAGGACCTGGACCTCGACCTGTGGCGCTCGGCAGACGGCACGGACGTCCTGCGGCTGGACGAGGACGAGTTCGCCGAGAGCGGGCTCGCCGGCCGCGACCCCGAGGCGGCGGCCGAGGCCTCCCGCACGCTCGACGCACTCGAACAGGCAGCCCGCACAGCCGCGTTCACGGACCTGCTCACCGACCGCTGACGGCTACGGCTCGTCGTCGGCGACCACCTCCACCTCGTGTCCGTGGCGGTCCTCCAGGTGGGCCGCCCGGTGCCCCGTACCGCCCACGTGCGGGTGCCGGTCGGGGAGGAGGAGGGTCCAGCCGTGCCCGGGGGCGGCGGCCACGAGGGCGTCCAGGGCCGCCGCGTCCCGGGCGCGCAGGGCGAGGTGGTCGAGGCCGGGGTCTCGGCGCTCGTGCCGGTCGCCGAGGAGGGCGGGCGACTGCTCCAGGACGACGTACGCTCCCCCGAGCCGCCAGCTTCGGCCCTGCTCCCAGCGCCGGTCCGGCACGTACCCCAGTTCGCCGAGCAGCCAGCCCCAACTGTCCTGCGCCTGCGCGAGATCGGGCACCCGGAGCCCGATGTGGTGCACCGAGCCGGAGGTCCCGGACGTGCGGAGCGGCACCTTGCGGTCGGGTGCCGTGCCGTCGTACGCGATCGGGTCGTCGTCCTCGTGCCAGTGCAGGACGAACCGCTCGCCCCGGCAGTAGGCGTCCAGGCCGGCCCGGCAGTACGCCACCATGCCGTCCGGCAGCGCGGCGAGAGGGTGCCAGGACAGGCCGGAGCACTTGTCGGGCTCGCGGTTGGCGGGCGGGTCGGCGGGGTCGTACCGCGCCTCGAAGAACCAGCCGGTGCGCGGCCGTCCGCCGGGGCCCCGGTGCTGCATGACCAGGGCGACGGACAGGTCGTCGTCGGCGAGCGTGATCCCGACCTCCTCGGCCGCCTCGCGGATCATCGCCGCCCGCACGTCCTCGCCGTCCTCGACGTGTCCGGACGGGGCGTGCAACAGCCCGTCCGCGTATCCCGTGTTGGCGCGGCGGGCGAGGAGCACGTCCGCGCCCCGGCGCAGGATCAGGTGGACGTCGACCACCTCGGTGTGCCGGGACGCGGATTGCGGCTTTTCGAGCTTCATGCACCGATGGTGGCATCCGGCACTGACAACCGGTCCTGGGCGGGCGCGTCGGCCGTCCGCCGCCGCTTCGCGAGTTCCGGTACGAGCGTCAGCAGACCGAGCACCGCCAGCGCCGCGCCCAGCCACAGCGGAGACCGCAGCCCCCACGCGTCGATCGCCAGGCCGCCGCCCGAGGAGCCGATGACGACGCCGAGGGTGATGAAGGACGCGTGGACGGTGTTGACGAAGGGCCGGGCGTTCGCGACGCGCTGCACGCGGGTGATCATCGCGGGGTTCATCGTCACGCCGACCAGCCCGATGCCCAGCATGAACACCACGGCCGGGAGCGGGAGTTCGGCGAGCAGGGCGAAGCCGGTGAGGAAGACGAGGTTCAGGGCGAGGCCGGTGGCCAGGACGGGCAGGGTGTACCGGTCGGCGAGCCGGCCGACGACCATGTTGCCGACGACGGTGGCCGCTCCGTACGCGACGAGGAGCAACGGGACGGTGCCGGTGGCGAAGCCGGTGATCTCGGTGAGGATCGGGTTGAAGTAGGAGAAGGCGGAGAAGGTGGCGCCGATGATGAGGGTGCTGGTGGAGACCGCGAGCCAGAAGCGGCGGTTGCGGAACACGGCGAGTTCCTGGCGCAGGTCGCCGCCGCTCTCGGCCCGGCCGAGCGTCGGAACGCCGACGGCGGTGGCCGCGGCGGCGAGCACGGTCAGCCCGGTGATGACCCAGAACGCGGCCCGCCAGCCGAGGTGTTCGCCGACGAGGGTGGCCATGGGCAGCCCGAGGAGCGTGCCGAGCATCAGCCCGTTGAGGGCCACCGAGGCGGCCCGGCCCCGCTGTTCGGGACGTACCAGCTCCGCGCACAGGGACAGCGCGACGCCGAAGAAGGCGGCGGACGCGGTGCCGGTGACCAGGCGTGCGAGCAGCATCACGGTGTAGTCGACGGCGGTGGCCGCGGCGGCGTTGCCGAGCAGGAAGATCCCGAAGAGGAGCATCAGCGCCTTCTTCTGCGGGAGTTTGACGACGGTCATGGTCAGGACGGGCCCGCCGACGGCCATCGCCACCGCGAACGCGGTGATCAGATAGCCGATCTGCGGAATGGTGACGTCCAGCCCCTCCGCCATCTGCGGCATCAGTCCGGCGACGACGAACTCACTGGTCACCATGGCGAAGACGCCCACGGCGAGGACGTATATGGCAAGTGGCACGGCAGGTTACCCCTTCACATTACAGTTTTAGACAGATCGTTTCAGAATGGAGGCAAGAGAAAACGCCGCAGAGAACACGGCGTGAAAGAAGAAGAATCAGCGCGTCAGAGCATCCAGCGCCGATGCGGCGACCACCTCCAGGGTCGCCCGGTCCGCGCCCCCCTGGGCGGAGACCCGCATGCCGCCGATGACGGCGTTGAGGTACCGGGCGAGCGAGTCCGCACCCCGCTCGGAGGTGATGGACCCGTCCCGGCGACCGGCCTCCACGGCGGTCCGGAACGTGCCGAGGCGGCGGGCCAGGTCGCGCTCCAGGAGCGCGGCGACCTCGGGATCATCGTAACGCGCCAGCTCCACCGTGGTGTTGACGGTCAGACACCCGATGCTCCGCCCCCGCTCCCTGACCTCGAACTCCCCGTCGATGATCAGGGCGAACAGGGCCTGGATGCGATCGGCCCCGGACCGGGACCCGTCCTCCAGGAGGGCGGCCTGCCGGGCGTTCATGACCTCCGTGTAGCGCTCCAGGGCGCGGCGGAAGAGGTCGCGCTTGCTGGCGAAGGTGTTGTAGATGCTGCTCCGGCCGAGGCCGGTGGCTTCGCAGAGGTCCTGGGTGGAGGTGGCCTCGTAGCCCTTGGCCCAGAAGGCGCGCATGGCGGCTTCGAGGGCTCGGCTTTCGTCGAATGTCCGCGGTCGCGCCATGTGGAGGACGCTAGCACAGGTTATGAACCATCCGGTCCAATACCGCCGGGGGCGCGGGGCTGTGGCCGCACGGGCGCACCCTTCCCGTACCGGGCCGCTTGAGGCCGTGCCCCTTCAGGGGCGCGGGGCTGTTTCGATGTGCGGCTCCGCCGCGTGGGCGCGAGCAACCACCCACCCAGCCGCGCGGCGAGCGCTTTAGGTGAAGGGGCGGGGCTGGGGACTCCCTCGGCCCGGCGGGCCGGGGCTGAAGCGACCCGGCACCGGGAGGCGCCCCCCGGGCCCCGGCGTGGAGCGCGTCCGGCGTCCAAAGTGCGCGCGGGGGCCAGGATCCGGGCGGGCCCGAATCGGGCGGGCCGCCCCCTTGCCCGCCCGTCCCGCCCCCGGGGGGCGGCCCCGCCGCCCAAGGGGGCTGGGGAGAGGGGAAGGGCGGCCTTGCCGTCCAGGGGGCTGGGGAGGAAGGGACGGGGAGGGCAGCCCGCCGCCCAAGGGAGCTAAGGGGAACGCGGGGCGCAGCCAAGAGGGGTGGGCCGGAGGGCCCTGGGAGGGGCCCTCCGGGGGGAGGCGGGTCAGGAGGTTGGGTTGCGGTGGAGGAAGGGGAGCCTGCGCAGGAGCGGCCAGGTCAGGAGCAGCACCACGATCACGTACACGACGATCGAGAACGGCGTGTTGACCAGCCCCGCCACGCTCCCGTCACTGATCTGGAGCGCACGCCGCAACTGCTGTTCGGCGGCCGGGCCGAGGATCACACCGATCACGGCCGGCAGCACGGGCAGCCCGTACCGCCGCATCCCGAACCCGATCAGCCCGATGATCAGCAGCACCACCAGGTCCAGCGCCTCGCCCCCGACCGCGTACGCGCCGACCGAGGCGAAGAAGAGGATGCCCGCGTAGAGGTACGGGCGCGGGATGCGCAGCAGCTTCGCCCAGAGGGGGGCGAGGGGGAGGTTCAGCGCGAGCAGCAGGATCATGCCGACGAAGAGGGACGCGATGAGGCCCCAGACCAGTTCGGGTTCGCGCTCGAAGAGGAGCGGGCCGGGCTGGATTCCGTACTGCTGGAAGGCGGCCAGCATCACGGCGGCGACGGCGGTGGTCGGCAGCCCGAGGGTGAGCATGGAGACCAGGGTTCCGGCCGCCGAGGCGGAGGCCGCCGACTCCGGGCCCGCGACGCCCTCGATGGCGCCCTTGCCGAACTCGTCCTTGTGTTTGGAGAGGCGCTTCTCGGTGACGTACGACAGGAAGGTGGGGATCTCGGCGCCGCCCGCCGGGATCGCGCCGAACGGGAAGCCGATCAGCGGGCCGCGCAGCCAGGACTTCCAGGTGCGCTTCACGTCCGCCTTCCCCAGCCAGGGACGGCCGACCGGAATCGCGTCCGCGCCGCCGCGCCGCAGGTGGGCGGCGACCCACAGGGCCTCGCCGATGGCGAAGAGGCCGACGGCGACGATGACGACGTCCACGCCGTCGGCGAGTTCGAGCGAGCCGAAGGTGAGGCGGGACTGCCCGGTCATCTGGTCGAGGCCGACGAGGCCGATGGTCAGGCCGATGAGGAGCGAGGCGAGGCCCCGGATCCGTGAGGAACCGAGCACGGACGTCACCGCGATGAAGGCCAGCACCATGATGGCGAAGTAGTCGGGCGCACCGATGTCCACGGCGAGGGCCGCGACCGCCGGAGCCAGCGCGACCAGCAGGATCGTGCCGATCATGCCGCCCGCGAAGTGGCCGATGGCGGCGGCCGCGAGGGCTTGCGCGCCGCGTCCCGCTTTGGCCATCGGGTGGCCCTCCATGGCGGCGACCACGGCGGCGCTCTCGCCGGGGGTGTTGAGCAGGATCGAGGTGGTCGAGCCGCCGAACATCGCGCCGTAGTAGATACCGGCGAACATGATGAACGCGCCGGTGGGTTCGAGTCCGTACGTCACGGGGAGCAGCAGCGCGACGGCCATCGCCGGGCCGATGCCGGGGAGCACGCCGATGGCGGTGCCGAGGAGGACGCCGAGGGCGGCCCACAGGAGGTTGATCGGGGTGAGGGCGGTTCCGAAACCGTCCATCAGTGAATTCAGGGAGTCCATGACTTTTACAGCACTCCCATCAGCGGGCCGCCCGGGAGCGGGACGCCCAGCAGGTTGTTGAAGACGACGTAGGTGAAGAGGGAGAGGCCCGCCGCGATCAGCGGGTCGCGGCCGAAGTGGCGGCTGCCGAGGGCGTACGCGGAGCCCCAGAAGAGCAGGGCCCCCGAGATCGGGAAGCCGAGCGGGCCGATCAGGACGGCGTTGCCGAGGAAGACTCCGGCGAGGAGCAGGACGGTGCGCCAGTCGGCGGGCTCGGACAGGTCGACGTCCTCGCCGCCCTCGGCCTCGCCGCGGCCGCCGCGCAGGACGTCGACGGCCAGGAGTACGGCGACGAGCAGCAGGGCGGCGCCGACGACGATCGGCACGGTGGTGGGGCCGACGGGACCGCGCTGGGCGATCTCGACGTGCAGGGTGAGGGCGTCGGTGAGGACGAGGATGCCGATGACGAAGAGCAGGACGCTGACGCCGAGCTCGGAGTGCTCACGCAGCCAGGCGCCGCGGCCGCCCGACATGGCGGACTCATCGGTCGAACTGGGCGATTTCTCCAGGGAGTTCATCACAGCCCCAGCTCCTTCAGGACGGAGTCGACGCGCTTGTCTTCCTTGTCGAGGAAGTCGCCGAACTTCTCGCCGGTGAGGAAGGCGTCGTCCCAGCCGTTCTTCTTCATCGAGTCCTTCCACTGCTGCGAGGCGTGCAGCTTCTCGAAGAGGGTGATCAGCTTGGTGCGTTCGGCGTCGGTGAGGCCGGGCGGGGCGACGATGCCGCGCCAGTTGGTGAACTCGGTGTCGAGACCGGACTCGCGCAGGGTGGGCGCGTCGAGGCCCGGGACCCGCTTCGGGCCGGTGACGGCGAGCAGGCGCAGTTCACCGGCCTTGATCTGGTCCAGGTACTCGCCGACGCCCGAGACGCCGAAGGCGACCTTGTCGCCGAGGATGGAGGCGAGGAGTTCGCCGCCGCCGTCGAAGGGCACGTAGTTGACGTCCTTCGGCTTGATCCCGGCGGCGCGCGCCATCAGCATCGGCGCGAGGTGGTCGGGCCCGCCGGGCGAGGAACCGCCGCCGACGGGGACCTTCGCCGGGTTCGCCTTCCAGGCGGCCAGGAGGTCCTGGATCGTCTTGTACGGGGAGTCCTTGCCGACCACCACGATGTCCTGCTCCTCGGTGAGCCGGGCGATGGGGGTGGTGTCGGCGAGGGTCTTGGGGGCCTTGTTGGTGTGGACGGCGCCCACGACACCGAGGCCCATCGACATGGCGACCTTGCCGTTGCCGTGGTCGGCGGCGAGCCGGGCCAGGCCCACGGTGCCGCCCGCGCCGGGCAGGTTGAACACCTCGATGCCGCCGGTGAGGGAGGCTTCCTCGGCGTTCTTGGCGGCGGTGCGCGCGGTGATGTCGTACCCGCCGCCGGGGGTGTTGGGGACCATGAAGCGCAGGCCGGGGATCTGGGTGCCGGTGTCGGAGCCGCTGCCCGTGGTGAGCAGCGGAGGCCCCACGAGCACCAGGAGTGCCGCCCCGGCAAGGGCGAGGGGGGTGCGCAATCGCACGGGCGCCGCCTTTCTTCAGTTCTGTGACACGGGTTCTGTCATGCAGGGGGAGGTGGGCTCATGTTGCCGGTGCGTTAAGGAGCTGTCGCCGTTCCGGAACCAACGGACGTTGTGGTCCTTGTGGTCGCGCCCTAGCGTGGCCGGGTGACGAATGTGCTGGTCGTGGACGACGACTTCATGGTGGCGAAGGTCCACAGCCGCTGCGTGTCCGCGATGGACGGTTTTACGGTGGTCGGGGTGGCCCACAGTGGTGCCGACGCCCTGCGTGCGGCCGAGCGGCTGCGCCCCGATCTGGTCCTCCTGGACGTGTACCTGCCCGACATGGACGGCCTCGACGTGCTGCGCGAGCTGCGGGCGGCGGAGGCGCTGGACGCGGACCGGCCGACGGCGGACGCCCTGTTCATCACGGCGGCCCGGGACGCCGGTGTCGTACGGGCGGCGCTGCGGGCGGGGGCGCTGCACTACCTGATCAAGCCGTTCCACCAGGCGGCGCTGCGCGAGCAGTTGCGGCACGTGGCGTCCCTGCGCACCCGCTTCGACGCCCTCGCCGTGCACGGGCAGGCCCGGCAGGAGGACGTGGACCAGCTCTTCGGGACACGCCCGCCGGGCTCGCGGGAGCTGCCGAAGGGGCTGGCCGCGCACACGGCGGAGTTGGTGGAGCGTACGGTGCGGGCGCACCCGGAGGGCCTGTCGGCGACGGAGTGCGCGGAGGCCGGGGCCCTGTCGCGGGTGAGCGCGCGCCGGTACCTGGAGTTCTTCGCCGCGACCGGGCGGGCCGAGGTGACGCTGCGGTACGGCGGGACGGGGCGGCCGGAGCGGCGGTACCGGTGGGTGGTGTGAGCCCGGCCGCGCGGGGCACGGCACACGGCGGCTGACGAGGCACGGCACGCGGCAGCAGGCGTGGCACGGCACAGGACGGCAGGCGTGGCACGGCACACGGAGACCGACGAGGCACGCCACGCGGCAGCAGGCGTGGCACGGCACAGGACGGCAGGCGTGGCACGGCACACGGAGACCGACGAGGCACGGCGCACGGTGGCCGACGAGGCACGGCATGCGACGACCAACCAGGCGCGGCGCAGGGCAGCCGACGGAGGCCGGCACACGGCGACCAACCAGGCGCGGCGCAGGGCGGCCGACGGAGGCCGGCACACGGCGACCAACCAGCCGCGGCACGTGGCGGCCGACGGAGCCCGACACGCGACGACCAACCAGGCGCGGCGCAGGGCAGCCCGGCACACGGCGGCCGACGAAGCACGGCGCACGGCCGCCGACGAGGCCGGAATCGCCCATTCCAGGCAGCTTCTTAACCGCCACTGAGCGCTTCCTTAAGCGGGCCATAAAGATCGCCACCTACCGCTCCCGGCAAGGAATTTCGCCGTTTCCGGGGTCTAGCGTGCTGCCTTGCCGGGGGAGATCTCCCCCCTCTCCCCCGGCCACGCACACGTCCCCTGCCAAGGAGTTCCGCACCATGACCGCAGCTCGTCGGACCGCCGCCCGCCGCAAGGCCGCCACCGTCGCCGCCCTCGGCCTCGCGCCGCTCGCGCTGACCGGCCTGGCCGCCTCCCCGGCCGCCGCGCACGGCTCCATGACGGACCCGGTCAGCCGGGTCTCCGCCTGTTACGCGGAGGGCCCGGAGAGCCCGGACTCGGCGGCCTGCAAGGCGGCCGTCGCCGCCAGCGGCGTCCAGGCGTTCTACGACTGGAACGCGGTGAACATCGCCAACGCCGCGGGCAACCACAAGGCCCTCATCCCCGACGGCAAGCTGTGCTCGGCGGGCAACGACAAGTACAAGGGCCTGGACCTGCCGCGCGCCGACTGGCCGTCCTCGAAGCTCTCGGCGGGCAAGCACACCTTCCGCTACAAGGGCACCGCCCCGCACAAGGGCTCCTTCGAGCTGTACGTCACCAAGGACGGCTACGACCCGACGAAGCCGCTGAAGTGGTCGGACCTGGAGGCCAAGCCCTTCGCGAAGGTCACCGACCCGCAGATGCAGGGCGGCGACTACGTCTTCGACGGCACCCTGCCCGACAAGTCCGGCCGGCACCTCGTCTACAGCATCTGGCAGCGCTCGGACAGCCCGGAGGCCTTCTACACCTGCTCCGACGTGGTCTTCGGCAAGGACACCGGCGGCAAGGGCACGGACGCGGGCGCTCCCCCGGCCCCCACCGCGTCCGCCCCGTCCGACAAGGACATAGCCGCAGGTGCCGACAAGTCGACGGTCGAGCACAAGGGCCACGGCGACAACGACCACAAGACGGGCGCGGGCGCGCAGACCGCCGCCCCGAAGCCCGCTACCCCGGCCGCCCCGGACGCCAACACCCCCGCCCCGCAGGGCGGTTCGGCCACCCCGGTCGCGGCCCCGGCCGGTGACAACCTCGCCGAGACCGGCGGCGACTCCGCCACCCCGTACATCGCCGTCGGCGGTGCGGCGGTGCTGGCACTGGGTGCGGCCGTGCTGTTCGGCTCGGTCCGCCGCAAGTCCGCCACGGGTGGGCGTCACGGCCGCTAGAGGCCACGTGAGCCGGGTGTGCCGTCCGTTCCGGGGGAACGGACGGCACACCCATGCCAGGACCGTCCGGATCGCCCGGCCCGCCCTCACTTCCAGTACGGCATGATCTCCTCGTGGATCAGCCGCAGTTGGGCGTCCACGTCCGCGACCCCCTCCAGCTCCCGCCCGGTGAACGCCTTCACCAGCCCGCTGTCGGTGATCGCGCAGATCATGTGGTTGACCCCGGCGGGCTCGATCTCGGTGCGGATCTTCTCCAGGCACTCCTCCGGCGTCCCCGACACCGACAGCTTCTCGGCGACCTCCGGCGACGTCAGCTCGATGCCCCTGGCCAGATCACCGGCCGCGATCGCCTCGATGACCGGCTTCAGCTCGGCGGGGTCGACGCCGTTGCGCCGCAGCTGCTCCTCGGGCATGGACGAGGCGTAGATGCCGACCATCGAGCGGGCCGCCTCCTTCGCCTTCGCCCCGTCGCGGTCGGTCGCGAAGACCACCCAGGCCCCGACGTCCAGGCTCCGCCAGTCCTTCCCGGCCCGCTCCGCACCGATCTTCAGGTGCTTCACCGCGTAGTCGTACGCCTCGCGCGTGTAACTCAGCGCGTGGTGGACGCCGTCCGACAGCTCCCCCGCCGCCTCGAACGACTTCGGGCCGCGCATCGCGCCGAGCTTCACCGGAAGCCGCTCCTGGACGGGGCGCGCGAAGGTGAAGAGTCCGTCGTACGAGAAGAACTCCCCGTCGTACGAGATGGCCCCCTCGTCCAGCAGGGTCCGCACGACGTGCAGCGCCTCCTTGGTGCGCGACAGCGGTTTGGTGCGCGCCCAGTCGATGCGGTACTGGGCGAGCAGCCCGAAGTTCCCGCAGGACAGCACGCCCTCGGCGCGTCCGCCGGACAGTTCGTCGAGGGTGGCGAGGGCCTGCGCGATGAGGGTCGGCTCGCGCAGCACCACCGACGACAGGCTCGGCCCGAAGCGGATGTTCCGGGTCTGCCCGGCGGCCGCCGCGAACAGTAACCACATGTCCTTGTGCCAGGTCTCGTCGGCCGCGTAACAGGCGTGGAAGCCCAGCTCGTCGGCGAGCCTGATCGAGGCGAGGGAGTCCTGGAGCGGGTAGTCGGGCAGCATCACATAGCTGAACTTCATGGGTGGCCTTCCCCTGAGCTGGCAGGTTTGCTGACAGGTCCATGTCCCGCTTTACGGTGCTGGGTCGGCCTGCGGGAGGGGCCGGAGCGCTGCACACCGGCACGTACTCCGCACAAGCGGAACCCGCCCTCCGCGTTCACCCGTACGGCCCACCCCACCTGCGGGAAGCGACCTGTCCCCGGAGCGTGGGGACATGAGATTCGCCGATGAGTTGAAGCACGCCGTGACCCCGCGAGCCGCACTGCTCGTCATCGGCTGCCTGGCCCTGCAACTGCTGTTCATCACGTCGTACGTGGGGGCCCTGCACCACCCCAAGCCCCGGGACATCAAGGTGGCCGTGGTCGCGCCGGGCGGGGCGGCGGAGCAGTTCACCGGCCAGTTGAACAAGCTGCCCGGCTCCCCGCTGGACGCCCGCCCGCTGGCCTCCGAGGCGGCGGCCCGTGCGGAGATGCTGAACCGCGACATCGACGCGACGCTCCTGGTGAACCCGCGCGGCGGCAAGGACGACACCCTCCTCGTCGCCTCCGGGCAGGGCGGCTCGGAGACCCGGGTGCTGGAGCAGATCTTCACCGAGGTCGCCGCGAAGCAGCAGCGGACGGTCGCCTTCCGGGACATCGCCCCGGCCTCGGCGCAGGACGCCAACGGGCTGAGCTCCTTCTACCTGGTGGTCGGCTGGTGCGTCGGCGGCTACCTGTGCGCGGCGATCCTGGCGATCAGCGCGGGCGCCCGCCCGGCGAACCGCAAGCGGGCCGTGATCCGCCTCGGGATGATGGCGCTGTACGCGATCGTCTCCGGGCTCCTCGGAGCGGTGATCGCCGGTCCGATCCTGGGCGCGCTGCCGGGCAGTATGTGGGGCCTGTGGGGTCTGGGCGCACTCACGGTGTTCGCGGTCGGTGCTCTCACCCTCGCCCTCCAGGGCATCGTCGGCGTGGTCGGCATCGGCCTGGCCATCCTGATCATCGTGATCGGCGGCAACCCGAGTGCGGGCGGCGCGTTCCCCGGCCCGATGCTGCCGGGCTTCTGGCGCACGATCGGGCCCGCGCTGCCGCCGGGTGCGGCGACCTGGGTGGCGCGCTCGATCGCGTACTTCAAGGGCAACAACATCACCGGCCCGCTGCTGGTCCTCTCCGCCTGGGCGGTCGCGGGCGCGGCCGTGACGATGATCGCGGCGTCGCTGCGCAGGCCGTCCCCGGAGGAGGTCCTGCTGGACACCGCCCCCGACGACCGGGCCGACGGCACCGGCGGGGCGACCCTGGACACCGGGAGCCGTGCGTGAACCTGGGGCTGCCGCACCGGTCGGGTCCGGCCGCGCAGGCGGTCTCCGTCAAGCGGATGGAGCCCACCGCGCAGGCCCAGCTCGGTCCGCTGGGCCTGACCGGGTTCATCGTCGTCACGATCATCGCCACCGGTATCGACGCGGGTGTCTTCCCGGAGAAGCTGGCCCACTCGGTGCTCCCGGTGGTCGGCTTCTTCGTCGGCGGCCTGGCGCAGTTGCTGGCCGGGCTCTTCCAGGCCCAGCGCGGCGACACCTGGCACGCCACCGTCTTCGGCGGGTTCGGGCTGTTCTGGTGCGCGAAGGCGGTGCTGATCCAGTGGGTGCTGCCCGCCACGGACCCGGCGCTGCGCGGTGACGTCAACGGCCTGTTCACCCTCCCCTGGGTGTTCGTCGTGTTCGTCCTGTGGCTGGCCTGCTTCCGCATCCACCTGGCGCTGCTGATCACCTTCACCTGCGTCCTGGTGGTGTTCGTCGCGATGACCTGCTTCGGCTTCACGGGGATCGTCGGCTGGAACCGGGTGGCGGGCTGGGCGGGCCTGTGCGCGGCGGCCGGGGCGACGTACCTCCTCGCGGGACAGGTCCTCGCCAGCACCTGGGGCCGCCCGGTCCTCCCGATGGGCCGCTTCCTGGCCCCGGAGGAACACCCGGAGTCCTGACCGGCCCGTCGGAAGGCAGCGTGTGATCACCACCCTCGCGGTCGAGAACTACCGCTCCCTGCGCAAGCTGATCGTGGAACTCGGCCAGGTCAACGTGGTCACCGGCGCGAACGGCACCGGCAAGTCCAGCCTCTACCGCGCCCTGCGCCTGCTCGCCGACTCCTCCCGCAACGGGGCGGTCGCGGCCCTGGCCCGCGAGGGCGGCCTCGACTCGACGCTCTGGGCGGGCCCGGAGTCCATCAGCCGCGACGTCCGCGCGGGCCTGGCCCCGCTCCAGGGCACCCGCCGCACCGCGCCCGTCGGGCTGCGGCTGGGCTTCGCGGGCGACGAGTTCGGGTACGCGATCGACTTCGGCCTGCCGCCGCCCGACCCGGAGTCGATGTTCGGCGGCGACCCGGAGATCAAGCGCGAGTGCACCTGGGCGGGCCCGGTCCTGCGCCCCGCCGCCCTGCTCAGCGACCGCGCGGGCCCCGCCGTGCGGGTACGGACCGCCTCCGGCGCCTGGCACCGCTCGCAGGGCCAGGTCCGCCCGTACGACAGCATGCTCAGCGAGCTCGCGGACCCGCAGCTCGCCCCCGATCTGCTGCTGCTGCGCGAACGCATCCGCAACTGGCGCTTCTACGACCATGTGCGCACCGACGCCCACGCCCCGGCCCGCGCCGCCCAGATCGGCACCCGCACCCCCGTACTGAGCGCCGACGGCTCCGACCTGGCCGCCGCCCTCCAGACGATCCGCGAGATCGGCGACCACACCGCCATGGACGAGGCCGTCGACGCCGCCTTCCCCGGCAGCCGGGTCTCCGTCACCTCCCACGGCGGCGGCTTCGCCCTGCAACTCCACCAGAAGGGCCTCCTGCGCCCGCTCGGCGCGGCCGAACTCTCCGACGGCACCCTGCGCTACCTGCTGTGGGTCGCGGCGCTCCTCACCCCGCGCCCGCCCTCCCTGATGGTCCTCAACGAGCCGGAGACCAGCCTCCACCCGGACCTGCTGCGCCCTCTGGCCGACCTGATCCTGCACGCGGGCCGCACCGTCCAACTGGTGGTGGTCACCCACGCCCGCCCCCTCGCGGACGCGCTGGCGGAGGGCACCCGGCGGGCCCGGATCGACATCACCACCATCGAACTCCTCAAGGACTTCGGCGAGACGACGGTCGCGGGCCGCGAGGGTCCGCTGGACGAGCCGCTCTGGTACTGGCCGAAGCGCTAGCGCTCCGCCTCCGGGACGTCGGGGGAACGTACGACGACCGCCCGTCGGCAAGTCGGTCGACTTGTCGACGGGCGGTCGCTTCACGCGGCGGGCCCGGGGCTGCTTCCCGCGGCGGGCCGGGGGCTACTTGCCGTAGTACGCCCGGCGCATGAGCTGCTTCATGTCGGCGATCATCGGCATCCGCGGGTTGGCGGGTGCGCACTGGTCGGCGTAGGCGTTGAGGGCCTGCTGCGGGAGGGCCGCCAGGAAGGCCTTCTCGTCGACGCCCTCCTCCCGGAAGCCGGCGGGGATGCCGCACTTGGCGCGCAGCTCCTCGACGGCGCGGGCGTAGGACTCGACGCCCTCCTCGGGGGTGGCGGCCGGGAGGCCGAGGGCCTGGGCGATGGCCTGGAAGCGCTCCGGGGCGCGGTAGACCTCGGCCTTCGGCCACGGGGTGGCCTTGGCGGCGACCTGGCCGTTGTGCCGGATCACGTGCGGGAGGAGCAGGGCGTTGGTGCGGCCGTGGGCGACGTGGAAAGTGTTGCCCAGGGTGTGCGCCATGGCGTGGACCAGGCCGAGGAAGGCGTTGGCGAAGGCCATCCCGGCGACGGTCGAGGCGTTGTGCATCTTCTCGCGGGCCTCGGGGTCGTTGGCCCCGTCGACGACGCAGCGCTCCAGGTTCTCGAAGATGAGCTTGATGGCCTGGAGGCAGAGGCCGTCGGTGTAGTCGTTGGCGTAGACCGAGACGTACGCCTCGGTGGCGTGGGTGAGGGCGTCGAAGCCGGAGTCGGCGGTGACGGTGGCCGGCAGGCGCATCGGGAGGGTGGGGTCCACGATCGCGACGTTCGGGGTGAGGGCGTAGTCGGCGAGCGGGTACTTCTGGGCGGCCTTCGGGTCGGAGATCACCGCGAAGGGGGTGACCTCGGAGCCGGTGCCCGAGGTGGTCGGGATGGCGACCAGCTGGGCCTTCTCGCCGAGCGCCGGGAACTTGTAGGCCCGCTTGCGGACGTCGAAGAACTTCTCCTTGGTGTCCGCGAACTCGACCTCGGGGTGCTCGTACATCAGCCACATGATCTTCGCCGCGTCCATCGGTGAGCCGCCGCCCAGCGCGATGATCGTGTCCGGCTGGAAGTCCCGCATCATCGCCGCACCGGCCCGGACGGTCTCCAGCTCGGGGTTGGGCTCGACGGTGTCGATGACCTGGAGGACGATCCGGTCCGCACGGTTGTTGAGGATGTCGGTGACCCTCTGGACGAAGCCCAGCGTGCTCATGGTCTTGTCGGTGACGATCGTGACCCGCTTGAGCCCGGCCATCTCGCCGAGGTAGCGCAGGGAGTTGCGCTCGAAGTAGATCTTCGGCGGGACCTTGAACCACTGCATGTTGGTGTTGCGCCGTCCGATCCGCTTGATGTTGAGGAGGTTGACCGCGGTCACGTTGTTGGAGACCGAGTTGTGGCCGTAGCTGCCGCAGCCGAGGGTGAGCGAGGGCAGGAAGGCGTTGTAGACGTCGCCGATGCCGCCGAAGGTGGAGGGCGCGTTGACGATGACGCGGATCGCCTTGACGCGCTTGCCGAACTCCTCGGCCAGTTCCTCGTCCTCGGTGTGGATGGCGGCGCTGTGCCCGAGGCCGTCGAACTCGACCATCTGCG
The DNA here is from genome assembly GCF_044744005.1 of Streptomyces sp. NPDC087440. NCBI lineage: Bacteria > Bacillati > Actinomycetota > Actinomycetes > Kitasatosporales > Streptomycetaceae > Streptomyces > Streptomyces sp. NPDC087440. Next base: position 86,258 of record NZ_JBIUXN010000019.1, on the reverse strand, counting down.
CGGAGAGTTCGAGGCCGTGCTCGGTGTCCTTCGCCTTGAGGGCGGCGAGGATCGGGGACAGCTTCTCGCGGGTGAGCGGCTCGGCGGGGCCGACCTCGGCGCACTCGGCGATGAGGATCGAGGTGTCCTCGGGGACCTCGAAGCCGGCCTGTTCGGCGATCCACTGGGGGGACTTGCCGACGACGGCCGCGTTCAGCTTCGCGCCGGAGCAGGTGGTGGCGTAGGCCGTGGTGCCGAAGACGAACTCCTCGACCTTGGTCTTCTCGGCCGCCGTCAGGACGTGTGCGTGGAGGCGCTCGAACTCGGCGATGCCTGCCTCGTACACCTCCTGGTCGAGGATGACGGCCTGCTCGGAGGCGCAGATCATGCCGTTGTCGAAGGCCTTGGAGAGCACGATGTCGTGCACGGCGCGCTGGAGCTTGCCGCTCTTGGGGATGTACGCGGGGACGTTGCCCGCGCCGACGCCGAGGGCGGGCTTGCCGCAGGAGTAGGCCGACTTGACCATGGCGTTGCCGCCGGTGGCGAGGATGGTGGAGACGCCCTCGTGGTTCATCAGGAGGCCGGTGGCCTCCATGGAGGGGGCGTCGATCCACTGCACGCAGTCGGCGGGCGCCCCGGCGGCGACGGCGGCGTCGCGGACGATCCGGGCGGCCTCGGCCGAGCACTTCTGCGCGGACGGGTGGAAGGCGAAGACGATGGGGTTGCGGGTCTTCAGGGCGATGAGCGCCTTGAAGATCGTGGTCGAGGTGGGGTTGGTGACGGGGGTCATCGCGCAGACCACACCGACCGGTTCGGCGATCTCGATGATGCCGTTGAGTTCGTCGCGGCTGACGACGCCGACGGTCTTGAGACCAGCCATGGAGTTCGTGACGTGCTCACAGGCGAAGAGGTTCTTGACCGCCTTGTCCTCGAAGACTCCCCGGCCGGTCTCCTCGACCGCCTGCTGGGCGAGGTCTCCGTGGGCGGCGAGCGCGGCGAGCGACGCCTTCTTGACGATGTGGTCGACCTGCTCCTGGTCGAGCTCCTCGAACGCGGTGAGCGCTTCCAGCGCTCCCTGGACGAGTCCGTCGACCATCTCCTGGGCCTGCATGACAGGTGCTCCTTCGCTGCGGCCTTCTTCGCTGATGCCTCCATTCCACTCCTGCCGGGGGCCGGAAATGATCGACGAATGCCCCGAACCCGGGGGCCATAGGTCCCTTCGAATTCCGGGCTTCTCGCGCTCAACCCCCGCTGACCTGCACATACGGGCCGGGACTTAAGACCCTTGAGAGCTTGTGAAAACTTTCACAAGTTTTTCGCTGCACACCCCCCGCCCCGCCGTCCAGCCCCTCGCACCCCTCACTTGTGGGCAGGACTTATTCCTTGATCAACATCCCTGCAACACCTTGCATGAACGATGAACAGCGCAAGCGACCACGGAAGTTGGGAACACCTTGAGCAAGACCAGACCCACGGCGATACCCGGCCGGACATCCCGGGCCGCCGGCGTCGCCGCGCTGCTCGGCGCGGCGGCCCTCCTGACCGGAGCCCTCCCCGCGCACGCCGCCCCCGCCGCTCCCCCGGCCGACGTCGTCCCCGGCGAGGGCACGGCCACCCCCGCCCTCGTCGACAACATCGCCGAGCAGGCCCCCGCCTCCGCCGCCCCGGCGGACGCGGCCCGGGACCACCTCGCCGCGAAGAAGAGCCGGTACCGGATCGACAACCCGCAGCGCGACCTCGCCGCCGCCGACACCGTCCGGGACGGCGCGGACGAGACGGTCCGCTTCCAGCAGAAGCACCGCGGGGTGAAGGTCCTCGGCGGCCAGTACCTGGTGCGGATGCAGGCCAAGGACGGCGAGCGCCTCGTCACCGGCACCTCCGGCAAGTACTTCACCGGCCTCGACGTCGACGCCACGGCGTCCGTCCCGGCCGCGACCGCGAGCGAGCGCGCCCTGTCCTCCGTACGCACGCAGCTCACGGGCGGCCAACTGCGCCTGCCCGCGAAGCAGGGCAAGGGCGGCGCCCCGCAGCTGAGCGCCGCCTCGCACGGGCTCGTCGTCCTGCCGCAGGGCACGGGCGTCCTCACCCACCACATCACCGTCACCGGCTACGACCCGGTCGCCAAGGCGCCGGTCAAGCAGGAGGTGTACGTCGACGCGCACGCCGGGTTCCCGGTGCTGTCGTACTCCGGCATCCAGAACGCCGTGGACCCCGCCGAGAGCAGGGCGAAGAAGCCCAAGCAGCCCGGCACGACCGGCAAGGGCGTCAAGCTGGACGGCAGGAAGGTGACGCTGGAGGTCGAGAAGCGGGGGTCCTCGTACCTGCTGATCGACAACTCCCGCACCTGGAAGACCAGCAAGAACCCCATCACCACCTGGGACGCGGCGGGCGTCGACGTCGGTGACGCGTCCGGCACGTGGCCGGCCGGGATCAAGGAGGTCGCCTCCCCGTCGAAGAAGTTCGACGCGAAGGTCACCGAGAGCGGCGCGGTTGACGCCCACTGGGCGGCCGGGCAGGTCTACGACTACTACAAGAAGCAGCACCACCGCGACAGCCTGGACGGCCGCGGCATGGCCATCAACTCCCTCGTGGGCATCACGGAGTACGGCTTCCCGTACGTCAACGCCTTCTGGGACGGCGACAAGATGGTCTACGGCAGCGGTGACGAGGAGTTCAAGAGCCTCGCCGCCGACCTGGACGTGGTGGGCCACGAGATGACGCACGGCGTCGTCGAGCACACCGCGGGCCTCGTCTACACCGGCCAGTCGGGCGCGCTCAACGAGGCCGTCGCCGACTACTTCGGCAACGCCATCGACGTCACGGTGACCGGCAACGAGAAGTCGCCGGACGCCGGTCTGATCGGCGAGGACCTGTGCCGTACGAAGTCGCCGCGCGACTGCGCGCTGCGCGACCTCAACGACGGGCGGACGACGTCCAAGGACTTCCTCGGTGTCGCCTTCGGGTACGACCGGGGCGGTGTGCACCTCAACTCGACCATCTTCTCGGGCGCGTTGTGGGACATCCGCGAGGACCTCGGCGGCAAGCAGGCCGACCGGATCGTCTACAAGGCGCTCACCGAGTACCTCACCCCGTTGGACGGCTTCACCGAGGCCCGCGCCGCCGTCCTGGCCGCCGCGAAGGACCTCGGGGTCAAGGGCGACAAGCTGAAGAAGGTCACCCGCGCCTTCGCCGCGCACGGCATCGTGCCCGGCTGGGAGCAGGCCATCGGCGTCGACACCGACACGCTGCTGGGCGACCTCAACACGCGGGGCACCGAGCCGGGTGCGGGCGGCGGCTGGTGGGCCGTCGCGAAGTCCGACGCGGAGGGCGAGGAGGCGTACTCGGTCTGGGCCGGACGCACCGACGGCAAGGGCGGCGCGCCCAAGCTGATCAGCCCCAACGACGGCCGGTACCACACCAGCCCGGACACGGACGGCACGACGGTGGTCTGGGTCGCGGTCGGCCCGAACGGCTCCGAGGTGCTGTCCCGCTCCCTCAAGGGCGGCCCGATCCGGAAGGTGCGCACCCTGCCGTCGCTGGCGGGCGCGGCACACGTCTCCGGCGACGTCGTCACCTGGCAGGAGGAGGACGCGGACCGCAAGCCGCGCGTGGCGTGGGTGCGGGGCAACGACCCGAAGGTGCACTACGCGGACGGCGACGACGCGGCGATCACCACGGCGCTGCCGACGCTGAGCGGTACGAAGCTGGCCTACGGCAAGGTCTACCCGACGCCGGACGGCTACTCGGAGATCTCCACCGAGATCCTCGACCTGGACACCGGCAAGAAGGTGCTGCTCCCCGCGAAGGGCGGCCACATCGGGATCGCGAACCCGGTCCTCACCGGCAAGCACCTGTACTGGCTGGTCGACAACATCATGGACGACAACCGGCAGATCCTGCGGCGGGCGAACGTCGACGGCTCCGGGATGACCGACCTGATCGAGGAGACGGACGAGCGGGCGTACATCTGGAGCCTGGACGCCACGGACTCGGCCGTCACGTACACCTACTTCAAGCCGGGCCAGGACCTGGTCAACACCAGCCTGCAGAAGCTGGTCCAGGCGGACCCCGACGGCAAGAACCAGCAGCGCGTCTCGTGCTCGCGCGGTGAGCAGTACGGGGTCGCCGCCGACACCGGGAAGCGGGTGGTCTGGGGCGACGGCACGACGGGCCACACGAACCTGGTGACGCGGGACCGTCCGGCGGGCCGCTGCTGACACCTTGAGCGGTGGGCAGTACTGATCCCGGTGCCGGGGGGCCGAGCAACCTCCCCCCGGCACCGGGCTGCCGTTCCTGATGGGGCTACGCCCCTCGCCCCCTGCCCGGCTCCGCCGCGCGTCCTCAAACGCCGGACGGGCTGAAGTGCCTGGCCGGGGCTGAGGTGCTGGTGCGCCCCTGAATGCCGCCCGAAGGGCAGGCATATCAGGGGCGCGGGGAACTGCGCGACCAGCCACGACGCACCCGCACAGAACCGCAAGCCCCCGCACCGGGTGCCGACCCGACCCCGCCCCGCCCCGCGCCCCAGCGGCCCGCCCCCTAGCGGCCCGCCAGCAACTCCCGCGTGTACGCGGCCCGCGGTCCCCCGAACACCTCCTCCCGCGTCCCGCACTCCACCACCTCCCCCCGATGCATCACCGCCACCCGGTCACAGAAGTGCCGGACCACCGCCAAGTCGTGCGACACGAACAGCAGCGACAGCCCGAACTCCTCCCTCAAGTCCATCAGCAGATTCAGCACCTGCGCCTGCACCGACACATCCAGCGCCGACACCGGCTCGTCCGCCACGATCAGCCGGGGCCGCACCGCCAGCGCCCGTGCGATCCCGATCCGCTGCCGCTGCCCGCCGCTGAACTCGTGCGGGTACCGAGGCAGATGCTCGGGGGCGAGCCCGACCTGCCGCAGCAGCTCCGCCGCCCGCTCCCGTCGCTCCCCCGCGTCCAGGGACGTATGCACCCGCAGCGGGGTGGTGACGATCTGCTCCACCGTCCGCCTCGGGTTGAGCGACGCGTACGGGTCCTGGAACACCAGCTGTACGTCCCGGCTCAGCTCCCGCCGCAGCGCCGCGTCCGTCGCCGCCCCCGAGATGTCCCGCCCCGCGAACCGCACCGTGCCCGCCGTGGGCCGTTGCAGCCCCGCCAGCACCCGGGCGGTCGTGGACTTGCCCGAGCCGGACTCCCCCACCAGCCCCAGCGTCTCCCCCTCCGCGATCCGCAGCGTGACGTCACGCACGGCGACCCGGGGTTCGGGCCGACGGCCGAAGAGGCGTCGCGGGGAGGGGAAGGCGACGCGCAGGCCCGCGATGTCCGCGAGCGCGGCACCCGTAGAGGGAGCGACCGAGCGGGGACGCGACACCGGCGCCGGGTCCTCCACCGTCGGCAGCCGTGTCCCCGGCACCGTCTCCAGCGTCGGCGCCGCCCCGATCAGCGCCCTCGTGTACGGGTGCTCCGCGTCGGCGAGGAGCTTCGCGGTCGGGCCCTCCTCCAGGAGTTCCCCGCCCCGCATGACCAGCATCCGGTCGGCCCGTTCCGCGACGACGCCCACGTCGTGGGTGACCAGGAGGACCCCGGTGGAGCTCCCCGCCACCAACTCGCCCAGCAGGTCCATCACTTGGCGCTGCACCCGCACGTCCAGCGCCGTCGTGGGTTCGTCGGCGACGACCACCGCCGGGTCGTTGACCAGCGCCGTCGCGATCATCACGCGCTGCCGCATCCCCCCGGAGAAGAGGTGCGGGTGGTCCCGCGTCCGGGCGGCCGGGATGCCGACCCGCTCCAGCATCGCGACCGCCCGCTCCCGCGCCCCGGCCCGCGACACCTCCGGGTGGTGCAGCCGGTACGCCTCCGCCACCTGCTCCCCCACCGTGTGGAAGGGGGACAGGGCGGCGAGGGCGTCCTGGAAGACCATCGCGATGCGATCCCCGCGCAGGGCGCGCAGCCGCGGCTCGGGGGCTCCGACGACCTCCGTGCCGCAGACACGGAGACTTCCGTCGATCCGGGTGCGTACGGGATCGTGGAGACCCAGCGCCGCCAGCCCGACGGTGGACTTGCCGGAGCCCGACTCCCCGACCAGGCCCAGCACTTGACCGGGCATCAGGTCGAAGGAGACTCCCTTCACCGCGGCCACCTCCCCCTGCCTCCCGGTGAAGGTCACGGACAGGTCCCGGGCTGCCAGTACGGCGGTCATGCGAGCCTCACCCTCGGGTCGAGACGGGCCACCACCAGGTCGGCGACGGCGACGAACACCACCACGAAGAACGCGGCGAGCAGGACGGTGCCGACGACGGTCGGCAGGTCGTTCTGGAGGACGGAGTCGACGGCGAGCCGCCCGACCCCGCTGATCCCGAAGACGGTCTCGGTGATGAACGCACCGCCGAACAGCGCGCCCACCTCCAGACCCAGCAGCTGGACCAGCGGTCCGGCCGCGCCGCGTGCCGTGTACTTCAGGTGGGCGCGGACCGTGCTCATCCCCTTGGCCCGCGCGGTCCTGACATACCCCTCGTGCATGGTCTCCAGGAGCTGCGAGCGGGACAGCCGGGCGAAGACGGCCGCGTTGACGAAGCCCAGGACCAGCCAGGGCAGCAGGAGTCCGGCCAGCCAGGCGGCCGGGTCCTCGCCGAGCGGGGTGTAGCCGGGGACGGGGAGCAGGCCGGTCGTGTAGACGAGGAGGTACTGGAGCGCGTAGCCGAGGAAGTAGATCTGCACACTCGCGCCGATGAGGGTGAAGGCGGAGAGCAGGCGGTCGGTGGCGGTGCCCCGGCGCAGCGCGGCCGTGAAGCCGACGCCGATGCCGAGCACGACGATGACGACGAGCGCCCCGGCGGCCAGCGAGAGGGTGGCCGGGAGGTGTTCCAACACGGCGTCCAGGACCGGCTGTTGGAGGACGTACGAGTAGCCGAGGCAGGGTGCGGCACAGTGCAGGACCGTGCCGTCGAGGTCGCGGACGGTGCGTCCTGCGACGAGACCGCGCAGGTAGTCCGCGAACTGGGCCAGGATCGGCTGGTCGAGGCCCATCGAGATGCGGAGTTCGGCGACCTGGGCGCTGTCGCACTGCGGTCCGCAGGCGGTGAGGGCGGGGTCGGAGGGGGCTGCGTAGAAGAGCCCGAAGGTGACGGCGGTGATCACGAGGAGCACCGCCGCCGCCTGGAGGGCCCGCCGCAGGACGTAGCCGGTCATGGAGTCGCTTCTTCGGAAGAGTCGCAGGTCACTTCTTGAGGAACAGCCAGGCCGGGGAGACCGTGCCGTAGATCGGGTGGATGGCCGCGCCGCCGACGTCCCTGCCGTGCACCTGGGTGGTGGCGGAGTTGAGGAAGGGGACGACCGGGACGTCCTTCATGACCGTCTTCTCCAGGGCGACGAGCGCCTTGGTCTTCTCCTCGATGCCGGGGATCGCCTTGACCCGCTCGATCTCCTTGTCGACCTCCGGGTTCTGGTAGCGGATGGAGTTCTCCAGGGCGTCGAGCTTCCCGTAGTAGGTCTCCGGGAGGAGCGTGGAGAGGGTGGGCCAGTTCACCGAGTTGGTCTGGAGCCACAGGTCGTAGGGGGCCGGGCCGCGGAAGACCTGGTCGGTGAAGGCGGCGTCGCTCATCGGCTTGGTGACCAGCTTGATGCCCGCCTTGCCGAAGGCCTCGACGAGGACCTGCGCGACGCGGTCTCCCACCGGACTGGTCTCGTAGGCGTACGTGAGGGTCGTGACCTTCGTCTTCGCCTTGGCCAGGTGTTCCTTGGCCTTGGCGATGTCGCCCTGCGGGGCGACCGGGTAGGTGTCGTACTTCTCCCAGCCGGCGACGGCGGGCGAGGAGAGGGTGGTGGCGATCTCGCCGAGGCGCGGGCCGCCCATCACCTGGCGGGCCTGCTCGCGCGGGAAGAGGTAGTGGATGGCCTTGCGGACCTCGGGGTCGGCGACCCGGCTGTTCTTGATGGCGAGGGAGGCGGTGTACGCGCCCCGGCGGCCCTCGACGAGCAGTTCCTTCTTCTTCGGGTCGCGGTCGATGGCGCTGAAGAGCTCGGGGGCGGTGCCGTCGCGGTCGGTGGAGGCGGTACGGGCGCCGTCGCCGTTGCCGGAGAGGATCTCCTGCCCGGAGTTGACGGCCTTCTTGCCGAAGGTGAAGGCGTAGCCGTCGAGGTACTGGTGGCGGATCGGGTCGGTCTCCGGCTTCCAGTGCGGGTTGCGCTCCAGGGTGAGCGACTGGTTCTTCTTGTGCTCCACGATCTTGTACGGGCCCGAGGCGAAGGGCTTGATGTCGTAGCCGGAGCCGGTGTCCTTGTCGGGGCGGACCGGCGAGGACGAGGACTGGGTGGCCATGAAGGACACGTCGGCCTGCGGCTGCGGGAAGCGGAAGACGATGGTCTTGTCGTCCGGCGTCTCGATGGCTTTGAGGTCGCCGTCCTTCGGGCCGCCGTAGACCTTGCGGGCCTCGGTGAGGTTGGTGGTGCCGGTGAGCCAGGTGGGCCAGTAGGAGGGGCCCGCCTCGAAGCCGGGGGCGAAGGTGCGCTGGATGCCGTACTTGACGTGCTGCGAGGTGATCGGCTGCCCGTCCTCCCAGGCGACGCCGTCCTTCAGGGTGAAGGTCCAGGTCCTGCCGCCGTCGGAGGGGCGGCCGAGGTCGGTGGCGAGGTCGCCGACCAGCTTGGGCTTGCCGTCGACCACCTGGTACTGGGTGAGCTGGCGGCCCCAGAGGAGCGAGGTGTTGTAGGTCTCGCCGCTGTAGATCTTCTGCGGGTCGAGGTGGGCGTAGTCGTTGGCGTTGAGGACCTTGAGGGTGCCGCCCTTGCGGGCGCCGGGGACCTCGGGGGCGGGGCCCGCGCTCTCCTTGGCCGTGCCGATGATGGCGGCGAGCTTGGACTCGGTCTTCGCCGTGCCGTCGGTCTTCGCCTGCTGGCCCGCGCCCGCTCCGGCCGAGCAGGAGCAGAGCAGCAGGGCGGCGACGGTGGCGGCGACGGGCGCGGCTGCGGTGCGGGCGCTGATTCTGGGCATGGCGAACTCCGGTACGTACGAGAAGGGTCGGGGTGGGGGGCTCAGCGAGCGGTGCGCGGGTCGAGTGCGTCCCGTACCGCGTCGCCGAAGAGGTTGAAGGCGAGGACGAAGACGAGGATCGCCACGCCGGGGAAGACCATGTAGGTCGGGTCGTCGTAGAAGACCTCGGCGCCGCGCGAGATCATCCGCCCCCAGTCGGGGACGGGTTCGCTGATGCCGACGCCCAGGAAGGACAGGGCGGCCTCGGCGGTGACGACGGCGGGCAGCGCGAGGCTGATGTGCACGAGGACGGGGGCCCAGACGTTGGGCAGCAGTTCGCGCAGCACGATGTGGCGGCGGCTGACGCCGAGCGCACGGGCGGCCTCCACGAACTCCCGCTCCCGCAGGGACTTCACGGTCGTACGGAGCACCATCGCCAGCGGCACCCAGCCGAACGCGGCGAACACCAGGATCAGGACGGTGAACTGCATCCACACCGGCTCGTTCTCGCCGGGGTCCACGAACCGGGTCTGGATCACCGGGCCGAGCGCAAGGAGCAGGAGCAGCGTCGGGAAGGCGAGGAGGACGTCGCACAGGAAGGTGAAGGCGCGGTCGGCGAGCCCGCCGAGGTACCCGACGCTCACCCCCAGCACGATGCCGAGGACGGCGATGACGAGGGTGGAGGCCCCGGCGACCAGGAGCGAGGTCCGCATGCCGTACAGGAGTTGGGCCAGGACGTCACGCCCGAGCCCGGGTTCGAGGCCGAACCAGAACTCTCCGGAGATGCCCCCGTTGGGCTGCATCGGCAGGCCCTCCGCGCTGAGCAGTCCGGGGGTGTTCTGCCCGTAGTGCTCGGTGGGGTTCTTGCCGTACCAGGCGGTGAGCAGCGGCGCGAGCACGGCCAGCAGCACACAGACGCCGACCACGCCGAGGGCGACCATGCCGGTGCGGTCGCGCCGGAAGGCGCGGACGGCGGTGGCGAAGGGGCCACGGGGTGGTGGCATACGGGCTTCGGGCATGGCTGCCGTACTCCTGAAGTGCGGGGAGGGGCCCACCGGTCGGGGTCTCCGCCGTGGGTCGGCAGCCATCAGAACAAGCGGAATCCGGCCCGGCAAATCGGAAATGGGCGAGGTGCGTGGATTGCGAAGGGAGTGTTGCGGGGGTGCTGCGGGCGGCCATGCGCCCGCAATGTTCCGGACAGCCTTTCCGGTACGAATCCGGTCAAGCCGACCGGCCGGGGCGGGCGTTGCGCGTCCCGGTGAGATCTCGGCCACTCGGACGCCGGGGAGCGGCCCCGGCACCTCGGACGCGGCACAGCGAGGAGCCCCGGCCCACCGCGAGGTGGACCGGGGCTCCTCCGCAAGCGCCGGGATCAGCCGATCTCGGTACCCGTCGCCGCCAGCGCCGCAGGCACCGGCTGGAAGAAGGTCTCGCCGCCCGAGGAGCAGTCGCCGCTGCCGCCCGAGGTGAGGCCGAGCGCGGTGTCGCCCGCGAAGAGCGCGCCGCCGCTGTCGCCGGGCTCGGCGCAGACCGTGGTCTGGATGAGCCCGTTGACGACCTGGCCGTTGCCGTAGTTCACGGTGGCGTCGAGGCCGGTGACCTCACCGTCGTGGACCTGGGTGGTGGACCCGGAGCGGGTCACCTTCTGGCCGACGGTGGCCTCTCCGGCCTTGGTGATGGCCTGCGTGCTGCCGTTGTACAGGTTGACCTCGCTGGGGTGCGCGGTGTCGCCCGTGTACTTGACGAGCCCGTAGTCGTTGCCGGGGAACTTGGAGTCGGCCGTGGTGCCGATGGCCGAGCCGCCCTGCGTGTCCGACCAGCTCTGGATCTCGGCCGTGCAGTGGCCCGCCGTGAGGAAGTACGGCTCGCCGCCCTTGGTCACGTTGAAGCCGAGCGAGCAGCGCGCACCGGCGCCCCAGATGGCGTCGCCGCCCGCGATGAGGGGCTTGAACTCCCCCTTGGAGTGCTTGAGCCGGGCCTTGGAGCCCAGCTCCTTGACCGCCTTGTTGAGCTGGGTGAGGTTAGCGCCCTTCACCGTGCGGTCGGCGGTGACGACGATCGTGTTGCTGACCGGGTCCGTCGCCCAGGACGTGCCCGGGATCGACGCCTTGCCCGCGAGTGCCGTGCGCGCCGACTTCAGCTCGGCCAGGGTGTGCTGGACGATTCTGGCCTGCCCGCCCGCCGCCTTCACGGTCTCCGCCGCCGCCTTGTCGGTGACGTTGACGACGAGGGCCTGGGCCTTCGCGTCGTAGAACGACCCGGCGGCGTCCGCGCCGAGCTTCTTGGTGAGCGAGGTCGCGAGCTGGTTGGCACTCGCCACGGAGAGGGTCTTCAGCGTCGGCGTGGGGGCCGCGCCTTCGCTGGCGTTCGCGGTCTGGAAGGTGATGCCCGTGGCGACCAGGGCGACGACCGCGGTGCCTACCGCTGCCGCACGCCGCTTGGGTATGCGTCGGTGCTTCACAAGTGACCTCCTGTGGGGGGTCCCGAGCCCGGAAATGTGGGGGTGGGCCCGGGTGAGGCCCCACTATTCACAGGCTCACAGGGAGCACACAAGGTCGACTTCCGGACGCGCACACGACAACCACGTCACGCCCCCGTTCTCTTGACATGCCGTCGCGGTGCCCGTTTTGCGACCCACCGGTCACAGTTGCGAACACCGCGTGCGATCAACGGCCGCCCCTGGGTGAGGTCTACGCCTGTCCGGTACCGGGCGTTCGCGGGCCGGTTTCCGGCTGCCCCGACACGGGACCCGGCACTTCGGAGGGCGCCCGGGACCCCCGCACCGGCACCTCCCGCTCCAGCACGGCCGCCTCCTCGTCCGGTACGGGCACCACCTCGTCCGGTACGGACGCCGGCTCGTCCCGCACGGGTACGGGCCCGGCCTCTCCGACCGCAGCCGGAGGCGCACCCGGCACCGCGCCTGGAGCGGGCGGCGTCGGAGCCGCCCGCTCCAGGAACCTCAGCAGCTCCACCGGGAACGGCAGCACCAGCGTCGAGTTCTTCTCGGCCGCCACCGCCACCACCGTCTGGAGCAGCCGGAGTTGGAGGGCCGCGGGCTGGTCGGACATGACGCCCGCCGCCTCCGCCAGCTTCTTCGAGGCCTGGAGCTCGGCGTCCGCGTTGATCACGCGCGCCCGGCGCTCGCGGTCGGCCTCCGCCTGCCGGGCCATCGACCGCTTCATGGTCTCGGGCAGCGACACGTCCTTGATCTCGACCCGGTCGATCTGCACGCCCCACCCGACGGCCGGGCTGTCGATCATCAACTCCAGCCCCTGGTTGAGCTGTTCACGGTTGGACAGCAGATCGTCCAGCTCGCTCTTGCCGATGATGGACCGCAGCGAGGTCTGCGCCATCTGCGCGACGGCGAACCGGTAGTCCTCCACCCGCACCAGCGCGTCCGCCGCGTCGATCACCTTGAAGTAGATGACGGCGTCGACCCGCACCGTCACGTTGTCCCGGGTGATGCCGTCCTGCGCGGGCACCGGCATCGTCACGATCTGCATGTTCACCTTGGTGAGCCGGTCCAGGAACGGCACCACCAGCGTGAACCCCGGCCCGCGCACGGAATCCCGGAGCCGCCCGAGCCGGAACACCACCCCGCGCTCGTACTGCTTGACCACCCGGGCCGCCGCCATCAGATAGACCGCCCCGGCGCCCACGGCAGCAGCCCCCGCCAACACCAACTCCTCGACCATCACGGCCCCCTGGAGTCCCACTAGCCCCATTGTGTCCTGACTTGTCCTGAGAAGAAGGTAACCCCCAGGGACGACAGTCGACAGGCCCCCGCCCGGAGGAGTCCGGAACGAAGGCCTGCCCGCTGCTGGCTGCAGTTCACAAGGAGTGGGTCAGAAGATCGTGACCCCGTACGCGCTGAGCGCCTCGGTGACGGGCTGGAAGAAGGTCGTGCCGCCCGACGAGCAGTTGCCGCTGCCGCCGGAGGTCAGACCGATCGCCGTGGTGCCGGAGTACAGCGGGCCGCCGCTGTCGCCGGGCTCGGCGCACACGTTGGTGCGGATCATGCCGTAGACGACGTCGCCGCCGCCGTAGTTGACCGTGGCGTTGAGGCCGGTGACCCGGCCGCTGTGGATGCCGGTGGTGGAGCCGCGCCGGGTGACGTTCATGCCGACGGTGGCGTTGCCCGCGCCGGTGATGTCGACGTTGCCGACGGTGCCCGGGTGCGGGACGGCGGTGTTGTCGTAGCGCAGGATGCCGTAGTCGTTGACCGGGAAGCTGGACCCGGTGGTCGGGCCGATCAGCGTCGTGTGGGCGGAGTTGGTGTACCAGGTCGGGTTGCCGTCGGTGCAGTGCCCGGCGGTCAGCGCGTAGTACGTGTTGCCCTTGCGGACGTTGAAGCCCAGTGAGCAGCGCCAGGAGGGCGCGTAGATGGCGTCGCCGCCGGACAGCAGCTTGGAGAACCTGCCGGGGGTGCGCTCGATGCGCAGGGCGCGGGCCTGGTCGCCGAGGGCCGCCGTGATCCGCGCGAGCTCGGCGCGGGAGACGGTGCTGTCGGCGGTGACGACGAGGGTGTTCGTCGCTGTGTCGACGTGCCAGGCGGTGCCCGCGACGTCGGCGCGCAGGACGGCCGCCTGGGCGGTGACGAGCTGGGCGGCGCTCAACGAGGCGGCCTCGGCGGCCGGTTGGGCCTGTGCGTTCGGTACGGCGATGGCGGCGGTGGCGGCGAGTCCTGCCGCCACGGCCAGGAAGCGGAAGCGTCTCGCCATTCCGCTGCGGGGTGTGGTGGTGCGCTCTTTCCTCACTTGTCGTTCCTCCCGAGGGGAATCGGGGGCCCGGTGCGGTGTGGGGAATCTCCCGGGGCCCGTGAGGCGCAGCCGGGGGCGGTTCGGCGGGTCCCGTGGCCACGGAAGGTCCCGCAATGCCCCTGACAAGCGCTGTCTCGGGAGTATTCGGGCGCCTGTCGGGGCGCGCAAGGGCGCGTTTCGGCCGCGCGCGGGCGTACGGGAGTGCGACGTGCTCCAGCCCCGGTACCGCTGGGGCGACCGGGGCTGGAGTGAATCAACTACCGTACGGTCAGCGCTTGTTGAGCTCCCCGACCGGCACCGTGAACGGCAGCGTGTTGCCCGGCGGCGGGAACGGGCAGATGAAGTGGTCGGCGAACGCGCACGGCGGCAGCAGCGTCCGGTTGAAGTCGACCGTCACGCTCCCGTCGGCCTCCGGTGCGGCCGGCCGCAGGAAGCGGAACCGGTAGCTGCTCTTCCCGCTGCCCGCGTCGGCGAGGACGGCCCACAGCGACCCGTCCTCCTCGACGGCGACGTGCAGGGCATGCTCGGCCCCCTCGTGCGTGAAGAAGACCTGCCCCGCCAGCCCGAGCCCCCGGGCGCGCCCGTCGGCGTTCTCCACCTGTACGGTCCGGCTCTCCTCGTACGGGACGAACCGGCCCGCCAGCACCCACGCCGGGTCGTACGCCCCGGCCTCGATGCCCGCGAAGGCGCGCCGCGCCGCGGAGGCGGGGTCGAAGTCGCGCACCGCCCACAGGCCCTCCCGGGTGAGGACGACGAGCCGCCGCTCCCCCACAAAGACGCGGGAGGCGGGGATCGGCCCCCGGTCGGGGCCGAGCGCGACCTCGCCCACGAAGGGCTCCCCGTCGACGCTGATCCCGTCGGCCTCCCCGGCGCTCAGCACGACCTCCGTGCCCGCGTCCTTCCACCGCCCGGGCACCCCGTCGATACGGCCGTCCGGGTGGTCGGCCAGCCAGTGGGTGCCCGTCAGCGACAGGGGGCCGTAGGGGGACGAGACGGTCTCGACGCGCTGCTCGTGCCAGCGCTGCCAGTCCTGCGCGGCGGCCTGCGGGTTCTCCGGAGCCTCCGGCGTGCGATCACTGCTGCTCATGCGTGCAACCTTTCCATACGGTACGAAGTCGTGCCCGGGCGCGCTCACGCCCGGCTCCCTGCGGTGTGTCTGCGGGCGGGGTCCGGCAGCCCGAGGTGCTCGCGGAGGGTGGCCCCGGAGTAGAAGTGCCGCAGCAGACACCGGTGTTGGAGCAGTGTGACGGTGCCGTTGACCAGCCGCTCCAGGTCCCGGTCGGGCTCCAGCGGCGTCACGTGGAACCCGTCCACGACGTCCGCCGCGTGCCACCGGGTGAGCACCTGGGCGAGCCCGACGGGCCCTCCGGTGTAGCGGGCGGCCCCGTCCTGCCCGATGCGTACGGCCTCCGGGTCCAGGGCGGGCGGCCCGTCGAGGTGGGGCTCCCCCGCGAGGCCCACCGTGAGCGCCGCGAGCACCCGCACGTCGTCGGGGTCCCGCCCGGCGGCCGCCGCCCGCCTGCGCAGATCAGCCCGCATGACCCCGGCCTCGCCGGGGCTGTAGGCCCGCACCAGGACGACGTCGGCCCCGTACGCGGCCACGGCGAGCCCGTCCGCCCCGCACGCGGTCACGTCCACGACGACCACGGGCCGCTCCGGGCCCGCCCCGGGCGTCTCTCCCTCCAGCAGTGCGGCCTCCGCGTCCTGTGCGGCCGCGTCGACTCCGCGGCCCACGCGTCCGCGGCCCTCCCGGAAGAGCGTGCGCAGGGCCTCCCGGGTCGGGGCGGGTGCGGCGGCCGGGGCGGTCACGGTGGGGACCAGCCCGACCCGGCAGGTGTCCGCCGCACCCCGCACCAGCCCGTCGAGCGGCTCCGCCCCTGCGCGGGCGAGCAGCTGCGCCCCGGCGAGGGTCACGAAGTCCAGCGCCCCGTTCTCCGCCAGCCGCACCCGTGCGGCCACGCCTCCCCCGCCACCGATCTCCGCCCCCAGATGCAGCGGCCTGCTGACTGCCGACCCCATGGTCACTCCCCCTCCAGATGGTGCGTTTCCGGTACGAATAAGGGCCCGGCCGGCGCTCCCACGGGCACCGGCTCCGAGCCGCGCGCCCGCGCTCCGCCCCGCGCGTCCCGCACCTCGCCCAGCAGCCGCAGCAGTGCGCGCGCCGCCGCGTCGTTCTGCCGGAAGGCCGGAGCGTTCGTGCGCGGTCGGCTGAACGCCCCGCCGGTGCGGTCGGTGGTGAACGGGCCTAGGGCGAACCTCCGCCGGTGCGTCCCCGCGCCCGCCCCGCCCCCGGCCCGTACCCGGACCCGCCCGTCCTGCGGGTCCACCCGGAGCAGCCCGCTCCCGGCGGCGGCCTCGGCCCCGTCCTCGTACAGCCCCCTCAGCAGCGGGCTCGACGGCCGCGTGGCGCCCGGCACCCTGGCCTCGACCAGGGCCCGCGCCTCCACCCACTGCCCGGGCACGCTCGCGCTCCCGGCCCGGAAGACGCCGCGCTCCTCGTCGGCCTCCACCCGCACGTCCGCGCCGAGGAACCGGACGACTCCGGCCCGGGACAGCGCCAGCAGTTGCCGCAGCCTCGGTCCGGGCGGGCCCGAGCCCAGGTAGCTGAACATGCCGTGCCACCACTCGCCGCCCGCCCCGGTGTCGCCGAGCCCGACGACCTGTCCGTAGATGGAGAGCAGCGCGCCGAAGACAGCCAAGTCGGGACTGTGCAGCGGATCGTGACGTCGCGTCAGATCGTCGCGCACATGGGAGCGCAGAGCGTCCTGGAGCGCGTCGTACGACGCGAAGCGCCGCCCCTCCAGCGGCCGGTCCAGCGCGTCGAGGTCGAGCCGGTCCGCCGGATCGGGCACGGCCACGGCGAGCAGCGCCTGCTCCTCCGCACTGCCGGACGCCACGACGGCGTACCGCGTCTCGAAGTCGGCGCGGGAGAGCGCGGTGCGCTCGGGGTGGGCGGTGAAGAGCCGGTGGTAGTGGGCGTGCCCAAGCTCCTTCCTGATCAGCGGCCAGACGTCCCGCCGGAAGTCGATCCCCTCAGGGCGCGCCCGCAGTTCGGCCACCTGCTCGGGCCCGAAGAAGCGCGGCAGCGGGGGCTGTTCGCCCCCCGGCCAGGCGTACCCGATCTTGGAGCGGTACGGAACGCCCCGCCGCGACCCCACGTGCAGCACCGGCTCCCGCCCGGACGGCAGGTACCTCAACTCCCCCGCCCCATCGACCTCGTAGCGCCCGCCGCGCCCCTCGGTGAGCAGCACCATGAGGTCCACGAACGCCAGCCCGAAGCCCCGTACGAGCACGGGCTCCCCGGCCCGCAGCCCGGAGAGGTCGGCGTCGGCGGTGAAGGCGGGCGGCACGTGCGTCAGCCCGCGCCGCCGCGCGAAGTCGGCCAGAGCGTCGCGCACCGCGTCCTCTTCGGACTCCAGGTGGCCGAGCGCGAAGACCACCGCGTCCGCGTGCAGGGGTGCCTCGCGGCCCTCCAGCCAGACGCGCTGGCGCCCGTCGCGCGGCCCGGTGACCCGCAGCGCCCGGGTGCGGTGCTCGTGGACCCGTATCCCTTCGGGCAGCGCGGCGACCGCCTGGGCGTACGCCCAGGCCAGGTAGGCGCTCTGCACCCGGCGTCCGACGAAGTCGCGCGGCCCCAGCTCCGCCGCCTCCGCGCGCACGTCGGGATCGGCCGCCCCCGGCAGCGCGCCCTCCCGCACCAGCGCGATCCACTCGTCGAGGGTCGGCCCCGGCCGGACCGGTCCGGCCATGCGGACGCTGTCGTCGGTGAAGAGGGTGGTGTCCTGCGCACGGGAGTTCATCCACAGCAGCGGCGACTGGTCGCGCCTCCAGATCCGCCCGCCGCCGGGCGGGTACGGGTCGACGAGATGCACGTCCAGTCCCGAACTCCCCCACAACGACGGCGCGTTGGCGGCGATGCGTTCGAGCAGTCCGGTGCCGCGCGGTCCCGCGCCGATGAGCACGAGGCTCGGCACGGCGGTGCGCGGAAGGGAATCCGGGGAGGACAGAAGGGCTGAGGCAGGCATGCGGGGCTCCGTGAACGCAGGGTCCGGACAAGGGAGTCCACACCCCACCGGGCACAACTACGGCACGCGAGCGGGCACACACGGCGGCCCGAGCCCCTCAGCACGGTCCTGGACCGCACCTCGGGCACGGTCCTGGGGCGAGAGTACGACTGCCGATCCGTGACCTGTCAAGCATGTCCACACTGTGGGCAGCCCGTCTCACCTCGGTTGACGCCTCACGGAAACACCTGTTCCATGACACCCATGCATCCGCAGCAGTGGCTGGTCACGCGCTCCCACATCGACTTCGGTCGCGTGTGGTCCGCGTCCTGTTGAGCGTCCGACTCCACCCGCCACTGTCCGCTGCCCACCGGCCGTCGCCGCGCCCGGGCGCACACGCATCCGTACCCGCACCACTGCTGCACGCCCCCCTCGTACTCCGGCGTCAGCAGCTGCAGTCGCAGCCCCCGCAGTCGCAGCAGTTCCCACAGCAGTCGCAACCGTCGCAGCAGCTCCCGCAGTCGCAGTCGCAGTCGTCGCACCAGCCGTCGCGCTTCTGCCGCGACCACGGTCCTTCGTACTCGTTCGCACAGCACACCTGGCAGGTGCAGAACAGCCCGATCGCCACCATGCATCCGGCCAGCAGCCCGCGCGGGTTGCGGGGCGGGGGCGGCGGCGGGGTCGGCCCGCCGGGCTCCCCCGGCGGGGTCGGCGCGTAGGGGCCGCCCGGCGGGGCGTACGGATTGCCGTGCGCGTCGAGCAGCGCGGGCCCGTGTCCGGCATCCGGCCCGGCGTGTCCGGCGTGCCCGCACGCGTTCGTGCCGAACGCCCGGTGCACCGCCTGCTGGAGTTCGTGCGCCAGCAGGACGTGCACCAGTTTGCCGTCGACGAACTCGGCCTCGCGCAGCGCGAGCCGTACACCGTGCACCGCGTCGTCGCACAGCCGTCGCGCCTCGGCGAGCGAGGTGCCGGTGGCGGTGAGCGGGTTCCAGGCACCCGACGCGTCGTCAGCCGCCTTGTCCTCCACGGCGTCCAGCAGGTGCGCGAGCCGACCGAAGAGCCGTCCGGCCTCGGCGAGCGGCGCCGCGTTCGACGGGCGTCCGGCGAGCACCGCCGTGTGCGCGAAGGCGGCGGCGGTCGCGGTCTCGGTGGGCTCGGTGACGAAGAGCAGCGGGGTGCCGATCCCGGCGACGGCCTCGATGCCGGTCTGCCGGTCGACGGCGTCGACCAGGACCGCCGTGTCGAAGCCGAGCGAGCCGCCGATCCGCGCGCCCGCCCGGTCCCAGCCCCGGGCCACCCGGCGGGCGGCCAGCGCGACCGGGCGGCGGCCCAACAGCCCGTCCCGGTCGGCCACGTGGTCCCGTACCTTCGCCGACGCCAGCACCAGCGACACGGCGGCGGCGAGCCGCGCACCCTCGCCCTGCGCGACCGGAGCGGTGCGCATCGCCCGCAGCGGACAGGGCCCGGCGGTGCGCCGCCAGCCCGTGGAACGTATCGACTGAGCCTCCGTCAGAACCGAGACGATCAGGCCGTCGTAGTTGGTGACGATCCGTGAGAACTGGCCGTGGTCACTGCGCAGCGCCAGACACAGGCCGCACAGATGCGCCATCCACTCCGTCTTGAGCCCCTCGCTGAGCCGATGCGTGCATGGCCTGACGATGCCGAACATCCCGCGCCCCCGTTGTGCCGTCCGGCCGCCGCCGTCGGGCCGCCGAACACCTACTGAACTGTCCGTCAGGGATCGTACCGACGGCGTATGTTCACCCGACCGTCCCCCCGCTCACCCATCTGGCCCGATGGTGGGATTTACACTCTCCCGGCGGCCCCCGCAACGACGGAACCCCGGTAAATCACCACAACTTCTGCACCAGTACCGTCACGAAAACCCTGCGCGCCGCCTATCCACTTGGCGCGCAATCCGCATGATGGACGACCATAGGGGGAGCGGAACACAAGCAGACCGCGGTGAAAGGAGGCGTTCATGGGATCGGTGCGCAAGGCGAGTGCCTGGCTCGGACTCGTCGAGGACAGCGACGACGACCGCTACTACGACGACGAGTACGCCGAGGGGAACAACGAGACACCCGAGCCCTGGGTCACGGACCCGCGGGTCCGCGTCGTCTCCGAGAAGGCCGAGGACACCGGCCGCCGCATCGCGACCGTCTCCCCGGACGGCTTCCGTGACGCCCGGGGCATCGGCGAGCTGTTCCGGGACGGCATCCCGGTGATCGTGAACCTGACCGCCATGGAGCCCGGCGACGCCAAGCGCGTCGTGGACTTCGCGGCGGGCCTGACCTTCGGCCTGCGCGGCTCCATCGAGCGCGTGGCCACCCGGGTCTTCCTGCTGACCCCCGCCGACACGTCCATCGTGAGCGGCGAGGCCGCCGGCCGTCAGACCGGCGGCTTCTTCAACCAGAGCTGAGCCAAGGCACTCACCGGCACCCCGGTCCGGCCTACCGGAACGCGTCGAGCCCGGTGAGCGCCTTGCCCAGCACCAGCTGGTGCATCTCCACGGTGCCCTCGTAGGTGAGCACCGATTCCAGGTTGGTGGCGTGCCGCATCACGGGGTATTCGAGGGAGATCCCGTTGGCGCCGAGGATCGTCCGGCTGGTCCGGCAGATCTCGATCGCCTCCCGTACGTTGTTGAGCTTGCCGAAGCTGACCTGCTCCGGGCGCAGTTTCCCGGCGTCCATGCGCAGGCCCAGGTGGTGGGCGAGCAGGATCCCCTTGTGGAGTTCGACCGCCATGTCGGCGAGCTTGGCCTGGGTGAGCTGGAAGCCGCCGATGGGCCTGCCGAACTGCTCGCGGGTCTTCGCGTACGCGACCGCCGCCTCGAAGCTGGCGCGCGCCGCTCCCATGGAGCCCCAGACGATGCCGTACCGCGCGTGGCTCAGGCAGCTCAGCGGGCCCTTGAGACCGGTGACGTCGGGGAGGACCGCGTCGGCGGGCAGCCGGACCTCGTCCATGACCAGTTCGCTGGTGACGGAGGCCCGCAGCGACCACTTGTGGTGGATCTCGGGCGCCGAGAAGCCGGGGGCGTCGGTGGGGACCACGAAGCCGCGGATGCCCTCGTCGGTCTGCGCCCAGACGACGGCGACTCCGGCGACCGAGCCGTTGGTGATCCACATCTTGCGGCCCGTCAGCACCCAGTCGGTGCCGTCCTTCTTCGCATACGTGCGCATGCCCGCCGGGTCGGAGCCGTGGTCGGGCTCGGTGAGTCCGAAGCAGCCGATGGTCTCGCCGGAGGCCATGGAGGGGAGCCACCGCTGCTTCTGCTCCTCGGAGCCGAAGCGCCAGATCGCGTACATGGCCAGCGAGCCCTGCACGGAGACCAGGGAGCGGATGCCGGAGTCGGCGGCCTCCAGCTCCAGGCAGGCCAGGCCGTACTGGACGGCGGTGGCGCCCGCGCAGCCGTAGCCGGTCAGGGACATGCCGAGCGCGCCGATCGAGCCGAGTTCGCGGGCGAGGTCGCGGATGCCGGGCAGTTCGCCGCGCTCGTACCAGTCGGCGATGTGCGGTAGGACCCGGTCGGCGGCCCAGCTGCGGACGGTGTCGCGGATCGCGAGGTCCTCGGGGCCGAGCAGGTCGTCGATGCCGAGCGGGTCGGCGGGGTCGAACGGCGGAAGCTTCGCGGGATGTGCGGACATCGGGGGCCCTCCGACGGCTCTCTTAACTAGCAGTGTTAGTTAAAGCTCCCGGGAGACGGTACGGCTCCCGGGCCCGCCCCGTCCAGAGCCGCCACCCGCACGGGTGGCCCCGGCTCCGGGTCAGTCCCGGCCCACCGTGACCTCGGCGGGCTCGCGGGTCGCGGGCAGCGTGCGCGTCTCGGGCTTCTTGAGCGAGTGGGTGACCTGCCCGGCGGGAGCCTCGGCCGCGTCGTCGGCGTCCGCCTCCTGGCCCTTCTCCGCCTGGTCCATGCCGCGCGGCAGCTTCAGTGCGGCGACCGCGCCGACGAGCAGCAGGCCCGCGCTGGTCAGCAGGGTGACGTGGAGGCCGTGGACGAAGGCGGTGCGGGCCGCGTCGTACAGGGCCTTGCCCGCGGCGCCGCCGAGCTCCTTGGCCACCTCGTAGGCCTCGCCGAGCGAGTTCGACGCGTGCTTCGAGGCGCCCGCCGCGACGCCCTCGACGTGCTTGAGGCCGGGGGCGTACGCCGCGTTCATCACACTGCCGAGCAGGGCGATGCCCATGCCCGCGCCGAGCTGGTAGGCGGTCTCGCCGATGGCCGCGGCACCGCCCGCCGCGTCGACCGGAGCCTCGCTGAGCATCGACTCGTACGATCCGAACAGCGTGGCCTGGAGGCCGAAGCCGAGCAGGATGAACCCGCCCGCGAGCAGCCAGGGCCGGTCCTCCTGGCCCATCATCGTCAGCAGCGAGACCGCGGCCGCGGTGAGCGTGAAGCCGAAGGCGACCATCGCCCGGGGGCCGACCCGCTGGAGGACGTAGGAGCCGAGACCGCCCGCCACCATCGCGGCGAAGGTCAGCGGCAGCAGCCGCATGCCGGTCTCCAGCGGGCTGAGGTGCAGCACCAGCTGGAGGTACTGAACCGCGATCAGCTCCAGGCCGACCAGTGCCAGCATGCCCAGCACGATGCAGCCCACCGAGGTGGTGAAGGGCGCCCGGGAGAAGAGCTTCATGTCGATGAGCGGGTGCGTCCGGCGCCGCTGGCGGCGCACGAAGAGCACCAGCAGGACCGCTCCGGCCACCAGCGGGCCGAGCGTGAGGACGTCGAGCGTCGGCTCGCCGCTGCCCGCCCGCTTGACCCCGTAGATCACGCCGAGCACTCCGGCCGAGGCCATCAGCGCGCCGACCACGTCCCACGGGCCCTCGCCGCTGCCCTTGGACTCGGGCAGCAGCAGACGGCCGAGCGGGATGATCACGAGCATCAGCGGGATGTTGATCAGGAAGACCGATCCCCACCAGTAGTTCTCGACCAGGAAGCCGCCGAGGACGGGCCCGGCGGCGGCGCCGATGCCGGTGACCGCGGACCAGATGCCGATCGCCATGGAGCGCTCGCGCCGGTCGGGGAAGACCGCGCGGACGATGGAGAGCGTCGCGGGCATGATCATCGCGCCGCCGACGCCCAGCAGGACGCGGGCCGTGATGAGCAGCTCCGGGGTCTTGGCGAGGGCCGCCATGGCGGAGGCGACGGTGAACAGCGCGTAGCCGATCATCAGGACGCGCCGTCGTCCGACGCGGTCGCCCAGCGTGCCGAAGAGGATCAGCAGCGAGGCGCAGACGAGCGGATAGGAGTCGACGATCCACAGGAGCTGGACCGAGCCGGGACGCAGGTCCTCGGTGACCGAGGGGACCGCGATGTGCAGGATCGTCGAGTCGAGGGCGACCAGGATGAGGCTCAGCAGGAGGACGACGAGCACGACCCAGCGATTGGCCCCGTCACCGGAAAGGAGCCGTCGCCAAGGACCTCCCGCAGTCAGCTCTTTGCCGGCCGTGGTTGCCCTTGCCATGTACGTAACCTCCCAGTGAATCCCTCGCGCTCGGTGGGCCGCCGGGGACCTATCTGAAGTGATACGTCCTGGTGGGCCCGGCATCGACGGGCGAGTGAGCCGTCAGCGTACGCGAGTTCACCCCCGGGGCGCGTGGCCCATCTCTCACGGAAACGTCCCAGCCGGTGTGGCGTGCGCCACGCGGACACGCCACGCAGGGACACGCTCGGTGTCCTGTGGCTGGTTCCCGCCGGAGCGCCTCCGTACGCATGCCGATCCCGCACCGGGAGCGGATTTCCCGCCGGAATGATCACCCGGAGGAATTCACCGGATTCTCGGAGACTCCCAGGAACGGGCCCGGGGAAATAGGGCACAAGGTCCCGGGTCTTTCCCGAACCGCCGGGAATAAACCCCGTCGTGAGACACACCCCACATCACATGGTCATCACAAAGAGACAGGACCGGGCGGGCCCCACACTCACCCGCTGTAATGTCGATTGGGTGCGTATCGACAGAATCTTTGCCCGGCTGGACCGGGAACCGGAGCCCCCGGAGATTGTGGTGCCCGGCATGAGCCGGACCCGCAAGGTTCTCCTGGGGTCGACGGTGGCGTTCTACATCGCCATCGTCTGGCTGGTCCTGGCCTCCTCCTGGCTCGTGCTGCTCGACTGGAAGGTCATGCTCTTCCGGCCGTACGAGCAGTGGCCCGAGGTGCACGAGTTCCTCGACTACTTCGTGGTGCTCGGCCAGCGCGGTCCCACCGCCGTGATGATCGCGGCCTGGCTGGGCTGGCGCTCCTGGCGGCAGCACACACTGCGCCCGCTGCTGGTGATGGCCGCGTCCCTGCTGCTGCTGAACATCACGGTCGGCGCGGTGAAGGTCGGCCTCGGCCGTCTGGGCCCGCACTACGCGACCGAGATCGGCTCCGCCGAGCTGTTCCTGGGCGGCGACATATTTCCCTCGGGGCACACCGCGAACGCGGTCGTGACCTGGGGCATCCTGGCGTATCTGGCGACCACCCCACGGGCCAGGCGCTGGCTTTCGGTGATCTCGGCGACGGTCGCCCTGAGTGTCGGGGCGACCACGGTGTATCTGGGCACGCACTGGCTGAGCGACGTGCTCCTCGGCTGGGCCGCGGGCCTGCTGATCCTGCTGGCGCTGCCCTGGGTGGAGCCGACCATCGGCCGCGCCGAGGCGTACATCTTCGAACTCCGCGACCGCTGGCGCTCCCGCAGGCCGTTCGCCCCGGCCGCGCCCGGCGCGGTGGAGCCGGTCGCCCCGGTGGTCGTTCCCTCGATACGGCCCGGTTCCGACGCCTCTCCGGCCCGCGAGCCGGTGGGTTCGGGCGGCGGGCGGTACGCGAGCACCCGCCCCGCCCAGCATCTGCCCGCCCCGGCGGCGCACCTCGCGCCCCGGCCGCACGCGGTCCGCTCGGAGCGCGCGCCGGTCACTCCGGCGGGCAGCCGGCGGCCCCCGCAGGCGCGCGGCGGCAACGGGGCGCACGCCCCGCACCCGGCGCGCTGAGGGCGCCGCCGCCCGACCCCTCTTCGCCCGACTCCTCTTCGTACGCACAGGGAAGGCCCCGTACCGCAGCGCGCGGTACGGGGCCTTCGCCGTCTTCGCCGTGCGCCGGAATGCGGCGGGCGGAAGGGGGCTCAGCCGACCCAGCAGCGGGTCACCCGGCCGTCCTTGGCCTCGAAGTTGAGCCGCCCCTGGACGTACTCCATGGTGATGATGGAGCCCGGCGGAAGCGTCCTGACGGTGCTCCAGCCGCGTTCCCTCGCAGCGCGCTCGGCGTCCTCGGGGGCGAGGCCCACATAGGTGTCGGTGTTGTCGTCGGGCTGGGCGGGAGGTGTCGGTACAGGTGCCATGGGGGCCACCGTAGGGCCCGATACCCTCCCGGTCACGCTTGTGTCACAAGATCACGACAAAAGTTTGCCCGTGGTGCTTTCACTCGATGGGGCACATTACTTGTGTGCGAATACCGTGCATTCACCGGGGAATGGGCACGTTCGACGCCTTCTTCGATTTCCGCCCGAAGGGAATCGAACCACAGGCCAGGGCTATTCCGCGGAGTAGGCCGGGGATAAACGCGGCACCCCACTTCCTGCGGAATTCTTGATTCCGCATCAACTCGCCGCCCTCTCCGGTGATCCGATCGCGTACGCCCCCTGTCGGAGCGGGGGCCCGCGCGCGCATCATGTGTCGGGTTGGGGCCCGGTCCACGGACGCGAGGGGGCACGATGGGTACGGAGACCGTGGAGGCACCTGCCGCTCCACCTGCACCAGACCGGCGGCCGGGGCGGGTGGTCGTGGACTGGCTGACCACCACCGACCACAAGAAGATCGGGCACCTCTACCTGATCACGTCGTTCGGGTTCTTCCTGGTCGCCGGGCTGATGGCGCTGATGATGCGGGCCGAGCTGGCCAGGCCCGGACTTCAGCTGATGACCAACAACGAGTTCAACCAGGCGTTCACGATGCACGGCACGATCATGCTGCTGCTGTTCGCGACGCCGACCTTCGCGGGGTTCGCCAACGAGATCATGCCGTTGCAGATCGGCTCGCCCGATGTGGCGTTCCCGAGGCTGAACATGTTCTCGTACTGGCTGTTCCTGTTCGGCGGGCTGATCGTGCTGGGCTCGCTGATCGTGCCCGGCGGCCCGGCGAACTTCGGCTGGTTCGCCTACGCGCCGCTCAACAGCCTGACCCGCTCCCCCGGCATCGGCGCCGACCTGTGGATCATGGGGCTGGCGCTGGCGGGCTTCGGCACGATCCTCGGCGCGGTGAACTTCCTCACCACCATCATCGGGATGCGCGCACCCGGCATGACGATGTTCCGGATGCCCATCTTCACGTGGAACGTGCTGTTCACGTCGATCCTGGTGCTGGTCGCGTTCCCGGTGCTCGCGGCGGCGCTGCTGGTGCTGGAGGCGGACCGGCGGTTCGGGTCGATGGTCTTCGAGGCCGAGTGGGGAGGTGCGCTGCTGTGGCAGCACCTCTTCTGGTTCTTCGGTCATCCCGAGGTCTACATCATCGCGTTGCCGTTCTTCGGCATCATCACGGAGATCATCCCGGTCTTCTCCCGGAAGCCGATCTTCGGTTACGTGATGCTGATCGGCGCGACGATGGCCATCACCGGTCTGTCGCTGGTGGTGTGGGCGCACCACATGTTCGTCACCGGCGCGGTGCTGCTGCCGTTCTTCTCGTTCATGTCGTTCCTGATCGCCGTGCCGACCGGGGTGAAGTTCTTCAACTGGACGGGCACGATGCTCAAGGGCTCGCTGTCCTTCGAGACACCGATGCTGTGGTCGGTCGGCTTCCTGGTGAGCTTCCTGTTCGGCGGGCTCACCGGAGTGCTCCTCGCGTCGCCGCCGCTGGACTTCCACGTCTCCGACTCGTACTTCGTGGTGGCGCACTTCCACTATGTGGTGTTCGGGACGGTGGTGTTCGCGACGTTCGCGGGCTTCTACTTCTGGTGGCCGAAGTTCACCGGCAAGATGCTCGACGAACGGCTCGGGAAGATCCACTTCTGGACGCTGTTCGTGGGCTTCCACGCCACGTTCCTGGTGCAGCACTGGCTGGGCGTGGAGGGGATGCCGCGCCGGGTCGCCGACTACCTAGCCGCCGACGGCTTCACCGTGCTGAACACCATCTCGTCCATGGGGGCCTTCCTGCTGGGCCTGTCCACGCTGCCGTTCTTCTACAACGTCTGGAAGACCGCCAAGTACGGGGTGAAGGTGGACCGGGACGACCCCTGGGGGTTCGGGCGCTCCCTGGAGTGGGCGACGTCCTGCCCGCCGCCCCGGCACAACTTCGTCACCCTGCCGAAGATCCGCTCGGAGTCCCCGGCGTTCGACCTGCACCATCCGGAGATCGCGGAACTCCAGCAGCAGTCGCAGACGGAGCCCGCTCCCCTCGACCCAGAGCGTTTGCGAGGAGATCACGGGCCGCAGTGATCCGGCCGGTCAGCTCCACCGGCTCCACCACCTGGAACTCCAGCCCCAGCAACAGCACATGGATCACCAGGACGTCCATGGACTGCGCCCCGGTGCGCAGCAGGCAGCTGTCCGGACCGTCGCTCTCCAGCACGCCGTCGTCCGGCCCGACGACCTCCCGTGCCGTCTCGATGGGCACCAGCAGGCGCACGACGGCGGTCGCCGTGTACGCCCTCGTGGAGATCCCCTTCGAGACGTACGCGGCGAGGTCCTCGGCCGGGGCCTCGCGGGGCTCGAAGCGGGGTCCGTGCGGCGGCCTGGGGGTGATCCGGTCGGCCCGGAACGTACGCCAGTCGGCGCGGTCCACGTCCCAGGCCACGAGGTACCAGCGGCGCTCGGTGCACACCAGGCGGTGCGGCTCGGCCACGCGGCGGGTGGCGGTGCCGGAGTGGTCGCGGTACTCGAAGCGCAGGCGCTCGGAGTCCCGGCAGGCGGTGGCGAGTTCGGTGAGGACGCCGGGGTCGACGGCGGCGCCGCCGCTGCCGCGCAGCAGCGGCACGGTGAACGCGTTGAGCGCGCCCACCCGGCGGCGCAGCCGGTCCGGGAGGACCTGCTCCAGCTTGGTCAGGGCACGCACCGAGCTCTCGCCGATGCCCTCGACGCCCTGCCCGGCGGACGTGCGCAGGCCGACCGCGACGGCGACCGCCTCGTCGTCGTCGAGCAGCAGCGGCGGCAACTGGGCGCCCACGCCCAGCTGGTAGCCGCCGCCGGTGCCGGGGCTGGCGTTGACGGGGTAGCCCAGCTCACGCAGCCGGTCGACGTCGCGCCGCACGGTGCGCGGGGTGACGCCGAGCCGGTCGGCCAGGTCGGGTCCGGTCCATTCGCGGTGGGCCTGGAGCAGCGAGAGCAGACGCAGCAGCCGGGCCGAGGTCTCCAACATGCGGTGGAGTCTGCCAGGAGTCGCGGACAGGTACGGTCCGCGACTCCTGGGCGGGCCGGGGCGGCGCCGGGGCGGGGGTCAGGGCGTGCTGACCTTGACCGCGAGGTCGTTGTCGAGCGTGTAGTACGGGAACGCGACGGTCTTGGGGTCGTCGCCGACGGGCAGCGCCGGGTAGGTGAACACGCGCTGCTTCTCGGCGATGTCGTCCAGCAGCCGCGCGACGCGTATCGGCGCGGTGCCCTCCGCCGCCACCAGCCACAGGTCCCACACCCGGGAGGCGGCCCCGTCGCGCCCCTCGGCCAGCGGCGCGCAGGGCAGCGTGCAGGCGAAGTCGTGCCCCTGGCCCGACACGGGCTCGCGGTGCACGCCCTCCTCGCCGCGCAGCCGTGCCTCGACGAACGCGCCCGGGCCGAGCTGCGCACCGTACAGCCGGCCCATGAAGGTGATCTCCCTGCCGTCGTCCGCGAAAACGATGTCACCGGCCTCGGCGTGAGGTGCGCGCCGCCAACTGCGCACCGCCAGACGGCCGTCGGAGGTGGCGTACGGGATGCGTACGGCGACGGCCTCGGTGTGCGGGTCGGGCGTGCGGTCCACCAGGGCGCGCAGGTCCCGCAGGCCCGGCCGCACCGTCGCCGGGGCGCCCCCGCCGTGCACCCGGGTCTCCCAGCGGCCCTCGGGGAGGTCGACGGTGCTGGGCAGCACGGCGCGCAGCCGGCCCTCGGAGACGGGGGTGAGCGGAAGCCGTACGTCGTCGCGTGCGGCCCCGCCGGTGCGGTGCAGCACCAGGGCGGCGTCGGGGGCCGCGGCGGCGCTCACGTCGAAGGTGAGGCCGCCCGCGGAGTCCGCGGTGCAGTCGGCGCACGGCGAGCCGGCACCGGCCGGTGCCGCGGACCCGGTGGGCCGCGCGGTGGCGGACCGGGAGGAGGGGGAGCTGCTCATGCGGTACGCCCTTTCCGGAGCGTGGAGAGGACCGTGCGGCGCAGGGCGAAGGCCTCGTCGACCAGCATGCCCGGCAGGCGGTGCGCGGTGTCCCGCAGCGGGCCGCGGGAGCGGGAGTTGGGACCCCGGGCGACGAGGTCGGCGTAGAGCGCGGCGTGCCCCTCGGCGATCCGGTCGGGGTCGAAGCGGGCCGCGCCGTCGAGGGCGGCGCGGCCCATGCGGCGGCGCAGTCCGTCGTCCTCGATCAGGCCGAGGAGGGCGCGGGCCACGGCGTCCGCGTCGCCCACGGGGACCAGACGGCCGTCGACGCCGTCGCGGATGATCTCGCGGGGGCCGTGCGGGCAGTCCGTGGAGACGACGGGCAGCCCCGAGCGCATCGCCTCGACGATCGTCATGCCGAACGCTTCGAGGTCGGAGGTGACGGCGGCGACGGAGCCCTTGGGCCACTCCGCCTCCAGGGGGTCGGCGATGCCCATCAGGAACACATGGTTGTGCAGGCGCAGTTCGTGCACCAGGGCGCGCAGGGGCACGACGGCCTCGCCGCCGCCGTAGATGCGCAGCCGCCAGTCCGGGCGGACGGCGACGACCTGGGCGAACGCGCGCACTAGGAGGTCGTAGCGTTTGCCGGGTGTGATGCGTCCGGCGGCGACGACCCACTTGCCGGTGCCGTCGGAGGGTGCCAGCCGGGCGGCCGGGACGCTGTTGCCCAGCGCCTCGATGCGCACTCCGGGCAGCTTCAGCCGTTCCCGGTAGGAGCGGGCGTCGGCCTGCGTGACGGTGGTGACGGCGTCCAGCGTGGCGTACCGGTAGCGCAGTTCGCGCCGCAGCCGGTACCGGTGGCTGTCCAGGGTGAGGTGTTCCTGGGCGACCCGCACGGTGTCGGGGCGGGCCTGCCGGGACAGGTGCACGTTGAGCCCCGGCCGGGTGCCGACGACGACGTCGGTCTTCAACTCCCGCAGGTACTCGCCGATCCGCCGGTCGGTGAGGCGGCTGTACTGGTGGTGGCGGCCGTCGCCCATCGGGAAGATCCGCGCCGGGCGCCGGTGGTCGGGGTCGTCGCCGTCGTACTGCGGGCTCTTCTTGCGCAGATCGACCAGGTGCTCCAGGCGCACTCCGGCGGGGGCGCCCATGGAAGGTTCGTCGCAGTGCCGGAAGACGGAGGTGATCTCCACGTCGTGCTGCTCGGCCAGGGCGCGGGCCAGGTTGAACGTGGTGCGGATGGTGCCCCCGACGGCGTACGCGTTGTGGAGCAGGAATGAGATGTGCATACGGCGGCGCGTCCCCCTGGTATGCGGCGGTCCGCTCGCGAGGGCCGCCGTCGTGCCTTCCGCAGGGGACTTTACTGGCCCGGCCGCCGCCGCGGGCGGGGTGGAACGCTTTGGTACACATCAGGAACCCTCAGGGCTTGTACGGCAGTTGGGGCACCGTGAAGCAGGTGCGGCGCATGTCGCCCTGGGTCACCCAGCCGGTGCCGTCGCGCCAGCGCGCCACCGACACACAGGTGCGCCGCTCGGCGGGCGGGGAGGCCAGGGGGGCGTAACTGACGGGCAGCAGCAGCCCGCGCGCCGTGTACGGCTCGGCCCGGTTGAGGTAGCGCTCCACGCACGCACGCGTGAGGGCGTCCGGCGGGCAGGAGGCGGCGGCGTCGGTGAACCACATGGCGGCGGCCCACCCCTCCAGCTGCCACTGCGACAGGGCGCCCGGGTCGCGCCCGCTCCGCTTGAGGCTGTTCTGCACGGCGGTGCGGAACTCGCGCACCTGCGGGTCGTCACGGTCGTCGTAGTTGCGGCTGGCGCCGGTCACCCACAGGGCGTTGCGGCAGCGCGGGGAGTCCCGGTAGTCGGCGGGGACGGTGGAGGACCAGTTCTGCACGTTGGTGACCTTGGCGGTGACGTCCGCGCCGACGGCGTCCATGGCCTTGCACAGCTGGGCGTTGCCGTGGGTGTCGAGGGCGTCCAGGACGAGGTCGGCGCCCCGGTCCTTGAGGTCGGCGGCCACCGCACGCCAGTTGGGCAGCGCGAAGTCGACCTGTTCCTCGACGACGGTGTAGCCCTCCTTGCGCAGCCCCTGGGCGGTGAGACGGGCGTACGCGGCGGAGGACGCCTGGTTGTACGACACGACGGCGGCGGTGCGCGCGCCCTGCTCGCGCCGGAAGTAGCGGTAGGTCTCGGTGCCGCCGTAGAGGGTGCCGTTCCAGCCGGGTTTCTGGCCCTGCCGGGGCGCGTTGCTGCCGTAGATGCCGTACAGGTGGGGGTAGGTCTCGTACGCGGTGCCGATCGGCTGGCCGCCGATGTCGGGGACACCGGCGGCGGAGACCAGGGAGGCGCCCGCGTAGTCGAGCGCCGTCGTGGCGACAAGCACGAACACCTTCTTCTCGTCGACGAGTTCGTGCACGCACCCGGTGTTGCCGATGCCGCTGCCGCCGTCGTCGCAGGTCTCCACCTGCACGCGGCGGCCGCCGATGCCGCCGCGTGCGTTGAGCACGTCGAAGAAGGCGCGTGCGCCGTCGCCGGGCCCGGTGAAGGCCTCGCCGCCGATCGGGCTGGTGGCGCTGACCAGGATGCCGACGCGCAGCGGCTCCGCCTGCCGCGGTGCGGCCGTGGGCGGCTCGAAGGCGCTCTCGGGCAGGCGGCTGCCGCAGGCGGCCGCGCAGAGCACCAGGAGGGCCGTCAGGGCCGTTCGCAGCAGTCGGCCGGAGGGGGGTTCAGCAGCCCGGGGCCGCTGCATTGCCGCTCAGCTTCACCAGGGCGCACAGGGACTTCACGGAGACCTTCCACTTCTGGTCCTGGAGGACCGAGGTGCCCGTGGCGTTCGGCAGCACCGGGACGCCGTCGAGCTGGAGGTCGTACGTCACCGTCGCCAGGGTCGCCGAGTTGAGCCGTACCTTCTTGACGACTGCGGAGGTCTGGCCGCCGCGCTTGTCGCCGTTGAAGGCCTTCAGCACCGGCTTCATGGTCTGGCCGTTCTCCAGGAGCACCGCCTTCTCGTCGAGTGTCAGGTTCGGGTCGAAGAACGACTGCCAGTTCGACCGGATCTGCCGCTCGGCGCTCGCGCTGTCGGCGGGCCCGCTCGCGGACGCGGAGTCCGAGGGCTGCGGGTCGATGCCGAAGGGCGGCGGGGTCGATGCCGTGCTCGGCGGGGGCTGCGCCGGGTCCTCGGCGTCGCCGCAGGCGGTGGCGGAGGCGGTCAGCGCCAGCACGGCTGCCGCCGCCCACGCGACGGAACGGGACTTCCCTCTGACGCGCATCACGCCCACCACCTTCTGGCTCGGTCCCACACAGGGCATAGTGCAAGGAATCGTCCGTGTTGGACAGGGGTTGGACAGGGGGGCGCGATGCGCGGGGCACCCTACGTCTGGGCGGCACTGGCCGCCGTGTGCTGCGGCGCGGTGCTGTGCGTGGCGGGCTGGTACGGAGTGTCCGGCGAGCGGTTCACCGCCCGCCAGGTGCCCTACCTCGCGTCCTGCACGCTCCCGGGGGCGGCACTGATCGTCGCGGGGGCGGTACTGCTGGCCGCCCACGTCCGTTCCCTCGCGATACGGACCCGGGGTGAGCCCCTCCCTTCCCCGTACGACGGTGACACCCGCGAAACGACGTCCGGCGCCGGTGACGGCCTCGGGCCCGCGGGCCCCTTCTCGGACGGGCCGCTCGTGCACCTGCCCGGCGGCACGCTGGCGCACCGCCCGGACTGCCCGCTGGTCCTCGGCAAGCCGGAGAGCGAACCCGCCGACGGCATACCGGACCTGACGCCCTGTCCGGTCTGCGAGCCGCCCGCACCCTCCCCCGGGGAATGACCGCCGGTGGCCTCGCTCACGTACGAACTGACCCTGGCCGGGCTGGCGATCGGCAGCGCCGCCGCGCTGTCGGGCATCGGCCTGATCGTCACGCACCGGGCGACGGGCGTGCTGAACCTGGCGCACGGTGCGGTGGCCATGCTCTGCGCGTACGTACTGCGGCAGACGGCGGTGGAGTGGCACTGGCCGCTCCCCCTCGCGACCGCCTGCACGCTGCTGGTCGTCGCTCCCGGCGTCGGCCTGCTCCTCGACCGTGCCGTCTTCCGTCCGCTCGCCCTGCGGGGGGCGGACCCGGCGCGCACGCTGGTGGCGTCGATCGGGGTGTTCGTGCTGCTGGTCGGCGGGGCGGCGCTGGTGTGGGGCGAGGGGGCCCGGGCGGACGCCCCGGAGGTCTTCGGGGACTCCCCCTGGCCCCCGTTGGCGGCGGTGCTGCTGGTCGCTCTGGTGGTGGGCGGGGTCACCCGGTTCACCCGCTTCGGGCGCTCGCTGCGGGCGGTGGTCGACAACCGGGCGCTGGCCGTGCTGGGCGGCATCGACGCGGACCGGGTGGCGGCGGTCGGCTGGGCGTTCGGCTCCTTCACGGCGGGCCTGACGGGCGTGCTGCTGGCCCCCTCCGTGCGCCTGGACCCGTACGGTCTGCCCCTCCTCGTCGTCGAGGTCGTCGCCGTCGCGGCCCTGGCCCGGATGCGCAGCCTGCCG
The DNA here is from genome assembly GCF_044744005.1 of Streptomyces sp. NPDC087440. Classification (NCBI taxonomy): domain Bacteria; kingdom Bacillati; phylum Actinomycetota; class Actinomycetes; order Kitasatosporales; family Streptomycetaceae; genus Streptomyces; species Streptomyces sp. NPDC087440. The sequence goes on along the minus strand of NZ_JBIUXN010000019.1, from coordinate 52,813 downwards.
GTGGCGATCGGCGCGGCGCTCTTGCTGGGCATCGCCCAGTCCCAGCTGACCCGCTTCCACCCGGACGGCTGGCCGGGCCCCCTCCTGCAGTCCCTCGGCGCCAACCTCTTCACGGTGGCCCTGCTGGCGGCGGCACTGTTGTATCCGTCACCGGGGGCGGGGGCCGTCGCTCCTGCGGCGGTGACGGCCCCGCGCCCGGTGGAGGTGCCGGAACGGCGTGTCCGGGAGCACCTCTTGAGGGAGGAAGGGGCCCTCCGCGAACTGCTGCGGCACATTCGGCCCGTACCGGTCGTGGTGGTCGCACTGTTCCTGCTGCCGCTCGGGCTCGCGGACGGCGGGCTGCGGACGGCGCTCCCGGTGCCCGCCACCGCCGTCGTCCTGCTGTCGCTCGTCGTGGTGAGCGGGCGCAGCGGGCAGATCTCGCTGGGGCAGGCGGCGTACGCGGGCCTCGGCGCGCTCTTCACCGCCCTGCTGGCCGACGGGCGTCTCCCCGGGCTGCCGCCGCTCCCGGTGCTGCCCTCGCTGCTGCTTGCCGTGGTGCTCACCGCGCCCCTGGGGCTGCTCACCGGGTGGCCCGCCATTCGCCGGCACGGGCTGGCCCTGGCACTGACGACGCTGGCCTTCGGGGTGGCGGTGAGCCGCTTCGTACTGGACCAGCCGTACGCGACGGCGGGCCTCGGCGTGGCCCGCCCGGCGGGCTTCACCTCCGACCGCGCCTTCTACCTGCTGGAGCTGGCCCTCCTGCTCCTGTGCCTGCTGCTGGTGACGCGGCTGAGGAGGGGGCGTTCGGGGCGGGCCCTGGCCGCACTGCGCGACCACGAGGCGGGGGCGTCGGCGGCAGGTGTGCGCGTCCCGGCCTGGAAGCTGCTGGCCTTCGTGACCGGTGCCGCGCTGGCCGCCCTGGGCGGCGGCCTGCTCTCGCTCTCCGCGCAGGCCTTCACCCCGAGCGCCTTCGACCCGGTGCGGGGGCTGCTGTGGTTCGCGGTGGTGGTCCTGCTGGGCGCGGACCGCCTCCTGACGGCCTGCACGGGGGCGGCCCTCCTCGTCCTCCTCGACGCGGGCACCTCCCCGGGCCTCGCCACCCTCCTCACCGGAACCCTGGCCCTCTTCCTCCCCCGCGGCTTCCTCGGGCGGCGAGGCCGCCTTCCCCTTTCCCCCAGCCTCCTCGGACGGCAGACCCGCCCTCCCTTCCCCCTGAGCTCCCTTGGGCGGCGGGGCCGCCCCCCGGGGGCGGAACGGGCGGGCAAGGGGGCGGCCCCTCCCGCTCCCGGCCCCGCCCGGGTGCCCCCGCCCCGCCCCGACACCGGGCAAGGACCTCGCCAGGCCCCCGGCCCACCCGGACACCGGACGCCCGTCCAAGGGGCCCCCACCCCACCCCCGTACCCCCACACCCCCCTCCAAGCCACCCACCTCACCCTCTCCTACGGCCCCACCACCGCCCTCCACCACCTCACCCTCCCCATCCCCCCAGCCCACCTCACCGCCCTCATCGGCCCCAACGGCGCCGGAAAGTCCACCCTCTTCCACTGCCTCTGCGGCACCCTCCGCCCCACCTCCGGCCGCATCGAGCTCGACGGCGTCGACATCACCCGCCGTCCCGCCCACGCCCGCGCCCGCCTCGGCATCGCCAGGACCTTCCAGCAGCTCGCCGTCTTCCCCTCCCTCACCGTCGAGGAGAACGTCCTCCTGGGCGCCGAACACGGCCACCGCCGCGACCTGCCCGCCCAGCAGGCGACGGAGGCCGCCCTGCGCCTCCTCGCCCTCGAAGGCCCCGTCCGCCACCACCCGGCCGCGCACCTCCCCACCGGCACCCTGCGCCGCGTCGAGCTCGCCCGCGCCCTCGCGGGCCGCCCGCACACCCTCCTCCTCGACGAGCCCGCCGCCGGCCTGGACGCCGCCGAAACGGCCGCCCTGGCCCGGGTGCTGGCCGCCCTCGCCGCCGACGGCACGGCGATCCTCGTCGTCGAACACGACCTCGACCTGGTCGCGGACATCGCCGACACCGTGCACGTCCTCACCGCCGGAACCCTCACGCCCAGGCCCCCCGCCCCGGAGCCGCCCCCATGACCGTCGAGCTCTCCCTGCACGCGGCCCGCGTCCGCTACGGCCCCCTGGAGGCCCTGCACGGCATCGACCTCCCCGTGCCCGTCGCCGCCCTCACCGTCCTGCTCGGCCGCAACGGCTCCGGCCGCACCACCGCCCTGCGCGCCCTCGCGGGCACCGTCGCGCTCAGCGCGGGCAGCGTGCGCCGGCGCGGCGAGGACGTCACCCGGCTGCCCGCCCACGCCAGGGCCCGCCGCGGCCTGTGCTACGTACCGGATCTGCAAGCGGTGTACGCAGGTCTGACGGTCGCCGACAACCTCGCCCTCAACACCAGCCCCGGAGGCCCGATTTCACCGGCCCTGGAGGCGTACCCGGAACTGCGCCCGCTGCTGCCCCGCACCGCGGGCACCCTGTCCGGCGGCGAACAGCGCATGCTCGCCCTCTCCCGCGTCGTCCTCGCGGCACGCGCGCGCGTGGTGCTGGTGGACGAACCCACGCTCGGCATGTCGCCCCAGGTCGCGGCCCGTACGTACGCACTCCTGTCGGCCCTCGGCACGACGACAGCCGTCGTCCTCGCGGAACAACGGCTGCCGTCACTGCTCGCACCAGTCCCGGTGCTCGTTCACGAACTCGACCGGGGCCGGATCGTCTTCACAGGCGAAGCATCGGAACACTCCCGGACAGCGAACTCTCCGACGCGGCGTCCACGGACGCCGCCCCCGGCGCCGACGGCAGCCGCACCGGCCGCACCAGCGCCCGGCCCGACCCCTTCGGAATGACCAGCCAGGTCCCCACGTTCAGCCCGTCGGGCCGGGGGCCGATCATGTCCTTGTTGGCCTTGTAGAGGGCCTGCCAGCCGCCCTTGACCTTGTACTTGGCGGCGATCGACGCCAGCGTGTCGCCCTTCTTCACGATGTGGATGCGCCGGTCGCCCAGCTGGTACTTCCGCGAGCACTGCGGCCACGCCTGCCACCCCTGGGTGGTCAGCACCTCCTTGGCGACCTCGATCTGCTCGGCGCGGGTGGCGAGGTCGGCGCGCGGCGCGTGCGCGAGGCCGCCGTGCTCCTCCCAGGTGGGCTGCTCGAACTGGAGTCCCCCGTAGTAGCCGTTGCCGGTGTTGGTCGCCCAGTCGCCGTCGCTCTCGCACGCGGCGAGGCAACTCCACGGCCACTGGCTCGCGGCACAGCCGTACGGCCCGAACCCCCGCGCCGTGGGCGGCGGTTCGACGGCCCGTACGACAGGAGCGTCCGCGGGGGCCGCGACGGCACCGGCCAGCGGGGAGAGGGCGAGCAGCGCACCGAGCACGCCGCAGGACAGGAACCGGAATCGAGGCTTCAACACCCGCCCACCCCATCACCGCGACGCCCCCGCGCGCGCGTGCCGCGCGGGGACCCGTCGGGCCCCACCCGGTCGGGCGACCGGGCGGGGCCCTGGCTGACGTGCCTCAGCCGGGTGCGCTCACAGTTTCAGGCGCAACCCCGGCAGGATCACGTTCGGGTCGGCGCCCACCGCGGCCCGGTTCGCCGCGTACAGCTTCCGCCAGCCCATCGCGTACTGCTGCGCGATGCCTCCCAGGGTCTCCCCGGAGCGCACCACGTGTGCGCGCCCGCCCGTCACGGGGGCGCGCTGCGCGCTCCGGTCGGCACGCGGGGCCACCCGGTCCTTCTGCACGTTCTTTGTGCTCTTCGCGAGGTTCTTCGTGCTCTTCACGTTGTTCACGACGGCCGCCGGGGCACTGCCCGACGCCCCGGCCCGGCGCGAACAGCTCGGCCAGGCCCCCCATCCCTGCTTGCGCTGGACCTTGGTGGCAATGGCGATCTGCTGGGCCTTGCTGGCGCGGTCGGCGCGGGAAGCGTACGCCCCGCCGCCGTGCGCCCGCCAGGTCCCGGCGGAGAACTGGAGTCCGCCGTAGTAGCCGTTGCCGGTGTTGATGTGCCAGTTGCCACCGCTCTCGCACTGGGCGATGCGGTCCCACACTCCGCGGTCGGCCGCGGCGGCCGGCCGGCCGGTCGCGGCGATCAGGGCCAGCGGGGCCACCAGGGCGGCCCCGACGAGCGCTGCGGTCTCACGACGACGACCACCGCGGCGTATCGCACTGGAACATACGGTCATGGAGTCCCTCTCGCAGGACCCGGACTCCCCCGGGCGGTACGGTCACGAGCGCGTCCGGCGCCCCCTTCCGTGCCACCCCGCCCCGCGCCGTGCGGTCGTGCGTCGTACGGTCGGCGGGGGCGCATCCGGGCGGTGCTCGATGCACACGGCGGTGGAATCTATGGACCCGCGCGCCCCGCAATCAACCAAGTCCTTGTCATTCCAGGCCAGTTGCCCACTACCCCCGGTAACAGCCAATTCCGGACACCCATTTGATTCCCTGATATCAGGATTTGTCCACCACTCGCCCCGGCGATCTGTGACTCAGCTCACCGCCCCAACTTCCGTGCATGCACCAGGAGTTGACGGGGAGTGAGGGGGTCCGGGTGCGGGCTCACGCTCCGCGTCGGATGAGTCGATTCCGTTCCCCGTCCCGCGTGACCCTGCCCACAGATCGCCCGTTGTCTTCTTGACGCTCCGGGAACCGCCCGGTGCCAGCACCCAGTTCGAGGAGCCACCCGTGTCGCGCATGCTCGACGTCAGCGACGACGTACGCGCCGAGATCGGCGACGTAGAAGCCGACCGGCTGCTCGCCGGCGAGAACGCCCCCGGCAGTTACGACTGCACCTCCTGCCGCACCCCCGGCGACTCCGGGCAGGAGGCCACCTCCACCGTGCTGTTCGTCGGCGAGGAGACCGCCGTCCTCGCCTTCGCACACGCCACCTGCATCCCCTCCCAGGTCGTACCGGTCTCCGAGGAGCAGCTCCAGGGCGCGGTGCGGTCCATCACCGCGAGCCAGGACGGCTCAGGCGCGGGCCCCGACGCCCTGCCCGAGCAGGCCGTTCTCGGCGTGACCAGCGGTCTTGTCCTCATCGAGGGCGAACTGCGGCCCGCCCTGGTGGTCGAGCCGACCGCCGCCATCGCCCGCCCCGGCTCGCAGGACGGCGACGAGTTCCTGCCGCTCCTGATCGAGCAGGGCTTCCACCCGGTCGCCGACCTGAAGACGGTCCCGGAGGTGCTGCCCGGCTGGTCCGTGCTGCTCGCCGCGGGCCAGCTGCACGCCGTCCTGCAGCCGGGGTCGGGCGGCTCCGGCCCGGTCGCCTGGTGGCAGGCGCACCGCCCGCTCCAGGTCACCGACGGCTGGCGGGCCGCCGCCAACAAGTCGCAGAAGATCCTGGTGCTGGCCGCGCCGGTCGGCTCCATCGGCCAGCAGCCGCGCGAGGACCTGCTGCGCGGCGCCCTGGACAAGGCGGCGGCGAACGGCCGTCTGGTGGCCGCGACGATGCCCCTCGCGGGCACCTGAGCCCACCCCGGGGCCCCGTCCCCGGCGCGGGCGCGCACCTACGCTGCGTATCCGGATTCGGGTCGCTCCGTACGCTCCGTACCCGCATCCGACGGGCAGTGGGGTCGTTGGCACGTACGTGCACTCATACGACCCCACTCGCCCGTACCAGAGCCAGATCCCCTCGATGCGGCCCGCGCAGGAGGCGCCGCAGGCCTTCCCGACGTACACACCGATCTACGACGCGCTGTACTCCGAGTACCGCCGCTCGTTCCGGGCCCTGCCCGGCGACCGCAGCGGCGAGGAGGACCTCGGCTTCACGGCCTTCGGCGCGGGCATGGGCATGGGAGCGGGGATGGGCCACCACCACGGCCACGGCGGCTACCAGGGCCACTACCAGATCGCCCCGGTCCCGCAGCCGGTCCAGCCCTCGCACCTGAGCACCTGGCACAACCTGCACACCCAGCACAACCAAGGGCGGCAGCACCACGGGAACCACTTCCCCGCAGCACTGCCGCCCGGCCCCCGCAGGGGCTACTAGAGCCTTCGCGGGCCCTTACTTCTTGCGTCCGCGCTTCTCGCGCACCCGCACCGAGATGTGGATCGGCGTTCCCTCGAAGCCGAACTCCTCGCGCAGCCGGCGCTCCACGAAGCGCCGGTAGCCCGCCTCCAGGAAGCCCGAGGCGAACAGCACGAACCGCGGCGGCTTGGCGCCCGCCTGCGTCCCGAACAGGATGCGCGGCTGCTTGCCGCCGCGGACCGGGTGCGGGTGGGCGGCCACGAGCTCGCCGAGGAAGGCGTTGAGGCGGCCGGTGGGCACGCGGGTCTCCCAGCCGTCCAGCGCCGTCTCGATCGCCGGAACCAGCTTCTCCATGTGGCGACCGGTGAGGGCGGAGACGTTGACGCGCGGGGCCCAGGCGACCTGGCCCAGCTCCGTCTCGATCTCGCGCTCCAGGTAGTAGCGGCGCTCCTCGTCGAGGGTGTCCCACTTGTTGAAGGCGAGCACCAGGGCGCGTCCGGCCTCGACCGCCATCGTGACGATGCGCTGGTCCTGCACGGAGATGGACTCGCTGGAGTCGATCAGGATGACGGCCACTTCGGCCTTCTCCAGGGCGGCGGCGGTACGCAGCGAGGCGTAGTAGTCCGCGCCCTCCTGGAGGTGCACCCGGCGGCGGATGCCCGCGGTGTCGATGAACTTCCAGGTCGTGCCGCCGAGGTTGATCAGCTCGTCGACCGGGTCGCGGGTGGTGCCCGCCAGCTCGTTGACGACGACGCGGTCCTCCTTGGCCACCTTGTTCAGCAGCGAGGACTTGCCGACGTTCGGACGGCCGATGAGCGCGATGCGGCGCGGCCCGCCGAGCGGGGTGCCCGAGCCGAAGGTCTGCGCGGGGGCCTCCGGGAGCGCCTCCAGGACGGCGTCGAGCATGTCGCCCGTACCGCGGCCGTGCAGGGAGGAGACCGGGTGCGGCTCGCCGAGGCCCAGCGACCACAGGGCGGTGGCGTCGGCCTCGCCGGACAGGCCGTCGACCTTGTTGGCGCACAGCACGACGGGCTTGCCCGCCTTGCGGAGCAGCCGTACGACGGCCTCGTCCGTGTCGGTGGCCCCCACCGTCGAGTCCACGACGAAGACGACCGCGTCGGCGGTCTCGATGGCGTACTCGGCCTGGGCGGCGACCGAGGCGTCGAGCCCCAGCACGTCCTGCTCCCAGCCGCCGGTGTCCATCACCTTGAAGCGGCGGCCCGCCCACTCGGCCTCGTAGGAGACGCGGTCGCGGGTGACGCCGGGCTTGTCCTGCACGACGGCCTCGCGGCGGCCGATGATGCGGTTCACCAGGGTCGACTTGCCGACATTGGGGCGGCCGACGACGGCGAGCACGGGCAGCGGACCGGCGGCGGCCTCGGAGAGGGCGCCCTCGATGTCCTCGAGGTCGAAGCCCTCTTGTGCCGCGAGCTCCATGAACTCCGCGTACTCGGCGTCGCCGAGCGCACCGTGGTCGGCGCCCTGCTCGGGTCCGTGCTCGTCGCCGGAGTGGATCTGGTCGTTCATGAAGTCCTGTCCTCGTTCATCATCGATGGGCCGCGTTTCCCCGCGACCCACTACTCAAGTCTCGCCCACCTTCGGGCGGCGCGCTAACGCCTATCGCCCGGTGAGCCGTCTGGCCCCCGCCAGGTGGGCGGTCAGCCGTTCCTGGATGCGCACCGTGGCCTCGTCCAGCGCCTTCCTCGTACGCCGTCCGCTGCCGTCCCCGGCCTCGAACGCGTCGCCGAAGACGACGTCGACCCTGCTGCGCAGCGGCGGCAGCGCGCTGATCAGCCGCCCCTGGCGCTCCGCCCCGCCGAGTACGGCGACGGGAACGATGGGCGCCCCCGACCGTACGGCGAAGTAGGCGAGGCCCGCGCGCAGCGAGGCGAAGTCGCCCTCGCCGCGCGAGCCCTCGGGGAAGATCCCCAGGACCCCGCCGTCGCGCAGCACGCCCAGCGCGTCGGTGACGGCCGTCCGGTCGGTGGTCGACCGGTCGACCTTCAGCTGGCCGATGCCCCGCAGGAACGGGTCGAGGGGGCCGACGAAGGCCTCCTTCTTGATGAGGAAGTGCACCGGGCGGGGTGCCGTCCCCATCAGCATCGGGCCGTCGATGTTGTGCGCGTGGTTCACCGCGAGTATGACCGGTCCGGTGGCCGGGACCCGCCAGGAGCCCAGCACGCGCGGCTTCCACAGGCCGTACATCAGGCCGATGCCGATGCCTCGCCCGACGGCGGCGCCACGGCGGGTGGCGACGCCGGGTGCGTCCGTGTCGGTCACTTTCCGGCCCGCTTCTCCTCGACCAGGGTGACGACGCACTCGATGACCTGGTCGAGGGTGAGGTCGGTGGTGTCGACCTCGACCGCGTCGGCCGCCTTGGCGAGCGGGGAGGTCTTGCGGCCGGAGTCGGCCGCGTCCCGCTTGATCAGGGCTTCCTTGGTGGCGTTGACGTCGGCGCCCTTGGTCTCGCCGCTGCGCCGGGCCGCGCGGGCCTCGGCGGAGGCGGTGAGGAAGATCTTCAGGTCGGCGTCGGGGAGCACGGTGGTGCCGATGTCGCGGCCCTCGACGACGATGCCTTCCGGGGCCCCGGCGGCGATCTCGCGCTGGAGCTCGGTGATCCGGGTGCGCACCTCGGGGACGGCGCTGACCGCGCTGACCTTGGAGGTCACTTCCTGGGTACGGATCGGGCCGGACGCGTCGACACCGTCGACCGTGATGGTCGGGGCGGACGGGTCGGTGCCGGAGACGATCGCGGGCTTGGCGGAAGCGGTGGCCACGGCGGCGGCGTCGGCGGTGTCCACGCCGTTCGTCAGCATCCACCAGGTGATCGCCCGGTACTGGGCGCCGGTGTCCAGGTAGCTGAGTCCGAGCTTGGCGGCGACGGCCTTGGACGTGCTGGACTTGCCCGTGCCGGAGGGTCCGTCGATGGCGACGATCACTGCGGCCGGAGCGGTCCGGGCGGCGGTTTCCACGGTGTCGGACACCTTCCTGGTACACGGGGCGGGGTGACGTTCGGCAGCACCGTCCCTGTTCCGAGGACGCCACGTCCTCACATGGGGGACGCATCACCGCCAACCATCTACGGTACCGGCTGAATGGCGTACCCCTGACGGGTGGCGTCCGCGGGAGGCCCCTACTGCCGCAGCGACCACCCCCGCTCCACCAGCGTGCGCGTGAGTCCCTCCACCGCCGACGGCTGCACCGTGAGCTGGACGTGACCGGCCTGCTGTCCGGTCGCGTGCTCGATCCGTACGTCCTCGATGTTGACCCCGGCCGCTCCGGCGTCCGCGAAGATCCGCGCCAGCTGGCCCGGCTGGTCGCTGATGAGCACGGTGACCGTCTCGTACGCGGTGGGGGCCGACCCGTGCTTTCCGGGCACGCGTACGCGTCCGGCGTTGCCCCGGCGCAGGACGTCCTCGATGCCGTCCGCGCCGTCCCGCCGCTTGGCCTCGTCGGCGGACTGCAGGGCGCGCAGCGACTGCACGGTCCCCTCCAGGTCCGAGGCCACGGAGGCGAGGACGTCGGCGACCGGCCCCGGATTCGCGGAGAGGATCTCCACCCACATCCGGGGGTCGGAGGCGGCAATGCGGGTCACGTCCCGAATCCCCTGCCCGCACAGGCGTACGGCCGTCTCGTCGGCCTCCTCCAGGCGGGCGGCGACCATCGAGGAGACGAGCTGCGGGGTGTGCGAGACGAGGGCGACGGCCCGGTCGTGGGCGTCGGCCTCCATGACGACGGGGACCGCCCGGCACAGGGCGATCAGCTCCAGCGCCAGGTTGAAGACCTCGGTGTCGCTGTCGCGGGTGGGGGTGAGCACCCAGGGCCGCCCCTCGAAGAGGTCGGCGGTCCCGGCCAGCGGCCCGGACTTCTCCTTGCCCGCCATCGGATGCGTACCGATGTACGTCGTCAGGTCGCAGCCGAGCGCCTCCAGCTCGCGGCGCGGGCCGCCCTTGACGCTGGCGACGTCGATGTACCCGCGCGCCGCCCCGCGCCGCATGGCGTCGGCCAGGGTGGTGGCGACGTGCGCGGGCGGCACGGCGACGACGGCCAGGTCCACGGGGCCCTCGGGGGCCTCGTCGGTCCCGGCGCCGAGGGCGGCGGCGGTGCCGGCCCGGTCGGGGTCGTGGTCGGCGAGGTGGACGGTGACGCCCCGGGCGGCCAGGGCGAGGGCGGCCGAGGTGCCGATCAGGCCGGTGCCGATGACGAGTGCGGTCCTCACTGGGCGATGTCCTTGCGCAGGGCGGCGGTGGCGCCGAGGTAGACGTGGTGGATGTCCGGCTTGGCGAGGCCGGTCTCGATGTGCGCGAGCAGGCGTACGACACGGGGCATGGCGCCGGTGATGTCCAGCTCCTGCGCACAGATCAGGGGCACGTCGACGATGCCGAGGTGGCGGGCGGCGGCAGCCGGGAAGTCGCTGTGCAGGTCGGGCGTGGCCGTGAACCAGATGCTGATGAGGCCGTCGGCGGTCAGCGCGTTGCGCTCCAGGACGGCGGTCAGCAGTTCCCCGACCCGCTCGGCCATGTGCGCGGCGTCGTCCTCGTCCAGCTGGACGGCTCCGCGGACCGCTCGTACCGCCACGTCGTACTCCTCGGTGCACCTGCTCCAATGATCCGTTCAGCGTAGTGGCCCCCACCGACAACGGCTCCGGCCGCCCACACCGTCGTACGTACGAGGGCGGGGCGGCCGGAGCCGTGCGGTGCTGCGGGGAACGGTCAGAGACCCTGCTGCTTGATCAGGTCCTCCAGCGAGGCGGCCTGCGGCAGCTGGCCCTCGGGGGTGAGCTTGTCGACGGCCTGCGGGAGGGCCTGCGCGAGCTGGTCGGCGGCCTCCTGCGGGGTCACGCCGGCCTGCTCGGCGGCCTTCGCCAGCGCGTCGTCGGGGAGTGCTTCGGCCACCTGCTCGCCGCTGACCGGTTGGTTCTCGCCGCCGCCGATCCAGGACTGGGCCTGCTCGCCGAGGCCGGACTTCTGGAGCATCTCCATCAGGCCGCCCAGCGGGTTGGAGCCGTCCTTGGCACCACCGCCGAGTGCGCCCAGCAGGGAGCCGAGGATGTTGCCCGCGCCGCCGCCGGAACCGGAGTTTCCGCCGCCCAGGAGGCCGCCGAGGAGACTGCCGAGGTCGTTGCCCGCCATGGTCCTGCCTTTCGAGAAGGTCGAGAGAGCCGAATCGGTCGAGTCCGGTCACGACAGATCGCCGTTCACCCACTGACTCGTCGGACTCGTTCAATCTCGCCCAGATGGCGTCAAGCTGCCACTCGGGCGGCCCCCTCCCCGCATCCCGGGCGGCCGCCTCCCCGGCATGCCGGGCGAGCCCCTTCCGGCTTCCGCGGGGTGCACGCCGCCACACGCCCGCCCGGCGGACCGTCGCGCCCCCTTCGTCCTGACTATGGACGCCGGGCCCCGGCGTCCGCTTGCATGGTGGGTCCGGCACCGCCTACCCGGTGCCCCGGGGAGGCCTTCCATGAAGCGTTCCGGTCCCCTCTACACACTGCTCGCGGGGCTGCTCCTCGCCGCCTTCATGCTGTCGCTCAACGCGACGACGGGCACGAAGAGTTCGGGGTACGGGTCCGGGGGCGCCGCCTCCGTACCGCCCCCTCCCCCGGCCTCGACCACCAGCCCACCGCCCTCGTCCGCCGCACCGTCCCCCACCGCGAGCACCTCGCCCACCGCGGCAGCCCCGGAGAACGTCTACGCGGGCCGCACCGACGACAACACCGCCGCGGTGTCCATCTCCGTACGGGACGGCAAGGCCGTGGCGTACTACTGCGACGGCCGCACCCGCGAGTCCTGGCTCAAGGGCGACGTCGATGACGACGGCAGCATGCGCCTGACCGGCAAGAACGGCGCCAAGCTCGAAGCCACCACCCGAAACGGCAAGGTCGCGGGCGAGGTCGAGGTCACCGACCGCAAGCAGGACTTCACCGCGACGAAGGCCGTCAAGCCCTCCGGTCTGTACCGGGCGACGAACGAGGTGCGCGGCGCGAAGATCGACGGCGGCTGGATCGTCCTCCAGGACGGCCGTCAGGTCGGCATCTTCACCCGGGACGGCAAGCCGTCCGCCGCTCCTCGGATCGACCCGTCCACCGGCGCGGTGGCCATCGACAACGCCTGGCTCATCGCCCGACCCGTCACCCCTTAGTGCCCACTCGCCCCACCCTCCGCGCGACCTCTTTCGAGCGCCTTCGGGCGTCCGGCCCGTTCCCAGGGAGTGATCCCGGCATGAGTAGTCCCCAGGGAGTGATCCCGACATGAGCAACGTCGACCCCACCGCCCCCACCGCCTCGTTCCCCTCCCCCGCCTCCGGGCACGCCCGCCCGGGCCCGGCGCGCTGGCTCGTCCCCGTGCTGGTGGCGGCCGCGGTCGCGGTCGGCCTCGGGGCGTACGGGAAGATCCACGACCCGGCGGGCACGGCGTTCAACCTGGCCGGGTTCAGCAGCACGGGCGCGGTGAAGTCCTGGCTGGCGACGGCTGCCTTCGCCTTCGCGCTCGTCCAGGTGCTGTCCGCGCTGGCGATGTACGGACGTCTGCCGGGCGTCCGCAACGCCCCGTGGGTGTCTCCCGTGCACCGCTGGTCGGGCCGGATCGCCTTCCTCCTGGCCGTCCCCGTCGCTGTGCACTGCCTCTACGGGCTGGGTTTCCAGACCTTCGGCGGCCGGGTGATGTGGCACTCTCTGGCGGGCTGTTTCTTCTTCGGCGCGTTCAGCGCCAAGATGCTGCTGCTGCGGTCGGAGCGGCTGCCGGGCTGGCTGCTGCCGGTCGTCGGCGGCCTGGTCTTCACCGTCCTCACGGTGATCTGGCTGACCTCGGCCCTCTGGTTCTTCCGCACCTTCGGCGTCACCACGTAACGCAGGGAGCCCCTTCATGCACGCACCCACGACCCGCCGGACGGTCCTGGCGGCGGCCGCCACGACAGCAGCCGTGCTGGCGGCCGCCGGTTGCACCCAGTACGGCGAGGGCGACGGCGCCGACAACGAACCGCCGCCCGCGAAGGACCCGGCCGCCCCGCCCGCCGCCACCAACCCGTCCGGCCCGAAACCGGCCCCCCTGGCGGCGACCTCCGACATCCCGGTGGGCGGCGGCAAGGTCTTCAAGGACGAGAAGGTGGTGGTCACCCAGCCCGAGCCGGGCAGTTTCAAGGCCTTCTCGGCCACCTGCACCCACCAGGGCTGCTCGGTCGCCGACGTGTCGGGCGGCACCATCAACTGCCCCTGCCACGGCAGTAAGTACCGTGTCGCGGACGCCTCCGTCGCGGGCGGCCCGGCACCCCGCCCTCTCCCGCCCCGCGCCATCACCGTCGAAAACGGCTCGATCCGCCTCTCCTGACCCCCGACAATCCCCTTCATGACCGCGCCTCCGCCCGCACCCGCCCACACTCTCGTCCGCGACCACACGATCTACTCCTGCGTCATGGGCTCGCGGGCGTTCGGGCTGGCGACGGAGGACAGCGACACGGACGTCCGGGGCGTCTTCCTCGCCCCGACCCCGCTCTTCTGGGGCTTCACCAAACCCCCCACCCACGCCGAAGGCCCCGCCGAGGAACAGTTCTCCTGGGAACTGGAACGCTTCTGCGACCTCGCCCTGCGCGCCAACCCCAACATCCTCGAATGTCTGCACTCCCCCCTCCCCCTCCACACGGACCCCCGGGGCGAGGAACTCCTCTCCCTGCGCCCGGCCTTCCTCTCCCGCCAGGTGCACCAGACCTTCGTCGGGTACGCGCAGAGCCAGCGCCGCAAGATCGACGCGGACGTACGCCAGTACGGCGCACCGCGCTGGAAACACGCCATGCACCTCCTGCGCCTCCTCATGAGCTGTCTCGACCTTCTCCGTACGGGTGAACTCACCCTCGACGTGGGCGACGCCCGCGACCCGCTCCTCGCCGTCAAACGCGGCGAAGTCCCCTGGCCCACCATCGAAAACCGCCTCGCCGCCCTGGTCGAGGAGTCCTCCGCCGCCGTCTCCGCCAGCCCTCTCCCGGCCCTCCCCGACCGCGCCCGGGTGGAAGACTTCTTGATCCGTACGCGCCGCGAGTCGGCCCTGGCGTACGAGGAGTCGAGGTAACACGCACCTGGGGAGGAACCGGCCCGTGGCCTGGAACGAGTGGAACCAACTGAAGTCCGCCCCGACCCCACGGGCCGCCGACCTCGTCGCCCACCAGGACGACCTGGGCGCGGTCGGCCACGAGGCGTACGTCCTGCACCGGGCGCTTCTCCAGCACGCGGACGTGGCGGGCCACGAACCGAACTCCGCGGCAGTGACCCTGACCCGCCACCACTTCGCGATGGGCGCCGCCCTGGCGTCGACCACCACCGTCTGGACCTCCCAACTCCGCGCCCTCCTCCAGGCCTGCGCGCACATCTCCAACCACCTGGACCACACCAAGGCGGCGCACGCCCGGGACGACGCGAAGATCCGCACCACCCTCCGCGGCATCACCACCCCCGAGGTCCCCGTCTCCCGCCTCTCCACCTACTTCACGTAGGCGATACGGCCATGAGCACCCTCACGCACACGGACGTGGCCGAGGTCGACCTGACCCTGCTGGGCCGCACGGCCGCCGACTGGAAACAAACCGCCTCCCACCTCAAGCGGCTTGTGGGGCAAGCACGTTCGGGCCTGCTGTCGAAATCCGAACGCGCCCGCTGGGACGGAGTGAACGCATCCGTCACCCGTGACTTCATCCGCAAGACGACAAAGGAATTCACCGACGCGTGCACGGAAGCGACGAGCATCGCCCACGTCCTGGAGGACGCCCACCAGGAACTCACCAAGATCCAGCAGGCCGTACGCCACATCCGCGACGTAGAGGCCCCCAAGCTGGGCATGAACCTCACCAGCCCGCCCGGGATGGCCGCGCCCTCCCTCAACCCCACCAAGCCCGCTGAGATCGAGCTGAACCAGCGACTGAAGGTGCTGGTCGCCCACGCCGCGGAAATCGACACCTCCGTGGCCCGTGCCCTGCGGAAGTCCCACGGGAGCGATCCCAGGAACTTCGGCCACCGGTCGTACGGCTCGCTGGACGAGGCCCAGTCCGAACGGGCCCTGGAACTGGCGAAGGTGGGCCCGATGCTGTCCAACGCCCAGTTCACCGAGCTGAACGGCATCCTGACGTTCAACGCCAAGGACTCCGACTTCTCGACGGCGTTCTACCAGGGCCTCGGCGGCCCGAAGCAAGCCCTCGACTTCTACGCCCGGATGTCCCTGGACTGCACGGCCGGCGACCAGCCCGAACGCCTCGCCCTGGCCAAGGACCTCCAACGCGCCATGGGCACCGCCCTCGCCTCTGCCACCGACCCCGACAACCGCACCCACCTCCCCGCCTCCTGGGCCAAGGAATTCCGCACCCTGGGCACCCAGCCCCTCCCCACCCCCGCCCTCGGCATCGACCGCCCCTACGGCTACCAGGTCCTGGGCGGTCTGCTCCGCTACGGCGACTACGACCCGCGTTTCCTCAACCCCATCGCGGAGGACATCCTCCGCATCCACAAAGAAGACCCCGACTTCTTCATGGAGACCAAGCCCACCCGCTCTGACGACCCCGACTTCGGCTTCAACCCCTCGGGCCTCTCCGGCGCAGGCTACGACCCGCTGACCAGCGCCCTGGAGGGCCTGGGCCACAGCCCTCAGGCAGCGAAGGAATTCTTCAAGGACGGCCGCCACTTGGACGACCTGACGAGCGCGGACTTCCAGTGGGCCGCAGACACCCTCGACCGCTCGTCGGAGAACTCCCACGAGGGCGGCCCGGACGCGTTGGGCCACGCCCTGGAGGCAGCGACGACGGGTCATCCGTGGGACGACACGAGGCCGGGGTTGCACAGGGACAAGGAGACGGCCGACATCATGAAGAAGGTGATCACGCTGTACAGCCCCACGTCCGACGTAAAACCGCAGGACGCCATCATGGACAGTCTGGGGCGGATGGGCGCGGCATACATCGACGACCTGAATTACTCCACCATGGACTTCGGAGGTTCCGGGGACGATCTCGGTCGGGACGACATCTTTGCCCGCAGCAGCGACGGATCCGCGAGGACCGCTTTCGGTGAGATTTCATCCCGAAACTTCATGACCTTGGTGGCTGGCGACGAAGAGGGCTACAAATGCCTTTCCAGCGCCCAGCAGGTGTACGCAGCCAGCGGCCTGGCAGCGCAGGAGGGTGACCGTGACACCGGTGTGAGCTTCGCTCACAACGCAACAAAGGTGCACGGGATTCTCGATGCGGCGCGCTCACATCAGATCGCAGAGGACTTCAAGGACGATGAGGACCAGTGGAATCTGGAGAAGGAAAAGGCAGGAGAGTGGCGTAAGTTCGCGGTCAGCGGCGCCGCCGCGACCATCGCCGGCGTGGGCAGCGGACTGCTCCTCGGCCCGGCCGCCGGCGTCGCCGTCGCTACCGCCGTCCCGGTCGTCCTTGAAACGGGAGCCGGAGTGGTGAGCACCGCATACGGAAATCACACGCTCCAGTACCTGAAGGACACCGAGTTCAAGAACGACCCGGAAGCCCTCCAGCAAATCCAGGCCCAACAGCATCTGGGTGAGGAAGAGGCTTGGATCCCTGTTGCGCACTACGCCGATTCCGTCGGCATGACCAGAGCGGAGAAGCGTGCTCTGAACGTGGACATCGAGCATTCCTACACAGTCGGCAAGCAGAAACTCGATCCGGTTCGGCAGGTGGGCTGACATGAAACAAGGACAGCGCCGCACCCTCCGCTGGATTGCAGTCTTTCTCACGCTGTTTGCAGCGAGTTGCACGAGGGAGAAACAGCCGCCCTCTGAATTGGGCTCGCCTGTTGGATGGCAAACCTGCAGAGCTCTGCTGGGCGAGACGAACACAGAGGCCCTGAGCGAAATGTTGGGCGCAACGGGGGCGGAGTACACAGATGCAGGCGTCGCGCTCCAAGACGTTACGAAGCGCATGATCTCCATGGGCCGAACTTGGCGGCCGGGGGCCGATTACTACAGCACCGATTCCGTCCCATGCTCACTGGGCGCTGTCGGCGGGACCCGCCAGTTCACCGCACGGGTTGGCTGGTACGGAGCCCCCTTGCCTCTCGTCAAATCAGCTCCGTGGCGCCAGTCCGGCGGTGATGTCACGGCCTCCTGGGAAGATGTGTCCGACGTCAGATACGCCTTCCCCTGCAAGGTGCCCGGTTCCCATGCACGCCAGGAAGCCGAAGTCCCCTTCTCGGTCCGTCTCGTTCAGCGCGGTCTCGACAACCTCGACGAATCCTTCCGGGGGATGCTCGCAGCTAGCCTGGCTCGCACCATGAGCACACAGCTCGGCTGCGCCAACAGACCGGCCATCCCAGATCAACTGGTACTCACTCAGCCCACCCCGTCCCACCCCTCCCCCAACCCCACCAACTCCCCCCGATACTCCACCCGCTCCACCCACTCCCCGGGCCAACCCCCCACCCCCACATGAGCCCCCGCGAACGCCCCCGCCAAGCACGCGATGGAATCCGAGTCCCCCTTCGTGCACGCCGCCCGGCGCAGCGCCAGCAGGGGTTCGTCCGGGAACATCAGGAAGCACAGCAGGGCCGTCGCCAGCGCCTCCTCCGCCACCCACCCGTCCCCCGTGACCAGACACGGGTCCGTCTCCGCCAGCGACGAACGCGCCGAGCGGTCGCGCAGGGCCGCCTCCAACCCCTCCAGCACCCCCAGACACTCGTCCCACCCCCGCGCGATGAAGTGCTCCGGCGTCGGGTCCTGCGCGTAAGTCCACAGGTCCCCCAGCCACAACGCGTCGTACCGCTCCCGGCTCTCCAGCGCGTACGACCTCAACTGCCCCACCAGCCCGGCCGGTTCCACCCCCTGCGCCAGCAAGTACACCGCCCGCGCCGTGAGGTCGCTCGCCGCAAGACCCGTCGGGTGCCCGTGCGTCAGCGCCGCCTGCAACTGCGCCGCCCCCGCCCGCTCCCGCCGGCCCAGCCCCGGCACCAGCCCCACCGGCGCCACCCGCATGTTCGCCCCGCACCCCTTGGAGTCGATCTGCGAGGCCTTCTGCCAGGGCAGGTCACTGTCGAGCAGGCGGCACGCGACCATGCAGGTCCGTCCGGGCGCCCGGTTGTTCTCCGGCGAGTGGTACCAGTCCACGAACTCCTCCCGCACCGGCCGCTCCATCCGCCTCGGCCCGAGCGGCCCCCGCGACAGCGCCACGTTCAGCCCCCGCCCCAGGGCCAGCGTCATCTGCGTGTCGTCCGAGACGAACGCCTTCTGCGGCAGCTCCATCTCCCGCCACGGCCCGCACTTCGCCAGAATCGACGGCACGTCGTTGAACTCGGTCGGAAACCCCAGCGCGTCCCCGAGCGCGAGCCCCACCATCGCCCCGGTGGCAGCCCGCTTCGCCTGTGCGGCAGTCATCGTCAAGCCCCTTCCCCAGAAAGATCACCAGTTGAATCAGCAGCGGGCCGCAGCAACGGCGGATGCAGAGCCGTCGCCGTCCCCGCCCGGTACACCGCCGCCGGCTTCCCCCGCCCCCCGGTCCGCCTCGGCGCCGCCCCGCCCACCGGTTCCACGAATCCGGGCGTCGCCAGCACCTTGCGCCGGAAGTTGGGCCGGTCCAGCGAGACCCCCCACACCGTCTCGTACACCTGCTGAAGCTCCCCGAGCGTGAACTCGGGCGGGCAGAACCCCATCGCCAGCGACGTGTACTCCAGCTTGTCGCCGATCCTGCGCCACGCGTCGGCGAGGATGCGCCCGTGGTCGAAGGCCAGGGGCACGTCCGTGGGCACCGGCACCCACTGCGCCTCCGCCGCGTCCCCGCCGCCACGCGGCTCCGGCAGGTCCGGCACGAGCGCGGCGAAGGCCACCGACACCACCCGCATCCGGGGGTCCCGCCCCGGATCGCTGTACGTGCGCAACTGCTCCAGGTGCAGCCCGGAAGCGTGCTCCCGCGACAGCCCCGTCTCCTCGGCCAGTTCCCGCAGCGCCGCCCGCTCCGCCGACTCGTCCGGCAGTACGAAGCCCCCCGGCAGCGCCCACGCCCCCGCGTACGGGGCCTGCCCGCGCCGGATCAGCAGGACGTGCAGCGCCGCCTCCCGCACGGTGAAGACCGCGAGATCGACCGTGACCGCGAAGGGATCGAATGCTTTCGGGTCGTACCCCTCGGGGATGTCGCTTTCTGTCACGTTCTCGCCTCCGTACGGAACATCCGCTCCCGCCCTCGCAGATCTCGACGCCACTCCCGCAGCCCCACCACGCACAGGCCGCCCAGCACCACGTACAGCAGCGCCGTCAGCCACAGCCCCTTCGACACGTACACCGGCACGTGCACCACGTCCGCCGCCAGCCACAGCCACCAGGACTCGACGAGCTTGCGGCACTGGCCGTACGTCGCCAGCAGCGACAGCACGGCCGTCGAGGCGTCCCAGAACGGCACGGTCGAGTCGGTGGCCCGCTGGAGCAGCACGGTGACCACGGCCGTCCCCACCGCCCCCGCCCCGCACAGCAGCAGCCACTCGGACCGGCGCGTGCGCCGGACCGGCAGCCGTGGGCCTGGTCCACCCCCGTGGGTCCAGGCCCACCAGCCGTACCCGGCGAGGGCGGTGAAGACGAGCTGGAGTCCCGCGTCGGCGTACAGCCCGGCACGGGAGAAGAGCACGGCGAACAGGAGGTTCGCCGCGATGCCCAGCGGCCAGTTGGCGACGTGCTGGCGTCCGATCAGCCAGACGCACAGCGCTCCGGCGACGAATCCGACGACCTCCGTCCAGTCCACCGCCGCACCTCCCCGCCTCAATGGTCATGTTGACTATAAAGGCGGTGCGCGTTTCCCACAAGGGCAGCAAAAAGCCCGGGGCCGGAACCTGCCTCAGCAGGTCCCGGCCCCGGGCTCACTCCGAAGAGTCCTTGCAGGCCTAGAGGCCGACTTCCTTCATCAGCATGCCGACCTCGGTGTTGGTCAGGCGGCGCAGCCAGCCGGACTTCTGGTCGCCCAGCGCGATCGGCCCGAAGGAGGTGCGCACCAGGCGCTCGACGGGGAAGCCCGCCTCCGCCAGCATGCGGCGGACGATGTGCTTGCGGCCCTCGTGGAGGGTCACCTCGACCAGGTAGTTCTTGCCGGTGTTCTCGACCACGCGGAAGTGGTCGGCGCGGGCGTACCCGTCCTCCAGCTCGATGCCGTCCTTGAGGCGCTTGCCCAGCTCGCGCGGGAGCGGGCCCTGGATGGCGGCCAGGTAGGTCTTCTTCACGCCGTACTTGGGGTGGGTCAGGCGGTGCGCCAGCTCGCCGTGGTTGGTGAGCAGGATGATGCCCTCGGTCTCGGTGTCGAGACGTCCCACGTGGAACAGCCGCGTCTCGCGATTGTTCACGTAGTCGTTGAGGTTCTGGCGGCCGTCCGGGTCACCCATCGTCGCGACGACGCCCGCGGGCTTGTTCAGCGCGAAGAACAGGTGCGACTGGGCGGCGACGGTCAGACCGTCGACCTTGATCTCGTCCTTGTGCGGGTCGACCCGCATGCCCTGCTCGACCACGATCTGGCCGTTGACCTCGACGCGGGACTGCTCGATGAGCTCCTCGCACGCACGGCGCGAGCCCATGCCGGCCCGGGCGAGGATCTTCTGAAGACGCTCGCCCTCCTGCTCGGCGCCCGGGAAGGTCTTCTCGATCTTGATGTCGGGCTTGCCCGCGTAGCGGTCCCGGTTGCGCTGCTCGATCTTGGCGTCGAGCTCGCGGGGGCGGGAGGCGCCGGCGTTGTAGTTGCCGCGACGTCCCGGCTTCTGCGGGGTCTTCGGGGCCTTGGGGCCGCCCTTGGCGCCGCCGCGCGCGGAGTCGCCGCGGCCGCTGCGCGGACCCTGGTGGGTCGCGGAGGGGCCTACGTCGTAACGCCGCTCCTCGGGACGCGGACGACGCTCCCGCTGCTCGCGCTCGCCGTCACGGGAGTCACGCGTGTCACGCGAGTCACGGAAGTCCCGGGAGTCACGGCCGCCGCCGGACGTCCCACGCCCGCCGCCGAAGCCCTGCCCGCCGCCGGAGCCCGAGCCGCCACGACCGCCGCCGAAGCCCTGGCCGCCGCCCGAGCGGCCGCCGCCGGAGGCGCCACGGCCGCCGGAGCCGCCGCGAGAGCCGCCCGCCGAGCCCGCACCGGAGCCCGCGCCTCGCCCGCCGCCCGCGCCGCCGCGCCCGCCACCAGCGGGGCCGCGTCCGTTACCCGCACCCCGCTGGTTCCGGTCGTTGCCGCCGCTGCTGTTCCTGTCGTTGCTTCGCATCAAAAATCCGTCTTGTCGTCGTCTGCGTCAGTCTCCGGGGCGTCCGGATCGAACGACGGCACACCCTCTTGCGTCTCAGCCTCGATCGCGTCTGCCTCGGGGAGGAAGGGCGCGAGCTCCGGGAGCTCGTCCAGGCCTCGCAGGCCCATCCGCTCCAGAAAGTAGTTCGTCGTCCTGTACAGGATCGCACCTGTTTCGGGTTCCGTGCCCGCCTCCCCGACCAGACCCCGCTGGAGGAGGGTGCGCATGACCCCGTCGCAGTTGACTCCTCGTACGGCCGAAACCCGCGAGCGGGACACCGGCTGCCGGTAGGCGACGACCGCCAGGGTCTCCAGGGCCGCCTGGGTGAGCCGGGCCTGCTGCCCGTCCAGCACGAACGCCTCCACCGCCTCCGCGTACGTCGCCCGCGAGTAGAACCGCCAGCCGCCCGCCACCAGCCGCAGCTCGAAACCGCGCCCCTGCACGGTGTACTCGTCCGCCAGTTCCCGCAGCGCGTCCGTGACGTCCCGTTCCTTGACGTCCAGGACCTTCGCCAGGTGCTCGGCCGTCGCGGGCTCGTCGACGACCATCAGGACGGCCTCCAGCGCCCCGCGCAGTTCCTGCCCGCTCACTCCTTCTCCTCCACCACGAGATCGAATTCGCCGGTCACCGCGAGGTCGCCGGACGCGCTGCCCACCCAGGTCACCTGCAAGTCCCCCAGCGCCTGCTCCTGGTCCAGCTCGACGGCCTTCTCCCGGTACAGCTCCAGCAGGGCCAGGAACCGGGCAACCACGGTGAGGGTGTCCGGGGCGTCCCCGATCAGCTCCTGGAAGCTGGCGGTGCCCCGCTCGCGCAGCAGCTCCACCACCACCCCGGCCTGCTCCTGCACGGACACCAGGGGTGCGTGGATGTGGTCGACGTACACCTCAGGCTTCGGCTTCGGCTGCATCGCCTTGACCGCCAGCTTCGCGAAACCCTCCGCGCCGATGCTGATGACCACTTCCGGCAGCAGTTCCGCGAGCTGTTCCTCCAGACCCACGGTGCGCGGATACCGCCGTCCCTCCGCCTCCCACCGCTCCTCGAAGATCCCCGCGATCCTCTTGTACGCCCGGTACTGGAGCAGCCGCGCGAACAGCAGGTCGCGCGCCTCCAGCAGGGCGAGGTCCGCCTCGTCCTCCACCTCCGCCGCGGGCAGCAGCCGCGCGGCCTTGAGATCGAGCAGCGTGGCGGCGACCACCAGGAACTCCGTCGTCTGGTCCAGGTCCCAGTCCGGCCCCATGGCACGGATGTGCGCCATGAACTCGTCCGTCACCGTGGACAGCGCGACCTCGGTGACGTCCAGCTTGTGCTTGGAGATCAGCTGGAGCAGCAGGTCGAACGGCCCCTCGAAGTTCGCCAGCCGTACGGTGAACCTCCCGTCACCGGCCCCGGCCGCCGGTTCCGGAGCCTCCTGCGGTACGTCATGCGGTACGTCGACGGGGGCCTCCGCGAGCACCGGCACCGGCGCCTGCGCAGACACCACGGCGGGCTCCTCAAACGCCTCCGCCCCCGCACCGCGCCCCAGTGGGCGGCGGCGCGAGGGGCGGCCGGTGGTGTCGTCGGGCGGGGCGGGCGGCATCAAAGAGGGTCCTGGGTGCGAGCGGAACGGAGGGGGCAGCCGCGAGGCTACCGCCGCACCGCTCAGCGCCCGCGCAGGCGCCGTACGAGGATGCTCGCGTCGCCCCGGGACTCCAGGTCGGCGAGGACGACGGCGACCGCTTCACGGACGATCCGTCCCCGGTCGACGGCGAGCCCGTGCTCGCCGCGGAGCACCAGGCGGGCGTGCTCCAGGTCCATGAGCTCCTCGGCGGAGACGTAGACCGTGATCTTCTCGTCGTGCCGTTCGCGACCGCTGGGACGCCGGTTGGCGCCCCTTCCGCCGCGTCGGCGGGGCTGGGCCCCCGTGGCGCCCGGCGCGGCCCCACGAGGCGCTCCAGGGGCTTCCTGGGGGCGGTTGGCGGCCGGCTGGGGAACGGCCGGGGGTGCTGCCTCCGCGCCCCGGGTCCGCTGCTGCCCCGCGGCGTCGGCCGCGGCGCCGTGCTCGGGGTCCTCGCCGGACTCCACCGGCGCCGGGTCGGCGGGCTCCCCGGCGGGGGCCGGGACCCGGGCCGACTCACCGTTCGCCCCGGACCTGCGGCCCGCGGCCTGGAGCCCCATTCCCCCGGTCGTGCGGAACAGCTCGTCGGCCCCCGGCAGACTCACTCGGCGTGACACCGGGCGAGCACCTCCCTGGCGAGCTGACGGTAGGCGGCGGCGCCGACGGAGTTCGACGCGTACGTCGTGATGGGCTCACCGGCGACGGTGGTCTCCGGGAAGCGCACCGTACGGCCGATCACCGTGTGGTAGACGTGATCGTCGAACGCCTCCACCACGCGGGCGAGCACCTCACGGCTGTGCACCGTGCGGGAGTCGTACATCGTGGCGAGGATGCCGTCGAGCTCCAGGTCCGGGTTGAGCCGCTCCTGGACCTTCTCGATGGTCTCCGTCAGCAGGGCCACACCGCGCAGTGCGAAGAACTCGCACTCCAGCGGCACGATCACCTTGTGAGCGGCCGTCAGGGCGTTCACGGTGAGCAGGCCGAGCGAGGGCTGACAGTCGATCACGATGTAGTCGTAGTCGTTCATCAGCGGCTTGAGCGCCCGCTGAAGCGTCGACTCGCGCGCCACCTCACTGACGAGCTGCACCTCGGCCGCCGACAGGTCGATGTTGCTGGGCAGCAGGTCCATGTTCGGAACGGCCGTCTTCAGCAGCACCTCGTCGGCCGACATGCCCCGCTCCATGAGCAGGTTGTAGACCGTGAGGTCGAGCTCCATCGGGTTCACACCGAGACCGACCGACAGGGCTCCCTGCGGGTCGAAGTCGACGAGCAGGACACGGCGTCCGTACTCGGCGAGCGCGGCGCCCAGATTGATGGTCGAGGTCGTCTTGCCGACCCCGCCCTTCTGGTTGCACATCGCGATGATCTTGGCCGGGCCGTGATCGGTCAGCGGTCCGGGGATCGGGAAGTACGGCAGCGGCCGTCCGGTCGGGCCGATCCGCTCGCGGCGCTGGCGGGCAGCGTCGGGGGCGAGGGTGGCCGCGTACTCGGGGTCGGGCTCGTACTCGGCGTCGGGATCGTAGAAGTGCCCCTGGGGCACCTCGTCGAAGTCGGCGAAGCCGGTGGTGGACTTATCGCCACTCTGGTCGCCGGCCATGGCGTTCACGTGTAGGCCGTCCATGCTCTGGTGGGATGTCGTCATGTGCTGATGGGTGGCGAAGGTGCGGACCGCTACCGAGCCGACGGCTTCGAGCCCTGTGGGGCTGTGGCCCTGCGCAGGCGTTCCCGATCGACCACCCCCGGGAGTAAATGTCGACTCATTCACAAGTCGTCTTACCTCCTTGGGACGTGACCAGGAAATTTATCGATAGGTCAGCGTTGCACCATGCCGACGGTCGCCGACTCTATGGCGTGTCACCGGTCCGCAGCAACACAATCCACCGGACCCGGGTCGATGTGTCGGCAACGGAACACCCCTCTGTCAAGGGTGCGCAAGCACACAAGCAGGGTGCGACCGACACGTTTCACAGGGGTGCGAAACGGTGAAAAGGTTGCGTTCGCGACGAGTTGAGCGAGTGTCGCAAAGCGGCCGGATACACGTCCGGCCGGACCTCGCGGGGGCAAGGTCCGGCCGGGCGCGTGATGTTGACGACGCCTGTTGACGGGTCAGCCGAGAAGGGTGCTCAGCTCCACGTGCGGCAGCTCGTGCGCCTCGGCCACCTCGCGGTAAACGACCTGGCCGTCATGGGTGTTGAGGCCCTTGGCGAGCGCGGCGTCGCGGCGCAGCGCCTCGACCCAGCCGCGGTTCGCGAGCTCCACGATGTAGGGCAGCGTGGCGTTGGTCAGCGCGTAGGTCGAGGTGTTCGGGACGGCGCCCGGCATGTTGGCCACGCAGTAGAAGACCGAGTCGTGGACCTTGAAGGTCGGCTCGGCGTGCGTGGTCGGGTGCGAGTCCTCGAAGCAACCGCCCTGATCAATTGCAATGTCGACAAGTACACTTCCGGGCTTCATCTTGGCGACGAGCTCGTTGGTGACCAGCTTCGGCGCCTTGGCGCCGGGGATCAGGACGGCACCGATGACGAGGTCGGCCTCGACGACGGCCTTCTCCAGCTCGAAGGAGTTGGAGACGATCGTCTGCACCTGGGTGCCGAAGATCTTGTCGGCCTCGCGCAGCTTGTTGATGTCACGGTCGAGCAGGGTCACGTGGAAGCCCATGCCGACGGCGATCTGGGTGGCGTTCCAGCCGGAGACGCCGCCGCCGATGACGACGGCCTTGCCGGCCGCCGTGCCCGGGACGCCGCCGGGGAGCACGCCGCGGCCGCCGACCTGGCGCATCAGGTGGTACGCGCCGACCTGCGGGGCGATGCGGCCCGCGACCTCGGACATCGGGGCGAGCAGCGGGAGCGCGCGGTTCGCGGTCTCGACCGTCTCGTACGCGATGGCGGTGGTGCCGGACTCCAGGAGCGCGTCCGTGCACTCGCGGGAGGCCGCGAGGTGCAGGTAGGTGAAGAGCGTCTGGTCCTTGCGGAGGCGGTGGTACTCCTCGGCGATCGGCTCCTTGACCTTCAGGAGCAGGTCGGCGGTGGCCCAGACCTCGTCGGCGGTGTCCAGGATGCGGGCGCCGGCCGAGACGTACTCGCTGTCCGTGATCGAGGAGCCGATGCCGGCGTCCTTCTCGATGACGACCTGGTGGCCGTGGCGCACGAGCTCGTGCACGCCGGCCGGGGTGATGGCCACCCGGAACTCGTTGTTCTTGACCTCGCGGGGGATGCCGACCTTCACGTCGATCACGGTCCTTGACTCTGGGGGTACGAAACGGAGTGCGCAACAAGTACCCGCAAAACGGGCACTCACCGCACACGACCAGGCACAGAGGGCAGGCCTGGGGAACGCCGCGGACGGTTGCAGCAAAGCAAGTCTAATGAAGGATTTCCACCTGTCTAGCCTTACAAAGCATCAACCTCACGCGGATGCGCTACGGATTTCGTAGGCTGGAACCTCATCTTCCATTAGTCTCTCCGCCGCTGACCGGTGCAGCCTGGCCGAAGCGGGGTCGCCGAGCCGGTCCAGCGTGTCGGCGAGCCGCAGCTGAAGCGCCGCCTGAAGCCGTACGTCGTCGGCGCGCCGCGCCCACTCCACCGCCTCCTGGCACGTGCGCAGGCACTCCTCGGGGCGTCCCGCGTACTCCTGGACCCGGGCCATCTCGCTCAACGCCCGTGCGTGGCCCGGGAGATCGCCGAGCCTGCGCAGCGCGGCGGCGGCCGCCCGCCATTCGCGCAGCGCCTCTCCGTACCGGCCCGCGTAGGTGTGGACCGCGCCGAGCCGCCCGTAGAGCCGGGCCCCGTCCTCGTGCTCCCCGCGTGCCAGGCGCTGGGCGAGCGCCCGCCCGTACCAGTCGGAGGCCCGGGGGTAGTCCCCCATCTCCTGGTACGTCCCTCCTACGGATTCCATCGCGCGGGCGGTGGCGTAGGGGTCCTGCGCGGTGCGGGCGGCGTCCAGGGCGGCCCGGTAGCGGGCCAGCGCCTCGGTGGTCCGCCCGGTGCCCGCGTCCAGGTCGGCCAGGTTCAGCAGGGCGGCGGCCTTCTCGCGGTGCAGGTTGCGCCGCTCGGCCACGTCCAGGACGAGGCGGTGCAGCCCGTACAGCTCGGGGGCCGCGGCCTCGGTGCCCCGGTGCGCGGCCAGCGCCCGTACGAGAGCGGCGACGAGCCTGCGGGCGAGGGTGTCCAGCTCCCCGTCCTCGACGGCCGCCCGCGCGGCGGCGAGCAGCGCGGGCTGCCGGGCCCGCAGCCACTCGGCGGCGGCACGCTCGTTCGCGAAGCGCAGGGAGCGCGGCAGCCCGGCGAGCTTCTTGCGGGCCGGTGAGCCCTCCGGCTCGGTGACCGCCCGGCAGGAATGCAGCTGCCGCACCGTCCGCTCCAGCATCCTGGCCCGCGCCAACTGCCGCTCGGCGGGCCGGTCCTGAGCCTCCGTCAACGCCAGCAGCAGCGGCGCCAGGCAGCCGGGCACCAGGTACTGCGGCACCGGCCCGTGCACCGGGTGCAGCAGGCCCTGCACCGCGAAGTCGTCCAGCGTGGTCTGCGCCGCCGACACCGAACACCCGGCGAGCGCGGACGCGGTGTGCGCGTCGGCGAGGCCCGCGGGGGCGAGGGCGAGGAGTCGCAGTATCCGCGCCGCCGGCTGCGGCAGCGACTCGTACACCAGGCGCAGTGCCCGCGCCAACGGGGCGGCACCCTGCGACTGTTCGGGGTCTTCGGGAACTTCGTGGAGGTGCAAGGTGGCGTCGGCGACCGACGACTTGGGCCGGGCCGCCAGCCACCCGCCGACCAGCACCAGCGCCGCGGGCTGCCCCCCGCACTCCTCGGCGAGCGCGTCGGCGGCGGTGGGGTCGACCGTGATGCGCACCGTGCCGGTGTAGTGGGCGAGGAGGGCGACGGCGGAGGCGGTGTCGAGGCCGCCGAGCGTGCACGGCCGCACGTCCACGATCCCGGTGAGCGGCCCCTGCGAGGTGGCCACGACCAGGCACGCGGGGTTGTCGGGGAGCAGCGGGTCCACCTGCTCGGCGTCCGCCGCGTCGTCCAGGACCAGCAGAGCCCGGCGTACGGCGAGGGCTTCGCGCACCATCTCGGAGAGGGTGTCCGCGTCGGCCCCCGCCGGGGCGGCGATACCCAGGTCGTCCAGCAGGCCCCGGGCGGTCTCCTCGGTGGGGACGCGCTGTCCGCCCGACGCGGTGAGGCGGGCCCGGTACGCGCCGTCGGGGTAGTCGCCGGAGAGGCTCCGGGCGAGTTCCTCGGCGAGGGCGGTGCGTCCGGAACCGGGCCGTCCGGCGATCAGCAGGACGCGGGCCCGGGGCGCCTTGCGGCCGGTGAGGGTGTCCAGGCCGGTGCGCTCGATGTCGGCGCGCAGGTCCTTCAACTCCCGTTTGCGGCCGAAGAATTCGCCGGTCGCCCAGTCATGGGCCGAGGCCGTCGCGGGGGTGGTCGCAGTGACCGCCGCCGCGCTGCCGATGTCCACCGCCTGGTCCGTCACGGGCCACGCTCCCGTCCGCCTGCGCACGATCCCCGGCGGCGACTGCGGCCGGGGATTCGAGCCTAGTTCACGCTCTGCTACCGATCCGGAGGAGCCGGGCGGAGAGGTCCCCCGATCGGATCAGCAGTTTTTACGATCAACGCCGGACGGGAAGGGGTTCGCGTCCCGGACCGCACGAGGTTCATGCTCCGGACCGCACGAGGCCCGTGCCTCAGAACGGCCGCGCGGGCCACTCGGCCTCCGCCGGGCGCAGCGCGTCGAGCCCGTCGCCCGCCGTCGCCGCGGCGAGCGCCAGGACGCCGACGACCAGACAGGTGTTGTGCAGCTCACCGCCCAGGACACCCCGCACCAGCTCCGGAAGCGGAATCCGGGCGTGTTCCATGTCGGCCTCCTCGTCGGAGACCTCGTACCGCTCGCCCTCCGCCTCGGAGAGGTCGCGAGCGAGGAAGATCCGTACCGCTTCGTCGGAACCGCCCGGCGAGGTGTACACGTCGGTCAGCACCCGCCAGTCCCCCGCCTTGATGTGCGCCTCCTCGTACAGCTCGCGCTGGGCGGCGTGCAGCGGGTTCTCGCCGGGTACGTCGAGGAGTCCGGCCGGGATCTCCCAGAGCTTGTGGCGCACCGGGTGGCGGTACTGGGAGAGGACGGCGACCCGCCCCTCGGCGTCGAGCGCCAGGACGGCGACCGAGCCCGGGTGCACCTGGTAGTCGCGGCCCACGACGGAGCCGTCCGGCATGACCACGCTGTCGGTGCGGACACTGGTCTTGGCCCCCTCGAACGGGGTCACCGACTCGGTGACCCGCCACTCCTGGGGGGTGTCCTTGATCGCCACGTACGCCTCCATGCAACGAGAAAACCGGGGCAGGAGCCTGGAAGCGGCTCCTACCCCGGTCAACCGTAGTACCTGTGACCTACTTGCCCTGCTGGCGCTCCACGGCCGCCTTCACCAGACCGGCGAACAGCGGGTGCGGGCGGGTCGGGCGCGAGCGCAGCTCCGGGTGCGCCTGGGTGGCGACCAGGTAGGGGTGCACCTCGCGCGGGTACTCGACGTACTCGACCAGCTTGTTGTCCGGGGAGGTGCCGGAGAAGAGGATCCCGGCCTTCTTCTCCAGCTCGGCACGGTAGGCGTTGTTGACCTCGTAGCGGTGGCGGTGGCGCTCGTCGACGTACTGCTCGTCGCCGTAGACCTCGCGCACGATGGAGCCCTCGGCGAGCTTCGCCGGGTAGAGGCCCAGGCGCATGGTGCCGCCCAGGTCGCCCGCGCCCTCGACGTACGCCAGCTGCTCCTCCATGGTGGAGATCACCGGGTGGGCGGTGGCGGCGTCGAACTCGGTGGAGTTGGCGTCCTCGATGCCGGCCAGGTTGCGGGCCGCCTCGATGACGATGCACTGCAGGCCGAGGCACAGGCCGAGCAGCGGAACCTTGTTCTCGCGGGCGTACTGGATGGCGCCGACCTTGCCGGTCACGCCGCGCTCGCCGAAGCCGCCGGGGATGCAGATCGCGTCGACGTCGCCGAGCTGCTTCTGCGCCTCGGCGGGGGTCTTGCAGTCGTCGGAGGTGACCCACTTGACCTTGACGCGGGCCTTGTTGGCGAAACCGCCGGCCCGGATGGCCTCGGTCACCGAGAGGTAGGCGTCGGGCAGGTCGATGTACTTGCCGACCAGCGCGACCGTGACCTCGTGGTTCGGGTTGTGGACGCGGTCCAGGAGGTCCTCCCAGACGGTCCAGTCCACGTCGCGGAACGGCAGGTCCAGCTTGCGGACGACGTACGCGTCCAGGCCCTCGGTGTGCAGCACCTTGGGGATGTCGTAGATCGACTTGGCGTCGATGGCGGCGACCACGGCGTCCTCGTCGACGTCGCACATCAGCGAGATCTTGCGCTTGATGGCGGTCGGGACCTCGCGGTCGGCGCGCAGCACGATCGCGTCGGGCTGGATACCGATGTTGCGCAGGGCGGCGACCGAGTGCTGGGTCGGCTTGGTCTTCAGCTCGCCCGAGGGGCCGATGTAGGGCAGCAGCGAGATGTGCACGACGAAGACGTTGTCGCGGCCGACCTCGTGGCGGACCTGGCGGACGGTCTCCAGGAAGGGCAGCGACTCGATGTCGCCGACCGTGCCGCCGACCTCGGTGATGACGACGTCGACGTCGTCGGTGGCCATGCGGCGGATGCGGTGCTTGATCTCGTTGGTGATGTGCGGGATGACCTGCACGGTGTCACCGAGGTACTCGCCGCGGCGCTCCTTGGCGATGACGGTGTTGTAGACCTGGCCGGTGGTGACGTTGGCCGAGCCGTCGAGGTCGACGTCGAGGAAGCGCTCGTAGTGGCCGATGTCCAGGTCGGTCTCGGCGCCGTCGTTGGTGACGAACACCTCGCCGTGCTGGAAGGGGTTCATCGTGCCGGGGTCGACGTTCAGGTACGGGTCGAGCTTCTGCATGGTGACCCGAAGACCGCGGGCCTTCAGGAGCGCACCGAGGCTGGAGGCAGTCAGACCCTTGCCGAGGGAAGAGGCGACACCCCCGGTGACGAAGATGTGCTTGGTCGTCGTGGATTTGGGCTGCATGGCCAAGACGGGGCTCCCGTGGTCGCGAGGTGAGGGTGCGTTTCCGGCCTCCCAACGAGGGATCGCCGGTGTCTCCACCGGTGATTTCTGGGGGCGTCGTCGCTGCGGTTCGGGGGGTTTTGCTCCCACCGCCCACGGGCTACCAGGGTAACAGCGACTCCGGGAGGCTGCTTCCTGCGTCCGTCGCGGCGGTGCACCGGGCGGCTGCCGAGGGCCCGTTCCCACGGGTTTTCGGTCGTCTTCGTATACGTACCTGTGAAGACGCCCGTGGACGCGCGGAACCCCTGGGGGCAGTGCTCCGGCCACCCGTTCGAGCCGCCTTCACCGTACAGACACACAGGCGTCACCTGTGCCTCACCCGTTCGGCCCACTCACCTTGCGATGACCTCCCGCAGATGAGCTTCCTGCGTCGTATCCTTCACGGAACATCGCTGCGAGCCGGCCGGCGAAGGCATCCATCCCGCCGCTCCCGGCCCCTGAAGCTCGCCGTCGAAGATCCCCTGACCGCAGCAGCCCCCTTCCGTGGGGGGTGAATGTGGCCGTTCGACTGGAGATTGCACGTGGCCGGGCGCATCGAGGACTACGCACTCATCGGAGACATGCAGACAGCGGCGCTGGTCTGCCGGGACGGTTCAGTCGACTGGCTGTGCCTGCCCCGCTTCGACTCCCATGCCGTCTTCGCCGGGCTCCTCGGAACCGAGGAGCACGGCTTCTGGCGGATCGGACCCTCCTACGCGGAAGGTGCCGAGGCCCCCGCGGCCTCGCGCCGCCGCTACGTGGGGGACTCCCTCGTCCTGGAACAGGAGTGGGACACCCCGCGGGGCACGGTCCGGGTGACGGATTTCATGCCACCGCGCGACGGCGCTCCACAGCTCACCAGAATCGTGGAGGGCGTCAGCGGCCGGGTGCCGATGCACTCGGCGCTGCGCATGCGCTTCAGCTACGGCCGGATCGTGCCGTGGGTGCACCGGGTGGACGGCCGCACGGTGGCGGTGGCGGGCCCCGACTCCGTATGGCTGGACACGGACGTCGAGACGCACGGCCAGGACCTGACGACGCACTCCGACTTCACGGTGGCGCCCGGTGAGCGGCTCGCGTTCACCATCCAGTGGCAGCCCTCGCACAAGGAGCCGCCGCCGCTGCCGGACCCGGAGGGCGCGCTCGACCTCACGGTCGACTTCTGGCGCGAGTGGGTCGAGCACTGTACGTACCACGGCCCCTACCGCGAGGCAGTGGTCCGCTCGCTGATCACGCTGAAGGCGCTGACGTACGCCCCGACCGGCGGCATCGTCGCGGCGCCGACAACCTCCCTGCCGGAGGACATCGGCGGCTCCCGGAACTGGGACTACCGCTACACCTGGCTGCGCGACGCCGCGATCACGCTGTCCTCGCTGCTGCGCACCGGTTACCGCGAGGAGGCCCGCGCCTGGCGCGAGTGGCTGCTGCGCGCGGTCGCGGGCGACCCCGAGAACCTCCAGATCATGTACGGGATCGCGGGCGAGCGCGAGCTCGGCGAGGCGGAGCTGGACTGGCTGCCCGGATACGAGAACTCGGGTCCGGTACGGGTCGGGAACGGCGCCGCCCACCAGCTCCAGCTCGACGTCTACGGCGAGGTCACCGAGGCCCTGCACCTGGCGCACATGACGGGCCTGGCCCGCAACGACTACGCCTCCCTCCTCCAGCTCAAGCTGATCCGCTACCTGGAGGACCACTGGAACCAGCCGGACGAGGGCATCTGGGAGGTGCGCGGCCCGCGCCGCCACTTCGTGCACTCCAAGGTGATGGCCTGGGTCGCCGTCGACCGCACGATCAAACTGATCGAGGGCGGCGACGCGGACGGCCCGCTGGAGCGCTGGCGCGAGCTGCGCGAGGAGATCCACCGCGACGTCTGCGAGAAGGGCTACGACCCCGAGCGCAACACCTTCACGCAGTCCTACGGCTCCAAGGAGCTGGACGCCTCCCTGCTGCTCATCCCGCAGATGGGCTTCCTGCCGCCCGACGACAAGCGCGTCATCGGCACCATCGAGGCCATCCAGCGCGAGCTGTCCACCCCGGACGGCTTTGTGCTGCGCTACCCCACCGACGGGGACAACGCGGGCGTGGACGGCCTGGAGGGCGACGAGGGCGCGTTCCTGGCCTGCTCGTTCTGGCTGGCGGACGACCTGGCGATGATCGGCCGGGTCGACGAGGCCCGCAAGCTCTTCGAGAAGCTGCTCTCCCTGCGGAACGACCTGGGGCTGTTGGCCGAGGAGTGGGACTCCCGCCTCCAGCGCCAGGTCGGCAACTTCCCGCAGGCGTTCAGCCACGTGCCGCTGATCGACACGGCACTGCGGCTGACGGCATCAGGGGCGTACGGGGGCTGACTCCTGCGGTGACTCGGTGCGCTCGGCGGAGTCCTCCAGGACGATCCGGCCGATCACCGCGTACCGGTCGGGGCGCTTGGCCCTGAGGTAGAACCCGAGGCCGAGCCCCCCGAAGAAGACGACCCCCACGATCCAGGGGATCGCCGTGAAGAAGAGCGAATCGGCGGCCAGACCGGCCGCCGTTTCCATGTTCATCACCAGCAGGACGACGACGGCGATCATGCCGATGCCACCGAGCAGCGGTGCGGTGAACGTCCTGAACCAGTGCCGGTCCTCGGGGTGGTTCCTGCGGAAGTACCCGATCACCGCGAACGAGCACAGCGTCTGGACGATGAGGATCGCCATCGTGCCGAGGATCGCGAGCAACGTGTACAGGTGGGTGTACGGGTCCTGGCCCGTCAGCCAGAACGCGCCGACCAGCACCACCGCGATCCCCGACTGCACGAAGGACGCCACGTACGGGGAGCCGTGCGCGGCGTGGGTGCGCCCCAGCGCCGGATGCAGGAAGCCCTCGCGCCCGACGGCGTACAGATAGCGCGAGGCGCACTGGTGGAAGGCCATCCCGCAGGCGAAGGACCCGGTGAGCAGCAGCCACTGGAAGGCGTTGACGGCCCAGCCGCCGATGAAGGTGCGGGTCGGGTCGAAGAAGAGGTCGAGCGGGCTCGCGGAGGAGGAGACCTTCACCGCGCCGTCCAGTCCGTTGCCCGCGATGGTCATCCAGGACACGTAGATGTAGAAGAGCCCGACGCCGATCACCGAGATCAGGGTGGCGCGCGGGATGACCTTCTTGGGGTTGCGGGACTCCTCCCCGTACATCGCGGTCGACTCGAAGCCCACCCACGACCAGAAGGCGAAGAACAGGCCGAGCCCGGCCGAGGTACCGGTGAAGGCGTTGACGGGGTTGATGGGCTCGACAGGGATGCCGTCGGGGCCGCCGCCCGCCAGCAGGACGGCGGTGGCGACCGCGAAGAGCACGGCGATCTCGCCGACCAGCATCACGCCCAGCGCCTTCGCGGTGAGGTTGATGTCGAAATACGAGAGGACCGCCGTCACCGCGAGCATGAGGGCCGCGTAGACGATCCACGGCAGGTCGACGCCGAGTTGCGCCTCCAGGGTGGTCTGCGCGAAGTAGGCGAAGATCCCGACGATGGACGCCTCGAAGACGACGTACGCGAGGACCGCGAGCATGCCGGAGGCCATCCCGGCGATACGGCCCAGGCCGTGTGAGATGTACCCGTAGAAGGCGCCGGCGGCGGTGATGCGCTTGGCCATGGCGACGTACCCGACCGAGAAGACGGTCAGCACGAGGGTGGCGAAGAGGTATCCGGCGGGGGCGCCGGTGCCGTTGCCGAAGCCGACGGCGATGGGGAGGTTGCCGGTCATCGCGGTGATCGGGGCGGCGGTGGCGACGGCCATGAAGACGACGCCGACGAGACCGACGGAGTTGGCCTTGAGCCGGTTCACCGGGGGCGTGGCGGCCTGACGGGGGGTGGTGGCCTGGTGCGGGGAGCCTGGTGCGCTGTCCGACATGGAGCGCTCTCTCTTCCGGCGGAGGGATGGGGAGGGGGCGGCGCCGCAGTCTCCCGCCGCGTGACGTACGCCACAATCGGCAACCGGTCGCCCAAATACGGCCGTCGCGCGACGAGTTGTCGGGGCCCTCGGCCCGGGGACTCGCCCTGTAACCCCCGGGTGATGTTCCTGGAACATGCGCCCGGGTACCGTCCCGATTCATGGACACGCAGGGCGGAATCACCGTGCAACGGGCGCTTGAACTGCCGGGACTCCGCAGCGGACTCCCGGAGGTCGTGGCGGGCGCCGACCGGCTCAACCGGACCGTGCGCTGGGTGCACGCCGGGGAGGTCCCCAACATCGCCTCCCTGCTCAAGGGCGGCGAGCTGCTGCTGACGACGGGCCTGGGGCTCGGCACCCGCCCGGCGGAGCAGCGCGCCTTCGTGCGCAGGCTCGCCGACCGGGGCATCGCGGCGCTCGTCGTGGAGCTGGGGCCGCGCTTCAGCAGGCTGCCCTCCACCCTCGTGGAGACGGCGCGGGCGGCCGGTCTGCCGCTGGTGCAGCTGCACCGCGAGGTGCCGTTCGTGTCCGTCACCGAAGAGGTGCACACCGAGATCGTCAACGGGCACTACACGCTGCTGCGCCAGGCGGAGGAGGTGCACCGCCGCTGCACGGAGGCGCTGCTCGGCGGGGGCGGGGTGCCGCAGGTGCTGGGCATCCTCGCGGACTTCACCGCCAACCCCGTCTTCCTGGAGACCGCCGACGGTCAGCTGTTGTACGCCGCCGGGCCCACCGCCGTGGACTCGGGGGCCGATCCGCTCCAGGTCTGGGAGGGGCTGCGCGGCCAGCGCGAGGCCCGCGAGTCGGGGCCGCCCGCCAACGGGGTACTGGTCGACGTGCCCGGCGGCGGCCACGGGGTGGGCTCGGTGCGGGCCCGGCTGGTGCTGCTCGGGGTGGCGCACCCGCTGCTGCCGGTGCACCGGATGGCGGCGGAGCGGGCGGCGGACATCCTCGCGGTGGTCCTGATGCAGGCCCGCCAGGAGGAGGAGCTCGCGGCGCGCGGTCGCGGCGACTTCCTCACCGACCTGGCGCAGGGCCGCATCTCGGCGGACGAGGCTCCGGCGCAGGCCCGGGTGCTGGGCTTCAAGCCCGGTGAGGGGCCGCTGCTGCCGGTGGTGATGCGGCTGGCGGCCGAGCTGTCGCCGTCGGGGAACTGGGCGGTGCTGGCGCGGGCCGTCCTGGAGGAACTGGCGTCCGTGGGGGTGCCCGTTCTCCTGGGCGTGCGTCCCGTGGAGGGGCGGGTGCCGCTGCTGCTGGGGCTGCGTACGGAGTCGGAACGCACCGCCGTCGCCGACCGGGTCGCCGCCGCCCTGCGCGCGGGCGTGGAGCGCGCCGGGCTCGGCAGGGCGGGCGCACACCCTCCGGTCGTGGTGGTCGGCGTCGCGGGCGGCTGGGCCGCCGCCTCCGCCGGACTGCGGCACGCGGCGGAGACGGCGACGGCGGCACAGGGACTGCACGACCGGCCCTGGTACGACGCCCGGCGCCTCGACATCGACCTCCTGCTGTGGCGGCTGCGCGACCATCCGGACCTGGCGGCCTTCGTCGACCGGGCGATCGGCCCGCTGCGCGACCACGACAAGACCTCGCGCCCGCCCCTGCTGCCAACCCTGGAGACATATCTCGCGCACGCGGGCCGCAAGGCGGAGACCGCCCGCGAACTGCACCTCAACCGGCAGACCCTCTACAACCGCCTGGCCCGCATCTCGGAGCTGCTGGGCACCGACCTGGACGACCCGCAGACGGTGCTGGCGCTGAGTCTGGCACTGCGGGCACGACGGCACGCTTCGTAGGCGCGCAGAAGGCCACCCCCAGGGGCGCTAGCTCTGGCCCGTCAGCTCGTCGTACACGCTGAGCACCTGGGCCACCGTCTCGTCCTCGGTCGGCCAGGTGGCGGCCTGCCGCCTGCCCTCCTCGGCGAGCACCGCCCGCCGGTCCGGGTCGGCGAGCAGCCCGAGCACCGTGCGCGCGAGCGCCTGCGGATCTCCGTACGGTACGAATTCGGCCGCGTCCCCGACCAGTTCCGGAATGCCGCCGACCCGGGTCGCCACCAGCGGCACCCCCGCGCGCAGCGCCTCCTGCGCCAGCACCGAGCGCGCCTCCCACCGGCTGGGCAGCACGGCGACGTCGGCGGCGGCGAGGAGTTCGGAGATGTCGTCCCGGCGTCCCAGCAGGCGCACCGGAAGGTCCTCGGCCTCGATCCGGCGCTGGAGCGCGGCCCGCTCACGGCCCTCTCCGGCGATGGTGACCAGCGGGGCGGGGTCGAGGTCGCGCCAGGCCCGGGAGGCGTCCAGGAGGACGTCGTAGCCCCGGTACGGCACCAGGCTGCCGACGGCCATCAGTAACGGCCGCTCCACCGCACCCAGTTCGGCCCGCGCCTTGCTCTCCCGGAAGTCCTCCGACGGCCGCGGCGCGGGCACCGTCACCGGTGCGAGGCGGGCGTCGCGGGCGCCCCTGCTGCGGGCCCGGTCGACCAGGTCGGAGGAGGTGCCCAGGACGACGGCGGCCGCCCGCGCCGCGCTGCGCTCCATGAGCCGTACGACGTGGCTG
This sequence comes from Streptomyces sp. NPDC087440, assembly GCF_044744005.1. Taxonomy (NCBI): domain Bacteria; kingdom Bacillati; phylum Actinomycetota; class Actinomycetes; order Kitasatosporales; family Streptomycetaceae; genus Streptomyces; species Streptomyces sp. NPDC087440. The sequence continues at coordinate 15,554 of NZ_JBIUXN010000019.1, read as the reverse complement.
CGCGGCCCCTCCGCGTGCGCCCGGGTGTGCCAGGTGACCACCAGCGGCACCCGGCCGCCGCGTCCCGCGTGCGGGCCCTGCGGCCCGGGCCGGCGGGTCGCCGCCGCCCGGCCGCTCAGCGCGAACGCGGTCCGCACGGCGGCGTGCAGGCCGTGCGCGTGGACGATGTCCGCACCGGCGCAGGCGGCCCGCAGCGCCGCCACCGACACCGGGTCGCTGCGCCGGGGGACGGTCACCACGTCGGCGCCGACGTCCGCGAAGTCGTAGGCGCTCTCCAGTTCGGCGGGGGCGCACACGGTGACCCGTACGCCCCGCGCGACGAGCCCTGCGGTCAACGACCTGACGTGCGCGCTGCTGCCCGCGCTGCCGCCGCCGAGGACCTGGACGGCGCGGAGCGGCGACTGTCCGTACGGCGGGGGCGGGGTGCTGCTCACGGTGGTGGGTGCTCCTGAAGTGGGGGCCTCTGCGGGCTGTGCTGCACACATGCGGCCGAACTGCGCTCCTCGTACAACTTCTGCTGCACTTGTGCGCATTACGGCGCCAAGGATGCCAGCCCGCAGGGCTGTTGGGGCACCACAAGTGCCCCGGCCCTTTCACTTCGTGCCCGGTACCACCCGCACGAGTGATCGCCCCTTCAGGACGCGCCCGCCGCACGACTGACCCTGTCGCCGCAGGCCGCGGCGGTGACCAGGGCAGCGGCGTGCAGGGCGAGTCCGGTGCGTCCGTTCCCGGCGACGATCGCCGCACCGAGGGCGGCGCCGAGTGCGTGCGCCCCCGTGTCACCGATCATCGAGCGCCTCTTGAGGTCGTCCTCCAGCACCGCTGCGGCGGCTCCCACGGGTGCTGCGGCGAGCGCTCCCGCCGCACCGCCCTTGAGGAGGCCGGGAGTACCGAGCGCGAGCACTGACGCGACGGCCCGCCCGGGCCGTACGTCGACAAGATTGACCAGGTGCGCGGTGCCCGCGACGACCACTCCCGCGAGCACCCGGTCCACGACACCGTCTTTGAGGAGTGCGCCTGCCGCCAGTCCGGCGGCACCGATGCCGAGCAGCTTGACGCCACCGCTGGTGACCTCACCCCGGCGCAGGGCGCCGAGGTGTGCGCGGAAGCCCCTGCGCGGGTCGTTCGTGGCGACCATGTCGTCGTATGCCCCGCAGCCCCCGGCGGCGAGCACCGCGAGCACGGCCGCCGCCTTGTCGCGCACCGGAACGGCGGGGGACGCGGCGACGGACGCGGCAGCGCCGAGGGCGGTGGCGGGACCGGCGTACAGGTCGACGACCGTGCCCTCGTAGTTCTTCCGCTCCCACAGAGCGGCCTCCCCCGGCGGCCACCGCCGCATCCCGGCCCGTACCGCCAGGGACGCCCCCAGCGCGCTCAGCACCCCCGCGGAACGCCCGCGTATGTTCCCCGCCACTTACGCGTCCGTCCTCGCCGTCGCCAACAGTTCCTCCGCGTGCGCCCGTGCCGTCTCGGAGTCCTCCTGGCCGGCGAGCATCCGCGACAGTTCCCGCACCCGGTCCTCGCCCTCCAGCACGGTGACACCGCTCCTGGTGACCGAGCCGTCGTTCGTCTTCTCCACCAGCAGCTGCCGGTCCGCGAACGCCGCCACCTGCGGCAGGTGCGTCACCACCACCACCTGCGCCGACTTCGCCAGCTTCGCGAGCCGCCTGCCGACCTCCACGGCCGCCTTGCCGCCGACACCGGCGTCGACCTCGTCGAAGAGGTACGTCGGCACGGGGTCGGACCCCGCGAAGACGACCTCCACGGCGAGCATCACCCGCGAGAGCTCACCGCCGGAAGCACCCTTGCCGATGGGCCGGGGGTGCGCGCCGGGGTGCGGGGCGAGCAGCAGCTCGACCTCGTCGGCGCCGGAGGAGCTGTACTGGACCGGACGGCCGTTGACCTCGATGCCGCCGGTGGGGTCCTCGGTCTGCCGGATGTCGATGGACACCCGGGCGTGGGGCATCGCCAGCGACGCCAGCTCCTCGGTCACCGCGTCGGCGAACCGTGCGGCGGTCTCGGTGCGGGCGTCGGTCAACGCCTGTGCCAGCAGCGACAGTTCGTCGCGCAGCACGTCGCGCTCGGCGGTCAGCTCGCCGATCCGGTCGTCGTCGCCGTCCAGCTCGGTGAGCCGGTCGGCGCCCTCCTGCGCCCACGCCAGCACGGAGTCGATGTCCGACCCGTACTTGCGGGTGAGCTGAGTGAGGGCAGCCCTGCGCTCCTCGACGGCGGCCAGCCGCAGCGGGTCGGCGTCCAGGTTGTCGGCGTACCCGGCGAGCTCGCCCGCCACGTCGCCCAGCAGGATGCCGATCTCGCCGATCCGCTCGGCCAGCGACGCCAGCGCCGGGTCGTGCGCCCGTACGGCGTCCACGGCCCGCTGGGCGCCCGCGACGAGGGTGTTGGCGTCGACGCCCTCGGGGTCCTCGGGGTTGCCCGCCAGGGCGGCGTGCGCGAGCGCCGCCGCGGAGGCGAGCGCCTCCGCGTGCCCGAGCCGCTCGGCCTCGGCGGCGAGCTCGACGTCCTCCCCCGCCAGGGGCTCGACGGCGGCGATCTCCTCCAGCCCGAAGCGCAGCAGATCGGCCTCCTGGGCCCGCTCCCGGGCCCGCGTGGTGATCTCGTCCAGCTCCGTGGAGACGGCCTTCAGGCGCCGGTAGGCGGTCACGTATTTGGCGTGCGGCACCGAGACGGCGTCGCCCGCGTACCGGTCGAGGGCCTGCCGCTGCCGGGACGGCCGCAGCAGCCCCTGCTGGTCGGTCTGCCCGTGCACGGCCACCAGGTCGTCGGCGAGCTCCGCGAGGACGCCCACCGGCACCGAACGCCCGCCGAGGTGGGCGCGCGAACGCCCCTCGGCAGAAACCGTCCTGCTGACGATCAGCGCCCCGTCCTCGATCTCGGCCCCGGCCTCTTCGGCACGCAGCGCGGCAGGGTCGCCGGGGCGCACGGTGAGCCGCCCCTCCACCACCGCCGCCTTGGCCCCGAGCCGTACCAGGGCAGGGTCGGCCCGGCCTCCGAGCAACAGCCCGAGACTGGTGACGACCATGGTCTTGCCCGCTCCGGTCTCGCCGGTCACCGCCGTGAAGCCGGGTGACAGCTCGACGACAGCGTCGTCGATGACTCCGAGCGACCGTATCCGCATCTCCTCCAACACGGACACGACCTTACGAGGTCCGAAGCCCCCCGTGCGACGGCCCCCGTCCGCCGCCCTCTTCCGGAGCGGTACGGAATCTGGGGAAATCCCCACCTTGATCTCTGCGGCTTGCGTCATGGTGCGCACCTGCCCGGCCGACGGAGCCTTGATCCATGACAACAGGACTCGCACGATCTGCACTTCGCGGCCACCGACCGGCCTTCGTGGGCACGGCGGTGGCCGCGCTCTTCGCCGCGACGGTGGTGAGCGCGGCGACGACGATGCTGTCGGTGACGGCCGCTCCCGGAGTTTTGGCCGAAGTGGGTGACATGGCGGTTGTCCTGTTGATCGGTTCCATCTACATGTCGATTTTCGTGGTGGCGTCCACGATGGGCACGGCCGTCGCCCAGCAGCACAAGGAACTGGCGCTGGTGCGCACCGTGGGTGCCCGCCCCCGCCAGGTCCGGCGTGCGGTGGTCGTGCAGGCGGTGGCGGCGGCCGCCCCGGCGGCGCTGGTCGGGTGCGCGCTCGGCGCCCTGCTGGCGCGTCCCTGGTTCGCGGGGATGCAGGCGTGCGGGATGATCCCGGCCGGGACCGTCCTGCGCTTCAGCTGGGTGACGCTGCCGGTCTGCCTGGGCGTGGCCGTGGTGACGTCCCCGCTGGCCGCCCTGCTGTCCTCCGTACGGTTCTCGCTGCTGCGCCCCGCGCGGGCCCTGGACGAGGCGGCAGCGGAGCGCACGGGCCTCGGGTGGCTGCGGGCCGCGCTGGGCGTCCTGGCGGTCGCGGGCGGCGTGCTGCTGTCCGTACTGCTGACGAAGACGCAGTCGGACAAGGCGGGGCAGGCGTCGTTCCTGGTCCTGCTGCTGTTCTGCGCCGGGGTGGGGTTGCTGGGGCCGCGGATCGTGGGCCCGGCGGCGTGGCTGGTGTCGGCGCCCGTACGCAAGTTCGGCGGGAGCGCACGGCTGGCGATGCTGAACGTCCGGGCGCAGCCGCGCAGGTTCGCCGCGGCGATGGTTCCGCTGGTTCTGGTGACCGGGTTCGGCCTCACCAAGATCGGGATGCGGACGACGGCCGCGCACCACTCGGGCAGCGCGGGCGCGCCGGGCGAGGTCTGGCTCGACTACGTCGGTACGGGGCTCTATGCGGGGTTCGCCGCCATCGCCGCCGCGAACACCCTCGCGATGATCTCCTTCGAGCGGCGCCGGGAGATCGCCCTGCTGCGGGTGGTCGGCACGCTGCCGCGCCAGGTGCGGGCGATGGCTTGCTGGGAGGCGGCGACGGTCGCGGTGACTGCGCTGGTGCTGGGCGGGCTGATCTCCCTCGCGACGATGGCACCGATGCTGGTGCAGGCTTTCGGCTCGCCCTTGCCGTACCTGCCGTGGCAGGTCGTGGCCTGCGTCGGCGGTGGCGTCCTGCTGCTGACGGTGCTGGCCACCGCGGTGCCCGTGGGGGCGGCACTGCGCCGCCGCGCGATCACCGTGGTCGGCGCGACGGCGTAACTGCCCCTCGTGCGGCGGCCGTCAGTGGGGCGCGCCCCGCCACCCCGACACCGGCAGCGCGAACTTGGCCACCAGGCGGTCGGTGAACGACGCGTGGTGCAGCCGGGCCAGCCGTACGGGAACGGCTCCCCGGCGCACCTCCACGCGCGCCCCCGAAGGCAGTTCCACGGTCCTGCGCCCGTCGCACCACAGCACCCCGTTGGGGGTGTGCGGCTGCACCTCCACCGCGAGCACCGACGTCGGTGACGTCACCAGCGGCTTCGCGAACAGTGCGTGCGCGCTGATGGGCACCATCAGCAGGGCCTCCACCTCCGGCCACACCACAGGGCCACCGGCGGAGAAGGCATAAGCAGTGGACCCCGTCGGTGTCGCGCACACGATGCCGTCGCAGCCGAAGCCGGTGACAGGGCGCCCGTCGATCTCCAGCACCACTTCGAGCATCCGCTCCGGTGACACTTTCTGGACGGCGGCCTCGTTCAGCGCCCAGTCCTCGTGCACGACGTCGCCGTTGTTGTGCACCAGGACGTCGAGCGTCATCCGCTCCTCGACCTCGTACGAACGGGTGACGACCCGGTCCACGACCTTGTCCAGGTCGTCCCGCTCGGCCTCCGCGAGGAAGCCGACCCGGCCCAGGTTGACGCCCAGCATGGGCACCCCGGACGCACGGGCGATGTCCGCGCCGCGCAGCAGCGTGCCGTCGCCGCCCAGCACGATCAGCAGCTCGCACCCGTCGAGCACGTCGGGGGTGGCCTCGACGACCGTCTCCACGGACGAGGGAAGCGGCAGGTCCACCGCCTCCGACTCCAGCAGGCGCACGCCGAGGCCGCTCTTCAGCAGCCCCTCCACGACCAGCTCCGCGCTGCGGATGGCGGCGGGCCGCCCGGTGTGCGCGAGCAGGAACACAGTCCGCTCCGCAGCCGGTTCCAGCACCCGCGCCGCCTCCGGCGCACCTGACGTTCCGGTCGTCCCTGTCGTGGTCACTGAGGCCCCTCCGCCACCGCACGCGTCACATCCGCAGGGTCGAGCTCGGGAGCTCCGGCCCTCAGCCACAGAAAGTACTCGACATTCCCGGAAGGCCCGGGCAGCGGACTGGCCGTCACGCCCTGCACCCCGAGCCCGAGCCCCCACGCCTGCCGCGCGACATTGCGTACGGCATCGGCGCGCAGTTCGGGGCTGCGCACCACTCCTCCGCTGCCCAGGCGCTCCTTGCCGACCTCGAACTGCGGCTTCACCATCAGCACCAGGTCCGCGTCCGGGGCGGCGCACCGCGCCAGCGCGGGCAGCACGAGCCCCAGCGGGATGAACGACAGGTCGCCCACCACCACGTCGACGGGCACCCCGTCGATCATCTCCAGGGTCATTTCCCGGACGTTCGTACGGTCCTTGACGGTCACCCGCTCGTCCGACTGGAGCGACCACGCCAGCTGCCCGTACCCGACGTCCACGGCGACGACGTGCCCCACGCCGGCGCGCAGCAGTACGTCCGTGAACCCGCCGGTGGAGGCCCCGGCGTCCAGCGCCCTGCGTCCCTCGACCTTCAGGCCCAGCGGGGTGAAGGCGGCCAGCGCCCCGGCCAGCTTGTGGCCGCCGCGCGAGACGTAGTCGGGGTCGTCGTCGTCCTGGAGCACCACCAGGGCCGCGGCCGTCTCGACCTGCGTCGCGGCCTTCGTGGCCACCGTCTTGCCGACCTTGACCCGGCCCGCGGCGATGAGCTGGCTCGCGTGCTCCCGCGAGCGGGCGAGCTTCCGGCGGACCAGCTCGGCGTCCAGGCGGCGGCGTGCCACTCCTGCCACGTGCGTTCAGCTCCTGTTGTCGTGCGGTGAAGCGGGGGGCGCCGGAGGTCCCGGGCGTGCGTCGAGTGCGGTCAGCGTCTCGCGCAGCCCCCGGTGTACATCCTCGTACACCTCGATGTGTCCGTCGGCCGTGAGGTGGTCGACGTCGGCCAGCCGCTCCAGGCGGGCGTCCACCTCGGGATGCCCCGTCGGCGTGCGTACGACCTCCAGCGGGGCCGGGGCGGCCGGGTCGTACGCCACCATGCCGGCGGCCTCGCCGCCCGCGTCCCCGGTGGCCCTTGCGTCCTCTTCGTCCATGGTCATGACGCTACCGCGAAGGCCTGCGGTACGGTCGGCCGTGATGGCGACCATGCAGGAGTGCCGCGACGCACTCGACAAACTCTCGGAGAACCTCACCCGCTCCGACCACGACGGCGTGCGCGGCGTCGCGGCCTTCGACCGCACGCTCAGCTGCCACATCACCGACCTCGACACGACCTTCACCGGTCGTCTGTCGGACGGCCGGATCACCGTCGAGGACACCCGGCCCGGCCCCCCGCGCGAGCGCGCGCAGATCCGCCTGGCGATGACGGGCGACGACCTGGTCGCCCTCGTCGGCGGCGAGCTGAACTTCGCCAAGGCGTGGGCGTCCGGCCGGGTCCGCCTGGAGGCGGGCTTCCGCGACCTGCTGCACCTCAGGAAACTGCTGTAGCGGCGAGCACCGCTCGTGGCGCTCGCGCACGCCGCATGGCGAGCACCGGTCGTGGTGCTCGCGCACACGTCAAGAGGCCACAGCGGTACGTGCCCTCCGCGCCGCCGGAACCACCAGCGGCGTCCCCGTCTCGGGGTCCTCGATCACCTGGCACTTCAGCCCGAAGACCCGCTCCACCAGCTCCGCCGTCACGATGTCCGACGGCGCGCCCTCGGCGACCACCTCGCCGTCGCGCAGGGCGATCAGGTGGGTGGCGTAGCGGGCGGCGTGGTTGAGGTCGTGCAGGACCGCGACGAGGGTGCGCCCCTGCGTCTCGTGCAGCTCCGCGCACAGGTCCAGTACGTCGATCTGGTGCTGGATGTCGAGGAAGGTGGTCGGCTCGTCCAGCAGCAGCAGGGGCGTCTGCTGGGCCAGGGCCATGGCGATCCACACCCGCTGCCGCTGCCCGCCGGACAGCTCGTCGACGTACCTCTCGGCGAGTTCGCCCACCCCGGTGGCGGCCATCGACTCGTCAACGATCTTCTCGTCCTCGGGCGACCACTGCCGCAGCAGGCCCTGGTGCGGGTAGCGGCCGCGGGCCACCAGGTCGGCGACGGTGATCCCGTCGGGCGCGGTCGACGACTGCGGCAGCAGCCCGAGCGTCCTGGCGACCTTCTTGGCCGGCAGCGACTGGATGACCTGTCCGTCGAGCAGCACCCGCCCCTGCGCGGGCTTCAGCATCCGCGACAGGGCCCGCAGCAGCGTGGACTTGCCGCAGGCGTTCGGGCCGACGATGACGGTGAAGGAGTTGTCCGGGATCTCCACCGAGAGGTTCTCGGCGATGACCCGCTCGTCGTAGCCGAGAGTGACCGATTCGGCGGCAAGGCGCTGCATGGACGTTGTACTCCTCTGATCGTTCTTGCTCATATCCGGCCTGCCTTGCGTTCGGTCACCAGCAGCCACAGCAGATAGCAGCCGCCGACCACACCGGTGACCACGCCCACCGGCAACTGCCGCTCGCCGAACGCCGACTGGGCGGCCCAGTCCGCCACGATCAACAGCGCCGAGCCCATCAGCGCGGAGGCCACCAGGTTCGGCCCCGGCGCCCGCGTCAGGCGTCGTGCGACCTGCGGCGCGCTGAGCGCCACGAAGATGATCGGCCCGGCGGCCGCCGTGGCGGCGCCCATCAGCAGCACGGACAGCACGATCAGCGCCACCCGGGTCCGCTCCACGGGCACTCCCAGCGCGTGCGCCGCGTCGTCGCCCATCTCCATCATCCGCAGCGACCGCCCGTGCCGCAGCACCAGCGGTACGAGCACGACGCACACGGCGGCCAGCGGCCACACCTGCTCCCAGCCGCGCCCGTCCAGCGAGCCGGTGAGCCACACCATCGCCTCGGTCGCGTCCGCCAGGTTGGCCTTGGTGAGCAGGTACTGCATGACGGCGGTCAGCATGGCCGAGGCCGCGATGCCGACCAGCACCAGGCGGTAGCCGTGCACGCCCCGCTTCCAGGCGAGCAGATAGACCAGCACACCCGTGATCAGACAGCCGACGAGGGCTCCCAGGGCGATCGTCCAGCTGTTCCCGCGGAACACCACGATCATCACCAGCGCGCCCACCATCGCGCCCTGGCTGAATCCGAGCATGTCGGGGCTGCCGAGCGGGTTGCGGGAGACCGACTGGAAGACCGCCCCGGACAGCCCGAGCGCCGCACCGACCAGCAGCGCGGTCAGCACCCGGGGCAGCCGGACGTCCAGGACGATGAACTCCTGGGCCATCGCGCCGTTGCCCAGCAGCGTCTGGACCACGTCGCCGGGCGACATCGGGAAGTCGCCGCCGCCCACGAGGACGAGCACCACGGCGACGGCCAGCGCCACCCCGCCGATCAGCAGCGCGAACAGCGCCGCCCGGGCGTCGTACCGCACGGAGAGCCCGCCGCCGAACCGCAGCGCCCGGCGCTTGCTCCGCGTGCTTGCCCGCTTGTCCATGTCGATGCTCACAGCTGCCCCATCCGCCGACGCCGTACGAGGTGGATGAAGACCGGCCCGCCGATGAGCGCGGTCACGATCCCGACCTGAAGTTCCGCGGGCCGGGACACGACCCGGCCGACCACGTCGGAGCCCAGCAGCAGCACGGGCGCTAGCACGGCCGCGTACGGCAGGATCCACCGCATGTCCGGGCCGGTGACGGCCCGCACCAGATGCGGCACCATCAGCCCGACGAAGACGATGGGCCCGCACGCGGCGGTGGCCGCTCCGCACAGCAGCGTCACGGCGACCATCGACAGCACTCGCGTACGCATCAGGTGCACCCCGAGCGAGCGCGCGCTGTCCTCGCCCATCTCCATCGCGTTCAGCGGTCGTGCCAGCACCAGCGCCAGCACCAGCCCCGCCACGATGAACGGCCACACCTTCCCGACGACCGCCATGTCCGCGGACGCCAGCGACCCCACGGTCCAGAACCTCAGCCGCTCCAGAGCCGCCGAATCCAGCAGCTGTACGGCATTCACGTACCCGAAGAGCGCCGCGGTCGCCGCGGTACCGGCCAGCGCCAGCCGCACGGGCGTGGCCCCCCGGCTGCCCCCGAGCACGTACACGACGGCGGAGGCGACCCCGGCCCCGAGGAACGCGAACCACACGTACCCGGTCAGCGACGTCACCCCGAGGAAACTGATCGCGCTCACGACAGCGGCCGACGCCCCCGCGTTCACGCCCAGGACTCCCGGCTCGGCCAGCGGATTGCGGGTGAGCCCCTGCATCACCGCACCGGCCGTACCGAGGGCGGCGCCCACCAGGATGCCCAGGATCGTGCGCGGCACCCGGACGTCCCGCACGATGACGTCGTTGCCGGTCCCGGAGTAGTGCCACAGCCCGTGCCACACGTCCCCGAGCGGAATGTTCTTCGCCCCGACCGCGATGCTCGCCAGCACCACCAGCACCAGAACACCCAGGGCTACGAGGAGCCCGAGCGTCCGGACGGAATTCCGTTTACGTCCCGACGCCGGAGCGGAATCACGCTCCACGCCCTGCTCAACGACACTCTCAACCAACACCCAGTAAGGCTAGCCTACCCTCCCCTTCCCTCAGCCCCCTTGGGCATCGAGGCCGCCCTCCCCCTGAGCCCCCTTGGGCATCGAGGCCGCCCTCCCCCTGAGCCCCCTTGGGCGGCGGGACCGCCCTTCCCCTTCCCCGTAGCCCCCTTGGGCGGCGGGGCCGCCCCCCGGGGGCGGAACGGGCGGGCAAGGGGGCGGCCCCTCCCGCTCCCGGCCCACCCCGGGAACCCCCGCCCCGCACCCGCACCGGGCGCCCCACCAAAGGGCCCCACCCCTGTACCCCCTACGCCAACCCCACCCTCTTCACCGCCTCCCCCACCTCCACCCCACACGCCCCGTCCCCCGCCGCCCCCCACGCCACCGCGCACATCGCCCGCAGCCCATCCATCGCATCCCCTTCCCCCTCAACCACCAACGCCTCCCCCTTCACCGAAGCCGTCCACCCCCCACAGCCGAACCCCCCACCCCGCTCCACCACTTCCGGCTGCCCCACCAGCAACCCCCGCAGATCCGCGTCCACATACGTCGGCCGGTACTTCGCCTCCGCCCTCAACAGCTGCACCGCATCCGTCACCCCGGTCAGCACCAGCAGCGAATCCACACCCCCCACATTCGCCCCCTCGATGTCCGTGTCGAGCCGGTCCCCGACCACCAGCGCCCGCTCCGCCCCGGTCCGCAGGATCGTCTCCCGGTGCATCGGCGGCAACGGCTTCCCCGCCACCTGCGGCTCCGCCCCGGTGGCGATCCGTACGACCTCGACGGCCGCCCCGTTCCCCGGCGCGATCCCCCGCGCACTCGGAATCGTCAGATCGGTGTTCGACGCGAACCACGGCACCCCCGCCCTGATCGCGTACGACGCCTCCGCGAACCGGCTCCACGCCATGTCCGGCCCGCCGTACCCCTGCGCCACCGCCACCGGTTCGTCGTCCGCCGACTCCACCGGCACCAGCCCCCGCTCCCGCAGCGCGACCCGCAGCCCCTCCCCACCGATCACCAGCACGCGCGAACCCTCCGGCACCTGCTCGGAGATCAGCCGCGCCACGGCCTGCGCCGACGTGATGACGTCCCCCGCCTCCGCCGGAACCCCCAGCTCCGTCAGATGGGCCGCGACGGCCTCCGGCGTCCGCAGCGCGTTGTTCGTGACGTACGCGAGGTGCATCCCGCCGTCCCGCGCCACCCCCAGCGCGTCCACCGCGTGCGCGATCGCCTCGCCCCCGGCGTACACCACCCCGTCGAGGTCCAACAGCGCCGTGTCATAGGCCTCCCGGAGCGCCTTCTCACTGCTGCCCGGACGGTTCCTGCCCTGCCGCTGACTCATTCTGGTCCGCTCCTCGCTCGCTGCCTTTCCCCCGATCATCACCCATCTCCCCACCCCACTTACGATGCACCAATGACCACACCAGGGCCGGACGGGGACCACGGCCTGCGACTAGTCCCCCTGCGCGGACTTCGCTACGTCCCGGAGGCGGTCGGCAGTCTGTCCGCCGTCACCTCTCCTCCGTACGACGTCGTGGTCCGCCCCGACGGCCTGCTCCACCTGGAGTCCGCGGACCCGCACAACATCGTGCGGCTGATCCTCCCCCAGGCGGACACCGCCGCCGCCCGCCACCAGCAGGCCGCGCGCACGCTCCACGACTGGATCGCCGAGGGCATCCTCGCCCCCGACCCGGTCCCCGCCCTGTACGTCTACGAGCAGTCCCGCGACGGCCTCCTGCAACGCGGCCTGATCGGCGCCCTCGCCCTGTCCGCCCCCGAGGCGGGCGTCGTCCTCCCTCACGAGGACGTCATGCCGCACGTGGTGGCGGACCGCGCCGCCCTGATGCGCGCGACGGCCGCCAACCTGGAGCCCCTCCTCCTCACCTACCGGGGCACCCCGGGCCCGGCCGACACCGCGTCGGTCATCGACCGCACGGTCGCCCGCCCCCCGCTCCTCGCCACCACCACGGAGGACGGCTTCCACCACCGCCTGTGGGCGATCACCGACGAGGCCGAGATCGCCGAGGCCGCCTCCGACCTCTCCGGCCACCAGGCGCTCATCGCCGACGGCCACCACCGCTGGGCCACCTACCTGCGCCTCCAGCAGGAGCACGGCCCCGCCGCCAGCGCCTGGGACTACGGCCTGGTCCTCCTGGTCGACACGGCCCGTCACCCCCTCCAGGTCCGTGCCATCCACCGCCTGCTGCACCGCCTCCCGGTGTCCGAGGCACTGGCCGCGGTCGGCCACTCCTTCCGGGTACGTCACCTGGAGGTGCCGCTCTCCGAGGCCACGGCGGCCCTCGCCGAGTCGGCCACGCAGGGCAACGCGTTCCTCCTGGCGGGCGACGGCTCGTACCACCTCCTGGACCGGCCCGACCCCGAACTCCTCTCCCGCACGGTCCGCCGCGACCGCCCGGACGCCTGGCGCACCCTGGACGCGGCCGTCCTGCACGAGACCCTCCTGGCCCACGTCTGGCACGTCCCGGACGCCCCCGAGGACATCGCCTACATCCACGACACCCAGGCCGCCGTCGAGCAGGCCGAACGCAACAACGCCACCGCCGTCCTCATGCACCCGGTCCGCGAGGAAGTCGTACGCGACCTGGCCCGCCAGGGCGTCACCATGCCCCGCAAGTCCACGTCCTTCGGCCCGAAACCCGCCACCGGCCTGGTCCTGCGCAGCCTCGACGTCACCTGACGCACCTCCCCTGAACGCACAGAAGGGCGGCACCCCGGAATCCCGGAGTGCCGCCCTTCCTTTTTCACACTCAGCCCTTGTCGGCCTCACGCTCGACCGGCGCCTCGGCCTCGGCGGGAGCCGCCACGGGCTCCTCCTCGACCGGCACCTCGACGACGTCCTCGGCCGTCTCGGCCTCGGCGGTCTCGACCACGACGGTCTCGATCACCGCGGGCTCGTCGTCCTCGTCCTCGGCCAGCGCGTCGACGAACTCGACGCCGTCCAGCTCGGCCAGCCGGTCGGACGCGTCGGTCGTGCCGTCCTTGTCCGCCTCGACGGCCTTCGCGAACCACTCGCGCGCCTCGTCCTCACGCCCCGCCGTCAGCAGAGCGTCGGCGTACGCGTACCGCAGTCGCGCCGTCCACGGCTGTACGGAGTTGGAACCCAGCTCCGGGCCCTGCAGCGTGACGATGGCGGCGTCGATCTGCCCCATGTCACGACGTGCGCCCGCCGCCACGAGCCGCATCTCGACCTGACCGGCCTTGTCCAGCTTCTGCACCTCGGGCTCACCGGCCATGGCCAGCGCACGCTCGGGGCGGCCGAGGCCACGCTCGCAGTCCGCCATGACGGGCCACAGGTCGACGGTCCCCGTCATCCGACGCGTCGCCCGGAACTCGGCGAGCGCCTCGGTGTACCGCTGCGTCGAGTACGCGGCGAAGCCGGCGGCCTCGCGCACGGCGGCCACTCGCGACGCCAGCCGCAGGGCGATGCGCGAGTACGCGTACGCCTCCTCCGGCTCGTCGTCGATGAGCTTGGCGACCATCACCAGGTTCCTGGCGACGTCCTCGGCGAGCGTCTTCGGCAGGCTCATCAGCTCCTGGCGCACGTCCGGGTCGATCTCGTGGCCCGTGACGTCGTCCGGGATCGGCAGCCGCTTGATCGGCTCACGGTCGCGGTCCTCGCGGCGGAAGCCGCCCCGGTCACCACCGCGGTCGTCCCGACGGTCGTCCCGCCCGCCCCGGTATCCCCCACGGTCCCCGCCCCGGTCGTCCCGACCACGGAAGCCACCACCGGACCGGTCGTCACGACGCGGCCCCCGGTCGTCCCGGCGGTCGTCCCGACGGAACCCACCACGGTCGCCGCTCGGCCGGTCGTCCCGACGGAACCCACGGTCGTCGTCACGCCTGGGCGCACGGTCGTCCCTGCGGAACCCGCCACGGTCGCCACCGGAGCGGTCGTCCCGACGCTCGAAGCCACCACCGGTCGGCCGGTCGTCGCGGCGGAAGCCCCCACGGTCGCCGCCCCGGTCATCACGACGGTCGTCGCGACGCTCGAAGCCGCCACCGCTGCTGGGACGCCCACCACGGTCGTCACGCCCACGGAAGCCCCCGCGGTCGCCACCACCGGAACGGTCATCGCGACGGAACCCGCCCCGCTCCCCGCCCCGGTCGTCCCGACGCTCAAAGCCGCCCGGACGCCCACCACGGTTGTCATCACGACGGAACCCGCCACGGTCGCCACCGGAGCGGTCGTCGCGACGCTCGAAGCCGCCACCGGAACGGTTGTCGTCCCGACGGAAGCCCCCACGGTCGCCACCACCAGAACGCTCATCGCGACGGAACCCACCGCGGTCACCGCTCGGCCGGTCATCACGGCGGAAGCCCCCACGGTCGCCACCGCGGTCGTCCCGACGCTCGAAGCCGCCACCGGAACGGTTGTCGTCCCGACGGAAGCCCCCGCGATCGCCGCCACCGGAACGGTCATCGCGACGGAAGCCGCCTCGCTCCCCGCCCCGGTCGTCCCGACGCTCAAAGCCGCCCGGACGCCCACCACGGTTGTCATCACGACGGAACCCACCGCGGTCACCGGTCGGCCGGTCGTCGCGGCGGAAGCCCCCACGGTCGCCGCCCCGGTCATCACGACGGTCGTCGCGACGCTCGAAGCCGCCACCGCTGCTGGGACGCCCACCACGGTCGTCACGCCCACGGAAGCCCCCGCGGTCGCCACCACCGGAACGGTCATCGCGACGGAACCCGCCGCCACCGCCCCGGTTGTCGTCGCGGCTGAAGCCGCCACCGGACGCGTTGTCGTCGCGCCGGCCGTAGCCACCACCGGACGGACGACCACCACGGTCGTCCCGGCGGTCCCCACCACGGTCGTCGCGACGGAACCCGCCACGCTCACCGCTGGGACGGTCGTCGCGACGGAAGCCACCCCGGTCGTTGTCACGGCGGGGGCCGCGGTCGTTGTCACGACCACCGCGGTATCCGCCCCGGTCACCGTTGTTGTCGCGGTGACGCGGCTCGCGCTCCGGACGATCGTCAGGAGAGTTGGTGGACATGGGTGACTCCTAGTCTTCGGGCAACGCAGTCATTCTCGCGCAGTCGGGCATCCGACGCGCTTCGGGCAGAAAAACAAAAAGGACCCTTGGTCCCAGCATGAACGCTGGGACCAAGGGTCCTTTTGAAAGATTGTTCGGCGGCGTCCTACTCTCCCACAGGGTCCCCCCTGCAGTACCATCGGCGCTGAAAGGCTTAGCTTCCGGGTTCGAAATGTAACCGGGCGTTTCCCTAACGCTATGACCACCGAAACCCTATCGGTTTCGAGCGAACAAGCACACTCTTCAATTAAGTGGGTTCTGCTCTTACCAGCAACTGTTCGTTGCTTCAGAACTAACACAGTGGACGCGAGCAACTGAGGACAAGCCCTCGGCCTATTAGTACCAGTCAGCTCCACCCGTTACCGGGCTTCCACATCTGG
>NZ_JBIUXN010000018.1:165326-215747 GCF_044744005.1 Streptomyces sp. NPDC087440 | reverse complement strand
GCCGCGTCCGCCTTCGCCTGCGCGGCCCGCAGCATCCGCTCGAACGTGCCGTCCTTCGCCCACCGGCGGAAACGGGTGTGGAGCGTGGCCCACGGCCCGTACCGCTCGGGCACGTCCCGCCAGGCCGTCCCGGTACGGAACTTCCACACGATCCCGTTCAGGACCCTCCGGTCGTCCAGCCGCTTGCGCCCCCGCAAGGACACGGGCAGCAACGGCCGGACGAACTCCCACTCGGCATCGGACAGTTCATGGCGGCGTATCACCCGACCATGATCCACCACTCAAGATCACCATTTGACGACAGGCCCTAGGCCGACGGCGGCGAAGCCTCGTGCGCGGGGCCCGCCCCGGCCGGCACGCCGTAATACGCCCCCCACTCGAACTCCGGCTCCGGATCCCGCACGCCCCACACCGCCGTCAGCCCCAAGTGCACCAGCACCCCCACAAAGGCCCACGCCAGCAACGCCCCCTTCGCCCCCAGCTTCAGCGGCGCGTCGAAGACCACCCCGACCCCCACCGCCTTCGCCTGCGCGACCACGTCCGCCGTCGGCCCGAACCAGCCCCCGGCCATCCACCCCAGCCACGCCCCCATGAGCGCGCCCAGCGCGATGGCGACGACCATCGGAATCCCGCCGCGCCGGTGGAAGAGGAAGGCCCCGAGTCCGGTCAGCAGGCCCAGGCCCAGCGACAGCAGCACAAAGACGCCGTCGGCGCCCGCGGCCTCCTCCCCCTCGGTGTCCTTGAGGAAGACCGCCTTGTCGGTCGAGATCAGCGGCACCTTCGGCGCCAGCCACGCCCACAGCGCGCCGAGCAGCAGCCCCAGCACGGCGGTCACGACCAGCACGACCAGGGCCTTGCGGATGTCCGTGGCCAGTTCGGCGGAGCGGTCGGGCGCGTCCCCGGCCGGCGGGTACGCCGTGTCGGTCGCCCCCTCGGGCGTCTGCCAGGGGTCGTGCGGCGAAGGCTGGTGAGGCGGTGTCAGAGGAGCGGTCACCCTGACATCGTGCCAGGCCCTTGCGGGCGACGCCTCACCGGACGCCCACCGGGCCCCGGGACATCCGCCCTCAACGGACCGCCGCCCTCCGGTACGCCCACGTGGCGACGGCGAGCGACACCACGCCGACACCGGCACAGACCGCCAGGTCGAGGCCGACCGCCGCCCAGTCCGGGTGCGCGTCGAAGGTGCGGGCGAAGGCCTGCACCCCGTACGTGGAGGGCAGCAGGTCCCGTGCGTACTGGATCAGCAGCGGCATTCGCTCGGCCGGGAGCACCCCCAGCAGCAGCGCCGCCGACATCCCCAACTGGCCGAGCAGCGTGGCCAGTTCGGGCTTGGGTGCGAGCAGCCCGAGCACCGCGCCGAGCCCGGCGAGCGCCGCCCCGGCCAGCGGGATGACCGCCGCGAGCACCCACACGTGCCCCATCGGCAGGTCGAAGAGCACACAGCCGATGCCCGCCGTGACGACCGTCCCGGGCACCGTGAAGGAGGCGTACGCGCCCGCCGCGCCCAGCACCACCGATGCGGGCGGCACGGGCAGCGTCGCGTAGTGGTCGAGGCCGCCGCTGGCCCGCAACTGGCCGAAGTACTGGGCGAGCAGGTTGAGCGCGACAAAAGCGACGACCAGCACGCTGGACCCGGCCACGACCGCCCGCGCCTCGCCGCCCCCGTCCACGACGCCCCGCATCAGGATCATGATCCCGACGGACTGGAACGTCGCCACGAACAGCAGCGGGATGCGCGCCACCCGGGCCCGGGAGAGCTGCGCCCGGTACACGGCCGCGAGGGAGGGCAGGAAGCGCGCGGCGGGGGCGAGCTCCCCGGCCGTCGCCGATGCGTCGCGGACCGCTGCGGACCTCGTCGTACCCACCGCCTCGATCGATCCTGCGCTCACGCCTTGACCAGCCCTTCCGTACGTCCGCCGCCGAGCGCGAGGTACACGTCCTCCAGGCTCGGGGTGGCCAGCGTGAAGTCGTCGAGTGCGGCGAACGCCGCACCCGAGGTGACCGCGGCGACCGCGGCCCGCGCCTCGTCCGGCGCCAGCCGCAGCGTCCAGCGGCGGCCGGACTCCTGCACTCCGGCGCCCAGCTCGCGCAGGGCCGCGACCTCGGGAACGTCGAGGGGGGCCCGCTCCCGCCACACCAGTTCGAGCCTGACCTCGTCGGCGACGTGCGCCTTGAGCCCGGCGGGGGTGTCGCAGGCGATGACCCTGCCGCGGTCCAGGACGGCGACCCGGTCGAGGACGGTCTCGGCCTCGATCACGTTGTGGGTGACCAGCAGGACGGTCGCGCCGCGTTCGGCCCGCCGCCGGTCGACGGCCGACCAGACGGCGCGCCGGGCGACCGGGTCCATGCCGGTGGTCGGCTCGTCCAGGACCAGCACCGGCCGCTCCCCGACCAGGACGGTCGCGAAGCAGGCCAGGCGGCGCTGACCGCCGGAGAGCTTCTTGAGCGCCTTGCCCGCGAGCGGGGTGAGCGCCAGTTCTTCGAGTACGTCGTCGCGCTCGGCGCACGCCTGCTTGCGGGTGAGTCCGCGCAGCCGGCCGGTGGTCTCCACGGCCAGGGACACGGTCAGCTCGTCGAGAGCACTGCTCTCCTGGCCGAGGTAGGCGAGCAGGCGGGAGGCGCGTTCGGGGTGGCGCACCAGGTCGTGGCCGAGGACGGAGACGGTGCCCGCGTCGGGGCGCATCAGGCCGGTGAGCTGGCGCACGAGGGTGGTCTTGCCCGCGCCGTTGGGGCCCAGCAGGCCGAAGATCTCGCCGCGGCGGACGGTCAGGGAGATGCCGTCGCTGGCCCGCACCTCGGGCACGGCGGCCGCGCCGCGCCGGGCGCGCGCGGCGGCGTACACCTTGACCAGGCCTTCGACCGCGCACACGACATCCGTGTCGTGCGGCGCCGAGGCCGTGCCCGTCGTCTCCGCCGGCTCCACTTGCGGCGCGCCGCTGCCCGTACTCACGAGCCACGACCTTACGGGGTCACCGGCGGCGCGCTCTCCGCCGGGTCCCTCCTGTGGCGTACCGGTTCCGGTGCATTCGCCCCAGATCTTGAAATGGCTCAGTCCGCGACCGTCGCGTGCTCCGCCGCCGCCCGGACGTCGATCTCGCGCCAGAAGCCCGCCCGGATCGCGTACCGGTCGTGCTCGTCGATCTGGTCGTCCTTGTGCGCGAGGAGGCCGAAGCGGGCCGCGTACCGCAGCAGCTCGCCGTCGATGCGGTGCGGGATGCGCGGGTACATGGTGGAGAGCTTCTGGGTGTGGACCGGCTCCGGGAGGCGTTCCATCCAGCGGCGGGCGAAGACCTGGCCGACCTCGAAGGGGTCGCCGCCGACGGTGGTGATGTCCTCCTCGCGGTCCGCCCAGCGCTGCTCGGCGCTGGTGAGCTGGGCGAGGGTGGGCAGGGACGCCGTTTCGGGGGGCTCGCCGAGGGCGGGCCCGGAGCCGGGGCGCTCCACCCACCCCTTGTCGGAGGACCAGCGCAGGGTGGCGCTGGTCGCCGGGGGCTGCTGCGGGGCGTGCCCGGGGTGCTGGGCGGCCTGGGTGCCGGGACCACGCAGTCCCGCGAGGTCCTTCGGGGTGGGTACGGTGCGGCCGGGCGCGGCGGCGGGCGCTTCGGCGGAGCCGTTGCGGGCGGGGGCCGGGGTGCCGTTGACGCGGGCGGTCTCGGCGCGGGCCTGGGCCTCGACGCGGGCCTGCGCCTCCGCCTGGGCGGCGAGCGCGGACTCCGGGAGCGGGGCGGAGAGGATGGCGGCGATCTCGGGGCGGGGCGCCGGGGGCGGGGCGCAGATGCCGCCGTACTCCTTGGCCCGGACCGCGCGGGTGATCCACACCCGGTCCAGGACCCGGCGCTCGTCGGCCTCGGCGACGAGGTCCTCGGACTGGTTGTAGTCGCCGTCGGCGGCCTGCACGGCCCAGAGGTGGACGGCGACGCCGTGTTCCTTGGCGGACATCAGGCCGGGCAGCAGATCGCCGTCGCCGGTGACCAGCACGATGTCGGAGCAGGCGCGATTTCTGGCCAGTTCGGTCAGCTCCGCGTGCATGGCCGCGTCCACGCCCTTCTGTGCCCAGCGGCCGTCGCTGCGGGTCAGGGCGCCCAGCCGGACGGTGACGCGCGGCATGACGCGAAGTCGCCGGTGCTCGGGCTGCGGTACGCGGTCGGGGGCGCCGTCGAACCAGTAGATGCGCAGCAGCGGCTGCTGCGTATCGGCTTCGGCGCGTTCGCGCAGGCCCTGGATGAGGGCAGCGTGATCGACGGTGATGCGCGAGCGGGCCGGCTCCCCGGCCAGCAGACTCGCGGCGGCGCCCAGCAGATAGCCGGCGTCCACCAGGACGACGCAGCGGTCCACGCGTTCCACCCTCTTTCTGGAACCTCGAAAAGTGTTCGAAGAACGTTGAAGATCTCGAAAACAAAGGACAAGGATCGGCAGGCTTTACGGGTTTCTACCGAGTCTGCCCGACCTCGCGAGGCTTAACGGCCGGAACTCGATCATCGGCGTGGCGATGCGTGAAGTTACCGCGCAGGTTACTCCCGATGGCGTCCGGTTACGTACGGCAATGATCCAAAATGCGAGGTCTGTCCCACTGTGTGAGTCTGGTCGCGGCCCTGGCACCGACACCTTTCAGGAGGCATTCCATGGCCAAGAACAAGAACTCCCGCAAGCAGCCGAGCGCTCAGGACAAGGCCTCGCAGCAGTCCGAGAAGAGCAGCTCCTTCGAGGCGCAGGCGCAGTCCCCGGCGCAGGGCAGCCCGGCGGACGTGGCCCGAAAGCACCAGCGCCGTTTCGGCCACAACTGATCACTTCTGGCATACGCGAAGGCGCCCTCCCCGTGCACAGGGAGGGCGCCTTCTTGCTGCGTACGCGGAGGGCCTGACCCGCCGGGCAGGCAGGCAGGCGGGGGGGGCCTAGCCCGCCAGGCAGCTCGGGCCCAGCAGCACCTTCAGGTCGCCGAAGAGCGCCGGGTCGGCCGTCACCCGGTGCCGGTCGAGCCGCAGGACCGTCGTCTTGCGCGGCCCCTGGAGCTTGATCCGCACCTCGGTGTTGCCCCGGTGGTGGGACAGGATGTCGCCCAGCTTGCTGATCATCGGCGGGGTGACCTTCACCGTCGGGATGGTCAGCACGACGGGGGCGTTCGTCCCCGCGTTCGACAGGTCGGGGACCTGGAGCTCCATCGCGACCAGCCGCGGCACGTCCTCGCGCTTGTCCAGGCGGCCCTTGACGAAGACGACCGTGTCCTCCACCAGCTGGGTCGACACCAGCTGGTAGGTGGCGGGGAAGAACATGCACTCGATGGAGCCCGCCAGGTCCTCGACCGTGGCGATGGCCCAGGCGTTGCCCTGCTTGGTCATCTTGCGCTGGAGGCCGGAGATGATGCCGCCGACCGTGATGACCGCTCCGTCGGAGTGCTCACCGCCCATGAGCTGGGCGATGGCCGCGTCCGCCTTGTCGGAGAGGACGTGCTCCAGACCGAAGAGCGGGTGGTCGGAGACGTACAGGCCGAGCATCTCGCGCTCCTGCGCGAGCAGGTACGACTTCTCCCACTCGATGTCGGAGAACTCCACGTCGAGCCCGAAGCCGGGCTCGCTGCTGTCCTCCTCGCCACCGCCGAACAGGTCGAACTGGCCCTCGGCCTCCTTGCGCTTGACCTGCACCACGTTGTCGATCATCGGCTCGTGGTGGGCGACCAGGCCCTTGCGGGTGTGGCCCATCTCGTCGAAGGCACCGGCCTTGATGAGGGACTCCACGGTGCGCTTGTTGCAGACGACGGCCTCGACCTTGTCGAGGAAGTCGGGGAAGGAGCTGTACTTCCCCTTCGCCTTGCGCATCCGGATGATCGAGTCCACGACGTTCTGGCCGACGTTGCGGATCGCGGTGAGGCCGAAGAGGATCACGTCGTCGCCCTGGGCGGCGAAGTTGGACTCCGACTCGTTCACGTTCGGCGGGAGCACCTTGATGCCCATGCGGCGGCACTCGTTGAGGTAGACGGCCGACTTGTCCTTGTCGTCCTTCACCGAGGTGAGCAGGGCCGCCATGTACTCGGCGGGGTAGTTCGCCTTCAGGTAGGCGGTCCAGTACGTGACCAGGCCGTACGCGGAGGAGTGCGCCTTGTTGAACGCGTATCCGGCGAACGGCACCAGCACGTCCCACAGCGCCTGGATGGCCTGGTCGCTGTAGCCGTTCTTCTTCGCGCCCGCCTGGAAGAGGACGAAGTTCTTCGCCAGCTCCTCAGGCTTCTTCTTGCCCATCACGCGGCGCAGGATGTCGGCCTCGCCGAGGGAGTACCCGGCGATGATCTGGGCGGCCTTCTGCACCTGCTCCTGGTACACGATGAGGCCGTAGGTGAGGCCCAGCGTCTCCTTCAGGGGCTCTTCGAGCTCCGGGTGGATCGGCGTGATCTCCTGGCGGCCGTTCTTGCGCTCCGCGTAGTTCGTGTGCGAGTTCATGCCCATCGGGCCCGGCCGGTACAGGGCCGAGACGGCGGAAATGTCCTCGAAGTTGTCGGGCTGCATCTGCCTCAGCAGCGAGCGCATGGGGCCGCCGTCGAACTGGAAGACGCCGAGCGTGTCACCGCGGCAGAGCAGTTCGAAGGTCTTGGGGTCGTCCAGTTCGAGGGCGAGCATCTCCAGGTCGATGCCCTTGTTGGCGCGGACCATCTTGACGGCGTCGTCCATGATGGTCAGGTTGCGCAGGCCCAGGAAGTCCATCTTGAGCAGGCCGAGCGACTCGCACTGCGGGTAGTCCCACTGCGTGATGGTGACGCCGTCGGTGTGCCGGGTCCACAGCGGGGCGTGGTCCACGATGGGCTCGCTGGACATGATGACGCCGGCCGCGTGCACACCCATCTGACGGACCAGGCCCTCGACGCCCTTTGCGGTGTCGATGACCTTCTTGACGTCCGCCTCGTTCTCGTACATCCCCCGGATCTCGCCCGCCTCGCTGTAGCGCGGGTGCTTGGGGTCGGTGATGCCGGAGAGGTCGATGCCCTTGCCGAGGACGTCGGCGGGCATGGCCTTGGTGAGGCGGTCGCCCATCGCGTACGGGTAGCCCAGCACGCGGGCCGAGTCCTTGATGGCGTTCTTGGCCTTGATCTTGCCGTAGGTGCCGATCATGGCGACCTTGTCCGAGCCGTACTTCTCCGTCACGTACCGGATCACCTCGACGCGCCTGCGCTCGTCGAAGTCGATGTCGACGTCGGGCATGGAGATGCGCTCGGGGTTCAGGAAGCGCTCGAAGATCAGGCCGTGCGTGATCGGGTCGAGGTCGGTGATGCCCATGGCGTACGCGACGATCGAACCGGCGGCGGAGCCTCGGCCGGGGCCCACCGCGATGCCCTGGTTCTTGGCCCACATGATGAAGTCGGCGACGACGAGGAAGTAGCCGGGGAAGCCCATCGAGATGATGGTGTCCATCTCGTACTCGGCCTGCTTCTGGCGGTCCTCGGGGACGCCGCCCGGGTAGCGGCGCTCCATGCCGACCCGGACCTCCTCCTGGAACCAGGTGACCTCGGTGAAGCCGTCCGGGATCTCGAACTTCGGCATCAGGTCGCGCTTCTCGAACATCCCGGTGGTGTCGATCTGCTCGGCGACCAGGAGGGTGTTGCGGCAGCCCTCCTGCCAGGCGTCCGAGGAGTCCACCGCGTACATCTCGTCGGTGGACTTCAGGTAGTAGCCCGTGCCGTCGAAGCGGAAGCGGTCCGGGTCGGAGAGGTTCTTGCCGGTCTGGATGCACAGCAGGGCGTCGTGCGCGGACGCCTCGTGCGCGTAGGTGTAGTGCGAGTCGTTCGTGACCAGCGGCGGAATGCCGAGTTCCTTGCCGATCTTGACGAGGTCGTCGCGGACCCGGCGCTCGATCTCGATGCCGTGGTCCATCAGCTCCAGGAAGTACCGGCCCTTGCCGAAGATGTCCAGGTAGTCCGAGGCCGCCTGCTTGGCCTCGTCGTACTGGCCGAGCCGCAGCCGGGTCTGGAGCTCGCCGGAGGGGCAGCCGGTGGAGGCGATGAGCCCCTCGGACCACTGGGAGATGGTCTCCCGGTCCATCCGCGGCCACTTCTGCAGCCAGCCCTCGGAGTACGCGTCGGAGGACAGCTTGAAGAGGTTGTGCAGACCGGTGCTGTTCGCCGCCCAGATCGTCTTGTGCGTGTAACCGCCGGAGCCGGAGATGTCGTCGCGCTTCTGGTGCGGCTGACCCCACTTGATCTTCCGCTTGTTGCGGCGGGACTCCGGGGCGACGTACGCCTCGATGCCGATGATGGGCGTGACGCCCGCCTTCTGCGCCGTGTGGAAGAAGTCGTACGCCCCGTGCAGGTTGCCGTGGTCGGACATCGCGATGTGCGACATGCCCATTTCATTGCACGCGTTGAACATGTCCTTGAGCCGCGCGGCACCGTCCAGCATCGAGTACTGGGTGTGGACGTGGAGGTGCGTAAAGGGCGGCTTGGTCACGGCGGGGGCCTCCGGTGGCGGGTCGGTGACAGGCGTTGGATGCGAGAGCCGAGTCTACTTCCACCCACTGACAAAGCCGTGGGTCCGCAGCCCTCCGCCGGGCACTTCGGCAGTCCGTCTGACCCCTCGGGCACTCAGGGGTACGGTCGTGCGTTGGACGTGACGACGGACGCCGCCGGCGCCCCCGGCACCCCGTCCGCACCAGTCCCCGCACGCACATGAACGCCCGCACCAGGAGGCCCCGGCGATGTCGGTTCCGCAGACAGAAGCCACCCAGCGCGGCGAGGAGATCCTCGCCGTGTTCGACACCGCCTTCGGCCAGCTCCTGGCCGCCGACCCGGCGGCCTTCCGGGTCAAGTTCCGCAAGATGGCCGCCTCCGCGTTCGCCTTCTACCGGGGCACCGCCTGCCTGTTCTACGCCGACCAGGAGCGCGAGCAGCACGCGGGCCCGTACCTGGACGAGCGCACCTCCCGGGTGTGGATCCACGGCGACCTGCACGCCGAGAACTTCGGCACCTACATGGACGCCGAAGGCCGCCTGATCTTCAACGTCAACGACTTCGACGAGGCGTACGTCGGCCCCTTCACCTGGGACCTCAAGCGCTTCGCCGCCTCGATCGCCCTCATCGGCTACCAGAAGGCGCTGGGCGACGAGCAGATCGGCGACCTGGTGCGGGTGTACGCGGCCGCCTACCGCGAGCGCGTCCACCAGCTCGCCACCGGCGCCAAGAACGACGAGGTGCCGCCCTTCACCCTGGACACCGCCCAGGGCCCGCTGCTGGACGCCCTGCGCGACGCCCGCTCCCTGACCCGGTTCTCCCTCCTCGACTCCATGACGGAGATCCGCGAGTTCGAGCGCCGCTTCTCCCCCGGCGGCGGCTCCATCGACCTGGACGCCGCCACCCGGTACAAGGTCCTGGCGGCCTTCGACGGCTACCTGGAGACGCTGCCGGAGTCCTCGCTGACCCGCCCGGACTCGTACCGCGTGAAGGACGTCGTCGGACGCCGGGGCATCGGCATCGGCTCGGCGGGCCTGCCCTCGTACAACATCCTTCTCGAGGGCAACAGCGACGCCCTGGAGAACGACGTGATCATCTACATGAAGCAGGGCCAGACCCCGGCGGTCTCCCGGCACATCACCGACGCCGCCGTGCGCGACTACTTCCAGCACGAGGGCCACCGCACGGTCATCTCGCAGCGCGCCCTCCAGGTCAACGCCGACCCCTGGCTGGGCTGGACCGAGCTGGACGGCCAGGGCCAGCTGGTCGCCGAGGTGTCGCCGTACGCGGTGGACCTGGACTGGTCGGACATCGACGAGCCCGACGAGATCGCGGCCGTCGTCGCCGACCTCGGCCGGGCGACCGCCACCATGCACGCGGCGGCCGACGACGAGAGCGGCCACTCGCTGGTCCCGTTCTCCACCGAGCGGGCCATCGACGCGGCGATCGCCGCCGACGAGGAGAGCTTCGGCGAGCTGCTCGTGGACTTCGCGCACAGCTACGGGGCGCGGGCGAGGGCCGACCACCAGATCTTCGTGGACCTGTTCCGCAACGGTCGGATCACAGGTCTGTAGCCCTTAGAAGGCCCTTACCGGGGGCCGTGGCACACTCACTGACGATGGGCATATCCAGGACTCCGCTTCGCATCCTGCGGGCAGCGCTCTTCACGGCGATCGTCGTGACGCTGTCCGTGGGTTCGCACGTGCTGCTGTCCGGAGTCCCGCTGCCGCCGATCACGGTCGCCGCCCTCGGCGCCGCCGTGTTCGCCCTCGCGTACGCACTGGCCGGGCGGGAGCGCGGCTTCGGGCCGATAGCCGCCCTGCTGGTGCCGCTGGAACTGGCGGCGGACACCCTCTTCACCACCGGACAGCATGTCTGTTACGGGCCGTCCGGCGGTCCCGTCGCCGGTGCGTTGCGCTCCTTCGGGCTCGACGTGCTGTGCGGCGGCACCCCGGTCGGCACCCCCTTCGTCCACGCCGGTGCGAAGGAACGCCTCACCGTCCTGCTGGCCTCCCCCGACCCCGCGCTGCCCTGGCTGCTGCTGGGGGCGCACCTGGCGGTCGGGCTGCTGGCCGCGCTGTGGCTGCGGCGCGGCGAGGCGGCGCTGGCCCGGCTGATCCGGGCGACCGCCTGCCTGGCGTTCCGGCCGCTGCTGCTCGCGGCGGCCTCCGTGGCGGGCTTCTTCGCCGTACGGGGTGCCGCGCGTCCGGCGGCGCACCGGGACGCGGCCGCCGCGCTGCGCACCCGGCACCTCGTGCACTCCGTGGGGCGGCGCGGTCCGCCCGCCGCCGGGTTCTCCCTCGCCGCCTGAGCCCCACCGGGCCCGGCAGACCCTCGTACGGCAGATTTCAGTACCCACGGAGTGAAACGATCATGAGCGCACGCAACAACCAGGCGAACAAGGCAGCGGCCCGCGAGCGGCTGAAGGCAGAGCGCGAGCGGCAGGCGAAGAAGGACAAGACCAAGCGCCAGCTCGTCGTCGCCGGTTCCGTCGTGGCCGTCCTCGCCATCGCGGGCGGCGTCGGCTACTTCGTCGTCCAGGCGAACAAGCCGAAGGCCTGGGAGGCCGCCGCCGAGACCGCCAAGGACTCCTCCGCCATCACCAAGCCCGCCAACACCACGGGCGCCGACGGCACCACCGTCGTCATCGGCAAGGCCGAGGCGAAGAAGACCCTCCAGCTCTTCGAGGACCCGCGCTGCCCGAGCTGCGCCGCCTTCGAGCAGGCCAACGGCGAGCAGGTGAAGAAGGACGTCGACGCGGGCAAGTACAAGGTCCAGTACATCGGCGCGACCTTCATCGACAACATGGCCGGCGGCGAGGGCTCCAAGAACGCCACCAGCGCGCTGGGCGCCGCGCTGAATGTGAGCGGCGAGGCCTTCCTGGAGTACAAGGGCAAGCTGTACTCGCAGGCCAACCACCCCGACGAGCGCGACGACAAGTTCGCCGACGACAACTACCTGATCAAGGTCGCCGACCAGGTCCCCGCCCTCAAGGGCAACAAGAAGTTCCAGGACGCGGTCAAGGGCGGCACCTTCGACGCCTGGGCGCTGAAGATGTCGGAGAAGTTCGACGGCAGCGGCATCAAGGGCACGCCGACGCTGAAGATGGACGGCAAGACGGTCGTCAAGGAGGGCACCGAGGCCGCCCCGATGGCCCCGGCGGACTTCCAGGCGGCGATGGAGAAGGCCCTGAAGGCCTGACGGACCATCAGGCCGACGGGCCGACGCTCCGTCACCTCGACGGAGTGTCGGCCCGTCGAACCGCGCTGAACGCCTGGTCAACGGGTGGGTGAACCTTCACTGTTCGCCCACCCGCTGTGCGTACTGGTCAGTAATGTGATCACCCGTGACCAGTCAACTCACTCCTGCCACGGGTGTCTCCCCCGCCACGGGGACCCCGTCCCGCCGCACGGCCCTGAAGGCCGCCGCCGCCACCGCTCTCGTCGCTCCGGCGCTCGCCGCGACCTCCGCCGCCTCCGCCCACGCGGCGCCCGCCGCCACCCCCGCGTTCCTGCACGGGGTGGCCTCCGGGGACCCGCTGCCGGACGGCGTCCTGCTCTGGACCCGCATCACCCCGACGCCGGAGGCCACGCCCGGCTCCGGGGCCGGTCCCGACATCGCGGTCGCCTGGGAGGTCGCGGAGGACAAGGCGTTCGCCCGGGTCGTCGCGCGGGGGACGACGACCGCGAGCGCCGCCACCGACCACACGGTGAAGGTCGATGTAAGGGGCTTGCGCCAGGCGACCGACTATTACTTCCGCTTCTCCTGCGGCGACGCCTTCTCCCCTGCCGCCCGCACCCGCACCACCCCGGCCGCCGGTTCCGCCGTCGCGGGCGTGCGCTTCGGCGTGGTGTCCTGCGCCAACTGGGAGTCCGGGTACTTCTCCCCGTACCGCCATCTCGCGGCCCGCTCCGACCTGGACGCGGTCCTGCACCTGGGCGACTACATCTACGAGTACGCGACGGGCGGCTACCCGGAGCCGAAGTACGTCGTGCGCCCGCACGAGCCGCGGCACGAGATCGTCACCCTCGCCGACTACCGGCTGCGGCACGGCACGTACAAGACCGACCCCGACCTCCAGGCCCTGCACCACAGACACCCGGTCGTCGCGATCTGGGACGACCACGAGTTCGCCAACGACACCTGGTCGGGCGGCGCCGAGAACCACACCCCCGGCGCCGAGGGCGACTGGTCGGCGCGCATGGCCGCCGCCAAGCAGGCCTACTTCGAGTGGATGCCGGTACGCGCCTCCACCGCCGGCACCGTCTACCGGCACCTGCGCTGGGGCAAGCTGGCCGATCTGCACCTCCTGGACCTGCGCTCCTTCCGCTCGGAGCAGGCGAAGGTCGGCAGCGGCAAGGTCGACGACCCGGACCGTACGATCACCGGCCGCGCCCAGCTCGACTGGCTGAAGTCGGGACTGGCCGCCTCCGACGCCTCCTGGAAGCTGGTCGGCACCTCGGTGATGATCTCGCCGATCGCCTTCGGCTCCGTACCGGCGCACCTCTTCGAGCCGATCGCCGAGCTGGTGGGGCTGCCCAAGGAGGGCATCGCCGTCAACACCGACCAGTGGGACGGCTACACCGACGACCGCAAGGAGCTGATCGGGCACCTCAAGGACCGGGGGATCTCCAACACGGTCTTCCTCACCGGCGACATCCACATGTCCTGGGCCAACGACGTGCCGGTGAAGGCCGCCACCTACCCGGCCTCGGGCTCGGCGGGCGTCGAGTTCGTGATCACCTCGATCACCTCCGACAACCTGGACGACATGCTGCACGTCGCCCCGCAGACCCTGTCGCTGGCGGCGGGCGCGGCGGTGAAGGCCACCAACCGCCATGTGAAGTACGTCGACATGGACTCGCACGGGTACGGCGTCCTGGACGTGACGCCCGAGCACTCGCAGATGGACTACTACGCGGTGTCCGACAAGACCCGCAAGGACGCCACGAGCGCCTGGCGCAGGTCCTACCGGACCCGGACCGGCACCCAGCGCGTGGAGCGGGTGTACCAGCCGGTGCGCTGACCCGCGCGCCCGCGGGGACGGGCCCACCGGCCCGTCCCCGCCTGGGTCACAGCGTCTCCAGGAACCCCAGCGCGACCTGCCAGGTCTGCTCGGCGGCGGCCTCGTCGAAGTCGGGCAGCTCCGCGTCGGTGTACAGGTGTCCGGCCCCGGCGTACCGGTAGATCTCGACGTCCGCCCCGGCCCGCTGCATCTGGAGGTACCAGGCGTTCAGCCAGTCGTCGGACTCGAAGGGGTCGGGGTCGGCGATGTGCAGCTGCACCGGCAGCTCGTCCACCGAGGTGTCCTCGGCGAGGTCCGAGGTGCCGTGCAGGAGCAGCAGCCCCCGGGCCTTCTCGTCGCCCAGCGCGAGGTTCTGCGCGACCGCGCCGCCCCAGGAGAAACCGGCGTACACCAGGCCCTTGTCGGAGTGGGGTGCGGCGGCCAGCACGGCCCGGCGCAGCAGCTCCTCGCGGCCGATCTTGTCCAGGACCGCCTGGCCCTCCTCGACGGTGTCGGCCGTTTGACCTTCGTACAGGTCGGGCACGTGCACCTGGTGCCCGGAAGCGCGCAACCGCATCGCGGCGGCGTGCACGGCCGGGCGCAGACCGTAGACGGAGTGGAAAAGAATGATGTCCATTCCGTCCATCCTGCCACCAGCGCCGGAGTCGCGAAGTCATGGAGAACGTACTGCGTCCGTTGATCGTGCTGGGCGGCTCGGTCGTACTCACCTTGTTCGTCGGCTGGATCGTCGACGTGGTGCTGCGCCGGGCCGACGCCCGACACCACGAGACCCCGTTGTGGGGGCTGCTGCGCCGCTGTCGGCCACCCCTGATGGTCGTCCTGCTCGCCGCGCTGCTGCGCGGTGCGTACGACCAGACGAAGCTCACGCTCATCGAGGACCACGAGGAGGGCATCGGCCAGGTCCTGTCCCTGGTCCTCATCGCCGCGACGGCCTGGCTGATCGTGCGGGTGGCGTCGACGATCGTCGAGTCGTCGTACGCCCGCTACGCCTCCCAGCAGTCGCGGGACGCCGCGCGCGTGCGGCGGGTCCGCACGCAGGTCACCCTGATCATGCGGATCGTGACGGCCGTCGTCGGCGTGGTCGCGGTGGCCGCCATGCTCATGACCTTCCCGAACATGCAGGCCATCGGGAAGTCGATGCTGGCCTCGGCGGGAATCATCGGAATCGTCGCCGGTGTCGCCGCCCAGTCGACGCTCGGCAACCTCTTCGCGGGCTTCCAGATCGCGTTCGGCGACATGGTGCGCATCGGGGACACGGTGGTCGTGGACGGCGAGTGGGGCGTGGTGGAGGAGGTCACCCTGACCTTCCTGGCCGTACGCACCTGGGACGAGCGCCGGATCACGATGCCCGTGTCGTACTTCACCAGCAAGCCCTTCGAGAACTGGTCGCGCGGCGGCGCGCAGATGACCGGCACCGTCTTCTTCCAGCTCGACCACCACGCCCCGGTCGCCGCGATGCGCGACAAGCTCCGCGAGATCCTGTCCGCCACCCCGTCCTGGGACGGCCGCGACTGGAGCCTCGCCGTGACGGACACCACCCCGAACACCATGGAGGTGCGGGTCGTGGTCACCGCGAAGGACGCCGACGACATCTGGACCGTACGCTGCGCCGTCCGCGAGCAGATGCTGCACTGGCTGTGCGCCGAGCACCCCTACGCCCTCCCCAAGGTCAACACCGCGGAGGCGGTCCCGCCCCCGGGCGACCAGTGGCTGTCCCGTGCCTCCTCCAACGGCCGGGCCCCGCGCCCCGAGGAGATCCACACCAACAACGCGGACATCCGCACCGACGACGACGCCCCGGCCCCGGGCGCCCGGGGTGCGGCCGCCCGCCGCTCCACGGCGGCCCCGTCCCCCGCGCACGACGGCGCCCAGCCGCGCACGGGCCGAGGCTAGGACCCAGGCACGCAGGAGGCCGGGTTCCCCTGGGGGAACCCGGCCTCTCCGCATCCGGCTACCTCCCCAGCAACTTCTTCTGTACGGATTCCAGCGGCCCCTGCGCGAACCGGCGCAGCCAGAGCGTGGAGAGCCCCATCAGCAGCGCGCCGACCCCGGCCCAGACGCCCATCACCCACCAGGGCCCGTGCCCGCCCCACTCGGCGGCGAGGCCGAGCCCGAAACCGTAGAAGACCAGCACGCACAGGACGTTCTGCAGCACGTAGCAGGACAGCGCGCACCGTCCGACCGCACTGAGCCCGGCGACCAGCCACGAGGAGCCCCGGGCCCGGTCGAGGAGGGCGCCGACGAGGCCGATGAGCCCGAGGGCGACGATCGGCGCGGCGACGTACCGCTCGATCAGGAAGAAGTCACCGCCGCCGATCCCGGCGGCGACGGTGAGCGGCACCCCGATCCCGAGCCCCCACCGCAGCAGCCGCCCCCGCAGCGCCCGCCCGCGCTCGTCGTCCCCGAAGGCCCCGGCCCGCAGCAGCCGCACACCGAGCAGGAACAGGAAGACCAGCAGCCCGAAGGTGAGCACCGGCTCCAGCCTCAGCACGAGGGCGTTCTGCAACCGGACGAGCACCTGCTCGACGTAACTCCCCTCGGCGTACAGGGCGACGGTCTCGGAGTCGATCGTGTCCTTCCCCCCGTTGTCCGCCGCCGCGAGCAGCCACGTCCCGGCCAGCATCAGTGTGAGGTGCAGCGCTCCCTGTCCCCACATCAGGATCTTCCGGAACCGCTCGCTGCGGGTGAGCGACCAGGCGACGAGCAGGGCGGTGACGGCGTACCCCATGAGCACGTCCCAGGCGAAGACGAACACGAAGTGCACGGTCCCCTCGGCGAAGAGGAACAGCGCCCGCCACTTGTACGGTCCGGGCCAGGGCGTCCCGCGCCGCCGGGCCGACTCGAACTGGATGGCGAGCCCGACGCCGAACAGGATCGTCAGCAGCGACAGGAACTTCCCGTCGGCCAGCAGCCGGAAGATCCCCTCGGCCGCCCCGCTCACGGACCCGTCGGTCAGCGGGGTGCTCATCCCCCCTTGCAGAATCCCGAGTTCGGCCCCGGGGCCCGCGAAGATCCACACGTTCGTCATGAGCGTGCCGAGAATGGCCGCTCCCCGCAGCACGTCCAACAGCGGCAACCGCCTGCCGGGTGCCGCGCCGCCGCCGGGTGCGATCTCACCCCTCGGCCGGGTCCCGCCGGACGTCCCGGTCCCGCCGGGTGCCTCCACCACTCCTGTACGCATCCTGCCCACCCCTGCCTACTCCCGTGACCGCTGTGCCCTTTCATCGTCACGGCCCCCGGCAGCCCATGCGTCCTGCCCACTGCCGACCCGGCACTACACCCTTCGATGCAGCCCCCGGCCCCCGGTCCCCTACCTCATGCTCCGCAGGTCCAGCTGGTGGAGTACCCGGTCGACCACCTCCGGGTCGACCCCCGCCTCGTTCCTCGCCGCCAGCACCTCGTGCCGGGCCGCCGACATCATTTCCCGCTGGATCCGCATCACGGCCTTCACCCGCTCCGCCCGGGACGCGTACGCCTCGCGCCGCTCCTCGTCCACGATGTCCGGGCTGATCCGCGCCCCGATGTCGAAGGCTCCGCGCTGCAACCGCTCGGACACCTCCTCCGGCAGCTCCTCGACCTCCTCGATCTCCTTGAGCCGCCGCCGCGCCGCCTTCGCCGCCCGCACCGCGAGCGTGTGCTCCAGCTCCCGCTCGGCGTCGGAGTCCGCCCGCACCCCGAGCTTCCGCACCAGCCAGGGCAGGGTCAGCCCCTGGAAGACCAAAGTCGTCATGATCACGCAGAACGCGATGAACAGAATCTCGTCCCGCGCCGGGAACGGCTCCCCCGCATCCGTCTTCAACGGAATGGCGAGCACCAGCGCCACCGACGCCACGCCCCGCATCCCCGCCCACCACATGACGACGGTCTCCCGCCAGGTCATGGGAATGTCCTCGTCCACGTCCCGCCGCTTGTGCAGCCGCTTCGCCAGCCACGTCGCGGGCAGCAGCCACAACAACCGCACCCCGACCACCACAACCACCACGGCCGCCCCCCACCCGAGCATCTGCCCGAACCGCCCGTCGGCGAGCCCGAAGACGCTGTGCAGCTCCAGCCCGATGAGTCCGAAGGCGACGCCCGTCACGAGCGTGTCCACGACCTGCCAGAAGGTCTGCCCGGCCAGCCGTCCCTGGACGTCGTCGGCGTCGACCGCGTGGGACGCCAGGTACAACGCGGAGGTGAGCACCGCCAGCACCCCCGACCCCATGAACTCCTCCGCCAGCACATAGCTGACGAACGGCACCAGCAAGGTCAGCCCGATCTGCAGCGTCGCGTCCCCGAGCAGCCCCATCAGCTTGTTGCTGGCCCACCCGAGCCCGCCCCCGACCACCACGGCGACGACCGCCGACAGGACCAGCTCACCCATCGCGGCGGGCCAGGAGAACGTCCCGCTCACCGCCGCCCCGATCGCCACGTGGTACAGCACGATCGCCGTGACGTCGTTGAACAGCCCCTCCCCCTCCAGGATCGAGACCAGCCGCCGGGGCAGCCCCAGCGACCCCGCCACAGCGGTCGCCGCCACGGGGTCCGGCGGCGCCACCAACGCCCCCAGCGCGACGGCGGCAGCGATCGGCAGCCCCGGCACCACGGCGTTCGCCACGGCCGCGACGGCCGCCGTGGTCACGAACACCAGGGCCACGGCCAGCAGCAGAATGGGCCGGAAGTTGGCGGTGAACTGCCGCCAGGAGGTCCGCTGCACGGCGGCGTACAACAGCGGCGGCAACACCAGCGGAAGGATGTACTCCGGCGGGATGTCCGGATTGGGTACGAAGGGGATCAGGGCCAGCACAACCCCGGCCAAGGTCATCAGCACCGGCGCGGGAAGCCCCAGCCGCTCCCCCAGCGGTACGGAGACCACCGCCCCGAGCAGCAGCACGAACAACAGGGCCAACTGATCCACGGGCACGCCTCCGAAGCTGAACGATCAAGACCCCCAGCGTCCCACGAACCCCCCATACCAGCACAAAAGCACCCCTATAGGGGCGCGAGACTGTACCGATCTGCGGCTCCGCCGCGCGGGCGCTCCCTCCCGTGCCCCTTCAGGGGCGCGGGGAACTGCGCGAGCAACCACCCACCCACCCGCACGGGAACCGTGCATGCCCCCGCTGGTTTAGGTGAAGGGGCGGGGCTGGGGACCCCCTGCCCAAGCAGCCCAGAGCCGAAGCCCCGACACGGGAAGGCGCCCACCCTTACCCCCGCACCCCCCTACCCCCGCAACCCCCGCCTCATCCCCCGATGCTCAATCCCCGCATCCAAAAACACGGGCCCGTACGCCACATACCCCAACCGCTCATAAAACCCGAGCGCATGCGTCTGCGCATGCAGATCGACCTCGGTCAGCCCAGCCCCCCGAGCCGCCTCCTCGATCCCCCGCACCAGCGCCGCCCCGACCCCGAGCCCCCGCGCCCCCGCACTCACCGCGAGCCGCCCCAGCGATCCCACCTCGGGCCCCGCACCGGTCTTCCCCGCCGCGTCCGCCCCGTACAGGAGCCGCCCCGTCCCCAGCGGCGTGCCGTCCTCGCCGACCGCCAGGACATGCACCGCACGAGCGTCGTACGCGTCGTACTCCAGCTCCGCGGGCACCTCCTGCTCGACCACGAAGACCTCCTTGCGCACGGCGAAGCACGCCTCCAGGTCCTCGGCCCCCTCAGCCACCCGCACCACATACGCCACGGACGACACAGACACCCCGGCCGAACCGCCCCCGGAGCTCACTCGCTCTCCGCCCGAATCACATCCAGCGCATGCTGCAGATCCGCCGGATACGCACTCTCGAACTCGACCCAGTCCCCACTGCCCGGATGCGTGAACCCGAGCCGCATCGCATGCAGCCACTGCCGGGTCAGCCCGAGCCGCTTGGAGATCGTGGGGTCGGCGCCGTACGTCGTGTCGCCGACGCAGGGGTGACGGTGGGCGGACATGTGCACCCGGATCTGGTGCGTGCGCCCCGTCTCCAGCTTGATGTCCAGCAGCGACGCGGCCCGGAACGCCTCGATGAGGTCGTAGTGCGTCACCGAGGGCTTGCCCTCGGCCACCACGGCCCACTTGTAGTCGTGGTTCGGATGACGGCCGATCGGCGCGTCGATGGTCCCGCTCATCGGGTCCGGGTGCCCCTGCACCAGCGCGTGGTACCGCTTGTCCACCGTCCGCTCGCGGAACTGCTGCTTGAGCGAGGTGTACGCGCGCTCGGACTTGGCGACGACCATCAGGCCGGACGTGCCGACGTCGAGCCGGTGCACGATGCCCTGGCGCTCGGCGGCGCCGGACGTGGAGATCCGGTACCCGGCGGCCGCGAGGCCACCGATGACGGTCGTCCCGGTCCAGCCGGGGCTCGGGTGGGCCGCGACGCCCACCGGCTTCACGATCACCAGCACGTCGTCGTCGTCATGGATGATCTCCATGCCCTCGACGGGCTCGGCGACGATCTGGACGGGCGCGGCGGGCGCGGGCATCTCGACCTCGAGCCAGGCTCCGCCGTGCACGCGCTCGGACTTCCCGACCACCGAGCCGTCGACCTGGACCTTTCCGGCAGCGGCGAGCTCGGCCGCCTTGGTCCGGGAGAACCCGAACATCCGGGAAATGGCGGCGTCGACGCGCTCGCCCTCAAGGCCATCGGGAACGGGCAGGGTTCGGATCTCGGGAATCGTACTCACCCGTCGAGTATGCAGGACCGCACCGACAAGCCCTTACCGCACGCCCCTGACCTCAGCTCTTGTGGACGGTCCCGTCCGGGTCCAGGCCCTTGAACGACAGGATCACGATCAGGATTCCACCGCACACCACGGCCGAGTCCGCCAGGTTGAAGACCGCGAAGTGCGCGGGCGCGATGAAGTCGACGACCGCCCCCTCCAGGAATCCGGGCGTACGGAAGATCCGGTCGGTGAGATTGCCGAGCGCCCCGCCGAGCAGCAGCCCCAGCGCGATGGCCCACGGCACGCTGTAGAGCTTGCGCGCGAGCCGGGCGATCACCACGATCACCGAGGCGGCGATGACGGTGAAGACGATCGTGTACGCCTCACCGAGCCCGAACGCGGCCCCCGGGTTGCGGATCGCCCGGAGCGTGAGGAGATCACCGATCACGTTGATCGTCTCGCCGCTGGGCTCCAGCTTGGCCACGACGAGCAGCTTGCTGCCGAGGTCGAGCGCGTACGCGATCAGCGCGATGACCAGGAGCATCGGCAGCTTCCGCTTGACCGACCCGACGGCGGTCGCCCCACCCTCGGCCGACTTCTCGCCCACGCTGGCCTCTTCGTCATCCGGCGTACCGATGGTGCGCTCCGCCTCTGCCACGTCAGTCCCTCGCCCTCGTTCCTGATGGGCACGAGACTACGGCACACCCGTACGACCCCACCCCCAAGCCTCCCTCCCCCTTCCCCGAGCCCTTTGGACGCCGAGGCCACGTCCCCCCTTCCCTGAGCCCCTTGGAGGCCGAGGCCGCCTCCCCCTTCCTCCGGCCCCCTTGGGCAACGGGCCGCCCTCCCCACCCCCGCCCCCTTGGGCGACGGGGCCGCCCCAAGGGGGCGGAACGGGCGGGCAAGGGGGCGGCCCACCCGACACGGGCCCACCCCGCTCCCGGCCCTCTCGCCACCGGCCCACCCCCACACCGGCCCAAGGGCCAAGCCCCCCGCCGGCCGCCCGTCCACAGAACCCCCGCCCCACCCCCGTACCGGACACGCCCGCCCCTAGTACCGCCTCTCCTGCTTCTGCTTGCACTCCACACACAACGTCGCCCGCGGAAACGCCTGCACCCGCGCCTTCCCAATCGGCTTCCCGCAGTTCTCACAGATCCCGTACGTCCACGCGTCCAGCCGGTCCCGTGCCCGCTCCGTCTGCTCCAACATCTCCCGGGCGTTCGCCGCCAGCGACATCTCGTGCTCACGCGTCATGTTCTTCGTGCCGGTGTCCGCGTCGTCGTCCCCCGCGCTGTCCCCGGAGTCCCGCATCAGCCCGCTCAGCGCCTCCTCCGCGGAGACGATCTCGGCCCGCAGCCGCAGGATCTCGCTGTCCAGCTCGGCCCGGGCCTCGGCGATCTCGTCCGGCGTCCAGGGGTCCTCCCCCGGCCGGACCGCCAGCTGCCCCGGCACCACGGCCGTCGTGGCACGGGCCGGCGGCACCGCCTTCTTCCTGGCCGTCGCCGCTCCGCCCGGACTCTTCTTCGCAACCACCGTCTCGGCTCCCGTCTCCGCGGCCTGGGCCGCCCCCTCGGCCGCGGACGCGGCCTGTTTCCCGGTCGCCGCGGCCACATCCGCGGTCTCCGGCCCATCGGTGACGGCCTCGTCGGCAGCCGCCTTCTTCACAGCCGCTTTCTTCCCCGTCGTCTTCTTCGCCGCACTCTTCTTCGCGACGGCCTTCTTCGCCGGGGCCTCCTTGGCCGGAACCTCCTCGGCGGCGGCCTTCTTCGCCGAGGCAGCCACCTTCTTCGCCGGAGCCTTCTTGGCAGCGACCTTCGTGGCAGCCTTCTTGGCGACCTTCTTGGCAGGAGCCTCCCCCGCCGACGCAGCCGCCTTCTTCGTCGCGGCGTCCGCCCCTTCTTCCGTCCCGGAAGCCGCTGCTCCAGTGGTTCTCTTCGACGCCGTCTTCTTCGTTGCGGCGGTCTTCTCAGCCACCATGGCCGCGGCCCCTTCACATTTTGTGATCTTGCACGCGCATCGTGCTGGGACGATAAATCGACCCCAACGCCGCGGCAACGGGGCACACCGCCGATTCCGCCCTCCCACCGCCGTGTCCCGACGAACCTGCATCCGTTGTGCCCAGCTCTCCGCCGGGTAATCGCACCGCCGGACCGGGCCCGGAGCCCGTTCGCCCCCGTATGCCCATTCGGGTCACACCGGCCCCCGCCCGCCTCCCCGCCGAAAACCGGTGAGCCGCCTCGCACCCCGCCCCGTACACTGGCCGGAGCGAAAGGCATCGATGGGGCCGAGTAGCGCCGCACGCAGCGATGAGCGATCCGGGGACGGTGAGAGCCCGGGGGCGAGCACGGCGTGAAGCATCACCCCGGAGCCGCCGGAAGAAAGCCCGCGCACGGCAAGCACGACCGCGCGGCGAGTAGACCCGGCATCGCGCCCCTAATGAGGGGGCCGCGGACGCACGTCGTCCGGGGCCAAGGAGGGTGGTACCGCGGGAGCAGCAGCATCGCTCTCGTCCCTCCGACGGAAGCACCAGTCCGCCGGAGGAAGAGCACCTGATGACACCGCCGCAGTACAACCCGGTCCCCGCGCAGGTCGACCTGCCCGCCCTCGAACACGCCGTGCTGGAGTTCTGGGAGCAGGCCAAGGTCTTCTCGAAGTCCCTGGAGGCGTCCGAGGGCCGCCCGGAGTGGGTCTTCTACGAGGGCCCGCCGACCGCCAACGGCATGCCCGGCGCCCACCACATCGAGGCCCGCGTCTTCAAGGACGTCTTCCCCCGCTTCCGCACGATGCAGGGCTACCACGTCGGCCGCAAGGCCGGCTGGGACTGCCACGGCCTCCCGGTCGAGCTGGCCGTCGAGAAGGAGCTCGGCTTCAGCGGCAAGCAGGACATCGAGAACTACGGCATCGCCGCGTTCAACGACAAGTGCCGCGAGTCCGTCACCCGCCACACCGACGCCTTCGCCGAGCTGACCCAGCGCATGGGCTACTGGGTCGACCTGGACGACGCGTACCGCACGATGGACCCGGAGTACGTCGAGTCCGTCTGGTGGTCGCTGAAGGAGATCTTCAACAAGGGCCTCCTCACCCAGGACTACCGCGTCGCCCCCTGGTGCCCCCGCTGCGGCACCGGCCTCTCCGACCACGAACTGGCGCAGGGCTACGAGACGGTCGTCGACCCCTCGGTCTTCGTCCGCTTCCCCCTGACCGGCGGGCCCCTCGCGGGTCAGGCCGCGCTCCTGGTCTGGACGACGACCCCCTGGACCCTGGTGTCCAACACGGCCGTCGCCGCCCACCCGACGGTCCGTTACGTCGTCGCCACCAACGGCGAGGAGAAGCTCGTCGTCGCCGAGCCGCTGCTCGAAAAGGCCCTCGGCGAGGGCTGGACGACGACCGGCGAGTCCTTCACCGGCGCCGAGATGGAGCGCTGGACCTACCAGCGCCCCTTCGACCTGGTCGAGTTCCCGGCCGAGGCGCACTACGTCGTCAACGCCGACTACGTCACCACCGAGGACGGCACCGGCCTCGTCCACCAGTCCCCCGCCTTCGGCGCCGACGACCTCCTCGTCTGCAAGTCGTACGGCCTCCCGGTCGTGAACCCGGTCCGCCCCGACGGCACCTTCGAAGAAGAAGTCCCCCTCGTCGGCGGCGTCTTCTTCAAGAAGGCCGACGAGAAGCTCACCGCCGACCTCGACGCCCGCGGCCTGCTCTTCCGCCACGTCCCGTACGAGCACAGCTACCCGCACTGCTGGCGCTGCCACACGGCCCTGCTCTACTACGCGCAGCCGTCCTGGTACGTCCGCACGACCGCCGTCAAGGACCGTCTCCTCGAAGAGAACGAGAAGACCAACTGGTACCCCGAGACGGTCAAGCACGGCCGCTTCGGCGACTGGCTGAACAACAACATCGACTGGGCGCTGTCCCGCAACCGCTACTGGGGCACCCCGCTGCCCATCTGGCGCTGCGAGGAGAACCACCTCACCTGCGTCGGCTCCCGCGCCGAGCTCTCCGAGCTGACCGGCCAGGACCTCTCCGCCCTGGACCCGCACCGCCCGTACATCGACGACGTCACCTTCCCCTGCACCCACGAGGGCTGCTCGCTCACCGCGACGCGCGTCCCCGAGGTCATCGACGCCTGGTACGACTCCGGCTCGATGCCGTTCGCGCAGTGGGGCTACCCGTACAAGAACAAGGAGATCTTCGAGAAGCGCTACCCGGCGCAGTTCATCTCGGAGGCCATCGACCAGACGCGCGGCTGGTTCTACACCCTGATGGCGATCGGCACGCTGGTCTTCGACAAGTCGTCCTACGAGAACGTGGTCTGCCTCGGCCACATCCTCGCCGAGGACGGCCGCAAGATGTCCAAGCACCTGGGCAACATCCTCCAGCCCATCCCGCTGATGGACCAGCACGGCGCCGACGCCGTGCGCTGGTTCATGGCGGCCGGCGGCTCCCCGTGGGCGGCCCGCCGCGTCGGCCACGGCACCATCCAGGAGGTCGTCCGCAAGACCCTCCTCACGTACTGGAACACGGTCGCCTTCCAGGCCCTGTACGCCCGTACGTCGTCGTGGGCGCCCAGCGCCGCCGACCCGGCCCCCGCCGAGCGCACGGTCCTCGACCGCTGGCTGCTGTCCGAGCTGAACGCACTGGTCGACCAGGTCACCGTCGCCATGGAGTCGTACGACACCCAGCGCGCCGGCAAGCTCCTCTCGGCCTTCGTCGACGACCTCTCCAACTGGTACGTCCGCCGCTCGCGCCGCCGCTTCTGGCAGGGCGACAAGGCGGCCCTGCGCACGCTGCACGACGTCGTCGAGACAGTCACCCGCCTGATGGCCCCGCTGACCCCCTTCATCACGGAGCGGGTCTGGCAGGACATGGTCGTGCCGGTCACCCCCGACGCGCCCGAGTCCGTCCACCTCTCCACCTGGCCGAAGGCCGACCTCGCGGCCATCGACCCGACCCTCTCCACGCAGATGGCTCTGGTACGTCGTCTGGTCGAGCTGGGCCGCGCCACGCGCGCCGAGTCCGGCGTCAAGACCCGCCAGCCCCTGTCCCGCGCCCTGGTCGCGGCGACCGGCTTCTCCGCGCTCTCCCCGGAGCTCCAGGCGCAGATCACCGAGGAACTGAACGTCACCTCCCTGGCGTCGCTCTCCGAGGTCGGCGGCTCGCTGGTCGACACGACCGCCAAGGCGAACTTCCGTGCGCTGGGCAAGCGCTTCGGCAAGGGCGTCCAGGACGTGGCGAAGGCGGTCGCCGCCGCCGACGCCGCGGCCCTCTCCCTCGCCCTGCGCGACGGCGAGGCCCCCCTCGTCGTGAACGGCGAGACGATCCTCCTCACCCCCGAGGAGGTCATCATCACCGAGACCCCCCGCGAGGGCTGGTCGGTGGCCTCCGACTCCGGCGCCACGGTCGCCCTCGACCTCGAAATCACCCCCGAACTCCGCAAGGCGGGCCTGGCCCGTGACGCGATCCGGCTGATCCAGGAGGCCCGCAAGAACTCGGGCCTGGACGTGGCCGACCGCATCGCGGTGCGCTGGACCTCGACCTCCCCGGAGACGGCGGAGGCGCTGGCCCACCACGCCCCCCTGATCTCCGACGAGGTCCTGGCCACGGACTACGCGGAGGGCTCCCCGGACTCCTCCTACGGCGAGGCCTTCACGGACGAGCCCCTCTCCCTGACCTTCCACCTGCGCAAGGTCTGATCCCACAGTCCCCCAAGGGGGCGGCCCCGGAAACAACCACTTCCGGGACCGCCCCCTTTCCCGTGCCCCTTCAGGGGCGCGGGGAACTGCGCGAGCAACCACAAACAAGCCGCGCGGCGAGCGCTTTAGGGAAAGGGGCGGGACCGGGGCGAAACCCGGGGGTCCGGGGGCGGAGCCCCCGGCAGGCCCCCTCGGGCCACGGGGCCGGGAGCCCCCGCCCAACACCCACGCCGGACGCACGTCCAAGGGGGCGGCCCCTCCCGCTCCCGGCCCACCCCGGCAGCCCCCGCCCAGCCCCCACGCCGGACGCCGAGTCCAAAGGGGCCCCGCCCCACCCCCGTACCGCCCCCGCCCACGGCAAAAGGGGCGGGCCCCAGGACCGTAAAGTCCCGGGGCCCGCCCCTCAGCCTGCCGACGGCTACGCGTTCATCACGCGCACTACCGGCCTCAGTTGTCGTCCTCGTCAATGAGGAAGCCCCGCATCGGCGACGGCGCCTGCTGCATCGGCGGCTGGCCCTGCGGCCGCACCGGTGCCATCGGCTGCGTCATGGCCGGAGCCATCTGCTGCTGCCCACCGTAGGAGGGAGCACCGTTGCCCTGGCCGCCACCCATCGGAGAGGGCGCGCCCATCGACGGGTTGCCGCCCATGGAGTGCCCCATGGAGGACGCCCCGGCCGGAGCCATCGTGCTGCTCATCTGCGGGGCCGGCGGCAGCGAGGCCGTCGCCGGGGTCCGCGGCGGAGCGAGCGAGTCGTCGGCCTGGGTCTCCAGCTGACGCAGCTGCGACTCCAGGTAGGACTTCAGACGCGTGCGGTACTCGCGCTCGAAGCCACGCAGGTCCTCGACCTTGCGCTCCAGCGTGGCGCGGGCGGACTCCAGGGAGCCCATCGCGACGCGGTGCTTCTCCTGCGCGTCCCGCTCCAGCGCGTCAGCCTTGGCGCGGGCGTCCCGCTCCAGGCCCTCGGCGCGCGAACGAGCCTCGCCGACGATCTTGTTGGCCTCGGAACGGGCCTCCGCGATCGCCTGGTCGGCGGTCTGCTGCGCCAGCGAGAGCACGCGGGCGGCACTGTCGCCACCGGGCTGCTGCATCGGAGGCTGCTGCTGCATCGGGGGCTGGCCCATCGGACCGGGGCCACCCATCGGGCCCTGACCCATGCCCTGCGGCTGACCCATCGGGCCACCCTGCTGCTGCATGGGGTTCTGGCCCATCGGGCCGGGACCGTGCTGGCCCTGCATCGGGCCGGGGCCCTGACCCATGGGGCCGCCCTGCATCGGACCGGGGCCCTGGCCCATCGGACCGGGACCCTGCTGGCCGCCGGGGCCCGCGGGGAGCTGGAGCTGGCCGCCCTGCTGCTGCATCTGCTGCTGCTGCGGGGGCTGCTGCTGCTGGGGCGGTCCGGATATGGCCGCGGGGACGGGCGCGCCCGGGCCACCGGGCCGGTTGTCCTGCGGTTCCGGCTTGCGCATGCCCTGCTGCTGCTGGTTCTGCGCTGCCGCACGGGTCGCCGCGGCCAGCTTGGCGCGCAGGTCCTCGTTTTCGCGGAGCAGGCGGGTCAGTTCGGACTCGACCTCGTCGAGGAAGGCGTCAACCTCGTCCTCGTCATAGCCTTCTCGGAGGCGGACGGTCGTGAACTGCTTGTTCCGCACGTCCTCGGGGGTCAGCGGCATCTCTTCTTCACCTCTACGTAGTCGTCGGCAGTCGGCAAGACCGTATCGCTCACACCCTGCTCGCAACGTTGTTCACGATGCTGATCAGGATGTAGACGATGATCATCAGAACGAAGAAGGACAGGTCGAGTGCCACGCCCCCGAGACGCAGCGGCGGAATGAACCGCCGCAGAAGCTTGAGCGGTGGATCGGTGACAGTGTAGGTGGCCTCCAGAACGACCACCATCGCCTTGCCGGGTTGCCACGAGCGGGCAAACTGGAAGACGTAGTCCATGACGAGCCGGAAGATCAGCACGACGAGGAAACACATCAACGCGATGTAGATCACGTCCAGTGCGATGCCCATTCCCGTGCTTCCCTCTCCCCTGGCTCACGCCTCGGTCCGGCCTCGGTGGCCGGTTGTTCCCGGTGGTCCTGCTCTCGGCTCTGTCAGCTCTGGTTGAAGAAACCGCCCTCTGCGATACGGGCCTTGTCCTCCGCCGTGACATCGACGTTAGCAGGCGACAACAGGAACACCTTCTGCGTCACTCGCTCAATGCTGCCATGCAGACCGAAGACAAGACCTGCGGCAAAGTCGACAAGTCGCTTCGCGTCGGTGTCGTCCATCTCCGTGAGGTTCATGATCACCGGAGTGCCCTCGCGGAAGTGTTCCCCGATGGTACGGGCCTCGTTGTAGGTCCGGGGGTGCAACGTGGTGATGCGGTACGGCTCCCGCTCGGACACGACCTTGGGCATGATCACCGGTGCGTTCTTCTCCAGGCTCGGACGTTCAGGTGTGATGGACGCCACGGGGGCGATTCGTGCAGGTCGTCCGCTTTCCGCCGGAAGCTGAACGGGCTCGCGGGGGGCCGGCGGCTGTACCGCTCGTACCGGTTCGTCCCGTTCCCGCTCGACCTGGTGCGGGGGCTGGTGGCGACGGTGGTCGCGCTCCGGCTCGGGCTCGGGTTCGAAGTCGTCGTCGGGGTCAAAACCCCGGCCGTCGTACCCATCGTCCTCCACGAGGCCGAGGTAGACCGCCATCTTGCGCATAGCGCCGGCCATTTCCTGAGTCCTCCGCTCTGTGGTGGATCGGCCTCGTCACCAAGTGCCAGCGATCCACTGGGCCTGCCCCCGAATAGTGGGGATGACCATATTTTCTGCTGTGGTCCGACTGCTTCGCGACGTTACCCGAGGCGAGGGCGCACGCCGAGTACCGCAGTGCCGACGCGCACATGTGTCGCACCGGCCGCCACTGCCTCGTCGAGGTCCGCGCTCATTCCCGCAGACACCATGGTGGCAGCCGGATGTGCGGTGCGCAGGCGGGTCGAGATTTCCATCAACCGCTCGAAGGCGGCCCGTTGGCGGCCCGCGTACGGGCCCGACAGCGGCGCGACGGTCATCAGGCCGTCCAGCCGCAGCCCCTCGGCGGCGGCCACCGCGGCGGCCAACTCCTCGATGCCGTCCGGTCCGACACCGCCCCTTTCACCCCTTTCGCCCACTTCGGCGTCCAGGGCCACCTGGAGCAGGCAGCCGACCTCGCGCTCGGCCCGCAGTGCCGCGGCGGACAGCGAGCCGACCAGCTTCAGCCGGTCCACGGACTGCACCACGTCCGCGTAACCGACCACCGAACGCACCTTGTTGGTCTGCAACTGCCCGACGAAGTGCCAGGTCAGCGGCAGGTCCGCCGATGCGGCGGCCTTGGGGGCGGCGTCCTGGTCGCGGTTCTCGGCGACATGACGCACCCCCAGCTCCGCGAGCAGGCGCACATCGCTCGCCGGGTAGGTCTTGGTGACCACGATCAGGGTCACTTCTTCACGC
The DNA here is from genome assembly GCF_044744005.1 of Streptomyces sp. NPDC087440. Taxonomy (NCBI): domain Bacteria; kingdom Bacillati; phylum Actinomycetota; class Actinomycetes; order Kitasatosporales; family Streptomycetaceae; genus Streptomyces; species Streptomyces sp. NPDC087440. The sequence continues at coordinate 186,503 of NZ_JBIUXN010000018.1, read as the reverse complement.
GCGCGCCCGACAGCTGCACAAGCGGAGGAGATACGTTCCTCCACTTGCGCCAGGTTCGAGGCGAGTTCGTCCTTGCGCACCGCGAGAGCGGCGGCGTCTTCCGTACGGTCCATCTGCCCTATCCGTCCAGCCAGACATATCCGGCGAGCCGTCCCGTGGTCCGGTCCCGCCGGTAGGAGAAGTGGTCGTGCGACTCGCGCGTGCACACCGGCGACTGCGACCGGCTGCGCACCCCGAGCGCCGCGAGCTGGGCGTGCACTCCGGCCGTCACGTCGACCGCCGGGGTGCCCCAGCTGGTCTCGGCCCAGCAGGCCGGTTCGACCGAGGCGGCGTCCGCCCGCATCTGCTCGGGCACTTCGTAGCACTTGCCGCACACGGCGGGCCCGGTCCACGCGTGCGTCCGGGAGGGCTCGGCGCCGAGCGCGACCATCGCCTCGACCACCGAGGGCACGACCCCCGCCAGCATTCCGGGCCGTCCCGCGTGCGCCGCCCCGGTCACCCCGGCGACGGGGTCGGCCAGCAGGACGGGGGTGCAGTCCGCGGTGAGCACCGCGAGGGCGAGCCCCCGACGGGACGTCACGAGGGCGTCGACCGAGGGGATGTCCGCACCGGGGGCCCAGGGCCCGTCGACCACGGCCACATCCCGCCCGTGCACCTGGTTCATCCAGACCACCCGCGCCGGGTCGAGCCCCAGGGACTCGGCCGCCAGCTTCCGGTTGGCCCGCACGGCGTCGGGGTCGTCGCCGACCGCCCCGCCCAGATTGAGCTGCTCGTACGGAACGGCGCTCACCCCGCCCCACCTGTCGGTGAAGGCGGCGTGCGCGCCGTTCTCGTCGTCGTACCGCTGTATCACCTAGACGATCCGGATCACTTCAGGAAGTCCGGTACGTCCAGCTCTTCGGCCGAGGTGTCCGCGTAGGACGGGCGGGCCGGCGGGACGTGCGGCGGATTCGTCTGTACGGGGAGCTCGCTCGCCGGGGCGGGCTGCTCGACCGGGGCCGGGGCCTCCTCGCGCACCGGGACGGAACCGATGCCGGTCGGCCGGGTCGGCTCCGGCGCGGGGCGCGTCTGCGGGGCGCTCTCCTCGCGCTTCTGCGCACCGGCGCCCAGCACGTTCTCGCGCCGGGCCGGCGGCTGTCCGCCGTCGAATCCGGCGGCGATGACGGTGACCCGTACCTCGTCGCCCAGGGCGTCGTCGATGACGGCGCCGAAGATGATGTTGGCCTCGGGGTGGGCGGCCTCGCTGACCAGCTGGGCCGCCTCGTTGATCTCGAAGAGACCGAGGTCGGAGCCGCCGGAGATGGAGAGCAGCACACCGCGTGCGCCGTCGATGGAGGCTTCCAGGAGCGGCGAGGAGATCGCCATTTCCGCCGCCGCCACCGCACGGTCGTCGCCGCGCGCCGAGCCGATGCCCATGAGCGCCGAACCGGCCTCGGACATGACCGACTTGACGTCGGCGAAGTCGAGGTTGATCAGACCCGGGGTGGTGATCAGGTCGGTGATGCCCTGGACACCGGACAGCAGGACCTGGTCGGCCGACTTGAAGGCGTCGAGGACGGAGACCTGACGGTCGCTGATCGACAGCAGTCGGTCGTTGGGGATGACGATGAGGGTGTCGACCTCTTCGCGGAGCTGGGCGATGCCGTCCTCCGCCTGGTTCGCACGCCGCCGGCCCTCGAAGGTGAACGGGCGGGTGACCACACCGATCGTCAGGGCGCCCAGCGAGCGGGCGATGTTGGCGACGACGGGGGCGCCACCGGTTCCGGTGCCACCGCCTTCGCCTGCCGTCACGAAGACCATGTCGGCCCCCTTGAGGACCTCCTCGATCTCCTCACGGTGGTCCTCGGCCGCCTTGCGACCGACGTCGGGGTTGGCGCCTGCGCCAAGTCCTCGGGTGAGTTCACGGCCGACGTCCAGCTTGACGTCGGCGTCGCTCATCAACAGCGCTTGCGCGTCGGTGTTGATGGCGATGAACTCGACGCCCTTCAGACCGACCTCGATCATCCGGTTGATGGCATTGACACCACCGCCGCCGACACCGATGACCTTGATGACTGCGAGGTAGTTCTGCGGTGCTGCCACGTCGAAGGCCTCTCGCCTCGATTTACGTGCCGCCACGGAGTTTGCAGCGCCGCGACGACTGATGCCGATTTGGGACGGTCCGAACGCCGACCCGAACCCTAACGCTGAAGTTTAGGGTTACCAGTGTGTCTGTTCCTTGGACTCTTCCGAACAGGACACTAAGTCGACAAGTGGTGCGCGTTCAACGAACACGCCGAACCTCCCGTTTTTCTTTTCACCCTATGTGATCACCCATATCGCTGACCAACCAGGGGGTTGACCGGCCCGAAAGTCCGTCAACTCCCCGATGACGCCGGGGCGGTGGGGGCACTCACATCGAAGTGCTTCGCGTCGGGGGCCGCTTTCATCAGGGCGAGAAGGGCCCGGGACTTGGCCTCGCCACTCTCACCACTGCCCCAGAAAACGCTGCGGTCACGGCCCAGTTCCAGTGTGATCGAGTCGTACGAAGTCACCTTCACCACCGTCAGGTTACGGGCCACGGCGGCCGGAAGCCCACCGGCGACCCGGACCGCCTCGGCCAGCAGGCGCTGTTCGCCGAACCGGCGCAGACTCGGGGATCGGGTGGCCGCCATGTCGAGTCGCGGTACCCCGGCGGTCGGCTTTGTCACAGTGGCGAACCGCACACCGTTTCTGTCCACTTCGGTGAACTTGCGCGCCGCGGAAGGGCCTTCGGAGAGCAGCAGGACGGGCTTTCGCTCCGTCACTTTCAGCCCGATTCCGTGCGGCCACGACCGGACCACGTCGATCGTGTCGATTCGCGGCAATTCCCTGCGCAGCCGGTCCTCTATGGCACCGGTGTCCACGGAGATCATCGGAATGCCGGTGGGCACGGCCGCCGCGTCCAGCACCTGCTGGGGCGTCAGCACCCGGGTGCCGGTGGCCCGGACCTGTTCGACGCGCAGCCAGGTGGAGCCGTAGAGGGCCCAGACGATGCCGCCCGAGAGCAGGACGGCGGCGGCGAGGAGCAGCACGACCGGGCGGCCGGGGGAAGTTCTCCGCAGCCGCTTCAGCAGCCCGAGCCGTCCGCCCGGGCGTCCCTCGCGGGACGCCCGGGGTGTGGCCGGAACCGTCTTCTGTCTGCCGCCGCGTTCGCGGGTGCCGGGTCCGGCCACGTGCCCCTCGTCTCCTTGTGCGGGGACCGGTCAGCCGGCCCTGCGTGCTGCGATCGCCTGGTAGACCATGCCGACGAGCAGGTCGTCGGCGTCCCGGCGGCCGAACTCGGCGGCCGCGCGCGACATCTCGTACAGCCGGTGCGGATCGGCGAGCACCGGAAGGACGTTGCCCTGCACCCACTCGGGGGTGAGCGCCGCGTCGTCGACCAGCAGGCCGCCGCCCGCGTTGACCACCGGCTGGGCGTTGAGCCGCTGTTCGCCGTTGCCGATGGGCAGCGGGACGTAGGCGGCCGGGAGCCCGACGGCGGAGAGTTCGGCCACCGTCATGGCGCCCGCGCGGCAGAGCATCATGTCCGCCGCGGCGTACGCCAGGTCCATCCGGTCCACGTACGGTACCGGGATGTAGGGCGGCATTCCGGGCATGTTGTCCACGCGCGGCAGTTCGTTCTTCGGGCCGACCGCGTGCAGGATCTGGATTCCGGCGCGCTGGAGGTACGGGGCGGCCTGCTGGACGACCTCGTTGAGGCGGCGGGCGCCCTGCGAGCCGCCGGACACCAGCAGCGTCGGCAGGTTCGGGTCGAGCCCGAACGCGGCGCGCGCCTCGGGGCGCACGGCCCCGCGGTCCAGCGTGGCGATGGTGCGGCGCAGCGGGATGCCGATGTAGCGGGCGCCCCGCAGCTTGCTGTCGGGCGTGGAGACCGCGACGGCGGCCGCGTACCGCGAACCGATCTTGTTGGCCAGGCCGGGACGGGCGTTGGCCTCGTGGACGATGATCGGCACGCCGAGGCGCTTGGCCGCGAGGTAGCCGGGCAGTGCCACGTAGCCGCCGAAGCCGACCACGCAGTCGGCCTTGGTGCGCTCCAGGATCTGCTCGGCGGCCTTGATGGTGCCGCGCAGCCGCCCGGGGACGGTGATCAGTTCGGGGGTGGGCTTGCGGGGCAGCGGCACTGCGGGGATCAGCCCGAGTTCGTAACCGCGTTCCGGAACGAGCCTGGTCTCCAGGCCGCGTTCCGTGCCGAGGGCCGTGATCCCCACGGTGGGGTCCTGCCTGCGCAGGGCGTCCGCGAGGGCGAGCGCGGGCTCGATGTGGCCGGCGGTCCCCCCACCGGCGAGTACGACATGCACCGAAATTCACCGCTCTCCGGACGGACGCTTGGTGACGCGCCGTCTCATCGTTTTCCATCTCGTCCCGGGCCGCCTCATGGCCAGAGCGGCCCGCGCCGCCGGGTCGTCACGCGCGAAGGCGATCAGCAACCCTACGGCGAACATGGTCGGCAGCAGCGCCGAGCCCCCGTACGAGAACAGCGGGAGCGGGACACCGGCGATCGGCAACAGGCCGAGCACCGCACCGATGTTGATCGTGGCCTGCGCCATGATCCAGGTCGTCACGCCTCCCGCGGCGTACCTCACGAAGGGGTCCTCCGTGCGTCCGGCCACGCGGATACCCGCATAGCCTAGGGCCGCGAACAGGGCGAGTACCGACAGCGTGCCCGCCAAACCCAGTTCCTCACCTGTGATGGCGAAGATGAAGTCGTTGTGGGGTTCGGGGAGTTGACCCCATTTTTCCACACTCGCACCGAGTCCCGATCCGAACCAGCCGCCGGACGCGAGTGCGTAGATTCCGTGAACGGCCTGCTGGCACTGCCCCTCGGGGCCCATCTCGGTGCTCAGGACGCAGTCGAGCCGGGCCATCCGGTTGGAGCTGGTCTTGACGAGGACGAAGCCCAGGAACCCGGCGAAGGCCAGCACGCCCGCGAACAGCCGGGTCGGCGCCCCGGCCAGCCAGAGCAGACCGAAGAGGATCGCGGTGAGGATGATCGCGGTGCCCATGTCGCCGCCGAGCATGATCAGCCCGAGCAGCATGAAGGCGACCGGGACCAGCGGCACCAGCATGTGCTTCCACTGGGCCAGCAGGTGCTTGTCCTGCTTGCGGGCGAGCAGGTCCGCGCCCCACAGGATCAGTGCCAGCTTGCCGAACTCGCTGGGCTGGAGCTGGAAGGGGCCGCCGATGGAGATCCAGTTCTGGTTGCCGTTGACCGCGTGCCCTATCCCGGGGACCTGGACCAGGGCCATCAGGAAGACCGTACCGGCGAGGAGCGGGTAGGAAAGTGCCCGGTGCAGCTTGACGGGCATCCGGGAGGCGGCGAACAGCAGCACGGCGCCCATGGAGGCGGCGAGGAACTGCTTGCGGAAGAAGTACGAGCTGACCAGGTCGAGCTGGAGGGCCTTGATCATCGACGCGGAGTAGACCATCACCAGGCCGAGGCCGATGATGAGCAGCGCGCTGCCGAGGATCACGTAGTAGGCCGTCAGCGGGCGGTCCCAGGCCTTGCGGAGCTGCTCGTAGAGCTTGCGGGGGCCACCGGGGCCGCGCGGGCGGGCCAGGCCCGTCCCGCCGCGCGGGGCGGCGGGACGGGCGCCCTGGGTTCCTCTGGGGTTTCTTCTGGCCGTGGCCGGCATCTCGGTGGTCCCCTCCAACAACTCGTGCGCCGATGAAGCCGGGGGCGGTGCCTGCGGGCGGGCTAGGCCCGGGTATCGGCCAGTTCGCGTACGGCGTCGGCGAAGGCCTCGCCGCGCTTGTTGTAGTTGGCGAACATGTCCATCGAGGCGCAGGCCGGGGCCATGAGCACCGTGTCCCCCGCCGTGGCGAGTGCCGCCGCCTCCCGGACCGCCGCCTCCATGGCCCCAGTGTCGGTCCGGTCGAGGTCGACCACCGGCACCTCGGGCGCGTGTCGCGCGAGGGCTTCGCGGATGAGAGCACGGTCGGCGCCGATCAGCACGACGCCACGCAGGTGCTTCGCGGACTTCTTCACCAGGTCGTCGAAGGTGGCGCCCTTGGCGAGCCCGCCCGCGATCCACACGATGGACTCGTACGCCGCGAGGGAGGCTTCGGCGGCGTGCGTGTTGGTGGCCTTGGAGTCGTCGATGTACGTCACCGCGTCGACGTCCGCGACGTGCTCGATGCGGTGCGCGTCGGGCCGGAAGGCGCGCAGGCCGTCCCGGACCGCCGCGGGCTCCACGCCGTACGCACGGGCCAGCGCGGCGGCCGCGAGGGCGTTGGCGAGGTTGTGCGGGGCGGCGGGGGTCACGTCGGAGACCTCGGCGAGCTCCTGGGCGTTCTTCTGCCGGTTGGTCACGAAGGCGCGGTCGACGAGGATGCCGTCGACGATGCCGAGCTGGGAGGGGCCGGGGGTGCCGAGGGTGAAGCCGATGGCGCGGCAGCCCTCCTCGACGTCGGCCTCGCGGACCAGGTCCTCGGTGGCGGTGTCGGCGACGTTGTAGACGCAGGCGACGGTGTTGCCCTCGTAGATGCGGCCCTTGTCGGCGGCGTAGGCGTCCATGGAGCCGTGCCAGTCGAGGTGGTCCGGCGCCAGGTTGAGGACGGCGGCGGAGTGGGCGCGCAGGGACGGGGCCCAGTGCAGCTGGTACGAGGAGAGCTCGACGGCCAGGACGTCGTACGCGGCGCCCTGGAGCACCACGTCGATGATCGGGGTGCCGATGTTGCCGACGGCGGCGGTGCGCAGCCCTGCGGCGGTGAGGATCGACGCGAGCATCTGGGTGGTGGTGGTCTTGCCGTTGGTGCCGGTGATGGCGAGCCAGGGTGCGGCATCGGGACCGCGCAGCTGCCAGGCGATCTCGACGTCGCCGACGACGTCCACGCCCGCCTTCGCCGCCGCCTCGAACAGGGGGCTGGAAGGCTTCCAGCCGGGCGAGGTGACGACCAGGTCGGTGCCCTCGGGGAGGGTGTCCGCGTCGCCCAGTCGTACGGCGATGCCTTCGCTCTTCAGCTCCGCTGCGCGGGCCTGGTGCGTGGCGCTGTCGCCGCCGTCCACGACGGTGATGCGGGCGCCGAGGCCGGCCAGGGCGCGGGCGGCGCTGATGCCGCTCACGCCGAGACCGGCGACGGTGACGCTGAGATCCTTGAAGATGTAGCCGTTCCAGCTGGTCACTTACCGGCTGCCCATCCTGCGTAGAAGAGACCGAGACCGACGATCACGCACATGCCCTGGATGATCCAGAAGCGGACCACGACGAGGACTTCCGACCAGCCCTTGAGTTCGAAGTGGTGCTGGAGCGGTGCCATCCTAAAGACGCGCTTGCCGGTCATCTTGAACGAGCCGACCTGGATGACCACCGACATGGTGATCAGGACGAAGAGGCCGCCGAGGATGGCGAGCAGCAGCTCGGTGCGCGAGCAGATCGCCAGACCCGCGAGCGCGCCGCCGAGGGCCAGCGAGCCGGTGTCGCCCATGAAGATCTTGGCGGGCGAGGTGTTCCACCACAGGAAGCCGAAGCAGGAACCCATCAGCGCGGAGGCCACGACCGCGAGGTCGAGGGGGTCGCGGACCTCGAAGCAGGCGTTGGGGTTGGTCAGGCCCTGCGCGTTGGCGCAGGACTCCTGGAACTGCCACAGACCGATGAAGGTGTACGCGCCGAAGACCATCACGGAGGCGCCGGTGGCGAGTCCGTCGAGGCCGTCGGTGAGGTTCACGCCGTTCGACATCGCGAGGATCATGAACAGCGCCCACACCACGAACAGCACCGGGGTGATGGACCAGCCGAAGTCGGTGACGAACGACAGCTTGTCGGAGGCCGGGGTCTGGCCGCGGCTGTCGGAGAAGTTGAGCGCGAGCACCGCGAAGGCGATGCCGACGATCAGCTGGCCGAGCATCTTCGCCTTGGCCCGCAGACCCAGCGAACGCTGCTTGACGATCTTGATGTAGTCGTCGAGGAAGCCGACCAGGCCCATGCCCGCCATCAGGAACAGCACCAGCACGCCGGAGATGGTGGGCGAGCTGGAGGTGAGCACCTTCGTCAGGGCGTACGCGATGAGCGTGGCCAGGATGAAGGCGATGCCGCCCATGGTCGGCGTGCCGCGCTTGCCGTGGTGGCCGCGGGGGCCGTCGTCGCGGATGAACTGGCCGTAGCCCTTGCGGGCCAGCAGCTTGATCAGCAGCGGGGTGCCGATGAGCGTCAGGAAGAGGCCGATGGCCCCTGCGAAGAGGATCTGGCTCATGCGCCGGCGACCTCACCCTCGGTGGCGGGTTCGAGCAGTGCCTGGGCGACCGCTTCGAGGCCGACCGACCTGGATGCCTTCACCAGCACGACGTCTCCCGGGCGCAGTTCCCCGCGCAACAGGTCGATCGCCGCCTGCGTGTCGGACACGTGCACCGACTCCTCACCCCACGAACCCTCGTTATAGGCGCCCAGTTGCAGCCAGGACGCTTCCCGGCCCCCGACTGCCACCAGCTTGCTGACGTTGAGCCGGACGGCGAGCCGTCCGACCGCGTCGTGCTCGACGAGCGACTCGTCCCCGAGCTCGGCCATGTGCCCGAGCACCGCCCACGTCCTGCGTCCCTTGCCCATGGCTGCGAGCGCACGCAGGGCGGCTCGCATGGATTCGGGGTTCGCGTTGTAGGCGTCGTTGACAACCGTCACGCCGTCGGGCCGCTCGGTGACCTCCATGCGCCAGCGGGAGAGGGTACCCGCCTCGGAGAGCGCCACGGCGATCTCGTCGACGGACAGACCCAGCTCATGGGCGACGGCGGCCGCGGCGAGCGCGTTCGACACGTGGTGCTCACCGTACAGCCGCATGGTCACGTCACTGCACCCGGAGGGTGTGTGGAGCGTGAAGGCGGGGCGGCCGTCCTCGGTGAGGCGGACGTCGGCGGCGCGGACGTCGGCGGTCTCGGACTCGCCGAAGTACAGGACGCGCGCCTTCGTGCGCGAGGCCATCTCCCGTACGAGGTTGTCGTCGGCGTTGAGCACGGCGACGCCGTCGGCGGGGAGGGACTCGACCATCTCGCCCTTGGCCAGGGCGATGTTCTCGCGGCTGCCGAACTCGCCGACGTGCGCGGTCCCGACGTTCAGGACGAGGCCGATGCGCGGCGGGACGAGGCCGGTCAGGTAGCGGATGTCGCCGATGTAGCGGGCGCCCATCTCCAGCACGAGGTGACGGGTGTTTTCAGCCGCGCGCAGTGCGGTGAGCGGCAGCCCGATCTCGTTGTTGAGGTTGCCCGCCGGGTAGACGGTCGGCGCCTTGCGCTCCAGGAGCTGGGCGATGAGGTCCTTGGTGGACGTCTTGCCCGCGGACCCGGTGAGCGCGACCACGTCGGCGCCCAGGCGGGCGACGACGCTGCGGGCGAGCGCGCCGAGCGCCTCCGTCACGTCGGGTACGACGATGGCGGGCACGCCGACGGGGCGGGTGGCCAGCACGGCTGCCGCGCCCGCCTCGATCGCGCGCGCCGCGAAGTCGTGGCCGTCGACGCGCTCGCCCGCGTACGCGGCGAACAGGCTGCCCGCGCGGACCTGGCGGGAGTCGATGACGACGGGCCCGGTGACCTTCAGCTCCGTGTCCGGTATGTCGTGGGTCTGTCCGCCCACGAGAGAGGCGATCTCGGCGAGGGTAAGGGGGATCATTTCCGGTCAGCCCCTCTTGTCTTTCAGGCGGCGCTCGACGGCTGCGCGGAGCACGGTGCGGTCGTCGAAGGGACGGACCACGCCGTTGATGTCCTGGCCCTGCTCGTGGCCCTTGCCCGCGACGAGGACGGTGTCGCCGCTGTGGGCGCGGGCGACGGCCTCGGCGATGGCGGCGGCCCGGTCCTCGAAGACGGCGACGTCGCCGCGCTCGTGGGCGGGCACCTCGGCGGCTCCGGCGAGCATGGTCGCCAGGATCGCGAGGGGGTCCTCGGAGCGGGGGTTGTCACTGGTGAGCACGGCGGTGTCGGCGAGCCGTGCGGCCGCCGCACCCATCGGTGCGCGCTTCTGGGTGTCGCGGTCGCCGCCGCAGCCGAGCACGATGTGCAGCTGCCCCTCGGTGACCTTGCGCAGGGCGCGCAGCACCGATTCGACGGCGTCCGTCTTGTGGGCGTAGTCGACGACGGCGAGGAAGTCCTGCCCGGCGTCGACGCGCTCCAGGCGGCCCGGGACGCCGGGGACGGCGGCGATGCCGTCGGCGGCGGTCTGCGGGTCGTACCCGGCGGCGGCCAGGGTGGCGATCGCAGCGAGCGTGTTGGCGACGTTGAACGGGCCCGGCAGCGGCGCGGTGGCGTGGATGTGCTCGCCGCGCGGGCCGACCACCATGAAGGTGCTGGACTGCGGCCCGACGTCGACCTTCTCGGCGCGCCAGTCGGCGTCCGGGTGGCCCTCGGCGGAGAACGTGATCACCGGGACGGAGGCCTCGGTCACCAGGCGGCGGCCGTACTCGTCGTCGAAGTTGAGGACGCCCAGCCTGGACCGCTCGGGGGTGAAGAGCTGTGCCTTCGCCTGGAAGTAGTCCTCCATGTCGGAGTGGAACTCCATGTGCTCCGGGCTCAGGTTGTTGAAGACGGCCACGTCGAAGACGCAGGCGTCGACCCGGCCGAGCACCAGGGCGTGGCTGGAGACCTCCATGGCGACCGACTTCACGCCGCGTTCGCGCATCACGGCGAACAGGGCCTGGAGGTCGGTGGCCTCGGGGGTGGTCCGCTCGGACTTGATGCGTTCGTCGCCGATGCGCATCTCGACCGTACCGATCAGACCGGGGAGGTCTCCGGCTGCCTTCAGGCCGCCCTCCACCAGGTAGGCGGTGGTGGTCTTGCCGGAGGTTCCGGTGATGCCGATCTGGAGCAGGTCGCGGCCGGGGTTTCCGTAGATGTCGGCGGCGAGCTGGCCCATGTGGGCGCGCGGGTTCTCCACGGCGAGGACGGGCAGGCCGGTCGCGGCGGCGCGCTCGGCACCCGTCGGGTCGGTGAGGACCGCGGCGGCGCCGAGTTCGGCGGCCTGGGCGACGAAGTCCGCGCCGTGCAGGCGGGCGCCGGGGAGGGCGGCGTAGACGTCGCCGGGGCGGACCGCGCGCGAGTCGTGCGTGATTCCTGTGGTCTCTCCAGGTCCTGGGGACTCGATGCCCAGCCGTTCGGCCAGCTCCCCGAGGGTCGTCGGGCGGACCCGGTCCGGCCTGGGCGCTCCGGGGTAGTTCACCGGAGCGTCCTTCTGGGTGGTTTGGGACTGATCAGCGTGTGGCACGGCGGTGAGCGTACCCGCCGGACCGGGCTGCGGGCGAAAGCAGGGGGGCTCCGCAACCCGTTTTCGGTGGTCGTTGGTGAGCGTTGTCACTGAGGGTTTCCGCTTCGGTACTCGGGATTCCGTTTCGACGCCCGGAATTCGTTGTTCCACTTCGGTGCCCGGAATTCCGCGTCACTGGCCCGGCTCGAAGGTGACCGGGAGCCGGGCGGGCTTGCCGCCGGTCGGGGCGACCTGGCGGGTCTTCAGGGCGAACTCCATGACCTGCTTGTAGATGGGGCCGCAGATCTGGCCGCCGAAGTAGCTGCCGGTGGTGGGGTTCTGGATGGCGCAGTAGACGGTGATCCGGGGCTGGTCGGCGGGCGCGAACCCGGCGAAGGAGGCCGTGTAGCCCTTGTAGCGGCCGGTCTTGGGGTCCACCCGGTTGGACGTGCCGGTCTTGCCGCCGACCCGGTAGCCGGGGATGCGGGCCTTGGTGCCGGTGCCCTCCTCGTCGTCGACGACCGACTCCAGCATCTTGGCCAGGGTCGTGGCGGTCTGGTCGCTGACGACGCGGGTCTTCTTCGGGGCGGGAGCGGGGGTGAACCGCCCGTCCGGGCCCTTGGTGCCGCGGACGAGCGTGGGCTCGATCCGCACGCCGCCGTTGGCGATGGTGGAGTACACGGAGGCCGCCTGGAGGGCGTTGACGGACAGGCCCTGGCCGAAGGGGATCGTGTACTGCTGCGAGGTGGACCACTTCTGCGGTGGGGCCAGGATGCCCGGGGTCTCGCCGGGGAAGCCGAGGCCGCTGCGCTGGCCGATGCCGAACTTGGTGAGGTAGGAGTGCAGCACCTTGTTGGCCTCGGGCTGGGTGTCGCCGAGTTCACCGGTGGCCAGGATGGTGCCGATGTTGGAGGACTTGGCGAGCACCCCGTTGAGGGTGAGGTACCAGGTGGGGTGGTCGATGTCGTCCTTGAAGAGGCGGTCGCCGCGCTTGAGGCGGTTGGGGACGACGACGTGGGTGCCCGGGTGGGCCGCCTTCTCCTCCAGTACGGCCGCCATGGACATGATCTTGGAGGTGGAGCCGGGTTCGTAGGCGTCCTGGAGGGCCGCGTTGCCCATCGCGGCGGCGTTCGCCTGGGAGAGGTCGTTGGGGTCGAAGCCGGGGGCGTTGGCCATGGCGAGGACCTCGCCGGTGCGGGTGTCCTGGACGATGACGTAGCCGCGGTCCGCCTTGGACTTCTTGACCTGCTCCTCGATGGCGTTCTGGGCGGCCCACTGGATGTCGCGGTCGATGGTGAGCTCTATGTCGGAGCCCGGCACCGCGGGGGTCTCGTTGGCGCCCGCGGTGGGCACCCGGCGGCCGTTCGCCTGGGCGAAGGTGACCTCGCCGTCCTTGCCCGCGAGCTCCTTGTCGAGCTGGGACTCCAGGCCGCCCGCGCCCTTGCCCTCGGCGTTGACGAAGCCCAGTATTCCGGCGGCGAGGTCGCCGTTGGGGTAGACGCGTTTACTGCTGGGCTCCTGGAGGATGCCGCCGAGGAGGTTGGCGGCGGAGCCCGCCTTGCGCCGGTTGGCGGCGGACGCCTTGTCCCCGTACACGCTCCTGAGGTCCTTGATCTGCTTCCAGACCTGCGGGGTCTGACGGCGGGCCAGGACGACGTACCGCGACTTGGGCGTGGCGAGCTTCTTCGCCAGGTCGGCGGGGGTCCTGCCGAGGATCGGGGCGAGGATCGCGGCGGCCTGCTGCGGCGCGTCGGCGACCTTGGCCTGCTCGGGGGTGAAGAGGTAGGGGTCGGCGGTGATGTCGTGCGCGTCGACGCTGGCGGCGAGCGCGATGCCGCTGCGGTCGGTGATCTCGCCGCGCTCGGCGGTGAGGGTGTGCCGCGCCTGACGCTGGCGTTCCGCCTTGTCGGTGTACGTCGCCGCGTCGACGGCCTGCACCTGGAACAGGCGTACGACGAAGGCCAGCATCACCAGTGTCAGACCGAGGCTGACCAGGCGGAGCCTCGGCTTGGGGCTGCCGAGCCGGAGCGTCTTGGCCTTCGCGGCGGGCCGCCGGGCCGGGGCGGGCCTGCGGGCGGGCGGCCGGCCGGGGGCCGGGACCCGGCGGCGCGGGCCGCCTCCGCGGGATCCGTCGCCGGACCGTCCGTCGTTCGGGGGCACAGCCTTCGGGGGCACTGCGTCACCTGCCGGGGGTCGTCGGGGGCTGCTGCGTCTGCCCGGAGGCGGGCGGGGCCTGGGTCGCGGGTGGGGCTGGGGTGGCCGGTGGGACCTGGTTGGCCGGTGGGACCTGGTTGGCCGGTGGGGCCTGTGTCACCGGTGGGGCCTGTGTCACCGGTGGCGCCTGGCCCGCGGTGCCCGGCGGGAGGGCCGGGGCGTGCTGCGGACGCACCGGTTCCGGGGCGGGCTCCGGGGGCGGGGCCTGGCTCGGGGTGCCGCGGACCGTGCCGTCGGGGTCCAGGAAGGCCGGGGAGCCGCCGGGGACCATGCCCAGCTCGCGGGCCCGGCGCTCCAGGGCGCCGGGGGCTGAGCGGTCGTCGACGTCGCGCTGGAGGGCCTGCTCCTCGTCGGTGAGCTCGGTGGTCTGCTTCTTGAGGTCGTTCAGCTTGAACGAGCCCTCGTTGAGCGCCGAGTTCAGCATGAGCAGGCAGATCAGGCCGCCGCCGAGCAGCACCACGACCAGCAGCACGAAGGGAGTGCGGGCCGCCTGGGCGGGGCCCGACGGCATCAGTTCGGAGAGCCTCGCCGCTCTCCCCCGTACCTGCTTGGCCGGTTTGCTCAACTGGCTTCTTCCTCCCGGATGCGCTGGGCGCCGCGCAGCCGGGCGGGGGCCGCCCTGCGGTTCTCGGCGACCTCTTCCTCGGTGGGCAGCTCCGCGCCGCGGGTGAGCAGCTTCAGGCGCGGCTGGTAGCGCTCGGGGACCACGGGCAGGCCGGGCGGGGCGGTGTTTGCGGCGCCCGCCGCGAAGACCTGCTTGACGATGCGGTCCTCCAGCGACTGGTACGACATGACGACGACGCGGCCGCCGACCGAGATGGCGTCGACGGCTGCCGGAATGGCGGCCTCCACGCTGTCCAGCTCGCCGTTGACCTCGATGCGCAGGGCCTGGAAAGTGCGCTTGGCGGGGTTGCCGCCGGTGCGCTTGGCGGCCTGCGGGAGGGCGTCGCGGATCAGCTCGACCAGGCGGGCGCTGTTGCTGAAGGGCTCCTTGTCGCGCTCGCGCACGATCGCGGAGACGATCCGCTTGGCCTGCTTCTCCTCGCCGTACTGGCGCAGGATGCGGACCAGCTCGCCGGGCGCGTAGGTGTTGAGGACCTCGGCGGCGCTGACTCCGGTCGACTGGTCCATCCGCATGTCCAGCGGTGCGTCCTGGGCGTACGCGAAGCCCCGGTCGGCCTCGTCGAGCTGCATGGAGGAGACGCCCAGGTCGAACAGGACGCCCTGGACGCGCGGGATGCCGAGCGTGCGCAGGACCTCGGGCAGCTCGTCGTAGACCGCGTGCACCAGGGTGGCGCGCTCGCCGAAGGGGGCCAGGCGCTCGCCGGAGAGGCGCAGGGCCTCCTTGTCCCGGTCGAGGCCGATCAGGCGCACCTCGGGGAACTGGGTGAGGAGGGCTTCGCTGTGGCCGCCGAGCCCGAGCGTGCAGTCGACGACGACCGCGCCGGGCTCGGAGATGGCCGGGGCCAACATGTCCAGGCACCGCTGGAGCATCACCGGGACGTGTCGGGTCTGGCTCATGCGCCCTCTCAGACAAAAGCGCGCGGCTTGCAGGTTGTACGTACGGCCCGGTCCCCACCCGCCCGGGAAGGGGAGCCGGGCCCGGTGACGGGCGACCGGCCGACGAGCGGGCGGAGGCCGGGCCGTACGTACTGCCGCGCGCGGGGAACTCACTGGATTTCGTACAACGCGTCACTTTAGTCCACCGGCCCTCGCGGTCAATCAACGGGCGACGGACCGCGCGGCGTGCCCGCGACAGCCCCTCGGGCCGCTGTTTCACTCGTACGAGGGAAGGGTGGGGGGCTTGTCCGGGGCCTTGTGGGTTAGCTCACAACAGGGCGGGTTGACCTCCTTTTTCCCTTCCCCCGGCAGGTCCGGACCCCTGCTGACCATTACCGTCATAGTCATGTCGACTTCCGCATCTTTCCCCGAGGGTTCTGCGGCTTCCGAGGGCCCCGGCACCGATCCGACGGTCATCGACCGTCTCGTCAAGGCCAACCAGGAGTACGCCTCCGGTTTCAGCGATCCGGGGATGGACGCCCGTCCGGTCCTGAAGGTCGCCGTGGTGGCCTGCATGGACGCCCGGCTCGACCTGCACGACGCGCTGGGCCTCGCGCTCGGCGACTGTCACACCATCCGCAACGCGGGCGGCGTGGTCACCGACGACGTGATCCGCTCGCTGACCATCAGCCAGCGGGCGCTGGGCACCCAGAGCGTCATACTCATCCACCACACGAACTGCGGCCTGGAGTCCCTCACCGAGGACTTCCGGCACGAGATCGAGGACGAGGTCGGCCAGCGCCCGTCCTGGGCCGTCGAGGCCTTCCGCGACGTGGACCAGGACGTGCGCCAGTCGATGCAGCGCGTGCGGACCTCGCCGTTCCTGCTGCACACCGGCGACGTGCGCGGTTTTGTCTTCGACGTGACCACGGGCCTGCTGCGGGAGATCGACCCCGCCTGAGGGTGTGCAAAAAAGCCCCGACTCCGGCATTTCGCACTCAGTTGTCCACAGGCGAGTGACACGAAGCGGTAACGGCAACAAGAATGCGTACGAGACACCCGGTCGGACCCGTTCTGGTCGGACCGCGGTGTCCGTGTTTCGGGGTGGGCCGTTCGCGTCGTCGTGACGCCGGCCCGTATGGGCCGAGGAGGGCCGGGTGACGACCTATGACGATCGAGCGAGCCTCACAGATCTGACCACCACAGCGGAGCGGGTGCGCAGGTCGGTGGAGGCTGTGATCGAGGGCAAGCCGGAGGTCGTACGACTCTCGCTGACGGTGCTCCTCGCCGAGGGGCACCTGCTCATCGAGGATGTGCCGGGCGTCGGCAAGACGATGCTCGCCAAGGCACTGGCCAGATCCATCGACTGCTCGGTGCGCCGCATCCAGTTCACGCCGGACCTGCTGCCGTCCGACATCACCGGTGTGTCGATCTACGACCAGCAGCGGCGCGACTTCGAGTTCAAGCCGGGCGCGATCTTCGCGCAGATAGTGATCGGCGACGAGATCAACCGCGCGTCGCCCAAGACCCAGTCCGCGCTCCTGGAGTCCATGGAGGAGCGCCAGGTCACCATCGACGGGCAGACGTACGAGCTGCCCAATCCGTTCATGGTGGTGGCCACGCAGAACCCGGTCGAGATGGAGGGCACCTACCCCCTCCCCGAGGCCCAGCGCGACCGCTTCATGGCCCGCGTCTCCATCGGCTACCCCTCCCCCGAGGCGGAGCTGCAGATGCTGGACGTGCACGGCGGGGTGTCCCCGCTGGACGACCTCCAGCCGGTGGCGCACGCGCACGACGTGGTCAAGCTGATCGACGCGGTGCGCACGGTGCACGTGGCGGAAGCGGTACGGCGCTACGCGGTCGACCTGGTCGGCGCCACCCGCACCCACCCGGACCTGCGTCTGGGCGCCTCCCCCCGCGCCACCCTGCACCTGCTGCGGGCCGCCAAGGCCTCCGCCGCGCTCAGCGGCCGGGACTACGCGCTGCCCGACGACGTACAGGCACTGGCCGTGGCGGTGCTCGCGCACCGGCTGCTGCCGACCGCGCAGGCCCAGCTGAACCGGCGCACCTCCGAACAGGTCGTGCTGGACATCCTCCAGCGCATCCCCGTGCCGACCGGTTCCGGCACCCCCGCGCCGCCGTACGGCGCGCCCGGCGTCCGGCCGCTGTGATGTCCGGCGCCGCCCCCGAGGCCGAGCCCGGGGAGAAGGGCGGGGTCAGGGCGGCACTGTCCGGGCTGACCACGCGCGGCCGGTCGTTTCTGGCGGCCGGGGTGGCCGCGGCGGTCTGCGCGTTCGTGCTCGGGCAGGGCGACCTGCTGCGGGTGGGCGTGCTGCTGGCCGTGCTGCCGCTGATGTGCGTGATCGTGCTCTACCGCACCCGCTACCGGGTCGCGGGCAGCCGCCGGCTGACCCCGGGGCGGGTGCCGGCCGGGTCCGAGGCCCGGGTGCACCTGCGGATGGAGAACGTCTCGCGGCTGCCGACCGGGCTGCTCATGCTCCAGGACCGGGTGCCGTACGTACTGGGGCCCCGGCCCCGCTTCGTCCTGGACAAGGTGGAGGCGGGCGGGCGGCGCGAGGTGTCCTACCGGGTGCGCTCCGACCTGCGCGGGCGGTATCCGCTGGGGCCGCTCCAGCTGCGGCTGACCGACCCGTTCGGGATGTGCGAGCTGAGCCGCTCGTTCAGCGCGTACGACACGTTGACGGTGATCCCGCGCGTGGAGGCGCTGCCTCCGGTACGGCTCACGGGCGAGGCGAACGGGTACGGCGACGGGCGGCTGCGCTCGCTGGCGCTGGCCGGCGAGGACGACATCATTCCGCGCGGCTACCGGCACGGCGACGACCTGCGCCGGGTGCACTGGCGCTCCACCGCGCGCTACGGCGAGCTGATGGTGCGCCGCGAGGAGCAGCCGCAGCGGGCCCGCTGCACGGTGCTGCTCGACACCCGGCGCGGCGCGTACGCCGGGGCGGGGCCCGACTCGGCCTTCGAGTGGGCGGTCTCGGGAGCGGCATCGGTCCTGGTGCACATGCTCGAACGGGGCTTTTCGGTACGGCTGTTGACCGACACCGGCAATTCCGTGCCCGGCGAGGGGTCGGGCGGGTTCGCCGGTTCCACGCAGGAGTCGGCGGACTCGGCCGGGCTGATGATGGACACCCTCGCCGTCGTGGGCCACTCCGAGGGCGGCGGCCTGTCCCCCTCGTACGAAGTGCTGCGCGGCGGCAACGACGGGCTGCTGATCGCCTTCTTCGGCGATCTGGACGACGAACAGGCGGCGATCGCCGCGCAGATGCGTCAGCGCACCGGCGGCGCGGTCGCCTTCGTGACGGACTCCGCGGTGTGGACCGCCGAGCCGGAGCGGGCGGTGGAGCTGCGGGAAGCGGCCGAGGAACGGTTGCGGCTGCTGCGCGACGCGGGGTGGACGGCGGTCGCCGCACCGCCGGGGACGCCGCTGGAGACGCTGTGGCAGCAGGCCGACGCGCAGCGCACGGGTGTGGCGGAGAGCAAGAGCATGAAGACGGGAACATCGGGGATGTCGGGGATCTCGGGGGGCTGGTCGTGAACGGGGACTGTCCCGGGGCGGACGGAGTGCTGTGGTGAGCGGGCGCGGGCGGATGACGCTGTGCGCGCTGGTCGCCACCCTGATGGCGGCTGCCGCGCTGATCCCGCTGGTCACGGACGCGGACTGGTTCCCGATGGCGGCGCTCCTGGTGGCCGTGCAGGCGGGCGTGGGCGCGCTGGCGCGGCGGGTGCCGCTGGCCAGGGCGCTGACGGTGGCGGTGCAGCTGGTGGCGTCGATGATGCTGCTGACGCTGTTCTTCGTCGCCGACAAGGCGTGGATCGGCGTGCTGCCGGGGCCGGACGCGGTCGGGGAGTTCGGGCGGCTGCTGACCTCCGGCACCGCCGACATCAACCGGTACGCCATTCCGGCGCCGGCCTCCGAGGGCATCCGGCTGATGCTGGTCGGCGGGGTACTGCTGATCGGGCTGGCGGTGGACGCCCTCGCGGTGACCTTCCGCAGCGCGGCCCCGGCGGGTCTGCCGCTGCTCGCGCTGTACTCGGTGGCCGCCGGGCTGACCGGCGGCGGGGCGGGCTGGCTGTGGTTCCTGCTGGCCGCGACGGGCTATCTGCTGCTCCTGCTGGCGGAGAGCCGGGACCGCCTGGCGCAGTGGGGCCGGGTGTTCGGCGGGGCGGGTCCCAGCGAGCGGCGCAAGAGCGCGGGCGGCATCGAATCGGGCAGCGGTGCGCCGCTGGCCCCGATCCGCACCGGACGCCGGATCGGTGTGCTCACCCTCGGCATCGCCCTGGTGATCCCGGCGCTGCTGCCCGCCCTCGACGGCGGGCTGCTCGGCGGGCGGGGTCCTGGCGGCGGCGGGGTGGGGGGCGGCGGCACCATCTCGGCGGTGAACCCGCTGGTCTCCCTCCAGGAGAGCCTGAACCAGCCGTCCGACCGGGAGGTGCTGCGCTACCGCACGACGGCGCAGCAGCCACAGGACATGTACCTGCGGATCGTCGCCCTCGACCAGTTCGACGGCACGTCCTGGAAGTCGTCGGAGCGCAAGATCAAGGACGTACCGGAGACGCTGCCCAGGCCCCAGGGACTGGGGTCCGACGTGCCCACGTCGGACATCAACACCAATGTCTCGGCCTCCCCGTCGTACACCCAGAACTGGCTGCCGCTGCCGTTCCCCGCGACGAAGGTCGAGATCGGCGGACGCTGGCGGTACGAGCCGGAGGGCCGGACCCTGGTCGGCGACCGGGGGCAGACGACGAGCGGGGTCACGTACAAGGTCCGCAGTCTGGCCGTGCAGCCGACCAAGGAGCAGCTGGCGAACGCGCCCGAGGCCCCGGCCGCCCTGCGCAAGGAGTACACGCAGGTCCCCAAGGGGCTGCCGCCGATCGTGAAGCAGACCGCGCTCAAGGTCACCGCGGGACGGTCCAACGACTACGAGCGTGCGGTCGCGCTGCAGAACTGGTTCGCCTCCGAGGGCGGCTTCACGTACGACACCCAGGTGCAGTCGGGCAGCGGTTCGGCGGCCATCGCGCGTTTCCTGGAGCAGAAGGAGGGCTTCTGCATCCACTTCTCCTTCTCGATGGCGGCGATGGCGAGGACGCTGGGCATTCCGGCGCGGGTCGCGGTCGGGTTCACGCCCGGCACGCTGAAGTCCAACGACGAGTGGTCGGTGGGGCTGCGGGACGCGCACGCCTGGCCGGAGCTGTACTTCGAGGGGCTCGGCTGGACCCGGTTCGAGCCGACGCCCACCCGGGGCACGGCTCCGCAGTACACGCTGGAGGACACCCCCTCCGACAACGCGAGCAACCCCGCGACGCAGCCGTCGGCCGGTGCCGGTGCCTCGCAGAGCCCGGCGCCCAAGCCGTCCGACAGCTGCCCGGCGGCCGAGCGGAAGCTGGGCAACTGCGGCGGCGCGCAGGCGGGTGCGACGCCGCCGACCGACGGCGGCGTGCCGACCGGCACGATCGTGGGGGTCGCGCTGGGCGTGCTGGCCGTGGCGCTGGTCCTGGCGCTGCCGTTGCTGTGGCGGACCCGGGTGCGGGCCGTGCGGCTGCGGTCGGGCGGGCGCCGTCCGGCGGACGCGGCGGCGCGGACGCTGGCCGCCTGGCGGGAGATCATCGACTCCGCGTGGGACTTCGGGACCGCGCCGGACGAGTCGCAGACACCGCGCAGGACGGCGGCCCGGATCGTGCGGCTGGGGTCGCTGGAGGGCGAGTCCGCGGAGGCGGTGCACCGGGCGGCCGGTGCGGTGGAGCAGGTGCTGTACGCGCCGGTGCCCCGGGCGAGCGGCGGTCTGGTGGACGACGTGCACCGGGTGCGGGCGGGGCTGCGGGAGCGGGCGAGCGGCACCCGGCGGCTGCGGGCACTGCTGCTGCCGCGTTCGACCGTGCGGGTGGTGTGGGCGCTGTCCGCGCGGTGGAACGCGCTGCTGGGCAGGTGGTCGGGGAACGGCCGCCTGGACCGGTGGTCCGCGGCGGTGCGGCGGACGGCGCGTCAGCGGGGGTGAGCGCGGGGGCGGTCGGCGGGGTCCGGGGTGCCGGGTCCCGCCGACCGGCATGCGGGCCCCCCTGCGGCACTCGCGGGTGACCCTGTGTCCCGTGTGGTGGAGGCCCGTGGCACACGCCCGGAGGGGCGGGGCACACGCGTGGAGGGGCGGGGGGGGGGGGGCGCCCCCCCCCCCCCCCGTTCACAATTTGTGGGGCCTGGCGGGCGCCGGGGATGGGGCGCCCCCCCGCGGCGAGGGGCGGCGGCGGTGTGCGCCGTGGAGGTAAAAGG
>NZ_JBIUXN010000018.1:0-165316 GCF_044744005.1 Streptomyces sp. NPDC087440 | reverse complement strand
CTGGGGGCCCCCCGGGCGCCCCGGGGGGGTGCCGGGGGGCCCGGGGGGGGGGCGCCCGGGGCCCCCCGCGGGGGGGGGGGGGCCACCGGGGGGGGGGGGGGGGCGCCCCACCCCCCCCGCCCCTCCACGCGTACACATGTCGTTGGCCCTGCGGGACGCAGGTACTGCTCAGCCGCCCTGCTGCTCGTCGCGGCGGCGTTGCCAGCGTTGCTCTATACGGTTCATGACCGAGCGGCGCTGGCGGGGCTGACGGCCCGCGGCCGCCATTCCCGGCACGGGCTGTTCACCCGGTTTGGGAGCCTTGCGCCATCCGGTGACCGCGAGGACGGCACAACCGAGCATGACAAGGAAGCCGACCACACTCACCCAGATTTGCTGGGCGACCATGCCGGCCATGAGGAGCGCGATACCCACCAGAAAGCCTGCGACCGCCTGGTAGACCCGTCGCCGGGTGTACGTACGCAGCCCGCTTCCCTCAAGCGCTGTCGCGAATTTGGGATCTTCGGCGTACAGCGCTCGCTCCATTTGCTCGAGCATTCGCTGCTCGTGCTCCGAGAGCGGCACGGAGTCCTCCTACTCGTCGGTCGCGGGGGGCGACCGGATGCGGCCCTTTCAGAATAGGCAGGGAATCGCCCCCGTGAAACCCGCCCTCTACGCCATTTCGCCAATCCGGGCCGCCGTGCCGGCTTGGCTGTTGAAGCGTGCATTCCCCAACGGCCGACCCGTCATGCCGACGGTGTCCCCCGATCATACGGGGCCCGGAGGCTGATCGGGGGGCCCGCGGCGGACTCCGTACTTCCCTAGTACCCCGACTCCTCGCTGATCAGCCCCCGTGGAGGGGATGTTCGTAAGGACGGGGCCCGTTGCTCCGGACGGGCTCGCGGGCCGTGATCATGGACTCCGGCGGGGGCCGGGGGCCGGTCGGACGGTCCGCCGGGCAGCGTCAGACGCTGCGCTTGGCGCCCAGGACGTGCAGTTGGGTGGCGACCGCGTGGAAGGCGTCGAGCTCGGCGGCGGCGGCCTCCAGCTTCAGGAGGGCATCCATCGCGCCGGGTTCGGTGTCGACCAGGACGCCGGGGACCAGGTCGGCGAAGACCCGTACGCCGTGTATGGCGGCGACCTCGACGCCCGCGCCCTGGGCCAGTTCGCGCAGCTGCTCGGCGGTGAAGCGGCGGGGCACCGGGTCGCCCTCGCCCCAGCGGCCCGCCGGGTCGGTGAGCGCCTGGCGGGCCTCGTTGAAGTGTCCGGCCAGGGCGCGGGCCAGGACGGCTCCCCCGCTGCCCGCGGCGAGCAGGCTGAGCGTGCCGGACGGGCGGAGCGCCTCGACGACGTTGCGCAGGCCCTCGGCCGGGTCGTCGACGTACTCCAGGACCCCGTGGCACAGGACGGCGTCGAAGCCGTCGCGCTCGACGACGTCGAAGAGGCCGAGCGCGTCGCCCTGCACACCGCGGACCCGGTCGGCGACGCCCGCCTCGGCGGCCCGGCGCTCCAGCGCGAAGAGGGCGTTGGGGCTGGGGTCGACGACGGTGACACGGTGGCCGAGCTTGGCGACGGGGACCGCGAAGTTCCCGGTGCCGCCTCCGGTGTCGAGGACGTCCAGGGTGTCGCGGCCGGTCTCCTTGGCCCGGTGGTCGAGGGCGTCCTTGAGGACCTCCCAGACCACGGCGGTACGCAGGGAGGCGCGGGGGCGCATCGATTCCGACACGGCATTGACTCCTCGGTGAGCGGTGCGGGGCGAACGGTGCGGCCAGCCCCCGCGGACACGGCTGCGCCCAGCCTAATGGGCCCGGCCGCCGACCCTGCCCAGGTCACCCCGTGTGCGGACGCCCGCTCGCTCACGGCCGCCGCGGTCATCGCGCCTGCGGGCCCCGCTCCTGTCCCTCCCGGCTGCGGGGCAGCGTCGGCTGGAGCACGAGCATCCGCTCGACCAGGCGCAGGAACATCGCGGTGTCGCGGATCAGGTCGTCGGCGTCCCGGGCACTGGCCGCGCCGCGTATGCCCGCCTCGGCGCGGGCCCGCTTCTCGGCGCCGGAGGCGAACAGGGCGCTCCACTCGGTCAGTTCGGGCGCGGTCTCGGGCAGCACCTCCCAGGCGCTGCGTATCCGCTGCCGGCGGCGCGGGGTGGGTTCGGGGCGGCCCCGGGCGGCCAGGACGGCGGCGGCCGTGCGCAGGGCGGCCAAGTGGGCGCTCGCGTACCGCTCGTTGGCGGTCTCGGCGAGCGCGGCCTCCTCCAGGCCCCGGTGGGCCTGGGCGAGCAGATCGAGGGCCGCGGGCGGCGCCTGGGTGCGGCGCTGCACGGGGTGAACGTCGGCCTGTGCCATGACGAACCTCCTGTCTCGGACAACGGCACGGGTGCCGTCTGAGCCCACTGTGAGGGACGCCACTGACAATCCGGCCTGACCTGGGCTTTTGGGCCGGGGGGCGGAGGGCATACTTTTGAACTGACCGGTCAGTTCAAAAATGGGGAGGGTGCGTGGACAGCCCGCACACCGGGACGACAGAGGCGTCCGACACCGCGGGGGAAGCCCAGGGGGTCGACGCCGCAGGGGAAGTCCGAGGGGGCGAGGCCCAGGGGTCGGACGCCGAAGGGGAAACCCGAGGGGCCGCGGTCAGCGCGGTGGGCTTCGGGCTGAAGGGACCGCGCGGCTGGGCGTTCCGGGGCGTGGACGTCACCGCGCCCGCCGGTTCCTTCGTCGCGATCGAGGGCCCGTCCGGGTCGGGCCGCACCTGCCTGCTGCTCGCGCTCACCGGCCGGATGCGCGCCACCGAGGGCCACGCCGAGGTGGGCGGCCTGCGGCTGCCGAAGAAGATGGCCGGCGTGCGGCGGATCAGCGCCCTCGGCCCGGTGGCCGGGGTCAGCGATCTCGACGCCGCCTTCACCGTCGCCGAGCACCTGCGCGAACGCGCCCTGCTCCAGCGCCGGTTCGACGGCTCGCTGCGCGGGCTCCTGAAGAAGCCCTCGGTGCGCCGGGCCGAGGCCCGGGCCCGGATCGACGCCGCCATGGCGGCGGTCGGCCTGGACCTCGACGCCCTGCCGAAGGGCGAGCGGACGTCCGTACGGGATCTGGAGCGGCTGGAGGGGCTGCGGCTGTCGGTGGGGCTGGCGCTGATGTGCGCGCCGCGCCTGATCGCCGTGGACGACGCGGACCTGAAGCTGTCGGACGCCGAGCGCGAGGAGGCCTGGGAGCTGTTCCGGGCGGTCGCCGCGTCCGGTGTCACCGTGCTCGCCGTGTGCAGCGCGCCGCCGCAGGACGCCCTGCTGGTGTCGGTGCGCACCGTACGCGAAGAGACGCCCCGGCACGCGAAGAAGAACACCGGTGCCCGGACCGCAGCCGGGGACGAATCGACCGAGGAGGGGGCGGCCGATGCGCTCGCCGAAACTGGCCGCTCTTGAGCTCAAGCGCTTCGGCAGGGGGAAGCTCCCCCGTGCCGCGCTCGTCGCGCTCCTGCTGCTGCCGCTGCTGTACGGCGCCCTGTACCTGTGGTCCTTCTGGGACCCGTACGGGCGGCTCGACAAGATTCCCGTGGCGCTCGTCAACGACGACAAGGGTGCGACCGCCGCGGGCAAGAAGATCACCGCAGGTGACGAGATCACCGAGAAGCTGCGCGACAGCAAGGTCTTCGACTGGCAGGAGGTGAGCGCCAAGGACGCCGAGGACGGCGTCGAGAACGGCGCGTACTACCTGTCGCTGACCATGCCCTCGGACTTCAGCGAGCGGATCGCCTCCAGCTCCGGCGACAGCCCGGAGACGGGTGCGCTCCAGGTGCACACCAACGACTCCAACAACTACATCGTCGGGCAGATCTCCCGGTCGGTGTTCTCCGAGGTGCGCACGGCCGCCTCCACGAACGCCTCCCGCGGCTTCCTCGACAAGATCTTCATCTCCTTCTCCGACATCCACGACGCGACCGAGAAGGCCGCCAAGGGCGCCAAGGACCTCGACGGCGGCATCGGCAAGGCGAAGAAGGGCTCCAAGGACCTCGCCGACGGGCTGACCAACGCCAAGAAGGGCAGCGGCGACCTGTCGGGCGGCATCAAGAAGCTCGACCAGGGCGCGAGCGACCTCGCCTCCGGCGCCCAGCAGGTCGCCGACGGCACCAAGGTGCTGGCCGACAAGGTCAACGGGATCTCCGGCAAGGTCCGGCCGTATCTGAAGGACGACGGCACCTCGATCGCGCACGCGGCACAGCTGGTCGCGGACTCCTCCAAGATCACCCGCAATCACCTGTCCACACTGGTCAAGCGGGCCCCCGAGGCAGCGAAGGACTCCCGGAGGATCGCCACCGACCTGGCCGCCGTGCACCAGGAGTTCTGCCAGAACGCCCCCCAGGGGGCCGAGGACGACCCGAAGGCCGCCGCAGCGGCGAAGGCCTGCCCGATCCTCAAGAAGGGCGTCACGGCGGCCCAGGAGGCCGCCACGGTGGCCGAGGACGTCAACGCCATGGTCAAGGACAGCAACAGCGACCTGGCGCTCCTGGACAGCCGCCTGAAGGACGTCCAGAACAAGTCGAAGGAGCTCGTCCGCCAGGCACCGCACCTCGACGCGGACCTGGGGGCGGCCGTCGCGAAGGTCAACGCGCTCAACTCCGGCGCGCAGAAGGTCTCCCAGGGGGCCACCAAACTGCACACCGGCCTCGGTTCGGCCCGCAACGGTGCCACCGACCTCGACCAGGGCGTCGGCAAGCTGAAGACCGGGGCGAACAACCTGGACGGCGGCCTGTTCAAGCTGGCGGACGGCAGCGGCAAGCTGGCGGGCGGTCTGCACGACGGCGTCGACAAGATCCCCGACTACGACAAGGGCTCCCGCGACCAGCGCACCGAGGTCATGGCCGACCCGGTGAAGCTGGCCTCCGAGTCGCTGCACAAGGCACCCAACTACGGCACCGGTTTCGCCCCGTACTTCATCCCGCTGTCCCTGTGGGTCGGCGCGATGGTGGCGTACATGCTCATCCAGCCGATGAGCCGGCGCGCGCTGGCCGCCGGTGCCTCCGCCTGGCGGATCGCCTTCGCGGGCTGGCTGCCGGTGGTGGCGCTCGGGGTGCTCCAGGTCGGGGCGCTGATGGCGGTGCTGCACTACGCGCTGGGCCTGGAGATGGCACGCACGGCCGGGACGCTGGGCTTCCTGGTGCTGGTGTCGGCCTGCTTCGCGGCGATCATCCAGTGGCTGAACGCCCGGTTCGGGGCGGCGGGACGCATCCTGGTGCTCGCGGTGCTGATGCTCCAGCTGACGTCGGCGGGCGGCACCTATCCGGTGCAGACCTCGCCGGGCTTCTTCAACGCGATCCACCCGTTCCTGCCCATGACGTACGTCGTCGAGGGGCTGCGCAGGCTGATCTCCGGCGGCGGTCTGGAGCCGGTCTGGACGGGCAGCATGGTGCTGGCCGCGTTCACGGCGGGCGCGCTCGCGCTGACCGCCCTGTCGGCCCGCCGCAAGCAGGTGTGGACGCTGGACCGCCTGCACCCGGAGCTGAGCCTGTGAGCACGGCACCGGTGGGCGCCGGGGGGCCTGGGAGAATCAGCCCCATGGACAGCACCAGCACGCGCCGCCGCAACACCCGGCAGAAGCTCTACGAGGCGGCCGTGACGTTGATCGCCGAGAAGGGCTTCTCCTCGACCACCGTGGAGGAGATCGCCGAGCGTGCCGGTGTCGCCAAGGGCACGGTGTACTACAACTTCAAGAGCAAGAGCGAGCTCTTCGAAGAGCTGCTGCGGTACGGAGTGGGGCTGCTCACGGCCTCCCTCCAGGAGGCGGCCGACGAGACCGCCGCGCGCGGCGGCAGCAAGGTCGAGGCGCTGGACGCGATGATCCGCGCCGGGCTGCTCTTCATCCACCGCTATCCCGCTTTCACCCAGCTGTACGTCGCCGAGCTGTGGCGCACCAACCGGGCGTGGCAGTCGACGCTCCTGGTGGTGCGCCAGCAGGCGGTGGCCGTCGTGGAGCGGGTGCTCGGCGAGGGCGTGGCGGACGGCGAGCTGAGCGAGGAGATCGACATCCCGCTCACGGCGGCGGCGCTGGTCGGCATGGTGCTGGTGGCGGCGCTGGACTGGCAGGCGTTCCAGAGCGAGCGCTCGCTGGACGACGTGCACGCGGCCCTGTCGCGGCTGCTGCACGGGCGGGTGGGCGGCGGGCGTCCCTGACGCCGGGGCCGGGGTCTGTCGCTGTCACCGGGGCCGGTGCTCGTTTCCGTCACCGGCCCCGGTGCTCGTTGTCGTCACCGGCCCCGGTGCTTGCCTGAGTCCGTGCGCCCACGTCTGAGTATCCGTACCTAGTACCCGAGATGAGTAGGTACGCGGATGGGCTCCCACCTGGGCAGACGACAGAGTGGGAACCACGGAAGGGGCGCTCGCGCCGAGACCGCCGACACGGGGCGGCGGAAGCGGCGCGGGACCCTGGATGTAACGGGGATACGGGGGAAAACGCACCGGTCCGGTGACGCTCGGGGGGATCGGGCTTCACCGGGCCGGCGTTTTCATGTCCCCGTCCTGCACGCCACCGGGTGGTTACGATCCCTTTCGTGTCGATCATTCCCCTGGTGTTCACGAGCGGCTGGGCCAGCGGCATCAACGCCTATGCGGTGGTGCTGCTCCTCGGTGTCTTCGGCGCGACCGGAATCAGCGACGAGGTGCCCGCCTCCTTGCAGCGCACCGACGTCATGGTGGTCGCCGGGATCCTCTTCCTGATCGAGGCGGTCAGCGACAAGATCCCCTACGTGGACTCGCTGTGGGACAGCGTCCACACGGTGATCCGGCCGATCGCCGGAGCGGTGGTCGGGGCGCTGCTGGCCGGGCAGAACGGCTCGCTGCCGGAGCTCGCCGCGGGCGCGATGGGCGGCTCCACCGCGCTGCTGAGCCATCTGGTGAAGGCCGGGACCCGGATGGCGGTGAACACCTCGCCGGAGCCGTTCAGCAACATCGTGCTCAGTACCGCCGAGGACCTGGGCGTCGCGGGGGTCGTCAGCTTCGCCATGTTCCATCCGGTCGCAGCGGCCTCGATCGCCGGGGCGCTGCTGCTGATCGGCCTGGTGATGCTGGTCTTCCTGGCGCGCCGGATCAGGCGCTTCCGCCGCCGTCGCGCCCAGCGCCGGGAGGAGAAACGCCTGATGGGCACGGGTGGGCCGCCTCATCGCTGAGGTGTCAGTGGCCCCCGTTAAAGTCACTGCATGGCACGGATTGTGGTGATCGGCGCCGGGCTCGGCGCGATGGCGGCCGCCGCCCGGCTGGCCGTCGCGGGCCACCGGGTGACGGTGTACGAGCGCGGGGGCACGCACGGCGGTGCGGTGGGCCGCTTCGAGCGGGACGGGTTCGCCTTCGACACGGGACCGGGGCTGCTCCAGCTGCCCGCCGTGTACCGGGACCTGTTCGTCAAGACCGGCCGGGAGTCCCTGGAGGACTCCGTCGACCTGGCCCCGGTCGACCCGGCAGCCCGCCATCTGTTCGCGGACGGTACGGACGTCACCCTGCCCAATGCCTCGCGCGGAGCGGTGGCGGCGCTCGGCGCCGCGCTCGGTGCGGACGCCGCCGAGCGCTGGGACGCATTCATGGGCCGGGCCGGGGACGCCTGGGACCGGGTCCGGCGGCCGCTCCTGGAGGAGCCCCTGTGGCCGAACTGGCAGGTGCTGGGCAAGGACCCGTACCCGTCGGTCCCCACCCGCCGTCTGCTGCGCGAGCGCCGCGCCACCACGCTCGCCGAGGTCGGCGCCCGGGAGCTGCGCGACCCC
Organism: Streptomyces sp. NPDC087440; assembly: GCF_044744005.1. Classification (NCBI taxonomy): domain Bacteria; kingdom Bacillati; phylum Actinomycetota; class Actinomycetes; order Kitasatosporales; family Streptomycetaceae; genus Streptomyces; species Streptomyces sp. NPDC087440. Next base: position 157,597 of record NZ_JBIUXN010000018.1, on the reverse strand, counting down.
CGCCTGACGGCCCTGCTGGAGAGCTACGCCCTCGGGTTCGGCCTCGATCCGCGCCGGGCCCCCGCCTCCGCCGCCGTCCTGCCGTACATGGAGCAGACCTTCGGCACCTGGTACGTGCGCGGCGGCGGCATGCGGGCACTGGCGGACGCCGTGTACGCACGCTGCCTGGCCCGCCGGGTGGAGTTCGTCTTCGGTGCGGAGGTCGTCGAGGTCACCGCGCGGGACGGCCGGGTCGGCGGCGTGGAGCTCGCGGACGGCACCGAGGTGGAGGCGGACCACGTGGTCGCGGCCGTTCACCCGGAGACGCTCCACGCGCTGGTGCACCGGCGCCCGGACGGCCCCTGGGAGGGCCATGAGCTGTACGACGAGGGCGACTTCGTACCGGAGCGGGGGGTGTCGGGGGCCGGACGGGTGACGGTCTGCCTGGCACTGTCCGGCGCACGGGACCCGCAGGCGGCCCACCGCACGGTGGTGCACTCCGCCCACCGCCCGGCCGAGCTGCGCACCGTCTTCGAGGAGGCGGGAGCACCGCAGTCGCCCACCGTGTGGGTCATGCGCCCCGACGATCCCGCCCTGCGTCCCGACGACGCGCACGAGACCGTCGTCCTGACCGCCGCCGCACCCTCCCGGGACCGGGCCGACTGGCGGGACCCCGCGCGGGGCGAGGCCTGGGCGGACGCCATGGTGGCGCAGGCCTCGCGGGCCGTCGAGGGGCTGGCCGACCGCGTCCGCTGGCGGGAGGTCCGCACCCCCGAGGACATCGCCGCCGAGACCGGCGCGCCCGCCGGAGACCTGCCCGCCCCCGCACTGGCGGGTGCCTCGGGGGGGTACCTCAGGCGGTCCAACTCCCCCCGCCTGCCGGGCCTGTACGCGGCCGGCGGCTGGGCGCACCCGGGCGGCGGACTCGCACACGCCGGGATGTCGGGGGCGCTGGTCGCCGGGCTGATCGTCGAGGGGGACGGCTTCCGGGGCTCGCAGTAGGGGACGTACGCGAAGGACAGCGGCACGGGAAAGGGCCCGCACCTCCTGTCGGGGTGCGGGCCCTTTCCCGTAACGGATGCTCAGTAGCGGTACTGCCCGTTCGCGCCCGTGTCGTAGCCGTTGGGGTAACCGGCGGGCTGCTGCGGGGTCTCGGGGCCGAGCGGCTGCTCGCCGTCGCGTTGCTGCGGGACCCACACGCCGCCGGGCGGGGTCTCGCCCGGGTAGTTGTCGTAGGGGCCCGGGTACATCTGCTGCTGGCCGCCGTAGGAGTCGTACTCGGCACCGCCGTAGGACTGGGTGCCGATGTACGGGTCGGAGTAGGCGGCGTACTGCTGCTGCCCGGTGTCGTAGGCGTACGCCCCGGTGTCGGCCGGGTTGTGGGCCTGGCCGCCCTGCGGGTCGTACGTGGGGTAGGAGCCGCTGCCGAAGTCGTCGTGGCCCTGGGTCTGCGGTGCGGCCGAGGGGGCGGGGTAGGGCGACACGGCGTCGTAGATCCCGTACCGGCCGGTCTCGTCGGGCATCGGCTGCGGCTCGTAGACCGCGGTCTGCGGGTCGTTGTGGTGCGGGGCCCCGTGACCCTGGTCGTAGCCGGGGACGCCCTCGAAGCCGGTGGCGGGGCCGTCCTGCTGCTCCCCGTACTCCAGGCCGGAGACCTGGAGCGTCGGCTGCTGCGGCGACGCTTCGGCGTTGCCCCTGCGCCGCTTGCTGGCGCCCGGGCTGCCGCCGACCGCCCAGCCGGTGGAGAAGCCTCGGCGGAAGGACAGCGTGACGTACGTCTGGCCGACGGCGAACGCCGCGGTGCCCACCCCGATGACCACGACGGAACGCATCAGCACGCCGACCACGACGACGGCGAAGCCCGTGAAGGCGAGCACCCGCCAGCGCAGCCGCGCCTTGTACTGCAACAGCACTTCGCCGAGCAGCCACAGCGCGACCGCGCCGAATGCGATGTAGAGGACCGTCCAGCCCATGTACGCCCCTCTCCTGCGGCCGGCGTCCCCTGGTGGACGCGGCGGCGCGAGTACAGCTGTGATGACTGCTTACGACTGCGTCGGCAGTGACGTCGGGTCGTGCAGTCCGAGATTCTCGTAGATTTCGAGCGTCGCCGTCGAGTTGTTCAGCGTGATGAAGTGCATTCCCGGTACACCTTCGGCAAGCAGCGTCGCGCAGAACTCCGTGGCGAACTCGATGCCAATGGAGCGTACAGCGGCGGGATCGTCTTTGACCGCGAGCATGCGTTCTTTCACGGCGTCCGGGAAATGCGCGTTGCTGAGCTGCGGAAGCCGGTCGAGTTGCTTGACCAGCGTGACAGGCATCACTTCCGGGATGATCGGGGTGTGGCAACCCGCTGCTTCCACGCGGTCACGCATCCGCAGATAGCTCTCCGGGTCGAAGAACATCTGGGTGATGGCGTAATCGGCACCGGCCCGGCACTTCTCCACGAAGTGGCGGATGTCGGAATCCCAGTTCTCCGAGCGCGGGTGCATCTCCGGGAATGCCGCGACGCCGACGCAGAAGTCGCCGGACTCCTTGATGAGCTCGACGAGTTCGGACGCGTACGTCACGCCTTCGGGGTGCTTGACCCACTCGCCCATCGGGTCGCCCGGCGGGTCGCCGCGCACCGCGAGGATGTTGCGGATGCCCGCGTCGGCGAACTGGCCCACCATGTTGCGCAGCTGGGCGATCGAGTGGTCGACGGCCGTGAGGTGCGCGACGGGCGTGAGCGTGGAGTCGGAGGCGATCTTCTGGGTGGCCTTGACCGTGCCTTCGCGGGTGGAGCCGCCCGCGCCGTAGGTCACGGAGACGAAGCTGGGGCGTACCGCCTCGACCCGGCGCAGGGCGTTCCAGAGGTTCTGCTCGCCCTTCTCGGTTCTGCGGGCCGAGAATTCGAAGGAAAACGACGTCTTTCCGGTCTCCAGCAGCTCACGCACCGTAAGCGCGCGATCTGATCTGGTGGAAGCTGTGCCAAGGGCCATGTCGAGAGATTAGCCAGCGGGGCGGCGGACGCCCAACCGCCCAGGAGGCAAAGGTCCGTTATGCCGGTTTCTTGTCCACCCTTCGGACAGTTATCCGGCGCATCCTGAACGGTTACTGATCGTATGACCTGATCCTCTTGGCCAGGTCGGCGGCGGCGGAGGCCGGGTCGGCGGCCTCGGTCAGCGCGCGGACGACCACGACCCGGCGGGCTCCGGCGGCCAGCACCTCGTCCAGGTTGTGGGCATCGATGCCGCCGATGGCGAACCAGGGGCGCGGCTGGTCCAGGGAGGCCGCGTACCGCACCAGGTCGAGGCCGGGGGCGTGGCGGCCGGGCTTGGTGGGGGTGGGCCAGCAGGGGCCGGTGCAGAAGTAGTCGACGCCGGGCTCGGCGACGGCGGCGTCCACCTCGGACTCGGCGTGCGTGGAGCGGCCGATCAGGACGTCGTCGCTGCGGGCGCCGAGGATGGCGCGGGCGGCGGGCACCGGCAGGTCGCCCTGGCCGAGGTGCAGGACGTCGCTGCCGACGGCGTGCGCCACGTCGGCGCGGTCGTTCACCGCGAGGAGCTTGCCGTGCCTGCGGCAGGCGTCGGCGAGGACGGCGAGGTGCTCCAGCTCCTCGCCCGCCTCCATGCCCTTGTCGCGGAGCTGGACGATGTCGACGCCGGAGGAGAGCACGGCGTCGAGGAAGGCGGGGAGGTCCCCGCGCTCCTTGCGGGCGTCCGTGCACAGGTAGAGGCGGGCGTCGGCGAGCAGCTCGCTGGGCGTGGGCATGGTGCGGTTCCCCCCGTGGTGGTGCCGGGGGTGCTCCCCCGCGTGGTGGTGGCGGGGGTCGCCCCCCGTCGGTCTGTGGCGGGTGTGCGGTCCGCGCGGGGCGGACCGCACACCGCCTCGGTGTGGTGCGGCCTCGTCAGAGGGCGAGCGCCTGGGCGCGGCGCTTCACCTCCGTGCCGCGATTCTCGCTCAGGGCCTGCGCGGGGGTGCCGGGCAGGGTCGGGTCGGCGGTGAAGAGCCACTCCAGCATCTCCTCGTTGGAGAAGCCGTCGTCCTTCAGGACCGTCAGGAGCCCGGGCAGGCCCTTGACGATCTGGTTTCCGTCGATGAAGGGGGCGGGCACCTGGAGCGAACGGTTCTCACCGCGTCGTACGGCGATGAGCTGGCCGTCCTTCACCAGCTGCCGCACCTTCGTCACCTCCAGGTCGAGCATCTCCGCGATGTCGGGGAGGTAGAGCCAGGCGGGGACGAGGGCGTCGATCTTTGCGTCAATCTCGGTCACAGGACAAGCGTGCCATCCGGGACCGACAACCGGCACCCGGGCCCGGTCCGCGCGGGACTTCCCCTACGGATTCCGTACGGGCCCGGGGGCGCCCTCACGGATTCCGTACGGCCGACTTCAGCGGTACGGCCGGGTCCGCGGCCCGCACCGCGTCCAGTGCCGCACCCGCCTCCACCAGCTTGCGCCCCTGCGCCAGGTCGCGCGGGCGGCCGACGGCAAGGAGTGCCACCAGTGCCCCCTCGCGCAGCCAGCACACCGACCAGGAGGGCGAGGAGGGGTCGCCGCGCCAGATCATCTCGTCGGCGTCCGCGTGGTGGCCGACGTACTGCACGAAGCGGCCGAACTGCTCGGACCAGAAGTAGGGCACCGGGTCGTAGGGCTGCGGCGCGGCGTCCATGACGTGGGCGGCGACGGTGCGCGGCCCCTGGAGGGCGTTGTCCCAGTGGTGCACGAGCAGACGCGCACCGTAGCGGTGCGAGGGGAAGGAGGCGCAGTCGCCGACGGCGTACACGTCGGGCGCGGAGGTGCGCAGGTGCTCGTCGGCGGTGATGGACCCGTCCGGGCCCAGCTCGACGCCGGAACCGGCCAGCCAGCCGGTCGTGGGTCTGGCGCCGATGCCGACGACGACCGCGTCGGCGGGGATGCGGCGGCCGTCGGCGAGCAGCACCGCGCCCGGTTCCACCGACGCGACCCGTGCACCGGTGATCAGTTCGGCGCCGCCCTCGGCGTACCACTGCGCCATGGGCACGGCGATCTCGGCGGGCATCGTCCCGGCGAGCGGCCGGTCGGCGGCCTCCACGACGGTGACCGTGCACCCGGCCTCGCGGGCGGCGGTGGTGAACTCCGCGCCGATCCATCCGGCGCCGACGACCACCACGTCGCTCTGTGCGTCCAGCACCGGACGCAGCCGCTGTGCGTCGTCGAGCGTCCTCAAGAGGTGCACGCCGGGGGCGCCGAGGGTGCCGGGGAGGGTGATCGGGTCCGCTCCGGTGGCGATCACCAGGAGGTCGTACGGCACCGGTCCGGTGAGGGTGTCGATCTCGTGGTCGTCCGGGCGCAGGGCGACGACCTCCGAGCCCAGGCGCAGTTCGACGCCGAGCGCCCCGAAGTCGACCTCGAAGGCGGAGCCCTCGGCCTTGCCGAGCAGCACCGCCTTGGACAGCGGCGGCCGGTCGTACGGCGGGTGCGGCTCGGCCCCGATCAGGGTGATCGGGCCGGGGAAGCCCTGCTCCCGCAGGGCGACGGCGGTCTGCACTCCGGCCATGCCCGCGCCGACGACGACGATTCGCTTCTGCTCGCTCACGCGACCACCTTACGTTTCTGACGAGCCGTCAGGAATGCCGGTCCGTGACGGCCGCTTCCGGGCCGCCCGGGACTTCCTCGACGACGCTCGTGCCACTGCCGTCCTGGGACTCCCATGCCCAGCTCTCCTCCAGCCGAACTCGACCGTCGGAAAGGAGTGTGACCTGCGACTGACAATGGCCGGACGATGTCGTCCCGTCGTGCTTCAGCTGGACGTAGCGGAAGTCGAGCCGGTCGCCCTCGCGCGTGCCCACCAGGTGTCCGCGCACGACGTCGCCGCCCGCGTACTCGGCCCAGATCAGCCCGTCCTGCTCGTGGTACGCGAAACGGGTGCGGGTGCCGACCTGCCCCGGCGCCTGGTCGGCGACCGGCGCGAGGAGAAGTCCGTCGAGCGAACGGGGCACGGGACGTACCTCACAGTCTGTTGAACCCAGGGACTAGTCTGGTCACCGTACAAGCACTCACGGGAGCCCGGCGGACCGGGCTGAGAGGGAGGCTGACCAGGCCTCCGACCGTACGAACCTGATCCGGGTCATGCCGGCGAAGGGAGGGGCTGGACGCCCATGCACACGTCTGTCGAACCATCGGCGAAGCCGTACGACGTCCTGGTCGTCGGGGGCGGGATCATCGGCCTGGTGACGGCCTGGCGGGCCGCCCAGCGGGGCCTGCGCGTCGCGCTCGCCGACCCCGAACCAGGAGGCGGCGCCGCCCAGGTGGCCGCCGGGATGCTGGCCGCCGTCACCGAACTGCACTACGGCGAGCAGACCCTGCTCGGTCTCAACCTCGCCTCCGCGCGCCGCTATCCGGACTTCGTCGCCGAGTTGGAGGAGGCGAGTGGACAGGACACCGGCTACCGCGCCTGCGGCACCCTGGCCGTCGCCCTGGACGCCGACGACCGGGCACACCTGCGCGAACTGCACGCCCTGCAACGGCAGTCGGGCCTGGAGTCGGAGTGGCTCAGCGGGCGCGACTGCCGCCGCCTGGAGCCGATGCTGGCGCCCGGCGTGCGCGGCGGGCTGCGGGTGGACGGCGACCACCAGATCGACCCGCGCCGCCTCGCCGCCGCCCTTCTGACGGCCTGCGAGCGCACCGGGGTGGTCCTGCACCGCACGAAGGCCGAACAGCTGTCGGTGGTACGGGAGCGGGCCTCGGGCGCGCTCCTCGCCGACGGCAGCGAGCTCGTCGCCGACCAGGTGGTGCTGGCGGCGGGTTCGCTCAGCGGACGGCTCGCCGGGGTGCCGGACGAGGTGCTGCCGCCCGTTCGCCCGGTGAAGGGGCAGGTGCTGCGGCTCACCGTGCCGCCCACGTACGCCCCGTTCCTGAGCCGGACGGTGCGCGCGGTGGTGCGCGGCAGTCACGTCTACCTGGTGCCCCGCGAGAACGGCGAACTCGTCGTCGGCGCCACCAGCGAGGAACTCGGCTGGGACACCACGGTGACGGCGGGCGGGGTGTACGAGTTGCTGCGCGACGCCCATGAACTCGTCCCCGGCATCACCGAACTCCCGCTCACCGAGACCAGGGCCGGACTGCGCCCCGGCTCCCCCGACAACGCACCGCTGCTGGGGCCCACCCTGCTGCCGGGCCTGGTGCTCGCGACCGGGCACTACCGCAACGGTGTGCTGCTGACACCGGTGACGGGCGACGTCATGGCCACCGTGCTGACGACCGGGCAACTGCCCGACGAGGCGCGCGCCTTCACCCCGCGCCGGTTCACCGCCGCCGCATCGCTTCCCGTACGACAGGAGCAGCCCGCATGAGCACCACCCTGAACGTGTCCGTCAACGGTGAGGGGCGGGCGGTCTCCCCCGGCACCACCCTCGGCGACCTCGTCGCCACGCTCACGCGCGCGCACGCGGGCGTGGCCGCGGCGCTCAACGAGACGGTGGTGCCGCGCGGCCGGTGGGCGGCCACCGCCCTCGGCGACGGCGACCGCGTGGAAGTCCTGACCGCAGTCCAGGGAGGCTGACCACCATGGCCGACGATCTCTTTGTGCTGGGCGGCGTCTCCTTCTCGTCCCGCCTGATCATGGGTACCGGCGGGGCGCCGAGCCTCGACGTCCTGGAGCGTTCGCTGATCGCCTCCGGGACGGAGCTGACGACGGTGGCCATGCGGCGGCTCGATCCGTCCGTGCAGGGCTCCGTGCTGTCCGTACTGGACAAGCTGGGCATCCGGGTCCTGCCGAACACGGCGGGCTGCTACACGGCGGGCGAGGCGGTACTCACCGCGCGGCTGGCCCGGGAGGCGCTGGGCACCGACTGGGTGAAGCTGGAGGTCATCGCCGACGAGCGGACCCTGCTGCCGGACCCGATCGAGCTGCTGGACGCGGCGGAGACCCTCGTCGACGACGGCTTCACCGTCCTGCCGTACACGAACGACGACCCGGTGCTGGCGCGCAAGCTGGAGGACGTGGGCTGTGCGGCGGTGATGCCGCTGGGCTCCCCCATCGGTTCCGGGCTCGGCATCCGCAACCCGCACAACTTCGAGCTGATCGTGGAGCGGGCCGGGGTGCCGGTGATCCTGGACGCCGGCGCCGGGACGGCCTCGGACGCCGTGCTGGCGATGGAGCTGGGGTGCGCCGGTGTGATGCTCGCCTCGGCGGTGACGCGGGCGCAGGAGCCGGTGCTGATGGCGGAGGCGATGCGGCACGGCGTGGAGGCGGGGCGGCTGGCGCACCGGGCGGGGCGGATTCCCCGGCGGCACTTCGCGGAGGCGTCGTCACCGGAGTCGGGCCTGGCCCGTCTGGACCCGGAGCGGCCGGCGTTCTGACGCCCGCGCGTCGCCCCGGCGGGGCGGCACCTGTCACAGCTCGGCCTCAGTACGGTCGCACCCCGCACGCTCCCGTCCGCCCCGCCCCTACCGGCTCGTAGACTCCCTGCGTGGACACGACCCTCCAGGACCCCCTCGTCGGGCAGCTGCTCGACGGCCGCTACCTCGTCGAGGCACGCATCGCCGTCGGCGGGATGGCCACGGTCTACCGGGCCGTGGACACCCGCCTCGACCGCGAACTCGCCCTCAAGGTGATGCACCTCTCGCTGGCCGCCGACGCCACCTTCGTCGAGCGGTTCATCCGCGAGGCCAAGTCGGTGGCCCGCCTCGCGCACCCCAACGTGGTCGGCGTCTTCGACCAGGGCACCGACGGCGACTACGTCTACCTGGCGATGGAGTACATCGCGGGCTGCACCCTGCGCGACGTCCTGCGCGAGCGCGGCGCGCTCCAGCCCCGGGCCGCGCTCGACATCCTGGAGCCGGTGCTGGCGGCATTGGGCGCCGCGCACCGGGCCGGGTTCGTGCACCGCGACATGAAGCCGGAGAACGTCCTGATAGGGGACGACGGCCGGGTGAAGGTCGCCGACTTCGGTCTCGTACGCGCCGTGGACACGGTCACCAGCACCACCGGGTCCGTCCTCGGCACGGTCTCCTACCTGGCGCCCGAGCAGATCGAGCACGGCACCGCCGACACCCGCGCGGACGTGTACGCGTGCGGTGTCGTCCTGTACGAGATGCTCACCGGCGCCAAGCCGCACTCCGGCGGCACCCCCGCGCAGGTGCTCTACCAGCACCTCAACGAGGACGTGCCGCCGCCGTCGGCCGTCGTGCCCGGTCTCGCGCTGGAGCTGGACGAGCTGGTGGCGAGCGCCACCGCCCGCAACCCGGAGGCCCGACCGTACGACGCGGTGGCCCTGCTGGGGCAGGCGCACGCCGCCCGCCTCGCCCTCTCGGACGCACAGCTGGACGTCGTACCGCCGCAGGCCAAGGAGAGCGTGCCCACCGGGCCCGAGGAGCGCACCAGCGTCATTCCGCGCACCCCCGCGCCCGCCCCGGAGCACACGAACGTCCTGCCGCAGGCACTGCCGGACGAGCGGCAGCACACCAGTCGGCTGGTGCGGCCGTTGCCGGAGGAGCCCGAGCCCGTACGACGGGACCCGCGGCGGTCGGCGCCGTCGCGGCGCACGCTGGTCTCGCTGGTCGTCGCCGTGCTGCTGGCGCTGGGGGTGGGAGCCGGGGTCTGGTACATCAACTCCGGACAGTTCACCGAGGTTCCGCGGCTGCTGAGCAAGTCCGAGAAGGACGCCCGCAAGCAGCTCAGTGACGCGGGGCTCGACGTGAAGGGCGTGGAACGGAAGTTCAGCGACACGGTCGCCCGCGGCGCCGTCATGGACAGCGATCCGGCGCCGGGCGAGCGCATCCGTGCGAACGACGCGGTGACGCTGGTGCTCTCGCGCGGACCGGAGATCGTGAAGGTGCCCGACCTCAAGAGGGTGCCGCTGGCGAAGGCCAGGAGGGAACTCAAGGAGGCGGGGCTCGCACCGGGCGTGGTGACCAGGGCGTTCAGCGAGGACATCCCGCTGGGTGCGGTGATCAGCACCGACCCGCAGGCCGGTACCGGCCGCTCCCCCGACTCCGCGGTGGCGCTGGTGGTCAGCAAGGGCTCGCCGGTGGACATGCCGACCGTGACCGGGCGCAGCGTCGAGGAGGCCACCCGCACCCTTCAGGGGCTCGGGCTGAAGGTGGACGTCGCCTCCGAGCAGATCAACTCGCCCGCACCGGCGGGTCAGGTGGGCCGCCAGTCGGTGCCCGCGGGCACCCGGCTCGGCCAGGGCGAGAAGGTCACGCTGACGGTCTCCAAGGGGCCGCGGATGGTCCCGGTGCCGGACGTGATCGGCAAGCACGCCGACGAGGCGACCCGCATCCTCAAGGGCGCGGGCTTCCAGGTCGAGCTGGACCGGCCGATCTTCTCCTTCAGCAAGGTGATCGAGAAGCAGTCCGTGGAGGGCGGCCAGGAGGCCGCCGAGGGCAGCACGATCACCATCACGACGAAGATCCTCTAGCACCGGCAGTACCTGCGCCAGGACGCCCCGCAAGGGGCGCCCCGGCGGTGCGGCATCCTGGACGGTGATGAGCACCGCAGACACCCCCACCCCGTTCCCCGCCGACTTCCCGGCCTCCCGCAATCCGATCGGCGGCCACATCCCGGTCGCCGGCGGGCTCGCCTCCACCGGCCTGCCGTACGCCCGTGAGATGGGGGCGGAGGCCGTGCAGGTCTTCGTCGCCAACCCGCGCGGCTGGGCGACGCCCGTCGGGAATCCGGCGCAGGACGAGCAGTTCCGGGAGGCCTGCGCCGCCGAGCGCATCCCGGCGTACGTCCATGCCCCGTACCTGATCAACTTCGGCTCGCACACCGAGGCGACGGTTCTGAAGTCCGTGGAGTCGCTGCGGCACTCGCTGCGCCGGGCCCGGGACATCGGCGCGCTGGGCGTCGTCGTGCACACCGGCTCGGCGACCGGCGGACGCCCCCGCGAGGAGGCCCTCGCGCAGGTGCGCACGCACATGCTGCCGCTGCTGGAGGAGCTGACCCACGACGACGACCCGTACCTCCTGCTGGAGTCCACGGCCGGTCAGGGGTTCTCGCTGTGCTCGCGCACCTGGGACTTCGGCCCGTACTTCGACGCGCTGGACCACCATCCGAAGCTGGGCGTCTGCCTGGACACCTGTCACATCTTCGCGGCGGGCCACGATCTCGCCGGGCCCGGTGGCATGAAGCAGACGCTGGACCTGCTGGTCGACACGGTCGGCGAGGGCCGTCTGAAGCTGATCCACGCCAACGACTCCAAGGACGTCTCGGGCGCGCACAAGGACCGGCACGAGAACATCGGCGCCGGTCACATCGGCGAGGACCCGTTCCGGGAGCTGTTCTCGCACCCGGCGACCGAGGGCGTGCCGCTGGTCATCGAGACGCCCGGCGGCAAGGAGGGGCATGCGGCGGACGTGGCGCGGCTGAAGGAGCTGCGCGCGTTCTGAGCGACTCCCGCGATCCTTGAGGAATACCCCTGGGGGGTATACGGTTCCTGTCATCGACAGGGACCGCTACCTGAGTTGGGGGCACACCGTGCAGCACCACGAGGCACACGTTCACGGGGACCACGCACAGCACCAGGGCCACGCCGACCACACGGGGCACGAAGGCCACCCGGAGCACGGGCACGCCCACGCCCACGGCGTCACCGGCGGCAAGGTCACCTGGCGCACGGCCGCCCAGGCCACCCTCCACTGCCTCACCGGGTGCGCCATCGGCGAGGTGCTCGGCATGGTGATCGGCACCGCGTTCGGCTGGGGCAACGTAGCGACGATGATCCTGGCCGTCGTGCTGGCCTTCTTCTTCGGTTACGCGCTCACCCTGCGCGGCATCCTCAAGGCCGGTGTCGACTTCCGGACGGCCTTCAAGGTCGCCCTCGCCGCGGACACCCTGTCGATCGCGGTGATGGAGCTGATCGACAACGGTGTGATCGCCTTCTGGCCGGGCGCGATGGACGCCCATCTGACCGACGGGCTGTTCTGGGCGGTGCTCGCGATCGCCCTGGGGATCGCCTTCGTGGTCACCACACCGGTGAACAAGTGGATGATCGGGCGCGGCAAGGGACACGCGGTGGTGCACCAGTACCACCACTGAGCACCGCACCCGCGGGGCGGCTCCGGGCGGCTACAGCTCGGGGCCGTCTCCCGGTTCCTCCTGGTAGGAGTAGCGCTGCTCGCGCCAGGGGTCGCCGATGTTGTGGTAGCCGCGCTCCTCCCAGAAGCCGCGGCGGTCGGCCGTCATGTACTCGATGCCGCGGACCCACTTGGGGCCCTTCCAGGCGTACAGGTGCGGGACGACCAGGCGCAGCGGGAAGCCGTGTTCGGCGGTGAGCAGGTCGTCGCCCTTGTGCGTGGCGAGGATGGTGCGCTCGTCGGTGAAGTCCTTGATGCGGATGTTGGCGCTGTAGCCGTACTCCGCCCAGACCATGACGTGCGTGACACCGGGGGCGGGCGGCGCGAGTTCCAGGATCGTACGGGCGGCGACACCACCCCATTCGGCCCCCAGCATGCTGAATTTCGTGACGCAGTGGAGATCGGCGACGACGGTGTCGAAAGGGAGCGCCGAGAACTCCTCGTGGTTCCAGCAGTGCTTCTCGCCGTCCGCGGTCGCGCCGAAGACGCGGAATTCCCAGCGGTCGGGCTTGAACTTGGGGACGGGCCCGTAATGGGTGACCGGCCAGCCGCGCTGCAGCCGCTGTCCCGGCGGAAGCTCGGAGTGCTCGATGTCGCGGTATTCCCGGCTTTCCGGCTGACCCATGTCCTCCATGGTGACAGACCGCGAGGGGTGGTCATGACCGGGTCTGGGCCGATTCGGGCAACTCCTACTAAGGAGGCACTTACTGGACGGCCTCCGAGAAGCGGTGCAAGGATGCGCGCAATCTGCCCGGTCACCCCCTGGAAGGAGCCCAGCGATGCAGGGCGACCCCGAGGTCATTGAATTTCTCAACGAGCAGCTGACCGCCGAACTGACGGCGATCAACCAGTACTTCCTTCATGCCAAGATGCAGGACAACTTCGGCTGGACCAAGCTCGCGAAGTACACGCGCGCCGAGTCCTTCGACGAGATGAAGCACGCGGAGATCCTGACCGACCGCATCCTCTTCCTCGACGGCCTGCCCAATTACCAGCGCCTCTTCCACGTACGGATCGGCCAGACGGTCACCGAGATGTTCCAGGCGGACCGGCAGATCGAGGTCGAGGCGATCGACCGGCTGAAGCGCGGTGCGGAGGTCATGCGGGGCAAGGGCGACATCACGTCGGCCAAGATCTTCGAGGACATCCTCGCGGACGAGGAGCACCACATCGACTACCTCGACACCCAGCTGGAGCTGGTCGAGAAGCTCGGTGAGCCGCTCTACATCGCCCAGCTGATCGAGCAGCCCAGCGAGGCCTAGAAGGCCCTCAGGCGGCTTCCCCGAGCGTCGCCTCGGCCAGTACCGGCGGGGTCCCGGAGAGGGCCTGTTCCGCGCCCTGCTCGATGAGGCCGCGGCGCGGGCAGGCTCCCCGGCCCAGCAGGCCCTGGATCGTACGGACGCAGTTGCCGCAGTCCGTGCCGGCCTTGGTGACGGAGGCTATCTGGCGCGGGGTGCACGCTCCGGCGGCGGCGTGGGCCTTGATCTGCTGGTCGGTCACGCCGAAGCAGGAGCAGACGAACACGCGGACACCTCGATCCCACAGCCAGGCGATTCCTTGGTCAGGTAAACCTAACCTTACCCATGGCTCGGCGCGAGGGAAACCCCCGGTACGCCAGTGGGGCCCGGATCACAGAGATCCGGGCCCCACGGTGCTGCGTACAGAGATGGCGAGTTACTGCGAGCGGTACATCTCCGCCACCAGGAACGCCAGGTCGAGCGACTGGCTGCGGTTCAGGCGCGGGTCGCAGGCCGTCTCGTAGCGCTGGTGCAGGTCGTCGACGAAGATCTCGTCGCCGCCGCCCACGCACTCGGTGACGTCGTCACCGGTGAGCTCGACGTGGATGCCGCCCGGGTGGGTGCCCAGGCCCTTGTGGACCTCGAAGAAGCCCTTGACCTCGTCCAGGACGTCGTCGAAGCGGCGCGTCTTGTGGCCGGAGGCGGCCTCGAAGGTGTTGCCGTGCATCGGGTCGGTCACCCACGCCACGGTGGCGCCGGAGGCGGTGACCTTCTCGACCAGCTCGGGCAGCTTGTCGCGGACCTTGTCGGCGCCCATGCGGACGATGAAGGTCAGCCGGCCGGGCTCGCGGTCCGGGTCCAGCTTGTCGATGTAGCCGAGCGCCTCGTCGACCGTGGTCGTCGGGCCGAGCTTGATGCCGATCGGGTTGCGGATCTTGGAGGCGAACTCGATGTGCGCGCCGTCCATCTGACGGGTGCGCTCGCCGATCCAGACCATGTGGCCGGACACGTCGTAGAGGCTGCCGGTCCGGGAGTCCACGCGGGTCAGCGCCGACTCGTAGTCCAGCAGCAACGCCTCGTGGGAGGCGTAGAACTCCACCGTGCGGAACTCGGCCGGGTCGGTCCCGGCGGCCTTCATGAAGTTCAGCGCGTTGTCGATCTCGCGGGCGAGCTGCTCGTAGCGCTGGCCGGACGGCGAGTTCTTCACGAAGTCCTGGTTCCAGGCGTGCACCTGGCGCAGGTCCGCGTAACCGCCGGTGGTGAAGGCGCGCACGAGGTTGAGGGTGGACGCCGAGGCGTTGTACATCCTCTTGAGGCGCTCGGGGTCGGGGACCCGGGCCTCCTCGGTGAAGGCGAAACCATTCACCGAGTCGCCGCGGTACGTCGGCAGGGTGACGCCGTCGCGGGTCTCCGTGCCCTTGGAGCGCGGCTTGGAGTACTGACCGGCGATCCGGCCCACCTTGACGACGGGCACGGACGCGGCGTACGTCAGCACGGCGCCCATCTGGAGGAGAGTCTTGAGCTTGTTGCGGATGTGGTCGGCCGACACGGCGTCGAAGGCTTCCGCGCAGTCGCCGCCCTGGAGCAGGAACGCCTCGCCCTTGGCGACGGCTCCCAGTCGGGCGCGCAGCTGGTCGCACTCGCCCGCGAAGACGAGCGGCGGATACGATTCGAGGTCCGCGACAACATCGCGCAGCGCCTCGGCATCGGGGTACTCGGGCTGCTGCGCCGCAGGAAGGTCGCGCCAGGTGTTGCCACCCTTGAGGGTGGTCTTCGCGTTCACGGTCACCCGGCCAGCCTACGGGGTGCGACCGTATGCTCCGCGCAACGCTCACAAGCTGAGACGACGCGTCCACTTCCAGTGGGCCGGCACTTTCAGGGTCGCACCGGTACCGGCGTCGTCCGCTCCCGCCAGCGGCAGCCGCGCGCTGAACGGTGCGTCGGCCACCCGCAGGGCGAGCCCCCACTCCCCCGGTTCCACCGCCCCCAGCGGCGCCGACAGGGTGAACCGGTCGCCCGGGTGCCGGGTGATCCTCAGGTCCTCCAGTACGACGCTCTGCTCGTCCCGCACCAGCAGGAGGTCCAGCTCCGCCTGCGCCGGGCAGCCGGGCAGGGTCACGGCCGCCGTGACGTGCGGCGCGAACAGCGGGCGCCGGGTGACGGTGGCGCGCGCGTCCGCGCCGAGCCGGTGGCGCCGGGCGCCGATGTCGAGGTTCAGGTGGTGGTGCGGTACGGAGGCGTAGACCGTCGCCGGGACGACGGGGGTGGCGCCTCCGCCGGTGAGGTGCGGGACGGGCTCGGGGAGGTCTTCCGGTGCGCACAGCCAGGCGGTGCGGGTGAGGCCTCCGGCAGTGATCCGGATGCGCAGAGTCCAGTTGCCGTCGGCGAGCGGGCGGCGGCCCTGGCCGACGGATGCGGGGTCGAGAACGACCGAATACCGTCCGTCCGCGTCCCGGTCGGCGGGCAGTTCCACCTCCGTGCCGCCCACACCGCCGTGCCGCAGCAGCAGGACGACCTTCTGCGGCGGTCCTTCGGTGTGGGTGAGCCCGGCGGTGCCCGTCAGGTGCAGGCGTCCGTCCCGCCAGCGCGGCAGTGCGGGCCTTTGCCGCACGACGACGCGGGCGGCGGCCGGGACGTCGTGGCCGGCCGGGTAGTGACAGACGCGGTCGACCGCGACGGTGGCGGCCTCGCCCTTCGCCGGGGTGCTGCGGCGCAGGACGCAGGCTTCGCCGTCGCCCGCGCTGCGGCCGTGCGCCTGGTCGGCGCCGCTCTCCTCGGCCGCCGCCACCAGGTGCTCCAGGGCGTCGGGCGCGAGGCGGTCGGCGGGGTCCAGGCGCAGCACGTACGCACCCTGTGCGTGCCGTGCCTCGTTCTCCTGCGCGGTCTCCGTGACGACGCGTATCTGTGCCCGGTGCGGTGCGAGCGCGGCCACCCAGTCGGCGGCCGCCCCCTCGCCCCGTACGGCCGCGACCAGGTCCACCTCGCGCGGCGCGAGGGTCTGGGCGAAGAGCGACGAGAAGCAGCCGTCCAGCAGGGCGGGGTCCGCGTCGCCGGGCACCGGGACGAGCACGCTGACACGAGGAGCCACAGGGCAACACCTTCCGAGGGCCGGGCCACCCTCGTACCGGTAGTGCGCGGGTCCGCCACCGCGAAACATACGACCCGGCAGCCCCTGTTGAGGAGAGGTTTCGAACAATTGAGTTCCGGGCGGGAGGTCCGTGCGTGGGGTAGGGTGCGGCACATGTTCGCGCAGACGACCCAGATTCAGAACTGGTGGTGGACCGCTCATCCGGCGGCCCACTGATCGCGCGTACATCCACTGACGCTTCAGGCCGCCCCAGGAGGGCGGCCCTTTTTGTTTCCCGGCCGTTCCTCCGGCTCCGTACCCGGAAGGAACCCCCGATGTCTCTCCCCGACACCCTGCTGTCCCGTCTCCTCGACGACGGCTGCCCGCCCTTCGCACTGCTGCGCCGCCGCACCCCCGGGCGCGACGTGGACACCGTCGAGGTGCTGATCGGTCCGGTGCACGAGGCCGAGCGGCTGGCCGACCTGCCGACCGGTGAGAACGGGCGTCCGGTGCTGGCGCTGGTTCCGTTCCGCCAGATCAGGGAGCGCGGTTTCGACGTGCGCGACGACGGGACGCCGCTGAGCGTGCTGGTCGCGGACGAGACGTACGAACTCCCCCTGGAGGACGTGCTGGCGGCGCTTCCCTCGCACCAGGTCCGGGTGCAGGACGGCGCTTTCGACGTCACGGACGAGGAGTACGCGAGGATCGTTCAACAAGTCATCGACGAGGAGATCGGGAGCGGCGAGGGGGCGAACTTCGTCATCCGGCGCACCTACACCGGTGAGATCCCCGGCTTCACCAGGGCCGACGCGCTGGCGCTGTTCCAGCGGCTGCTGGACGGGGAGCGGGGCGCGTACTGGACGTACGTCGTGCACACGGGCGAGAGGGTGCTGGTGGGCGCGAGTCCCGAGGTGCATGTGCGGATGTCCGGCGGGACGGTCGTGATGAACCCCATCAGCGGCACCTACCGCTACCCGGCCGACGGTCCCACGCCGGACGACCTGCTGGACTTCCTCGCCGACCCGAAGGAGACCGAGGAGCTCTCCATGGTGGTCGACGAGGAGCTGAAGATGATGTGCACCGTCGGCGACATGGGCGGGGTGGTCGTCGGCCCGCGTCTGAAGGAGATGGCCCATCTCGCGCACACGGAGTACGAGTTGCGCGGGCGCAGTTCGCTGGACGTGCGCGAGGTGCTGCGGGAGACGATGTTCGCGGCGACGGTGACGGGGTCGCCCGTGCAGAACGCGTGCCGGGTGATCGAGCGCCACGAAGTGGGCGGGCGCGGCTACTACGCGGGGGCGCTGGCCCTGCTGGGCGTCGACGCGTCCGGGGCGCAGACCCTGGACTCGCCGATCCTCATCCGTACCGCCGACATCGCCCCGGACGGCCGCCTGCGGGTGCCGGTCGGCGCCACCCTCGTACGGCACTCGGACCCGGCGTCGGAGGTCGCCGAGACGCACGCCAAGGCGGCGGGCGTGCTGGCGGCCCTGGGGGTACGTCCCGGGCGCCCCCGCGACGAGTCGGTGCGGCCCCGGCTGGCCGAGGACGCGCGGGTGCGGGCGGCGCTGGACGGGCGGCGGGCGGGGCTCTCGCCGTTCTGGCTGCGGATGCAGGAGCGGGAGCGGACGCTGACGGGGCACGCCCTGGTGGTGGACGCGGAGGACACCTTCACGGCGATGCTGGCGCATGTGCTGCGCTCGTCGGGCCTGGAGGTCACCGTGCGGCGCTTCGACGAACCGGGGCTGCGGGAGGCGGCGCTGGCGCACCCGGGTCCGGTGGTGCTCGGTCCCGGGCCCGGGAACCCGCAGGACGCGGCGGACCCGAAGATGCGGTTCCTGCGGGCGCTGACGGCGGACCTGCTGAGCGGGCATCCGCACGGGGTGCTCGGGGTGTGCCTGGGGCACGAGCTGATCGCGGCGGAGCTGGGGCTGCGCATCGAGCGCAAGCAGGTGCCGTACCAGGGGACGCAGGAGCGGGTGGTGCTGTTCGGGGTGCCGGAGACGGTCGGGTTCTACAACAGCTTCACGGCGGTGTGCGACGCGGCGGAGGCGACGGAGCTGGCGGCGCACGGGGTGGAGACCTCCCGCAACCACGGCAGCGGGGAGCTGCACGCCCTGCGGGGGCCCGGTTTCGCCTCCGTGCAGTTCCATCCGGAGTCGGTGCTCAGTCTGCGCGGGGCGGCCGTGGTGACGCGGCTGCTGGAGGCGTTCGTGCCGACGGGGGTGTGAGGGCGCTCCGTCACAGGACGCTCAGTCGACGGCGGCGGACACCAGCACGTTGTCGCTGGTGCGGCCCGCCAGGAAGTCGCCGACGTTCTGCACGGTCGCGTCGATGATCTGCTCCAGGGCGTCGACCGTGTAGTACGCCTGGTGCGAGGTGACCAGGACGTTGGGGAAGGTGACCAGGCGGGCCAGGGTGTCGTCCTGGACGACCTCCAGGGACTTGTCGAGGAAGAACAGGCCCGCCTCCGCCTCGTACACGTCCAGGCCCACCCCGGCGAAGCGTCCGGCGCGCAGTTCGTTCACCAGGGCGTCGGTGTCGACGAGGCCGCCCCGGCTGGAGTTCACCAGGATCGCGTCGTCCTTCATGGCGCGCAGGGCGGTGGCGTCGATGAGATGGCGGGTGCTGGGCAGCAGGGGGACGTGCAGGCTGATCAGGTCGGCGGAGGCGAGGAGGTCGTCCTTGTCGACGTACTCCATGCCCAGCTCCACGCACTCCGGGTTCGGTGCCACGTCCCAGCCGAGCAGGTGCATGCCGAAGCCGTGGGCGATCCGGGTGAATGCCTCGCCGATCTTCCCGGTGCCCAGCACGCCGACGGTGCGGCCGCGCATGTCGCGGCCGAGCAGCCCGTCGAGGCGGAAGTCGAAGTCGCGGGTGCGCCCGGCGGCGCGCACCACGCGGCGGTTGACGGCCATCGCGAGGGTCCAGGCGAATTCGGCGACGGAGTAGGGCGAGTAGTACGAGACGCGGGCGACGGTGAGGCCCAGTTCGCGGGCGACGTCCAGGTCGATGTTGTTGAAGCCGGTGGAGCGCTGGGCGATCATCCGGGTGCCGCCCGCGGCGAGGGTGCGCAGGACGTTGGCGTTGAGGTCGGCGTTGACGCTGGTGCTGATGATCTCGTGCCCGGCGGCGATCGGGGCGGTGTCCTCGGTGAGGAAGACCTTGAGGCAGTGGGCGTCCCCCAGACCGGCGTCCGTGAAGGCCTTCTCGATCAGCGGCTGCTCGTCGGCCTGCACGCCGAATGCCAGAATCTTCACGAAATTCCCCAGTCACGAGTGGCTTGGCACGGATGCAGCAAATATCGCCGATCCGGGCAGGCCCAGCCACTCGCCACCGCGGCGGCCCGGCCCGGCCGCCCGCCACCGCCGGAGCCCGGCCCAGCCACTCGCCACCGCCGGAGCCCCGCTCAACCGCCCGCCACCGCCGGAGCCCCGATCAGCCGAAGAAGACCTCCGCCTCCGCGTACATCTGCGGCGGCACCGTCTTCAGCTTCGCCGTGGCCTCCCCTATCGGCACCCGCACGATGTCGGTGCCCTGGAGCGCCACCATCGTCCCGAAGTCCCCGTCGTGCACCGCGTCCACGGCGTGCAGCCCGAAACGGGTGGCCAGCCACCGGTCGAAGGCACTGGGGGTGCCGCCGCGCTGGACGTGCCCGAGCACGGTCGTGCGGGCCTCCTTGCCGGTGCGCTTCTCGATCTCCTTGGCGAGCCACTCCCCCACCCCGGAGAGCCGCACGTGCCCGAAGGAGTCCAGGGTGCCGTCCTTGAGCACCATGTCGCCGTCGCGCGGCATGGCCCCCTCGGCGACGACCACGATAGGTGCGTACGAGGAGCGGAAGCGCGAGGTGATCCAGCCGCACACCTCCTCGACGTCGAAGCGCCGCTCCGGCACCAGGATGACGTTCGCGCCGCCCGCCAGCCCCGAGTGCAGGGCGATCCATCCGGAGTGGCGTCCCATCACCTCCACCACGAGAACCCGCATGTGGGACTCGGCGGTGGTGTGCAGCCGGTCGATGGCCTCGGTGGCGATGGAGACGGCGGTGTCGAAGCCGAAGGTGTAGTCGGTGGCGGACAGGTCGTTGTCGATGGTCTTGGGCACGCCGACGCAGGGGATGTCGTATTCGCCGGACAGCCGGGCGGCGACCCCGAGGGTGTCCTCGCCGCCGATGACGATGAGCGCCTCCACCCCGCGCCGGGCGAGGGTCTCCCGGATGAGCCGCACGCCCTCCTCGCCCTCGGAGAGGGGGTTGGTGCGGGAGGAGCCGAGGATGGTGCCGCCGCGGGGCAGGATGCCGCGCACGGCGGCGACGTCCAGGGTCATGGTGCGCTGGTCGTCGAGCACCCCGCGCCAGCCGTCCCGGAAGCCCACGAACTCGTACCCGTAGTCCCGCACACCCTTGCGGACGGCGGCGCGGATCACCGCGTTGAGCCCGGGACAGTCGCCGCCCCCGGTCAGAAGTCCGACTCGCATGACGTGTCCCTTCGCCGCTGACGGGCACTGGAACACACCACGCTAGAGCGGCCCGCCGGGGGCGTCGAGAGTGCCTCCGGCGGGCCCTGGGAGCGCGTCAGGCGCCGTCGAGGCCGCGCTCTATGGCGTACCGCACCAGTTCCACCCGGTTGTGCAGCTGGAGCTTGCCGAGGGTGTTCTGGACGTGGTTCTGCACGGTGCGGTGCGAGATGACCAGACGCTCCGCGATCTGCTTGTACGACAGACCCTTGGCGACCAGTCGCAGCACCTCGGTCTCCCGGTCGGTGAGCTGCGGGGCGCGCGGCTCGTCCGGTGCGGCGGGCGCCGGGTCGGAGGCCAGGCGGCGGTACTCGCCGAGCACCAGCCCGGCGAGACCCGGGGTGAAAACCGGGTCACCGGCGGCGGTGCGCGCGACGGCGTCCGTGAGCTCCTCCGTGGACGCCGACTTCAGCAGGTAGCCGGTCGCACCGGACTTCACCGCCTCCAGTACGTCGGCGTGCTCGCCGCTCGCGGAGAGCACCAGGACGCGCAGCTGCGGGTCGGCGCCCACCAGTTCGCGGCAGACCTGCACGCCCGGCATGCCCGGCAGGTTCAGATCGAGCACCAGCACCTGCGGCGAGACCGCCTGTGCGCGGCGCACGGCCTGCGGGCCGTCACCGGCGGTGGCGACCACGTCGAACCCGGCGGCGGCCAGGTCGCGGGCCACGGCGTCGCGCCACATGGGGTGGTCGTCGACCACCATCACGCGCACCGAGCGCCTCTGTTCCTCTGTCACTTCTGTCGCCGCTTCCGTGGACTGTTCGTTCATCGTTTCGCCTTCCCCCGTGGAACCTTCAGTTCTACTTCCGTGCCCTGTCCCGGTACGGAGAGCAGTTCGGCGCTCCCGCCCAGGTCCCGCAGCCGGCCGCGGATCGACAGGGCGACGCCGAGACGTCCCTCCCCCTCGGCCTGCGCGAGCCTGCCCTCCGGGATGCCGGGACCGTCGTCCCGTACCGTCACGATCACTTCGTCCGGCTCGTCCTCGACCAGGATCCAGGCCTGGGCGCCGTCACCGGCGTGCCTGCGCACATTGTCCAGGGCGGCGCTGACGGCCGCCGCGAGTTCCAGTGCGGCGGCGGGCGGCAGCAGCACCGGTGCACCGGGCTCGGCGAAGGAGACCTTCGCCCCGGAGTGCGGGGCGAGCAGCGCGCGCAGGTCCACCAGCCCGCTGTCCTCCCGTACCTCTCGTGCCCGTCGTACGTCCCGTACGCCGTCGGGGGTGTCCACCTCCACCACGCGCACCACCGCGCCCTGGGAGGCCTCCTCGGAGGCCCGCATGGTGGGCACCAGGCCGCTGGAGACGAGCGTGCGCAGGGCGACCTCCTGCTCGCCTGCCATGCGGCCCAGTTCGGCCGCCTCGCCGCCCAGCGCGGTGCCCCGGCGCTGCACCATGGCGAGCACCTGGAGGACGCTGTCGTGGATGTCGCGGGCGAGGCGCTCGCGCTCCCTCGTGGCGGCCTCGATCTCCAGGGCGCGGGCGAGGGTGGCCTCCGAGGCGCGGGCCACCTCGACGACGTACCCGATGGCGATGGAGGCGACCCACACCAGGAGCACGTTGTGCAGGGTGTCCCGGCTGGGGGTGCCGCGCTCCACGAGGTTGGCGGCGGCCACCAGGGAGGAGGCGAAGGCGGCCCAGCGCCATCCGCCCTTGATGGCGTACGCGAGCACCGACCCGGCGGTCCATATCGTCGGCAGGGTGGGCCCGTCGATCAGCTGCGCCTCGACGTTGGCCAGCGGGGTGAGCAGGATGCCGACCAGGGCGACGGTGAGGTCCGCGCCGAGGAAGCCCTTGGTGCAGCTGGCCGCGTTCGCCACCCTGGGGAGCGTGGCGAGCGTCCACACGGCCATCACCGAGAGGTAGGCGATCGCCACCCAGGGGCGCTCGAACTCCTCGCGCGTGAACACGTACAGCAGCACCGCGTACAGCATCGTCAGGACGCGGTAGCCGGTGAGCGCGCGCCACAGCGGCTGCTCGACCGACATCCGTACGACCCGCGAGCGCTGGGTCTTGGCCATTTTCCCCACCCCTGGACGGACGACCTCTGCGGGAGACGCTGCGAGTGCAGGCTCCGCGAGGACGGACTCTGCGCAGACTTTCCCACGGACGACGCCGTGGGCCCCCGGAACGTTCCCCGCTTACGCGGAACGTTCCTCCTTCGCCGTCTTCTCGGCCTTCTGCGCCTTCTCCAGCTCCGCCTGAGCGGCCTTCTCCGCCTTCTCCAGCTCCGCCTTCTCCGCCTTGGCGGCCTTCTCGGCGTCCGCGATCTGCCGTTTGGCGGCGGTCGCGTAGATGTCGACGTACTCCTGGCCGGAGAGCTTCATGATCTCGTACATGACCTCGTCGGTCACCGAGCGCAGGATGAAGCGGTCGCCGTCCATGCCGTGGTAGCGGCTGAAGTCGAGCGGCTTGCCGATCCGGATGCCCGGGCGCATCAGCTTCGGGACGACCTTGCCGGGCGGCTGGATCTTCTCCGTGTCGATCATCGCGACGGGGATCACCGGGGCACCGGTCGCCAGCGCCACGCGCGCGAGGCCGCCGGGCTTGCCGCGGTAGAGGCGCCCGTCCGGGGAGCGGGTGCCCTCCGGGTAGATGCCGAACAGGCCGCCGTTCTCGATGACCTCGATGCCCGCCTTGACCGCCGCGTCGCCCGCGCCGCGCGCACCGGAGCGGTCGACGGGGAGCTGGCCGGCGCCCTTGAAGAAGGCGGCGGTGAGCTTGCCCTTCATGCCGGGCGAGGTGAAGTACTCCGCCTTGGCGATGAAGGTGACCTTGCGGTCCAGCACGGCGGGCAGGAAGAAGGAGTCGGAGAACGACAGGTGGTTGCTCGCGAGGATCGCCGGCCCGTCCGCGGGAATGTTCTCCAGGCCCTCCACCCAGGGCCTGAAGGCGAGCTTCAGGGAACCTCCGATGGAGAACTTCATTGCGCCGTAGATCAACGTGTGCCTTCCCTTGTCTGTCGAAAAGACCATAACCCGCGTCCGGCCTGCGCTCTCGTGGGTGAGCCGGACGGCTCCCCGGGTGCCCCGTACGGCTGATCCCCTCGCCCGGTCGGAGGGCCGACGGATCTGGTCGGTGTCAGTCCGGTCGCGTACGGTGAAGTCACCCTCAGTACCCGCTTCACCCCCGTACCCGATTCGCCGTCCCGTCCTTCCTCACGAACAGGAGACCCCGGTGCCGGTCCTCCCTGGAGCCGAGCCGTTCCACCACGAAGGCGGAGAGGTGGGCGTCCTCCTCTGCCACGGCTTCACCGGTTCCCCCCAGTCGCTGCGCCCCTGGGCCGACCACCTGGCCCAGCGGGGGCTGACGGTGTCCCTACCACTGCTGCCGGGCCACGGCACCCGCTGGGAGGACATGCAGGTCACCGGCTGGCAGGACTGGTACGCCGAAGTCGACCGCGAGCTGAACGCGCTGCTGGAGCGGTGCTCCCAGGTCTTCGTCTGCGGCCTGTCCATGGGCGGCGCGCTCACGCTGCGGCTGGCCGCGAAGCACGGCGACGCGATCAGCGGCATCGTCCTGGTCAACCCGGGCAACAAGGTGCACGGCCTGGCCGCGCGCGCCCTGCCGGTGCTGCGCCACTTCGTCACGACGACCAACGGCGTGGCCGACGACATCGCGCTGGAGGGCTCGCACGAGGTCGGCTACACCAAGGTGCCGCTGCACGCCGCGCACTCCCTGCGGAACTTCTTCCGCCTGGTCGACGGGGAGCTGCCGCAGGTCACGCAGCCGCTGCTGCTGCTGCACAGTCCGCAGGACCACGTGGTGCCGCCCGCGGACTCCGCCCGCGTCCTTGCCCGGGTGTCGTCCGTGGACGTCACCGAGATCCTGCTGGAACAGAGCTACCACGTGGCGACGTTGGACCATGACGCGGAGCGGATCTTCGACGAGAGTTACGCGTTCATCGGCCGCCTCGCTCCGAGCGTCGGGAAGAAGGGGAGCACTGCTGGTGGCTGAACACAACGCGGAGCGCGCGGACCGCGAGGAGGAGCGGGAGCCGGAGGCCGTCACCGAGGGCCGCAAGGACGACGCGGCCACTCCTCTGGACGAGGCCGCCGTCTGGGAGGCGATCGTGGCCGGGTACGGGGACGAGCCGCCGGACCCGCCGGGGGCCAAGCCGTTCAAGTCGGTGGACGACCTGGCACGGCTGGAGGAGGGCGTGAACGGCGACCGGGGAGCCTCCTCGGACGCCGCGGACGTACGGCCGCTGGGCAGCTCGATCACCTTCGCGCCCGGAGTCGGCATGGCCGGGCCGCGGGACTTCGCCCCGGCCGAGGCCAAGGACGACGACCTCGACGACTCCGACGAGGGGCACTTCGTGCCGCCGGACCCGGAGCTCCCGGAGGCCGACGTCACGTCGAAGTTCGCCTGGCTCGCGGTGGTCGGCGGGCCGGTGCTGATGCTGCTGGCGGTGCTGCTGGGGTGGGACATGACCTGGTGGCTCCAGGTCCTGGGCATCGGTGGCTTCCTCGGCGGGTTCGCGACGCTGGTGGGCCGGATGACCCGGGACTCCGACGAGGAGGACGAGGACCCGGGGCGGGGCGCGGTGGTCTGACACCCGTAGAGCCGGGACGGCGGTGGCTCAGGCCTCCGCCGGGACGCGGAGGGCCGCCAGTACCGGCAGGTGGTCCGTCGCGGCCCGGACGTCCGCCTCCGGGAGCGGCGGGACCCCGCAGCCCAGGACCTGCACGCCCGGGGTCGCGAAGATCGCGTCGATGCGCTGGTGGGGAGTGGCGGGTTCCGAGGTGTACTCGCCGCCCCACGGCGCCACCGCCCAGCCGTCCTGGAGCCGGTCCGCCAGCAGGCGGAAGGACTTCCCGTCGGGGCGGTCGTTCAGGTCGCCGCCCGCGACCGCGTGGGTGACGCCCATCGCGGCGAGCTGCTCCAGGAGCAGGCCCGCCTGGGTGAAACGTTCCTCGCCCTGAAGGCTGAGGTGGCAGCTCAGCACGCCAAGGCGCGCACCCCCGATCCGTACCACCGCCGTCGCGAAGCCCCGCTGGTGCAGCCCCGGGGTGCGGGGGAGCAGGACGTCCTCGGTGCGTTCGACGGTCGCCCGCAGCGAACACAGCAGCAGGGGGCCCGCCGCCGTGGCGCCGCCGCTCAGCACCACCAGGTCGCTGTGGGCGGCGAGCCAGGCGGCCTTCTTGCGCCAGCGGAAGAAGCGCGGCGCTTCCTGGATCAGTACGAGGTCGGGTGCGCAGGCGCGGACCACGCGGGCCAGTGCCTCGCGGTCGTCGCGCATCGAGCGGATGTTGTAACTGAGGACGCGGACGACGGCCGAGCCGTCGGGTTCCGTACGGGACGGGGGCAGCGGGGCGGTCACCAAACGGTCCGAGGGAGACATGCGGGCCAACATAGACCGATGCCCGCCGGGTCCTGAAGAGGACGCGGCGGGCACCGAACACACGGTCGGAGGCGAAGGGCTCAGCCCTGGCGCGCCAGGTCCGCCGCGCCGACCAGACCGGCCTTGTTGCCGAGCTGGGCCGCGAGCACCTGCGCGTGCGGCCGCCACTGGCCGCCGATCAGCCAGCGCCGGAAGGACTTGCGGATCGGGTCCAGGACGAGTTCGCCCTCGTCGGAGACGCCGCCGCCGACGATGAACGCCGAGGGGTCGAAGAGCGAGGCCAGGTCGGCCAGGCCCGCACCGGCCCAGCGGGCCAGCTCGCGGAAGGAGTCGACCGCGACCGGGTCGCCCTGCCGGGCGGCGGCGCTGACGTGCTTGCCCTCGACGCCCTCGACCGTGCCGTCGCCGAGGCCGAGCAGGATCTCGGCGTTCTCGGGGGTCGCGTTGGCGCGCTGGCGGGCGTAGCGGACGAGCGCGCGCCCGGAGGCGTACTGCTCCCAGCAGCCCTGGCTGCCGCAGCCGCACAGCAGACCGTCCGGGACGACCCGGATGTGGCCGAACTCGGCGGCCACGCCGAAGCGGCCGCGGCGCAGCTTGTTGCCGATGATGATGCCGCCGCCGAGGCCGGTGCCCAGCGTGATGCAGATGACGTCGTCGTGGCCCTTGCCCGCGCCGAACTTGTACTCGCCCCAGGCGGCCGCGTTGGCGTCGTTCTCGACGACGACCGGCAGGCTCACGCGCTGCTCGACCTTGTCCTTGAGCGGTTCGTGGCGCCAGTTGATGTTCGGGGCGAAGAGCACGGTGGCGCGCTTGTCGTCCACGTATCCCGCGGCGCCGATGCCGACGGCCTCGATCTGGTGGTTCTTGCTGACCTCGGAGACCGCCTTGGAGATGGCGTCGACCATTTCCTCGGGCGTCTGCGGTGTCTTCACCTTGTACGTTTCGAGGATCTGTCCCTCTTCGTCGACCACTCCGGCCGCGATCTTCGTGCCGCCGATGTCGACGCCGATGGTGAGTCCCATGTGTCCCTCAGTTTTAGGTCGAGCCCTGCGCGGAGCCGGAGACAGGCTCCCTCGGCCACCGTACCCGAGGAGGGGTCTCAGTCCAGATCGATGTGTTCACCTTTTGAACGGTCATCAGGATCCTCCGGCCCGGATTGCGGAGACTTGGGCGAATTACCCGGGTGGTTCGGGCTCTTCGCAGCGTCTGCTGCGTTTTGGGTCCAACGCTGCTCGTGTCCGGCGACGACGGACCGGTAGGCGGCCAGAAGTTCGTTGCCTGCCGCAGCCAGGTGGTCGAAGACCTGCGGATTGCGCTCCACCACCGGCTCGACCACTGCCTTCGCCTGCTGAACGAACTGGCTGGCCACGCTCTGGGCGGCCATCCCGAACAGCGGCGACTGGAGCGAGGAGACCTTGTCCGCGACCGCGTCCATCAGCCTGCGCAGCTCCTCGGCGGCGGAGCCGGGCTGCGGTCCGTACTGCGCGCGGCGGCGGGCCTTCTCGGCGGCGAGGTCCTCCTCGCAGGCCGTCGCCCAGGCGTCGTCGTCGTACGCGTGGGACGCGCCGGACTCGTCGGGACGGTCGGTGGCTTCGCTCATGGCGCACTCCTGCGAGGCGGGGCGGGAAACGGGTCCGTACGCCATCGACGTTACCCGAACAGCGGTACGCCGTTCAGGGCCTCGCCACCACCTGTACGCCGACGCTCAACGCCCGTACCGGCGACGCTCAGCGTCCGGACCGGCAGGCGCTCAACGCCCCTGCGGCCACAGCCCCGGGTCCGGGGTGAAGCGCACCCGCAGCACCCCTTCGGTGAGCGCGGCGCCGGAAACAGTGCACCGGCGCAGCGCCGACGGCAGGGACAGCAGTCGCCGGAACCGGCCGACGGTGAGCACCAGTTCGTCCCCCCGGCGCACGAGCCCCAGCTCCTGCTTCGTGGCCCCCGGCAGCGGCAGGTGCCACACCAGGACGCCGTCCTCGGCGAGCCGGTCCTCGACGGTGTGCGCGGCGACGGAGGCCTCCGGGACCGGTGCGTGGGCGAGCAGGGCCAGTTCCTGCGGCCCTCGCGGCGCGTGTCCCAGGTGGGACAGCTCCCGCACCTCACACAGGTGTGCGTTGGCGTGCACCTCTTTGAGGTGTGTCTGCTGCTCCGCCGAGAGGGCGGCCAGCCAGGGGTCCGCAGAGGCGGTGGGCAGCACCCTGTTGGCGACGACGGCGTCCAGGGCAAGTCCGTGCAGCGCCAGCCCCAGCCGCGCGGTGCGCAGCGCTTCGGCGGCTCCCTGCCCCGGCTCCACCACCAGCCGCACCGCCAGGGCGGGGCTCTCCAGTACGGCCTGGGTGGCGGCGAGTTCGGCCTCCCAGCGGGCGGCGGTCTCGTACAGCCACTGCGCGGGCATCGGCACCCCGGCGAGCTGTGCCAGCATCGGGCGCAGGGAGCGCGCGGCCTGCCGCTCGGGCGGCAGCAGCCGCCGCAGGTAGCGGCGCAGCTGGGCGGGCAGGGCGAGGGCGGCCAGGGCGCTGTGCGTGGGCGGCATGTCGACGACGATCAGATCGTACGAGGCTGCGTCGGCCGCTGCCGTGCGCAGGGCGCGCAGCAGGGCGAAGGGTTCGCTGCCGGGCAGTTCGGTGAGCTCGTCGGCGTCCAGCGGGGTGGCGCCGAGCAGGTCCAGGGCGGTGCCCGCACGCTCCTGGAGGGCGACGAGTTCCCGGCGGAAGTCGTCGGCGGCGTCGACGCGGGCAACCCACAGCCCCGGTGCGGCCTCCAGCGGTGCGCGCGGGTCGCCGGGTATCGCGCCGGTGGCGAGTCCCAGGGCCGCGCCCAGGGTGTCGTCCCGGTCGGTGCCCAGGAGCAGCACGCGCGCACCGGTGCCGGCGGCGGCGAGGGCGGTCGCCGCGGCGACGGTGGTGCGGCCCGCACCACCGGTCCCGGTGATCAGGACCGTGCGTACCGCTTCCGTGCCCGTGCCCGCCGTGCTCACCCTCGTGCCCCCGTGTCGCTCGCCCTGGTGCCCCGTGTTCCGCCCGGTCAGCCCGTGGGGCCGGACTCGACGCGCTTCTTCAGACCGGCCAGGGCGCGGTCGATGATGACCTTCTCGGCCTTGCGCTTGATCATGCCGAGCATGGGGATCTTGACGTCGACGGTGAGCCGGTAGGTCACCTCGGTGGCGCCGTTCGCGGCGGGCGCGAGGTGGTAGGAGCCGTCGAGGGAGCGCAGCATCTGCGACTTCACCAGGGTCCAGCTGACCTCGTTGTCGCCGGTCCAGGTGTAGGCGAGGGTGTGATCGTCCTTGATGGCGCCGGCGTCGAGCACCAGGCGGACCTTCTCGGCGCGGCCGCGGTCGTCGGTGGCCAGCACCTCGGCCTCCTTCACCTCGCCCGTCCAGTCGGGGTAGCGGTCGAAGTCCGCGATCACACCCATGACGTCGGCCGGTGCCGCCTCGATGATGATGCTAGAGCTGGTGTGTTCCGCCATCGCGATGGCTCCTCACGGTCCGGACTGGGGCTGGCTGACTCGGCGTGCGGCGGGCCCGCGCCCGGCGTGCGGGCAGGTGTGCGCCGTGTGAAGGCTATCGCGGCCGGGCCGCGCGCCACTCCAGGGCCCGGGGCCACGCCTGCGGGGACGGTCCCGACGCCACCGCTCCGGGACCCGGGATCACGCCTGCGGGGACGGTCCCGACGTCACCACTCCAGCACCCACGGCCGCCCCGTCGACGCGAAGTGCCCGACGTTCACGCACTCGGTGGCGCCGATGCGCATCCGGGCGGCCAGCGGCTGATGCACATGGCCGAAGAGGGAGTACCGGGGGCGGGTCCTGCGGATGGCGTCCAGCAGGGCGCGGCTGCCGCGCTCGAAGCGGCGCGCCACCGTGTCGTACACGAGGTCGGGGACCTCCGGCGGGATGTGCGAGCACAGCACGTCGACCTCGCCGAGGACCTCGACCTTGGCCGCGTACTCCTCGTCGCTGATCTCGAAGGGCGTGTTCATGGGCGTACGGAGCCCGCCGCCGACGAAGCCGAAGACCAGGCCGCCGATCTCGACGCGCTCGCCGTCGAGCACCGTGGTGCCGGGGCTGACGGTGCCCGGGCCCGCGTACTCGGGCCAGAGTGTCGGCATGTCGACGTTTCCGTACGTGGCGTACGTGGGCGTGGGGAAGGCGGCGAAGAGTTCCGTGTACTGCTTGCGCACCGCCGCGAGGGTGGCCGCCTTGCGGTCGACGCCCTCCCACAGGCTGCGGCTGAAGTCGCGGGCCTCGTCGAAGCGGCGGGCGGTGCGCAGCTCCACGATGCGGTCGGCGTTCGCGGTGCCGAAGAGGTCGGGGAAGATGCCGCGCGAGTGGTCGGCGTAGTCGAGGAAGAGCACGAGGTCGCCGAGACAGACCAGGGCGTCCGCTCCGTCGCCCGCCCGGGCGAGGTCCTCGGCGTTGCCGTGCACGTCGCTCACCACATGAACTCGCATGGCGATCAGCCTAGAACCCGGGCGCGTCGCCGGGTAGGGCCGGTCCCGGACGCATGAAGAGGCGGCCGGACCTGCGGTTACTTCCGAGTCGCCCCAAGGGTGGACTACTGTGCGCGAAGCACCGGCTCAGCAGTGTGACGCAGCGTACATCTGGCCGGGAACCCCTATCGGGAACCGAGTACTGGTGGGTAACGTCCGGGCAGTCCAGTCGTGCTCATCCCCCACTGAGCACCTGCCCGACCTTGGACCGCAGCCGGCGACACGCTGACGTGGCGACCGGTGCCTGATGAGGAGCAGCAGTCTTGCGCGAGTTCAGCCTTCCGGCCCTGTACGAGGTCCCTTCGGACGGCAATCTGACGGATCTCATCCGCCGCAATGCCGCTCAGCACCCCGACACCGCGGTCATGGGCCGCAAGGTCGCCGGTACGTGGACCGATGTCACCGCCACCCAGTTCCTGGCCGAGGTGCGCGCCGCCGCCAAGGGCCTGATCGCCGCGGGCGTGGAGCCGGGCGACCGGGTCGGCCTGATGTCGCGCACCCGCTACGAGTGGGTGCAGCTGGACTTCGCGATCTGGAGCGCGGGCGCGGTCACCGTGCCGGTGTACGAGACCAGCTCCGCCGAGCAGGTGCAGTGGATCCTGGGCGACTCGGGCGCCGTCGCCGTGCTGGTGGAGGGCGAGGCCCACGCGGCCGCCGTGGAGTCCGTACGGGAGCAGCTGCCCGCCCTCAAGCAGGTCTGGCAGATCGAGGCCGGGGCCATCGAGCAGCTGAACGCGCTCGGCGCGGACGTCTCCGAGGAGACCGTGGACGAGCGCAGCGCGGTCGCGGGCGCCGACGACCCGGCCACCATCGTCTACACCTCCGGCACCACGGGCCGCCCCAAGGGCTGTGTGCTCACCCACCGCAGCTTCTTCGCGGAGTGCGGCAACGTGGTCGAGCGCCTGAAGCCGCTGTTCCGCACGGGCGAGTGCTCGGTGCTGCTGTTCCTGCCCGCCGCGCACGTCTTCGGGCGGCTGGTCGAGGTGGCGTCGGTGATGGCGCCGATCAAGCTGGGCTGCGTACCGGACATCAAGAACCTCACCGACGAGCTGGCGGCGTTCAAGCCGACGCTGATCCTCGGTGTGCCGCGCGTCTTCGAGAAGGTCTACAACTCGGCGCGCGCCAAGGCGCAGGCCGACGGCAAGGGCAAGATCTTCGACAAGGCCGCCGACACGGCGATCGCCTACAGCCGTGCGCTGGGCACCCCCGAGGGGCCCGCCTTCGGTCTCAAGCTGAAGCACAAGGTCTTCGACAAGCTGGTCTTCAGCAAGCTGCGCGCGGTGCTCGGCGGCAAGGGCGAGTTCGCGATCTCCGGCGGCGCGCCGCTGGGCGAGCGTCTGGGCCACTTCTTCCGCGGCATCGGCTTCACCGTGCTGGAGGGCTACGGGCTCACCGAGTCCTGCGCCGCGACGGCGTTCAACCCGTGGGACCGGCAGAAGATCGGCACGGTCGGCCAGCCGCTGCCGGGCTCGGTGGTGCGCATCGCCGACGACGGCGAGGTGCTGCTGCACGGCGAGCACATCTTCAAGGGGTACTGGAACAACCCGTCGGCGACCGCCGAGGCGCTGACCGACGGCTGGTTCCACACCGGTGACATCGGCACCCTCGACGAGGACGGCTACCTCGCGATCACCGGCCGCAAGAAGGAGATCATCGTGACGGCGGGCGGCAAGAACGTCGCACCGGCCGTCATCGAGGACCGCATCCGGGCGCACGCGCTGGTCGCGGAGTGCATGGTGGTCGGCGACGGCCGCCCGTTCGTGGGCGCGCTGGTCACCATCGACGAGGAGTTCCTGGGCCGGTGGGCCGCCGAGCACGGCAAGCCCGCCGACTCCACGGCGGTCTCGCTGCGCAACGACCCAGACCTGCTGGCGACCGTGCAGCGTGCGGTGGACGACGGGAACGCGGCGGTCTCCAAGGCGGAGTCGGTGCGCAAGTTCCGCATCCTGCCGACCCAGTTCACCGAGGAGGCGGGCCACATCACGCCGTCGCTGAAGCTGAAGCGGAACGTGGTGGCGAAGGACTTCGCGGACGAGATCGAGGCGATCTACGGGGCGTGAGCAGTACCTGGGTAAGGGGCGGCCTCCGGGAGGTCGCCCCTTACTCATGCCCGCACGACTCATGCCCGCACGACTCTTGCCCGCACTACAGCAGCGTCTTGAGCTTCTCCGCGAGCAGGTCCCAGCGCCACTTCTCCTCGACCCACTCGCGCCCCCGCTCCCCCATCCGCCGCCGCAGGTCCGGGTCCTGCAACAGCGTCACGATGCGCTCGGCCGACTCGGCGGGCTCGCCGCCGCGCACCACCCACCCGGTCTCCCCGTTCAGTACGGCGTCGGGCGCGCCCCCGGAGTCGCCCGCCACCACCGGCAGCCCGGTCGCGGAGGCCTCCAGGTAGACGATGCCGAGCCCCTCGACGTCGAGGCCGCCCCGGCGCGTGCGGCACGGCATCGCGAAGACGTCACCGGCGCCGTAGTGCGCGGGCAGCTCCGCCCAGGGCACCGCACCGGTGAACCGCACGGAGTCCGCGACGCCGGTCTTCTGCGCCAGGGCGTGCAGGTCCTTCTCGTACGGTCCCCCGCCGACGACCAGCAGTACGGCGTCCGGTACCGCGCGCAGCACCTGCGGCATGGCCTCGACGAGGGTGTCCTGCCCCTTGCGCGGCACCAGCCGCGACACGCACACCACCACCGGGCGTTCGGTGAGCCCGAGCCGTGCGCGCACCGCGTCGCCGCCCGAGTCCGGGTGGAAGGTCTTCTCGTCCACGCCCGGCGGCAACTGCACCATCCGCGCGGCAGCCTCCGGAGTGAGCGCGGCGGCGATCCGCGAGCGCGTGTACTCGCCCAAGTAGGTGATCGTGTCGGTGCCTTCGCCGATCCGCCGCAGCAGCTGCCGGGCGGCCGGGAGCTGCGCCCAGCCCGCCTCGTGCCCGTGCGTGGTGGCGACGAGCCGCCGGGCGCCCGCCCTGCGCAGCGCCGGTGCCATCAGCCCGAGCGGGGCCGCCGCGCCGAACCACACGGAGGTGCAGCCGTGCTCGCGCAGCAGCTCGGTGGCGCGGCGGGTGACGCGGGGCGTCGGCAGCAGCATGGTGGTGCGGTCGCGCACCACCGGGTAGGGCTGCTCGGCGTCGAAGGCGGCGGTGGCCTCGGCGCCCTCGCGTCCGCGCTTCCAGGTGGAGGCGTAGACGACGACCTGCTCGGGGTCCAGGCGCAGCGCCATGTTGTGCAGGAACGCCTGGATGCCGCCGGGGCGGGGCGGGAAGTCGTTGGTCACGATCAAGGTCTTGTCCATCGTGGCCGACAGTACCGGGACACCTCCGGCCGCCGCTCGGGCAGTACCGGGACACCCGTGGCCGCCGATCGGCCAGTACCGGGCGGCTCCGCGTCATCGCCCAGGGACGTGTGCGCCCTGCATCATGACCCTGTAGACGCCCGCCACCGGACAAGGATGGTCATGACAGCGAGCGGTACCGGACATCGGACTCCTTCCGCCCTGCCCGTCGCCCCCCTGGCGGTGTGGGCCGTCACCCGCACCCTGCTGCTGCTGTGCGTGTTCAAAGTGCTGACGTTCCCCGGCCCCGACGTCACGAGCGACATCTCGGTCATCTACCAGGGCTGGTACGAGGTCCTCAAGGACGGCACCTTCCCGCTCGACGACATCACCTGGCAGTACCCGCCCGCCGCCGCCCTCGCGGTGCTCTCCCCCGCCCTGCTGCCGTTCCTGGGCTACGCCTCGGCCTTCTTCGTGCTGGCGTTCCTGGCGGACGCCGTGGTGACGGGGCTGCTGCTGTACGCGGGCCGCCGCCCCGGCAAGCGGATGGCGGGCGCGTGGGTGTGGATCGCGGGACTGGCGCTGCTCGGCCCCACCTCGTACGCCCGGTACGACGTCATGGTCACCGGTGTCGCGGTGGCGGCGCTGCTCGCGGGGGCCCGCAGGCCGCGCCTGATGGGGGCGCTGGCGGCCGTGGGGGCGATGTTGAAGGTCTGGCCCGCCCTGCTGCTCGCGGGGACCGCACGCGGGCGCACGACGCGCACCTCGTGGTCGGCGTTCGTGCTGACCGCGCTCGGGCTGGTGCTGCTGTTCGCGGTGTCGATGCCGGGGGCGCTGGCGTTCCTGACGTTCCAGCGGGACCGGGGCACCGAGGTGGAGTCGCTGGGCGCGCTGGTCTTCCACGTGGCCCGGCACTTCGGCTGGGAGGGCGAAGTGCTGCTGAACTACGGCTCGGTGGAGTTCCTCGGCCCGTACGTGCCGACCGTGAGCACCGTCGCGATGGTGCTCACGGTGCTCGCGTTCGGGTGGCTGTTGGTGTGGCGGCTGAAGGCACGGCTGTTCACCGCGTCGACGGCGTGCGACGCGGCGTTCGTGGCGGTGCTGCTGTTCACCACCACCAGCCGGGTGATCAGCCCGCAGTACATGCTGTGGCTGGTCGGACTCGCCGCCGCCTGCCTGGTGTTCCGGGGCAGCCGGATGGACCGTCCCGCCCGCCTGGTGCTGGCGGCGACCCTCGTCACCTGCCTGGAGTTCCCCATCTGGTTCTCGCACGTGGTGGCCAGCGACGCCCTGGGGGTGCCGCTTCTGTTCGTACGCAATGGACTGCTGGTCGCCGCCGCGGTGCTGGCCTGCCGTACCCTGTGGCGGCACACCGTCACCGAGGCCGCGCACGCACCGCACCCGCTGCCTGCACAGCGGCATGTGCCCGCCGCGACAGTGTCGGGTTCCGCGTCGCACCAGCGCCGGGAGAGCGCGTCCCGCAAGTGACCGGCGTCGGGGCTCAGCCCAGTGCGTCCCGCACATAGGTGCGCCACCGTGCGGTGAACTCCTCGGGCGTGGTGCCCAGATGGCGTTGGAGCGCCGCCTCCACCGCCCCGTCCCGCTGCGGATGCCCGCCGACGGTGCGGTAGAACTCCAGCAGCGTCGCAACGTCCTTGCGCTCCACGATCATCCGGCAGGCCAGCCAGCCGCCCTCGTACGCCCCCGCCAGCCGGTCCGCGTCCCCCGCGAAGCGGAAGTCCTCGTCGGCCGGGAGCGCGGCAGGAGGGCCCTCGCGCCGTACGGTGCGCTGGAGTTCGGGGGCGATCTGGGCCGGGGTGCGGTCGCTGTCGCGGTAGGCCACCCAGTCCGCGAAGCCCTCCGACAGCCACATCGGGGTGGCGGCCGTGGTGTCCGTACGGGTGGCCACGTGGGTCGTCTCGTGGGTGAGGACGACCTGTCTGCCGACAGCTCCCAGTACGTCGTACGCCTCGGGGTTGACGATCACCCGGTCGGCCGAGGTCCGCCGCCCCCGGTCGCCGGCCCCGGTGGTGACGGCGGCGATCCCCCGGTACCCGGCGGCGGGTTCGCCCAGCAGTGCGCCCATCGCGGTCAGCGAGGACGGCACCAGGAGCACCGTCTTGAGGGTGCTTTCGCGCGTCCAGGTCCGGGCGACGGCGTCCGCGGCACTGTCGGCGGCCTCGGCGATCCGGCGCAGGCGCTCGGCACTGTGCCCGGTGCCGAGGACCACGGAACGCCGCCCCCGGGCGACGGTCACCGGGCCCTGCTGCCAGAGTTCCTGCGCACCGCTGCGCCCGGGCCGGTCCCCCGT
Organism: Streptomyces sp. NPDC087440; assembly: GCF_044744005.1. Taxonomy (NCBI): domain Bacteria; kingdom Bacillati; phylum Actinomycetota; class Actinomycetes; order Kitasatosporales; family Streptomycetaceae; genus Streptomyces; species Streptomyces sp. NPDC087440. Next base: position 121,354 of record NZ_JBIUXN010000018.1, on the reverse strand, counting down.
GACGTACCACTGTCCGTCCTCGCGCACGAGGTCGACGCGGCGGGCGGAGACGGCGGGCACCGCGTCGTAGCGGTCGATACGGTGCCGCAGCTCGACCCGCGCGGTGACGGTCGTGCCGCCGGTGCGGTCGATTCCGGTGAGCCGGTACGCCCAGTCCTTCAGCGGCACCCCGGCCAGGTGGTCGAACTCCTCGCCCTGCGTGGACCGCAGCCCCTGCGCCCCCGGTGCGAGGACACCGAGGAAGGCGGCCCGGTCCCGGGTCAGCAGGGCGGCGGCCCGCCGGTCCAGCAGCCGCCGCACGTCGCGGGCGGCGGTGTCGGCGGGGGCGGACGGCAGGGCGCAGGACGCCGCCAGCAGCCCGCCCAGGGCGAGCACCGCCCGCCGTCCGTACCGTGTGCCGCCCTCGTGCGCCGCCATCAGGGAATCGTACGCAGAGAAGATCGGCACACAGGAGCAGAACCCTCAGACCCGTCGGACCCGTCCGGACCCATCAGCCCTGCCGGCCCCATCCGCCCCATCGGCCCCGTCAGACCCGGGTCACCGAGGAGATCGGCATCATGCCGACCGGGTCGTAGCGCACCGGCGCCCCGGGGTAGGGGGCGTGCACGACCTGGCCGTTGCCCATGTACATCCCGATGTGGCTGGCGTCGTCGCGGTAGGCGACGAGGTCACCGGGCTGCGCCTGGTCGAGGGAGACCTGCCGGCCCGCGTACCGCTGCGCCTGCGAGGTGCGCGGCAGGGAGACGCCCGCCTGCCCGTAGCTCCACTGCATCAGGCCCGAGCAGTCGAACCCGGAGGGCCCGTTGGCCCCCCAGACGTACGGCTTGCCGACGGCGCCCCGGGCGGCGAGCACGGCGGCGGCGGCCCGGGAGGAGGCGGGCATCGCACCGGACATCTCCGGCATCTGGGCACGCCCGCTGCGGTTCGCCCGGTCGAACTCCGCGCGCTCGGGGGCGGGCAGCGCGTTGAGCATCCGGCGGGCCTCGGCCAGCTTGTGCTCGACGGAGCGCTTGTGGCGCGTGACGACGCTGCGGCTGCGCTCCAGCTCGCCCAGCTTGCGGGAGGCCTCGGCGCGCTCCTGGCCCAGCTTGCGCTGCGCCTCGGTGAGTTCGTGCAGCTTGCCCGTGTTCAGGGCGCTGATCCGGTCGAGGGCGGCGGCCTTGTCGAGGTAGCCGTCCGGGTTCTCCGAGAGCAGCAGCGAGACCGTGGGGTCGACCCCGCCCGACCGGTACTGGGCCCCGGCGAGCTGGCCGAGGACGCCGCGCATGCGGTTGATGCGCTCCTGGCCGCGGGCGGTGCGCTCGCGGGCCTGCGCCACTTCCTTGCGCAGCGTGGTGGCGCGTTCGTTGGCCTTGTTGTACTGCTCGGTCGCCTTCTCGGCCTGTTCGAAGAGCCGGTCGACGGTGGCCTGGGTGGCCGTCGGCGTGCCCGCCGGGTCGGCGCTGGCGGGGGTGGCCCCGAGGGCCGCTGCCGCGGTGGCCGCGGCGGCGGACAGGACGGTGACCCGGGTGCTCTGTGTGAGCCCGGACTGCGAGGGACGACGGTGTGACGCCACAGGAAGCCGCACTCCTTCCACTGCTGGGAGGCAGCACCCTGCCGCCCGGGGCGGGCGGACTGCTCGACGGGAGCTGCGCGAGCAGACAGTAGCGGGACGCTCACAGGGCGACCAACGACCGCGCGGGGCCCCGAAAGTGCCCGTACAGCACGACGCCCCGCCGATGACCAGGTCATCGGCGGGGCGGGCGGTCAGCACGGGGAGCCGCAATTCGCCCGAACGGGCGGTGTGTTCGGCGTGGGCTCCTGGGTAGGGCGGGCGTGTCGTGGGTCCGTGGGGCCCTCAGCCGCCGACGCGCACTCCGTACATGAACGAACCGAGGTACCGCATGTCCTCGACGCGCACGTTGGCGCCGGGCTTGGGGGCGTGCAGCGACATGCCGTTGCCGGCGTAGAAGCCCACGTGGGCGAGGCCGCTGAAGAAGACCAGGTCGCCGGGGCGCAGGTCGCTCTTGTTGTAGATCTTCGGGCCGTCGTTGACCTGGGTGTAGGTGCTGCTGCCGACCGTGCGGCCGACCTGCTTGAACGCCCAGTAGACGAGACCGGAGCAGTCGAAGGAGTTGGGGCCCTTGGAGCCCCAGCTGTAGGGCGAGCCCATCTTCGTGCTGGCGGCCTGCATGGCGGCGGCGCCGATGCCGGAACCCGACGAGACATCGCCGAGCTGCGAGCGGCCGTTGGCGTCCCGGCTGGCCCGGTCCTCCTGCTCCGACATGGCGTCGCGCTCGGCCTGGGTGAGCGTGTTGAGCAGCTTCTGCGCGTCGGCCAGCTTGCCCTGGATGGTCTGGCGCTTCTCGCCGAGCTCCTTGCGGACCGAGGCGAGGTCGGCGAGCTTGCCCGAGGCCTCCTCGCGCTCCTGGGCGAGGGTGCGCTGCTTGCTCTGGATCTTGCGAAGCGACTCGGCCTGCTTGGTGCTCAGCTGGTTCATCGCGGCGGCGCGGTCCAGGAACTGGTCCGGCTCGGAGGACAGGAAGAGCTGGAGCGAGGGGTCCACACCGCCCGCGCGGTACTGCGCGGTGGCCATCGAACCGAGGCCCTTGCGCAGGTCGTTGAGCTCTGCCTGACCGCGGGCCACCTTCTCCTGGAGGTTCTTGACCTGCTTCTCCAGGGTGCCCTGCTTCTCCTTGGCGGCGTTGAACCGCTCGGTCGCGGCCTCCGCCTCCTCGTGCAGGTTGTCCACCTTCGCCTTGACTTCCTTCTTGTCAGGCTTGGGCGCGGCGTTGGCCGACTGCGAGGTGAGCGCCACGGCTGCGGTGGCGGCAAGGGAGAGCACGGTCACACGGGTGCGGCTCGGCTGCTTGGGACGACGGTGGGACGCCACGAAGGCGAGCTCCTTCTTCCTCAGCCGCCGACCGGCGCGGTTGGCGGGCCCCTCGCTGATACTCCGGATGAGTGATCAACCGCGCGAAGGTTCGAGCCCAGACCTTAGTGACCTTCTTGTGATCAGTTCAAATCCTCATAGGAAAAATCTCGCCCTCAGGGCGCATAAATTCCTTGCGTCACACGCTGCGTCATGGGCAGTTGACGGAACGCCAGCCCCAACAGCATTCAATACGGTCATCAGGGAGACAAGTTGGGCATCCCCTGCCGCATCGCCCGCAAGTGCGTCGAAAGCACCGACACCGGGCTCAGGCCCGCGAGAGCCTCTTGAGGAGCATCGCGGAAGCGACGGGCCGCGCACCGGACTTGGCGACACCGTCGGCCACCTCGCGGTCGGTGGAGACCACCACCACCGGGCGCCCGTCGGGCTCGGCCCGCACCAGCTGCCGGATCAGCTCGTCGGCCGTCACGCCCGCCTTGCTGAACAGCACCCGCACCCCGCGCGGCGGCGCGAGCAGCACCGGAGCCGCCAGCTCCGCACCGTCGAAGACACACGTCACCTCGGCGCCCGAGGCCGCCGCCAGCATGGACAGACCGCCCAGCAGCCGCAGCCGCTGCTTCTCCAGCGGCATCGTCGGATAGCCGGTCTTGGTGACGTTGTAGCCGTCCACCACCAGATGCGCCTGCGGCAGCGCCAGCAACTGGTCCAGGACCGCCGGGTCGGTGTCGGACAGGGCCCGCGCCGCGATGTCCTTGGGCGACATCCGCCCCGGCTCGACCGCGTCCACGGTGTCCGCGGGCCGCCCGGTGGACGGCGGCAGCGCCAGCTCCCTGCGCAGCCCCTGCGCCGCCTCCAGGACGGTGTCCAGGAGCAGCCGCAGCCGCATGTCCTCGACGCTGCGTCCCTCGCGTACGGCACGGCGTCCCGCCTCGACGGACGCCTCCGCCTCGCCGAGCCGGGCCCGCAGCCGCCGGGTCTCCGCCTCCGCCGCGGCCACCTGGGCGGCCGCCTCGGCCCTGATGCCGTCGATCTCGCCCTGGGTCTTGCGCAGGGCGGCCTCGCCGCGCTTGACGTCGCTGAGGGCGCCGCGCAGCTTGCGCTGGGCGGCCTCGGACTCCCGGCGGGCCGCGTCCACTTCGGCCCGCAGCCGCTCGGTCTCGCCCTTGGTGCGTTCCCGGGCCTCGGCCAGCTCCGCGCGCAGCTGGTCCAGTTCGCGCTGGGCGGCCTCGTCGGCGCGTTCGGCGTCGGCGCGCTGGGCCTCCTCGCCCGCGGCGGCCACCAGCTTCACCCAGCCCACCGGGCGCAGTACGTAGGCGGCCGCCGCCACGTCCACCGGGTCGGCGGCGGCGGGCGGCGACCCGGCCTCCAGCGCGCTCGCCAGCTCGGGCTGCGTCTCGCGCAGCCGTTCGCCGATGCGCTGCCTGAAGACCGGGTCGCTCTCCAGTGCCGCCGCCATCGCGTTGCCCGCGAACTTGGCGCGTCTGGTGGGGGTGAACCGGGCGTACTGCCGCAAGGGTGCGGGCAGTTCGGCCACCGTCAGGCCGCCGAACGCATCCGACACCAGCGTCACGACCCGGCGCCGTACCCCCTCGGGCAACGGGCGGTCGAGCACCTCTGCGACGTCGTCGGCCGAACCGGCCCGGTCCGCGCCGCTCGCGGGCTCCACCATTGCCGTCACCCCACTGCCTTCCTACCCTCGCGGGCATGCTCCGCCGGGCCCGCCCACGAGAACCCGCTAGGAGTTCTGGGGGTCGGCGTCCGGCCTGTCCACCAATTCGATCTGGTCCACCGCGTTGCACCAGCGGCAACGCACGGACTCGATGGTCTCACTGACCACCTCGCGTTCCTCGACCTTCGACTCCCCGGCCAGGTCGAGGTGCACGTACTCGACCACCTTGGACGAGCGGGTCACGTCGAACCGCGTGAGGTTTCCGCAGAGGGTGCAGCGCCACCGGGTTCCGGCAGTGGGCAGGGGAACCGTCGTCGTCATGCGTACCGTCCTCTTCCTTCGCACACGTCATACGTGTGTCGTACGTCGTTGCCGCGGTGCGCCGTCGAACTGCGGATGCCCTGCGCGCAACCCTACGGCCTTACGGGTACCCCGCGCCGAGGGCGGTCGACCCTTGAGACCGGGGTGACCCGGGCGACAGCCCGGACGCCCGGGCCCGGCGTGCCAGCCCGGCCCGCACCGTGCGCTGCGGCATGCTCGCATCGTGATCCCCATGAGCAAGGCCACAGCCGGGCGACGGCAGGCGCGGTGGCGGGAGATCAGCCGGGGGCCGGTCGTGACGTACGCCGTGATCGGCGTCTGCTGCGTGGTCTTCCTGCTCGGCCCCGCGTCCGGCTTCACCCCCGCGTACGGGACCGGGGACGCGCTCCTCGCCGCGCAGAGCGCCTACTTCGAGCGCTGGGGCGTCGTCCCCGCCCAGCTGGTCAAGGGCGGCGGGCACGCCCTGCTCACCCCGTTCACCGCCCTGTTCGTGCACGGCAACTGGCTGCACCTGCTGGGCAACATGCTCTTCCTGTACGTCTTCGGGGCGATGACCGAGGAACGCATGGGCCGCCTGGCGTACGCCCTCTTCTACGTGATCTGCGGCTACCTCGCCCTCGTCGCGTACGCCCTCGCGCACGCCGGCTCCGACGAGACCCTGGTCGGCGCGTCGGGGGCGATCTCGGCGGTGCTGGGGGCGTTCCTGCGGCTCTTCCCGCACGCACGGGTCACCAGCCTCTTCCCCTTCCTGCTGTTCCTGCCGCTGCGCTTCCCCGCCTGGATCGTGCTGATCTTCTGGTTCGTGCTCCAGTGGCTGGCCGCCCAGGGGCTGGGCGAGGGGGCCGGGGTGGCGTATCTCGCGCACGTGGTGGGCTTCGCCGGGGGCTTCCTCTACGCGTGGGCGCGTTATCGCCGTACGACTACAGTTGCGAGCGCAGCAGCACCACCGGCCACCGAGGGAGAAAGCCAGCCGTGATCACCGCGATCGTGCTCATCAAGACCAGCGTGGACCGCATCCCCGAGATCGCCGAGTCCATCGCCGCGCTGGACAGCGTCAGCGAGGTCTTCTCCGTCACCGGTACGTACGACCTGATCGCCATGGTGCGCGTCGGGCGGCACGACGACCTGGCGGACATCATCCCCGGCTCCATCAGCAAGATCCCCGGCGTCGAGGGCACGGACACGCACGTCGCGTTCCGCACCTACTCGCAGCACGACCTGGAGGCGGCGTTCGCCATCGGGCTGGACGGCTGACACCTGCACGGTACGGCTGTGGCCCGCCCCCTGCACGAGGGGGCGGGCCACAGCCGTACCGTACGGAAGCCTCAGACGGCCGGGACGCAACGCCCGCCCTCGGTGCGGTAGTTCCACTGCGCGCCGTTGGCGACGAGTTCCTTGACCGCGCGCACGAACCGCTCCACGTGCTCGTCCGGCGTGCCCGCGCCGAAGCTCACCCGGATGGCGTTGAGGGAGCGCTCGCCCGGCTCGGCCTCGGGGGCGCCGCACTCGCCCGGGTCCTGGGGGTCGCTGCCGAGCAGCGTGCGCACCAGCGGGTGGGCGCAGAACAGGCCGTCGCGCACCCCGATGCCGTACTCGGCGGAGAGCGCGGCGGCGAAGTGCGAGCTGTTCCAGCCCTCCACGACGAAGGAGATGACGCCGACGCGCGGGGCGTCGTCGCCGAACAGCGAGAGCACCTTCACGGCCGGGACCTCGGCGAGGCCCGCGCGGACCGTGCGCACCAGCGCCTGCTCGCGCTGGACCAGGTTGTCGAAGCCCGCCTCGGTGAGCGCCTTGCAGGCGGAGGCGATCGAGTACACGCCGATGACGTTGGGCGAACCGGCCTCGTGGCGGGCGGCCGTGGTGTGCCACTCGACGTCCACGCCGCCGTCGGCGCGCCGCGCGACCTTCTTGGACGCGCCGCCGCCCGCGAGGTACGGCTCGGCCGCCTGGAGCCAGTCGGCGCGCCCGGCGAGCACGCCGGAGCCGAAGGGCGCGTACAGCTTGTGGCCGGAGAAGGCGACCCAGTCGACGTCCAACTCCTTGACGGACACCGGGTGGTGGGGCGCGAGCTGGGCGGCGTCCAGCACGATCCGCGCGCCGTGGGCGTGCGCTGCGGCGGCCAGCTCGGCCACCGGCCAGATCTCCCCGGTGACGTTGGAGGCACCGGTCACGCAGACCAGCGCGGGGCCGTACGGGTCGCGGTCGGCCAGCGCCCGCTCCAGCGTCTCGACGGCCTGGGCCGGAGTGCGCGGGGCGTTCAGGTAGGTGACGTTCGCGTCCTGCCAGGGCAGCAGCGAGGCGTGGTGCTCGGTCTCGAAGACGAACACCTGGCAGTCGGCGGGCAGGACGGCCGCCAGGAGGTTCAGCGAGTCGGTGGTGGAGCGGGTGAAGACGACCTGGTCACTGTCGCGGCAGTCGAGGAACTCGTGGACGGTCACCCGGCTGTTCTCGAACAGGTCGGTGGAGAGCTGCGAGAGGTACCCAGCCCCCCGGTGCACGCTGCCGTAGTACGGGGCGTACGCGGCGACGTCGTCCCACACCCGCTGCAGGGCCGGCGCACTGGCCGCGTAGTCGAGGGCCGCGTACGTCACTTCGCCCCCGGTGACCAGCGGCACGGCCACGTCCCGGCCGAGGACGGGCAGCGGCGCACAGCAGGGGTCGGCGCACTCGGCGGCGCAGGCGTCGACGGAGGGGGCGGCGGCAGAGGTGGCGGCGACGGTGGCGACGGACGATGCAGACATGGCGAAACTCCTGGCAGGACAAGGCGGAATGGCTTCAGTGATGCCCGCACGGAATCCGACGAAGGCTCAACTACCTTGTCTCGTACGGGAGTTGCCTCGACGCTCCGGATACACGTGTCCGGTTGCGGAGGTGAAGGTGAAACGGGGCCGAGCGGCCCTATCGCATTCGCTTGCTCACGAGACTGCTCCCTTGAGGACCAGGACCCCAGGGGCGCGCCACTCAAGATGAGTGCGCAGGGGTCCGCGCTTGCCGTAGACCTCGCTGCCTACGACCTGGTCTTCACCCGGGGCACCCCGCCACGGACGGAGGGTTGCCGGACAGCGGGCCGGGGCCGTAGTCGCTGTCACTCATGACCTGGTCAGCATCCTGCCACACACACGATCACATGCAAGAGCGCAGTCCGGTTTCTGAGACGTCCGGACTGCGCTCTGCGTCACACCAGCAGGGTGTTTCAGGCGTTGCTGGCCCGCACCCAGCGGTCCAGGGCCGCCTGCGCGCCCCCGGAGTCCAGGGACGCGCGCGCCTGCTCCAGACCGGCCGCGATCTCCTCGTTCAGCGATCCGCCGCCCGGGTTCAGGGCCACCAGCGCGGCCGCCGTGTTGAGCAGCACGGCGTCCCGTACGGGCCCCTTCTCGCCCGCGAACAGCCTGCGGGCCACCTCCGCGTTGTACGAGGCGTCCGCGCCGCGCAGGGCCTCCACCGGGACGAGTTCGAGGCCGACCTCGCGCGGGTCGAAGGCCTCCTCCCGGACGCCCCCGTCCCGTACCACCCAGACCCGGGAGGTCGCGGTGGTGGTCAGTTCGTCGAGGCCGTCGTCGCCGCGGAAGACGAGGGCGGAGTTGCCGCGTTCGGCGAGGACGCCCGCGACGATGGGGGCCATCCTCGCGTCGGCCACGCCGACCGCCTGGGCGCGCACCTGGGCCGGGTTGGTGAGCGGGCCCAGGATGTTGAAGGTGGTCTGCGTGCCGAGCTCCTTGCGGGCCTTGGCGGCGTACCGCAGCGCCGGGTGGAACTTCACGGCGAAGCAGAAGGTGATGCCCGCCTCGCCCGCCACCTCGGCCACCCGGCGGGGCGTCAGGTCCAGGTTGACGCCCAGCTTCTCCAGGACGTCGGAGGAGCCGCTCGCCGAGGACGAGGCCCGGTTGCCGTGCTTGACGACCTTGGCGCCGGTGCCGGCGATGACGATCGCGGACATGGTGGAGATGTTGACCGTCTTGGCCATGTCGCCGCCGGTGCCGACGATGTCGACGCTGGGGCCGGGCACCTCGATGGTGTTGGCGTGCTCGTACATCGCCCGTACCAGACCGGTGACTTCCTGCACCGTCTCGCCCTTGGCGCGCAGGGCGACCGAGAAGCCCGCGATCTGCGCGTCGGTGGCCTCGCCGGACATGATGCGGTCCATCGCCCACGCGGTGTCGTCCGCGCCGAGGTCCTGGCCGCGCATCAGGGCGGTGAGGATGCCCGGCCAGCCGCGGGCCGCCACGCTGTCGCCGCCGACTGGGGTCACAACGTTCATGGTCCGCTCCAGGGTCCACGCGCCCGGCGAAGGGCATGCCGATAAGGGATGGGGCCACCCTATCCAGCCCCGGTACGCGCGAAGAGCCCCGTCCGGGGTCCGGACGGGGCTCTTGGCTGTGGCGAACAGTCGCCGGTTCAGTTCACTTCACTGGACCGGCCGGGGATCAGTGGTGGCCGTGGCCGCTGGTGATCTCCTTGTACTCCTCGGCGGTGGGCTTGGCGATCTGGTTGCCCTCGCCGTACATGCCCTTGCTCAGCTTGACGCGCAGCTTCTCGGCGGGGCCGACCTTGCGCGTGACACCGTTCTCGTCCTCGGCGGGACCGATCTCGGCCGGCGCGTACTGCTCGTGCGCCGTGAGCGTGTGCAGCTTGTCCGCGGACAGGGGCTCGTGGACCTCGACGAACTCACCGTGCGGCAGGCGCTTGATGATGCCGGACTCGCGTCCGTGCAGCACCTTCTCGGCGTCCCTGCGCTGGAGGCCCAGGCAGATCCGCTTGGTGATGATGAACGCCAGGACCGGACCGACGAAGAAGCCGATGCGCACGAACCACGAGATCGAGTTGAGCGACAGGTGGAAGTGCGTGGCCCACAGGTCGTTTCCACCGCCGACGAGGCCGATGAAGTACAGCGTGATCCAGGCGACGCCGAACGCGGTGCGCGTCGGGCTGTTGCGCGGGCGCTGTGCGATGTGGTGCTCGCGCTTGTCGCCGGTGACCCAGGACTCCAGGAACGGCCACACCGCGATGACGGCGAGGATCAGACCGAAGAGGGTCAGCGGGATGAACACGCCCAGGACCAGCGTGTGGCCCCAGAGGTTGATCTCCCAGCCCGGCATGACACGCACCAGGCCTTCGGCGAAGCCCATGTACCAGTCCGGCTGGGCGCCCGTGGACACCTGATCGGGACGGTAGGGGCCGAGCGCCCAGACCGGGTTGATCGTGAACGCCGCCGCGATGATCGCGATGATGCCGAAGACCAGGAAGAAGAAGCCTCCGGCCTTGGCCATGTAGACCGGCAGCAGCGGCATGCCCACCACGTTGTTGTTCGTGCGGCCGGGGCCCGCGAACTGGGTGTGCTTGTGGTAGAAGACCAGGATCAGGTGCGCCACCATCAGGCCGAGCATGATGCCCGGCAGCAGCAGGATGTGCACCGAGTAGAACCTGGCGACCATGTCGTGGCCGGGGAACTCCCCGCCGAACAGGAACATCGAGATGTACGTGCCGACGACCGGCACGGACAGGATCGCGCCCTGCGTGAAGCGGACACCGGTGCCCGACAGCAGGTCGTCCGGCAGCGAGTAACCGGTGAAACCGGTGAACATGCCGAGGACGAACAGCAGGAAGCCGAACAGCCAGTTGACCTCGCGCGGCTTGCGGAAGGCACCCGTGAAGAAGACGCGCATCATGTGCACGAACATCGCCGCGAGGAAGATCAGCGCGCCCCAGTGGTGGATCTGCCGGATCAGCAGACCGCCACGGACGTCGAAGCTGATGTCCAGCGTCGACGCGTAGGCCTCCGTCATGCGGATGCCGTGCATCGGGGCGTACGACCCGTGGTACACGACCTCGTTCATGGACGGGTGGAAGAACAGCGTCAGATACACACCCGTGAGGATGATGATGATGAAGCTGTACATGCAGATCTCGCCGAGCATGAAGGACCAGTGGTCCGGGAAGATCTTGCGCATGTTGGCCTTGGCGAGGGAGTAGATCCCCAGCCGGCCGTCCGCCCAGTCCGCGACCCGCTCACCGGCGGGCGCCTTCTGCTGCGGCTTGGATTCGGTAGTCGTCGCAGTACTCATCCGCGCTCCCAGAAGGCAGGACCGACGGGCTCGGCGAAGTCGCCCATGGCTTCGAGGTAACCCTGGTCGTTCACCTTGATGTGCAGCTGCGGCAGCGGGTGACCGGCCGGGCCGAAGATGACGCGGGCGCCGTCGGACAGGTCGAAGGTGGACTGGTGGCACGGGCAGAGCACGTGGTGCGTCTGCTGCTCGTACAGGCTGATCGGGCAGCCCACGTGGGTGCAGATCTTCGAGTACGCGACGATGCCCTCGGCCGCCCACTCGCGCTGCTGCTTGTTCTTGATCTCGTCCGGCTGGATGCGGACGATCATCAAGGCGTCCTTGGCGATCTTCGAGTTGAACTCGTGGTCGTCCTCCTTCAGGCCTTCCGGGATGGCGAAGGTGAGCGAGCCCACCACGACGTCCTCGGCCCGCAGGGGCTCCATCGTGTTCTGGTTGATCAGACGCTTGCCCTTGTCCCAGGACGTCTCGCGGAGCTTCTTCTCCGGCAGCGGACCGAGGTCGCGCAGCAGCACGACGCCGGACAGCGGCACCAGGGCCAGCGCACCGAACATCGTGGTGCGGATCAGCTTGCGACGGCCGATCACCGACTCCTCGGCGCCCGCCTTGAAGTCGGCCATGACCTTGGCCTTGACCTCGGGCGTGGCCGCGATCGCGTGACGCTCGTCGGCGACCTCCACGTCGGACATCAGGGTGCGGGCCCAGTGGACCGCGCCCGCGCCGATGCAGAAGAGGGCGATGCCGAGCGTCAGACCCAGCGAGAGGTTGAGCGCGCTCACGTGGCCCAGCGGCCACACGTACACGATCTTGTCGATGGGGAACGCGACGAACGAGGCGATGAAGCCGATCGTCGCGAGCATCGACAGCGTGAACAGGAAGGCGACGACGCGCTCGGACCGCTTGGCGGCCCGCTCGTCGAGGTCCTGGATGCGCGGCTTGTGCGGCGGCAGGCCCGGGTCCGCGAACGGATCGTCCTTGGGCGCTACTTCGCCGTGCGCGTTGCCCTGCTCAGCAGGCAGGGCCTCTTCTGGATTCTCTTGGCTACTCATGACTTCTTGGCCTTAGCGGTGTGGGCCGCGACCCAGACGGCAACTGCGATGAGCGCACCCAGACCGAAGATCCAGGCGAACAGACCCTCACTGACCGGCCCGAGGCCGCCCAGTCCGAAGCCGCCGGGGCTCGGGGTCTCTTCGCCGTTCACGGCCTTGACGTACGCGATGATGTCCTTCTTTTCCTTCTCCGGCATGGTGCTGTCCGGGAAGGAGGGCATGTTCTGCGGGCCGGTCTGCATGGCCTCGTAGATGTGCTTCGGCGAGACGCCCTCAAGGGAGGGGGCGAACTTGCCGTGCGTCAGGGCGCCGCCCTCGCCGGTGAAGTTGTGGCACTGCGCACAGTTGGTGCGGAACAGTTCGCCACCCTTGCCGACGTCGGCGTTGCTCGGGTCGGTCTGGCTTTCGGTCGGCGTGATCGGGCCGGCGCCGAGAGAGGCCACGTACGCGGCGAGCTGGTCGATCTGCGCCTGCGTGTAGATGACCTTCTTCTTCGGCACCTGGGCGCCGGGCTGCTGCGCCGGCATACGGCCGGTGCCGACCTGGAAGTCCACTGCGGCGGAGCCCACGCCCACGAGGGACGGGCCGTCAGTGGTGCCCTGACCGCCGGTTCCGTGGCAGCTTGCGCAGCCGACGGCGTAGAGCTTCTTGCCCTCTTCGATGGCGAGGGACTGGGCGGTCTCGTCGGCCTGCGCCTTGCCCGCAGGCGCAAACGCGGCGTACAGCCCCCCAGTGGCCGCCAGCGCGAAGAGTAGGACGACGACCGCCGCCAGCGGATGGCGTCGTCGTGCGGAGAGCTTTTTCACGGATTACCCCGGTGTCAGGATCTTCTGCGTCGATGCGGGAAGTGTGTGCGGGCCTAGGCCCCTGGTTACTTGATCATGTAGATCGTGGCGAACAGGCCGATCCAGACGACGTCCACGAAGTGCCAGTAGTACGACACGACGATGGCGGCGGTGGCCTGCTCGTGGGTGAATCGCTTGGCCGCGTATGTCCGGCCGAGGACCAGCAGGAAGGCGATGAGGCCGCCTGTCACGTGCAGTCCGTGGAAGCCGGTCGTCAGGTAGAACACCGAGCCGTACGGGTCCGACGAGAGCGAGAGGCCCTCGTGCTTGACCAGCTCGGTGTACTCGTACACCTGGCCGCCAATGAAGATCGCACCCATCACGAACGTGATGATGAACCAGGTCCTGAGCTTCTTCACATCGCCCCGCTCCGCGGCGAAGACGCCGAGCTGGCAGGTGAGGGAGGAGAGGACCAGGATCGAGGTATTGGTCAGCGAGAACGGGAAGTTCAAGGCCGAGGCCTTTTCCGCCCAGAACTCGGGACCGGTCACCGATCGCAGGGTGAAGTACATCGCGAAGAGGGCCGCGAAGAACATCAGCTCGGAACTCAACCAGATGATGGTTCCGACGCTGGTGAGGTTCGGTCGATTGACCGACGGGTGCGCGTGCCCGGTATCTACTGTCGTTGCTGTCGCCACGACCGACATTATGTCGGTCGCTTATCCCGCCCTCACCCCGGGGGGTGCCGTTCGGAGTGTCAAGAGGGTGTGTCCTGCCCGAACGGCCCATCGAAGAGCCGTACGAACCGGTGTGGGCGGAGGGTCTGACGGAGTAGCATCCGCGCATCGGAACCGGCCCCAGCAGCCGCCTGCAGAGCCCAGAAAAGCCCGAGATCACCGCGTAACCGGACGTCACGGAGGAACAATGCAGCAGCCGACCGCCACGGTGCTGGTCTACAGCGACGACGCCAACACCCGCGAGCAGGTGCGGCTCGCGGCCGGTCGCAGGCCGGCCGCCGACGTACCGCCGGTCGAGTTCCTGGAGTGCGCCACGCTGCCCGCCGTCCTCAAGGCGCTGGACGCCGGCGGCATCGACGTGTGCGTGCTCGACGGCGAGACCGTCCCGGCGGGCGGCATGGGCGTCTGCCGGCAGATCAAGGACGAGGTCTTCGACTGCCCGCCCGTACTGCTCCTGATGGGGCGCCCGCAGGACGCCTGGCTGGCCACCTGGAGCCGTGCGGAGGCCGCGGTGACGCTGCCGGTCGAGCCGGTGGAGTTCGCCGCCTCGCTGGCGGCCCTGCTGCGTTCCCGGCTCGCCAGGTCCGCGGCGCCCGCCGTCCGGGCCTGAGGCGGCCGCGTACGGGCTCTGAAGCGTCCCGTACGGACTCGTAGGCGTCCCGTACGGGCTCGTACGCGTCCCGTACGGACGTGGCCGCACGCCGTCCCCCCGTGCCCCCGGGTCCTCAGACCTGGGGGCGCAGGCGCGGGGTGTGGACGCGGTCGCGCTGCTCCTCGGTGACGGCGAGCAGGGCGCTGCCCCTGCGCCACTTCTTCCAGTCGATGTTCCAGTCCCCGAAGCCGTTGCCGAACGGGTCCATGGTGTCGCCCCAGCTGCCGACGACCTTGACGATGTCGCCCTCGCGCACGGTGTCGTAGAACCACTCGGCGTTGCCGGTGGACATGCCCGTGCAGCCGTGGCTGACGTTCTCGTAGCCCTGCGAGCCGGTGGACCAGGGCGCGGCGTGCACGTACTCGCCGCTCCAGGTGACGCGGGTCGCGTAGTAGACCGGCAGGTCGTAGGAGTCGCTGGTGCCGGTCGGGATGCCGATGCTGGTGCCGCGCATCCGTACGAAGTACTCCTTGCCCAGTACGACCTTGACGCCGTTGCGGGTGGAGTAGCCGGGCTTTCCGGTGGTCACCGGAATGGTGTTGATCACTTTGTCGTTGCGCTTGACCGTCATGTAGTGCGACGAGGCGTCGGTGATGGCCTCGACCTTGTCGCCGATGGTGAGCTTCAGGGGCGTCGCGGCGGCTCCGTAGAGGCCCCCCGCGACCTTGATGCCCTCCAGGTTGCTGTGCGCCCGCACCGTCGCTCCGGCGGGCCAGTAGGCGCGCGGGCGGTAGTGCAGGAGGTCGTCCTCCACCCAGTACCAGGAGCCCTCGGCGGCGGGCTTGGAGTCGACCTTCAGGGCGCGCTCCACGACCGCGCGGGCGCGCGGGTCCTTGACCTTGGCGCTGAGCTTCGCGGTGACGGGCTGTCCGACGCCGTAGGTGCCCGCGTCCGGCCCGAACTCGACCTTGAGGGCCTTCTTCCCGGGGGCGGTCTTGAAGCCCAGCCTGCGCACGCCCGGTGCGCCCTCCTGGTCCTCGGTGCTGACCCTGACGGTGTATTCGGCGCCGGCGGCCAGCGGGGAGGTGGAGTGCCAGCGGGAGCCGTCGGCGGAGAGTTCGCCCGCCACCTGGCGGCCCGCCGCGTCCGCGGCGACGACGTCGGTGATCCGGCCGTCCTTGCCGGTGGCGGTCACCTCCAGGGGCTTCTCCGGGTCGACGTCCGTGCTTCCGGGTTGCCCGTTGAAGGTGATCTGCCGCGCCGCGTCGTACGGCGGGGAGGCGAGCGGGCTGCTCTCGGGCGTGCCGCAGGCGGTCAGCCCCGCCCCGAGGGAGGCGATCAGAAGGGTGCAGCTCAGGACCGTCCGGGCGCGGGGTGCGTGGCTCATGATCACACAATATGAAGCATCGTCAGATCAAGCGCGTTGAACACCGGCAAGTGACTGCAAACGAATGAGGGGCCCGTGCTCCGGAGTGTTCCGGTGCACGGGCCCCTCATCGAGGTGCCTCGCAGCGAGTGCTACTGGGTGCGGTTCTCACCGCGGTAGAACTCGAAGACCCAGCCGAACAGACCGACCAGGATCAGCGGCAGCGAGAAGAACAGCAGCCACCAGCCCATCGCGATGGCGAGGAAGGCGAACGCGCCGCCGATCGCCAGCGAGAGCGGCTGCCAGCTGTGCGGGGCGAAGAAGCCCAGCTCGCCGGCCTCGTCCGCGACGTCGGCCTGCTTGTTGTCCTGGGCCATGGAGTCGACCCGCTTGGCCGTGAAGGCCAGGTAGAAGCCGATCATGAGGCTCAGGCCGAAGGCCAGGACCAGTGCCGTGGTGCCCGCGGGCTCCTTGGACCACACGCCGTACACGACGGCCATGATCCCGACGAACACGCTCAGCCAGATGAAGAGCCAGCCTTGAATCTTCACTTGCCGGACTCCTTCGAGCTGAGAGCGAGCGGCTCGATGCCGTTGTCCCGGTGGTTCTCCAGCTGGTCGATCGCGGAGATCTCCGGGTGGTGCAGGTCAAACGCCGGGGATTCGGACCGGATGCGCGGCAGCGTGAGGAAGTTGTGCCGCGGCGGCGGGCAGGACGTCGCCCATTCGAGCGAACGGCCGTAGCCCCAGGGGTCGTCGACCTCGATCTTCTTGCCGTACTTCGCGGTCTTCCACACGTTGTAGAAGAACGGGAGCATCGACAGACCCAGCAGGAAGGAGCTGATGGTCGAGATCGTGTTCAGCGCGGTGAAGCCGTCGGCCGCGAGGTAGTCCGCGTAACGACGCGGCATGCCCTCGGCGCCCAGCCAGTGCTGCACCAGGAACGTGCCGTGGAAGCCCACGAACAGCGTCCAGAAGGTGATCTTGCCGAGCCGCTCGTCCAGCATCTTGCCGGTGAACTTCGGCCACCAGAAGTGGAAGCCGGAGAACATCGCGAAGACCACGGTGCCGAAGATGACGTAGTGGAAGTGCGCGACGACGAAGTACGAGTCGGAGACGTGGAAGTCCATCGGGGGCGAGGCCAGGATGACGCCGGTCAGACCACCGAAGGTGAAGGTGATCAGGAAGCCGACGGCCCAGAGCATCGGGGTCTCGAAGGACAGTGAGCCCTTCCACATCGTGCCGATCCAGTTGAAGAACTTCACACCGGTGGGCACTGCGATGAGGAATGTCATGAAGGAGAAGAACGGCAACAGCACGCCGCCCGTCACGTACATGTGGTGGGCCCAGACGGTGACCGAGAGGCCGGCGATCGCGATGGTCGCGGCGATCAGACCGATGTAGCCGAACATCGGCTTGCGGCTGAAGACCGGGATCACTTCGGAAATGATTCCGAAGAATGGTAGGGCGATGATGTACACCTCTGGGTGTCCGAAGAACCAGAAGAGGTGTTGCCAGAGAATCGCTCCGCCATTTGCGGCGTCGAATACATGGGCACCGAATTTACGGTCCGCCTCCAGGGCGAACAGCGCGGCGGCCAGCACCGGGAAGGCGAGCAGGACCAGAACACCGGTCAGCAGCACGTTCCAGGTGAAGATCGGCATGCGGAACATCGTCATGCCGGGAGCGCGCATGCAGATGATCGTGGTGATGAAGTTGACCGAGCCGAGGATCGTGCCGAAGCCGGAGAAGGCCAGACCCATGATCCACATGTCGGCGCCGACGCCCGGCGAACGGACCGCGTCCGACAGCGGGGAGTAGGCGAACCAGCCGAAGTCGGCCGCACCCTGCGGGGTAAGGAAGCCGGCCACCGCGATGATCGAGCCGAAGAGGTACAGCCAGTACGCGAACATGTTCAGCCGCGGGAACGCCACGTCGGGCGCGCCGATCTGCAGCGGCATGATCCAGTTCGCGAATCCGGCGAACAGCGGCGTCGCGAACATCAGCAGCATGATCGTGCCGTGCATCGTGAACGCCTGGTTGAACTGCTCGTTCGACATGATCTGCGTGCCGGGACGAGCGAGTTCGGCGCGCATGAAGAGCGCCATGACGCCGCCGATGATGAAGAACACGAACGACGTGATGAGGTACATCGAGCCGATCGTCTTGTGGTCAGTGGTGGTGAGCCACTTGATCACAATGTTTCCCGGCTCCTTGCGGCGCACCGGCAGCTCGTTCTCCGACGAGTCGATTGCTGCCGCGGCACCCTTGGGTTCGTTGAGGATGCTCACAGTTTGTTCGTCTCCGCATTCCGGGCCGGGTTCGTCAGCTCAATACCGGACGGGATGTATCCGGTCTGACCCTTCTTCGCCAGGTCCTTGAGGTGCTGCTGGTACTCCTCCGGGGAGACGACCTTCACGTTGAAGAGCATCCGGGAGTGGTCCACGCCGCAGAGCTCTGCGCACTTGCCCATGAAGATGCCCTCCTTGTTGGGGGTCACCTCGAAGGCGTTGGTGTGGCCCGGGATGACGTCCTGCTTCATCAGGAACGGCACGACCCAGAAGGAGTGGATGACGTCACGCGACGTCAGCACGAACCGGACCTTCTCGCCCTTGGGCAGCACCAGCGTCGGTCCGGGGTTCCCGTTCTCGGGGTTCCGGGTGCCGGGGATGCCGTAGTCGTAGACGCCCTCGGCGCCGTCCGGGAACTGCTTGGTGAAGCGGTCCGGAATCGCGCCGAGTTCCTTCGGAACGCCGGTCTTCAGCTTGGTCTTGGGGTCCGTCTGGGGACCCGTGGCGGTGTTGCCGTCCACGTCCTCGACGTAGTTGAAGCCCCAGCTCCACTGGTAGCCGACCACGTTGACCGTGTGCGTCGGCTTCTCGTCGAGATGCAGGAGCTTCGACTCGTCGCGGGCGGTGAAGTAGAACAGCACCGAGACGATGATGATGGGTGCGACCGTGTACAGGGCCTCGATGGGGAGGTTGTAGCGGGTCTGCGGAGGTACCTCGACCTTGGTGCGGCTGCGCCGGTGGAAGATGACGCTCCACAGGATCAGGCCCCACACCAGCACGCCCGTGACGAGCGCAGCCGCCCACGAGCCCTGCCAGAGGGAGAGGATTCGCGGCGCCTCTTCCGTTACCGGGGTGGGCATCCCCAGTCGGGGGAAGTCCTCCCATGTGTACGAGCAACCAGAGGCGGTCGCCAGGACCACGCCCGCGGTCAGCACCTGGAGCAGCTTCCGCCGCATCGGGCGCCGCGACGAGCGGTCGGAGCCGTTGGGACTCACGTAGCGCCTTCCCGAGAGTCTCGCCCGCGCGTGTGTGGCTGCGGCCGTCTGTCTAGGTCGGTCGCCGGCCCTGACGCGGGCAGGGGTTTGGATGTTTATGCGGACCAAACCCTACTGGACGCTATTTGGGGTCGCGCGGGGAGGGTGCCCAACGCGCCGCACCGCTCCCCGAAGGGGTGGCTCCGCCGCCGCTCGCGGGCGGAAGCGGTGCCTCCGCGCGGGAACTGACGGACCCTCCTCCGATGGCGGTAGGGGGCCGGGCGCACCCGGCGGCTAGCGTGGCCGCGTGCCCTACTTCGACGCCGCCTCCGCCGCTCCCCTGCACCCCGTCGCCCGCCAGGCGCTGCTTGCCTCCCTGGACGAGGGGTGGGCCGATCCGGCCCGGCTGTACCGGGAGGGGCGGCGGGCCAGGATGCTGCTGGACGCGGCCCGTGAGGCGGCCGCGGAGGCCGTGGGCTGCCGCCCGGACGAGCTGGTTTTCACCCCTTCGGGAACGCATGCGGTGCACACGGGAATTGCCGGGGCGCTCGCCGCGCGTCGGCGTGTCGGCCGCCGTCTGGTCCACTCCGCGGTCGAGCACTCCTCCGTGCTCCATTCGGCCGACGCCCATGTGGCGGGCGGCGGGTCGGCGGCGGAGGTGGCGGTGTCGGCCGCGGGCGCAGTGACGGCGGCCGATTTCGTACGGGCCGTGGAGGTGGAGGGGACCGCTCTGGCGTGTCTGCAGTCCGCCAACCACGAGGTCGGCACCCTCCAGCCGGTGGAGGAGGTCGCACACGCGTGCCGGGAGGCAGGAGTGCCGCTGCTGGTGGACGCGGCGCAGTCGCTGGGGTGGGGGCCGGTGGCCGGGCCGTGGTCGCTGCTGGCCGCGAGCGCGCACAAGTGGGGCGGTCCGGCGGGGGTCGGACTGCTGGTGGTCAGGAAGGGTGTGCGGTTCGCCGCGCAGGGACCGGCGGACGAGCGGGAGGCGGGGCGCTCCCCCGGTTTCGTGAACCTGCCCGCCGTGGTGGCGGCCGCGGCGTCGCTGCGGGCGGTGCGGGCGGAGGCCGACGCGGAGGCGGCACGGCTGCGGGGGCTGGTGGAGCGCATCCGGGCGGGGGTGCGCGAGGGGGTGCCGGACGTGGAGGTGGTCGGCGACCCGGAGCACCGGCTGCCTTACCTGGTGACGTTCTCCTGTCTGTACGTCGACGGGGAGAGCCTGTTGCACGCGCTGGACGCGGAGGGCTTCGCGGTGTCCTCGGGCTCCTCCTGCACGAGCAGCACGCTGACGCCGAGTCATGTGCTGCGGGCGATGGGGGTGCTCTCGGAGGGGAACGTCCGGGTGTCGCTGCCGTGGGGGGCCGCGGCGGAGGACGTGGAGCGGTTCCTGCGGGTGCTGCCGGGGGCGGTGGCAGGGGTACGGGGGGCGCTCGGGGCGCCCGAGGGGGCGGCCGGGAGTGTTCCGGGCCGGGACGCGGTGGTCGTGGACGCACTGGGGAAGCGCTGCCCGATTCCGGTGATCGAGCTGGCGAAGGTGATCGGGACCGTGCCGGTCGGCGGCACGGTCACCGTCCTCGCCGACGACACGGCGGCCCGCCTGGACATCCCGGCCTGGTGCGGAATGCGCGGCCAGGAGTACGTGGGCGAGCCCGAGGAGGGCCGTTACGTGATCCGCCGCACCCAGTAGTCCCTTGGCCCCAGCCCCCTTGGGCGGCGGGGCCGCCCCCCGGGGGCGGGACGGGCGGGCAAGGGGGCGGCCCCTCCCGCTCCCGGCCCCGCCCGGTGCCGCCCCTTGGCCAGCCCCCGTGCCGGGTGCGCGTCCGAAGGGGCCCGCCCCGCCCCCGTACCGGAGAAGCAGCGACTAGCCCAGGTGCTTCTGGACCTCTGCCGCCGCCTCGTCCCCGTACGCCTTCGTGAAGCGCTCCATGAAGTGGGCCCGGCTCAGCGTGTACTCCTGCGTGCCCAGCGTCTCGATGACCAGCGTGGCGAGCATGCAGCCGACCTGCGCCGCCCGCTCGTGGTTGACGCCCCAGGACAGCCCCGAGAGGAAGCCCGCGCGGAAGGCGTCGCCGACGCCGGTCGGGTCGACCTTCGCGTCCTCCTCCGGGCAGCCCACCTCGATCGGCTCCAGGCCGAGCTTCTCGATGCGCACGCCGCGCGAGCCGAGCGTGGTGACGCGGTGGCCGACCTTGGCGAGGATCTCAGCGTCGGTCCAGCCGGTCTTCGACTCGATGAGGCCCTTCTCGTACTCGTTGGAGAAGAGGTACGTCGCGCCTTCGAGGAGCGTGCGGATGTCGTCGCCCGACATGCGCGCGATCTGCTGCGAGAAGTCCGCGGCGAAGGGGATCGTGCGCGAGCGGCACTCCTCGGTGTGGCGGAGCATCGCCTCCGGGTCGTCCGCGCCGATCAGGACCAGGTCCAGGCCGCCCACGCGGTCGGCGACGGACTTCAGCTCGATCTGGCGGGCCTCGCTCATCGCGCCCGTGTAGAAGGAGCCGATCTGGTTGTGGTCGGCGTCCGTGGTGCACACGAAGCGGGCCGTGTGCAGGACCTCGGAGATGCGGACGGAGGCGGTGTCCACGCCGTGCCGGTCGAGCCAGGCGCGGTACTCGTCGAAGTCGGAGCCGGCCGCGCCGACCAGGATCGGCTTGGTGCCGAGCTGCCCCATGCCGAAGCAGATGTTGGCGCCGACGCCTCCGCGCCGCACGTCGAGGTTGTCGACGAGGAAGGAGAGGGAGACCGTGTGCAGCTGATCCGCGACCAGCTGGTCGGCGAAACGGCCGGGGAAGGTCATGAGGTGGTCGGTGGCGATGGAGCCGGTGACTGCGATACGCACGGCGGGGTTGCTCCCTGGGGGGATGACGGTACGAAGAAGACGACGCTTCACGCTACCGGTTGCGACCCGCTCGACCGAAGCGGCAAAACTACCCGATAGTAGGGCTTTTTAGTTGACCTCGCAGGTGCATACGGTGCGAGGAGACCGGGGTTTCGCGCTTCGGCGGCCCCTTGAGCACGGGAGTTCCACGTATGCACGAGCAGAGCGTCAGGGTCCCTTCCCGCCAGCCCCTCGCCGACGCCGACGGGGACTGGGCCCGGCTGCACGGGGACTGCGCGCGCATGGTGCCGCACTGGGCGGTCCCGGCGACGGTCACCGAGAGCGTTCCCGCGTCCCTGATCCACGGGGTCGTGGTGCCCTCCGCCTCGGCCCGGCTGGTGGGCGCGATGCCCGAGTACGGGGCCTGACGGCGCGTCTTCGGGGAACCGTGCGCGGGTGTGCGCCGTCACACCGGTGTCTCCTGCAAGGGAAGGCATCCGGCGGCGGCGTGGGTCCGGCGCGGGCGAAGGAGCGTTCCGGTGAGCAGCGAGCAGCAGACGCAAGACGGTCCCCGGCGGCGGATTCCGCTGGTCACGGCCTCGGTGGTGGCCGGTGTGCTGCTGGTCGGCGGCGGGGGCGCGTACTGGGCGTCCGCGGCGGGCGACGGCGGCGCGCCGAGCAGCCCCGGTGCGCCCGGCGGCTCCCCTCCCCCGCTCTCCCTCGGCAGCGGTACGGACGCCACGTCCGGCGGTACGGGTACGGGCGCGGGGCCGACCGGCATCGCCCCGGGCGAGCCCGACCCGAACGGGCGCGGCCCGGTGGTCTACAAGGCGCCCGGCACGCTGCCGAAGGCCCCCGCCACGGCCCCGGTGTACCGGGCGCAGGGCGCGGTCGGCGCCGACGAGGTGGCCCGCCTCGCGAAGGCGCTGGGCGTCGAGGGCACCCCGAGGCTGACCGGCGGCTCCTGGACGGTCGGCGCACTGCCGGACGGCACGGGGTCGCAGCTGCGGGTGACGCAGCGGGCGCCCGGCACCTGGACCTTCGCCCGGCACTCCCGGCCGGACGGCACCGGCAGCGTGGACTGTCTGCGGGGCAAGCAGTGCACGTCGGGGACGCCGGTGAGCGAGGAGGCGGCGAGGAAGGCCGCCGCCCCGGTGCTCGCGGCGCTGGGGCTGGACGGCGCGAAGCTGGATGCGACGCAGGTGCTGGGCGGCTCGCGGGTGGTGAACGCGGACCCGGTGGTCGACGGTCTGCCGACGTACGGCTGGACGACCGGCATCCCGGTGGGGCCGGACGGCAGCGTGGTGGGCGGCAGCGGGAACCTGAAGTCGCTGGGCAAGGGCGCCGCGTACCCGACGATCGGGGCGGACCGGGCGATCGAGCTGCTGAACCGGGCGGGGCGCTGGACGCGGCCCGACATCGGGGGCTGCGCCGACCCCGTGCCCGTACGGGAGAAGGAGACGGCGGGGGCGACGAAGGAGCCGGGGCCGCCGGTGGGGAAGATCCTGCCGTGCGAGCCGCGCAAGAACCCGCAGCGGACGGTGAACGTCGCATCCGCAACGTTCGGCCTCGCGGTCCAGTACGCGGACGGGCAGCAGATGCTGGTGCCGTCGTGGCTGCTGCGGGTGGAGCAGGAGGGTGGCGGGGCCGCCGGGACGGTGACGTATCCGGCGGTGGACCCGAAGTTCCTGACGTCGCCCGAGCCGCCGCGGAAGGACTCGCCCACACCTGCACCGGGGACGATTCCGGACCGGAAGGTCGAGACGTACACGACGGACGGCAGGAAACTGACCCTGACCTTCTGGGGCGGGGTGTGCAGCGAGTACGCCGCCAAGGCCGTGGAGGACGGCGGCACGGTGAAGGTGCGGGTCGTGGAGAGCAACCCGGACCCCGACCGGATCTGCATTGCGATCGCGAAGAAGCTGACGGCTTCGGTGGAGCTGAGCAGGCCGGTCGACGGGCGTCAGGTGGTCGGTGAGGACGGGCGGGCCGTCCCGAAGGGCTGAGGGACCAGCCAGATCAGCCGGATCCGCCCGGAGCGGCCGGGCATGACGAAGGCGGTTGGCGCGGACTGCGAGGTCCGCGCCAACCGCCTTTGTCGTCCTGCTAGTTGAACGAGTCGCCGCAGGCGCAGGAGCCCGTGGCGTTCGGGTTGTCGATCGTGAAGCCCTGCTTCTCGATGGTGTCGACGAAGTCGATGGAGGCGCCACCCAGGTACGGGGCGCTCATCCGGTCGGTGACGACCTTCACACCGTCGAAGTCCTTGATGACGTCGCCGTCGAGCGAGCGCTCGTCGAAGAAGAGCTGGTACCGCAGGCCCGAGCAGCCACCGGGCTGCACGGCGACGCGGAGCGCCAGGTCCTCACGACCCTCCTGGTCCAGCAGGGCCTTCACCTTGGCCGCGGCGGCGTCGGACAGGAGAATGCCGTCGCTCACGGTGGTCTTGTCGTCCTGAACGGACATCTACATCTCTCCCGGGTTGTACGGACTGCTTGCCGACGGTTGCAACCGGCGGGGCCGCGGATTCATTCCGGGCCTGAGCGTGTGTGGTGCTTCTTTCATGCTCGCACACCGAAATCGGTACGGGGCGGGGGCGGTGGGGCGGGAACCCGCCCCGGGAACCCGCCCGGGCGGCCGGGTGCGCCCCACCGGGAATTCGTCACACCGACGAGATCGGCATCGTCAAACTGACGTGAAGGGATTATCATAGATAGCGTCGTTTTGACGAAAAGGCCCGTCGCTCCATCCTCCGGGCCGCTCTCGCATCTCGCAGAACAGAAAGGGTGCGTGTCGTGACCACCGCCCAGCCCCGCCAGGCCGTCGAGCTCGACGTCCAGCCGTCTCCCCTCGCCCTGCTGCTCCTCGGCCGCGAGGCCGACCCGCGCAGCGAGCGCGGCGTGGAGTGCCCCGGCGACCTGCCGTCCCCGTCCGACCCGGACCTGGTGGAGCGCGCCCGCGCGGCCAAGGAGAAGCTCGGGGACAAGGTCTTCGTCCTCGGCCACCACTACCAGCGCGACGAGGTCATCCAGTTCGCCGACGTGACCGGCGACTCCTTCAAGCTCGCGCGCGACGCGGCCGCCAAGCCGGAGGCGGAGTACATCGTCTTCTGCGGCGTGCACTTCATGGCCGAGTCCGCGGACATCCTCACCTCGGACGACCAGAAGGTCGTGCTGCCGGACCTGGCGGCGGGCTGCTCGATGGCCGACATGGCCACCGCCGAGCAGGTCGCCGAGTGCTGGGACGTGCTCACGGACGCCGGAATCGCCGATTCCGTGGTGCCCGTGTCGTACATGAACTCCTCCGCCGACATCAAGGCCTTCACCGGCAAGCACGGCGGCACCATCTGCACCTCCTCCAACGCGCAGAGGGCACTGGACTGGGCCTTCGAGCAGGGCGACAAGGTGCTGTTCCTGCCCGACCAGCACCTGGGGCGCAACACCGCCGTCCGCGACATGGGGATGTCGCTGGACGACTGCGTGCTCTACAACCCGCACAAGCCGAACGGCGGGCTCACCGTCGAGCAGCTCCGCAACGCGAAGATGATCCTGTGGCGCGGGCACTGCTCGGTGCACGGCCGGTTCTCGCTGGAGTCGGTCGAGGACGTACGAGCGCGGATTCCGGGTGTACGGGTCCTGGTGCACCCGGAGTGCAAGCACGAGGTCGTCGCGGCGGCGGACGAGGTCGGCTCGACGGAGTACATCATCAAGGCCCTGGACGCGGCCCCGGCCGGTTCGAAGTGGGCGATCGGCACCGAGCTGAATCTCGTACGGCGGCTCGCGAACGCGCACCCGGACAAGGAGGTCGTCTTCCTCGACAAGACGGTCTGCTTCTGCTCGACCATGAACCGCATCGACCTCCCCCACCTGGTGTGGACCCTGGAGTCGCTGGCGGAGGGCACGCTGGTCAACCGGATCGAGGTCGACCGGGAGACGGAGAGCTTCGCGAAGCTGGCGCTGGAGCGGATGCTGGCGCTCCCCTAGCGGGCGCGGGGCCGATGAGTTTCGGTGGGAGGGGCGGTCTACCCCACAGCACCGCAAGAAACGACTCGGCCCAAGGAGCGCGGACAGATGCTGTACATGATCCAGATGAACGTGAACGCCGACGAGTGGGACTCCGTCATGTCGTCCTACGGCAAGGACGACATGAAGGCGATGTTCGCCCACATGGAGACCCTCAACAACGAGCTGACCTCGGCGGGCGAGATGGTCGAGGCGCGTGGGCTCGGCGGCCCCTCCCTGGCCAAGACCGTACGGGCGGGCTCCGACGGGAAGCCGCAGGTCACCGACGGGCAGGCCGTGAAGGGCCCGATCCTGGCCGGGTACTGGGTCGTGGACGTGAAGAGCGAGGAGCGGGCGTACGAGATCGCCGCGCGCGCCTCCGCGTGTCCCGGCCCCGGCGGCAAGCCGGGCAACGACCCGGTCGAGGTGCACCCGATCCCGGAGTTCGATCCCACGGCGGTCTGACACCGCGTGCGGAATGCGTAAGGGGCGCCCTCCAGGGAGGGCGCCCCTTACTCACATGTCAGACGGGATCAGACGGTCGCGGGCTCGCGGTCGTCGTCCTTCGCCTCGGTGCCCGCGTCGGGCTTCTTCGGCTCGCCCTTCTTGGCCGCCTTCTTCGCCGCCCGGCGCTCCTTGCGGAGTTCCACCATGGCGTACAGCGTCGGGACCAGGAGGAGTGTCAGCAGGGTCGACGTGATCAGACCGCCGATCACCACGATGGCGAGCGGCTTGGAGATGAAGCCGCCCTCGCCGGTGATGCCCAGTGCCATCGGCAGCAGCGCGAAGATCGTCGCCAGTGCCGTCATCAGGATCGGGCGCAGCCGGTGGCGACCGCCCTCGACGACCGCCTCGACGACGCCCATGCCCTGCGACCGGTACTGGTTGATCAGGTCGATCAGCACGATCGCATTGGTGACCACGATGCCGATGAGCATCAGCATGCCGATCATCGCCGGGACGCCCATCGGGGTGCCGGTGGCGAGCAGCAGGCCGATCGCGCCGGTGGCGGCGAACGGGATGGAGACCAGCAGGATCAGCGGCTGGATCAGCGACTTGAAGGTCGCCACCAGCAGCATGAAGACGATCGCGACGGCCGCCAGCATGGCGAGGAACAGCTTGCCGAAGGTGTCGTCCATGTCGGAGGAGACTCCGCCGATGGAGACGGACGCGCCCTGCGGCAGTTCCTTCTTGATCTCGTCGATCTTCGTGGTGAGGGCGGCGGTGACCGCACCCGTGTTGTCGCCGACCGGCTTGGCGGTGACGGTCGCCGACCGTGCGCCGTCGATGCGGGTCATGGAGACCGGGCCGTCGACCAGCTTGACGTCGGCGAGCTGCCCGAGGGTGACGCCGGGGCCGAGCGGCAGCTTCTTCAGCTCGTCCATCGTCGTCGCGGGCTTCGCGGAGGTGATGACGATGTCGCGCTCGGTGCTGTCCAGCATGGCCTTGCCCGCCGGGGTGCCGCGGACGGCCTGGGCGACGACCGCGCCGAGGGCGGCGTCGTTGAAGCCCGCCTCGGCGGCCTTCGGGGTGCCCTTGACGGAGATGCGCGGCACCGACTGGGCCAGGTCGCTCTGGACGTCGGTGACGTCCTTGAGGCCGGCGACGGCCTTGCGCACCTGCTCGGAAGCCTTGGCCAGGGTGTCGGCGTCGGAGGCCTTGACCACGACGCTCAGGTCCTGGCCTCCGAAGCCGCCGCCCGAGCCGACCTTGGTCTCGCCCGCGCCCTTGAGGTCCGCGAGCTTGTCCTCCAGCTCCTTGGTGACCGCCTCGGTGTCCTCGGCGCTCTTCAGGGTCAGCTGGTACGAGGCCTGGTTGGCGCCGGAGCCGCCGCCGAAGGCCGCCATCATGCCCGAGGAGCCGACGGTGACCTGGTAGTCCTTCACCTTGTCGACGGACTCGATGACCTTCTCGACCTTGAGCGCGGCCTCGTTGGAGGCGTTCAGGCTGGTGCCCGGGTCCAGCTTCTGGGTGAGCGAGAGGGTGTCCTGCTCGCCCTGGTCGAAGAAGTTGGTCTTGAGCAGGGGCGCCATGGCGAAGGTGCCGACCAGGACCACCAGGGCGATGGCCACGCTGACCAGGCGGCGCTTGGTGGCGAAGCGGAGGACGGGAACGTACATCCGCTGGAGGCGGCTCTTGTTCTCCTTCTCCTCCGCCGTGCGGCGCAGTTCCTCGGGGTCGACGCCCTCGGAGCCCTTGGGCGCGCGCAGGAACCAGTACGAGAAGACCGGCACGACGGTGAGCGACACCAGCAGCGACGCCAGCAGCGCGGCCGTGACGGTGATCGAGAAGGACCCGAAGAGCTGGCCGACCATGCCGCCGACCAGGCCGATCGGCAGGAACACCGCGACGGTGGTCAGGGTCGAGGAGGTGACCGCGCCCGCGACCTCCTTTACGGCGGTGGTGATCGCGGAGTAGCGCTCCTCGCCGTACGAGAGGTGACGCTTGATGTTCTCCAGGACGACGATCGAGTCGTCGACGACGCGGCCGATCGCGATGGTCAGCGCGCCGAGGGTGAGGACGTTGAGGGACAGGTCCCTGGTCCACAGGACGATCAGCGCGAGGACGACGGAGAGCGGGATCGAGATCGCGGTGACCAGCGTCGAGCGGATCGACGCCAGGAAGATCAGGATGATGACGACCGCGAAGGCGAGACCGAGCGCGCCCTCGGTGGTGAGACCGGAGATCGACTTGGAGACCGAGGGGCCCTGGTCGAAGACGGTGGTCAGGGTGGCGCCGGAGCCGAGGCTGTCGCGCAGCTCGGGCAGCTTGTCCTTGACCGCCTGGGAGATGGCGACGGCGCTGCCGTCCTGGTCCATGGTGACGGAGATCGACAGGCTGGGCTTGCCGTTGGTACGGGTCAGGGAGGTGGCCTGCGCGGGCTTCTCCTGGACCTTGGCGACGTCGCCGAGGCGCACGGGCTTCGGCGGGGTGGCGTCGCCGGGCTTGGCCTGACCGGCGACCCGCAGGTCCTCGATCTGCTTCAGCGAGGTGAGGCTGCCGCCGACCTGCACGGTGCGGCTCTTGCCGTCCTCGGCGAACGCGCCGGCCGGGACGGTGACCCCGGCCTGCTGGAGCGCCTGGCCCAGCGTCATCGCGTTGAGCCCGGCGGCGGCCAGCTTGGCGTCGTCGGGGGTGATGGCGACCTGGAGCTCCTGGACACCGGCGACGGTGACCTGGCTGACGCCGTCGATGTTCTGCAGGACGGGCACGACCGTGCGGTCCAGCTGGTCGGCGAGCGCCTGCTGGTCCTTGTCGGAGGTCACGGCGAGCGTGACGGTCGGCAGGTCGTCCGTGGAACCGGCCACGACCTGCGGGTCGACGTCCTTGGGGAGCAGCGCGCGGGAGCGGTTGACGGCCTGCTGGACGTCGGCGACGAGCTGCTTGGAGCCCTCGTCCCCGTAGTCGAACTGGGCCATGATCACGGCGGAGCCCTCGCTCGCCGTGGAGGTGATGGACTCGATGCCGTCGACGGCCTTGAGGGAGTTCTCCAGCGGCTCGACGACCTGCTTCTCGACCACGTCCGGGGCGGCGCCCTGGTACGGGGCGATCACGGACACCATCGGGAGTTCGATGGTGGGCAGCAGTTGCTGCTTGAGCTGCGGAATCGCGATCGCGCCGAACACGATCGCGACGATCGATATCAGCCCGATCAAGGCCCGTTGGGCGAGGCTGAACCTGGACAGCCAGGACATGGGTGGGGTCTCTCTTCCGTGGCGCTCGGTGGCGAGGGTGCAGGCGGGACTCCTCCGCAGGGGTGCGGGGCGGGGGTCCCGATGGTCCGGTTCATACGATCCGGCATCGGCGGGGTGGTCTTTGTCGGCCCCAGGTGCCTTTTTGGGCGGGGGTGTACCGCGCCTGGAGTATGCGGGGGTGCTTCGGCGCTCCACCCTTGGGCGTACGGGGGTGGGCCGGGGCCCCTGTGGACGGGCGTCCGGCGGGGCGGCTTGGCCTCGGGCCGGTGTCGGGGTGCCCCGGCGGCGAAAGGGCCGGTACCGGGGCGGGCCCGGCGGCGAGAGGGCCGGTGTCGGGGTGGGCCGGAGTCGGGCGGGCCGCCCCCTTGCCCGCCCGTCCCGCCCCCGGGGGGCGGCCCCGCCGCCCAAGGGGGCGGGGGGGGAGGGAGCCCAAGGGGGCGGGGGGATGAAGGCGGCTGCGAAGCAGCCCCTTCAGGGGCGCGGGGAACTGCGCGACCAGCCACGACGCACCCGCACGGGACAGGGACCACGACGCACCCGCACCCGCACGGGACAGAGACCACGACGCACCGGCACCCCGCACGGGGCGACGCACCCGCACCCCGCACGGGGCCAGGACCGCGACGCACCCGCACGGGACCCCGCGCCCCGGGAGGATCAGTCCGTGCGGGGGCGGACGAGCCCGGATTCGTAGGCGAAAACGACGAGTTGGGCACGGTCGCGGGCACCCAGCTTGGCCATGGCCCGGTTGACGTGGGTCTTGACCGTGAGCGGACTGACGACCAGGAGTTCGGCGATCTCGTCGTTGGAGTTGCCGCCGCCGACGTGCACCAGCACCTCGCGTTCCCGCACGGTGAGCGTGGCCAGGCGGGCCGCGTGCGCCCCGTCGGGGGCGGGCTGCGGGGCCTGCCCCTCACCCTGGGCGAGGAAGGTGGCGATCAGCCCTTTGGTGGCGGCGGGCGAGAGGAGGGCCTCGCCGCCCGCGGCGATCCGGATGGCGTTGAGGAGCTCGTCGGGTTCGGCACCCTTGCCGAGGAAGCCGGAGGCTCCCGCCCGGATCGACTCGACGACGTACTCGTCGACCTCGAAGGTCGTGAGCATCACGACGTGCACGGTGGCGAGTTCGGGGTCCGCGCCGATCTCGCGGGTGGCGGTGAGGCCGTCGGTGCCGGGCATCCGGATGTCCATCAGGACGACGTCGGGCCGGTGCCGCCGGGTCAGTTCCAGGGCCTGTGCGCCGTCGGCGGCCTCCCCGACGACCTCCATGTCGGGCTCGGAGTCGACGAGTACGCGAAAGGCGCTGCGCAGGAGGGCCTGGTCGTCGGCGAGGAGGACCTTGATGGGCGGCAGGGCCGCCTCGGGCGTCGTGCTCATGCGTGCTGCTCCCCCGGGCCGGGCTGCTGTGGGCGGGCCGTGGTGGCGGTCTTGGTGCCGGCCGTGACCGGCAGGATCGCATGCACCCGGAAGCCGCCGCCGTAGCGGGGGCCCGCGGTGAGGGTGCCGCCGAGGGCGGTGACGCGTTCGCGCATGCCGATGAGGCCGTGCCCGCCGCTGTCGCCCGAGGAGGGGTCCTGGGCCGAGGAAGGGTGCTCGGGGCCGGTGGTCTCGGTGCCGTTGTCGAGGACGGTGACCTCCACCTCGTTCCCCACGCGTACGACGCTGACCTCGGCCTTCGCATCGGGGCCCGCGTGCTTGCGGACGTTGGTGAGGGCTTCCTGGACGATCCGGTACGCGGCCAGGTCGACGGAGGCGGGCAGCCCCTGGTCGTCGGTGCGGGCCAGGGCGACGGGCAGCCCGGCGTTGCGGAAGGTGTCGAGGAGGGCGTCGAGGACGGCGAGGCCGGGGGCGGGTTCGGTGGGGGCGGAGGGGTCGCCGGACTGGCGGAGCAGGCCGACGGTGGCGCGCAGCTCGCCGAGCGCGGAACGGCTGGCCTCGCGGACGTGCGCGAGGGCCTCCTTGGCCTGGTCGGGGCGCTTGTCCATCACATGTGCGGCCACGCCCGCCTGCACGTTGACGAGGGCGATGTGGTGGGCGACGACGTCGTGCAGGTCGCGGGCGATGCGCAGCCGCTCCTCGGCGACCCGGCGCCGGGCCTCCTCCTCACGGGTGCGTTCGGCGCGCTCGGCCCGTTCCCGTATCGCGTCGATGAAGGCGCGCCGCGAACGCACCGCGTCCCCGGCGCTCGCCCCGATGCCGG
The DNA here is from genome assembly GCF_044744005.1 of Streptomyces sp. NPDC087440. Classification (NCBI taxonomy): domain Bacteria; kingdom Bacillati; phylum Actinomycetota; class Actinomycetes; order Kitasatosporales; family Streptomycetaceae; genus Streptomyces; species Streptomyces sp. NPDC087440. The sequence goes on along the minus strand of NZ_JBIUXN010000018.1, from coordinate 89,935 downwards.
TCCAGGCGAACAGGCCCAGGTTCTCCTGGGCGTACCAGGGGCCTTCGCTGAACAGCATCGCCGCGCCGGTCAGGACGACCATCGTGAGCAGGCCGATGCGCCAGGTGGTGGGGCGGTCGGTGCGGGCGGCGACGGTGTACAGGGCGACGACCGCGCTCATGGCGACGGGGGCGGGGGGATCGGTGGGGGCCAGCGCGAGGGCGGCGACGGTGAGCGTGCTGGTGACGGCCAGGACCGGCAGGGGGCTGCGGCGGCGGTACACCAGGGCTCCGGCGGCCAGCACCATCAGGACGACGCCTCGGGCGTCGGGGGTGCGGGTGCCGAAGGAGGGGCCGTGCATGCCGTCGTGGGGGTCGGCGAACGACCCGACGATCATGCAGGCGAGGACGATCGCGGCGAGACCGGCGTCGCAGGCGAGGGGGTGGGAGCGCAGCCAGGTGCGGGGGCGGGCCATGCGGGGGCTGCGGGTCATGCCTTTACGGTACGGGGGCCTCGGGCGGCCGGCGGTCGGGGTGCGGGCCGGGCTTGGCCGGGGTCTCGGCGTCGCGGGCGTCCGGCACGCAAGGTGCGGGCAGGGGGCGGTGTCCGGGTGGGCCCGGATCGGGCGGGCCGCCCCCTTGCCCGCCCGTCCCGCCCCCGGGGGGCGGCCCCGCCGCCCAAGGGGGCGGGGCGGCGGGGCATGGCTGAGCCCCCGGCACCGGGAGGGGTGGCGGGGGCTCGGCCGTGGAGTGGAAGCCGGGGGTCAGCCCGGGATGAGGCCGTCGTCGGAGAGGAGGGAGCGGACTTCCTCCAGGGTGGAGTCCGGCGAGGGGAGGATGAGCTCGGAGGGCTCCAGGGAGTCGTCCGGCAGCGGGGTGCCCAGCGTGCGCACCGCGTCCAGCAGCGCGCCCAGCGTGCGCCGGAAGCCGGGGCCGTCCCCGACCTCCATCTCCGCCAGCAGTTCGTCGTCGAGCTTGTTCAGCTCGGCGAAGTGGCTGTCGGCCAGGTCGAGCTGGCCCTCGCCCATGATCCGTACGATCACGGCACTCCTCCTGTCAGGCTGTCCGGACCGGACTACTGCTTGTCGAAGCGGGGACGCGACTGGTCCTGGACCTGGTGGCCCTGCTGACCGGTGCTCTGCCCCTGCCCGCCCTCGATGGCCTGCTGCGACGGTCCCCCGGCCAGCTCCGCCTTCATCCGCTGGAGCTCCAGCTCGACGTCGGTGCCGCCGGAGAGGCGGTCCAGCTCGGCCTGGATGTCGTCCTTGGCGAGCCCGGACTGGTCGTCCAGGGCGCCCGAGGCGAGCAGCTCGTCGATGGCCCCGGCACGCGCCTGGAGCTGCGCCGTCTTGTCCTCGGCGCGCTGGATCGCGACGCCGACGTCGCTCATCTCCTCGGAGATGCCGGAGAAGGACTCCGCGATCCGGGTCTGCGCCTGGGCGGCGGTGTAGGTGGCCTTGATGGTCTCCTTCTTCGTGCGGAAGGCGTCCACCTTGGCCTGGAGGCGCTGCGCGGCGAGCGTCAGCTTCTCCTCCTCGCCCTGGAGGGTCTGGTGCTGCACCTCCAGGTCGGACACCTGCTGCTGCAGCGCGGCACGGCGGGACAGCGCCTCGCGGGCGAGGTCCTCCCGGCCGAGCGCGAGCGCCTTGCGGCCCTGGTCCTCCAGCTTGGAGGACTGGCTCTGCAGCCCGTTCAGCTGCAGTTCGAGCCGCTTGCGCGACGTTGCTACGTCGGCGACCCCGCGGCGTACCTTCTGCAGCAGTTCCAGCTGCTTCTGGTACGAGTAATCCAGCGTCTCCCGCGGGTCTTCGGCCCGGTCAAGGGCCTTGTTCGCCTTCGCGCGGAAGATCATCCCCATACGCTTCATGACACCGCTCATGGGCTTCGCGCGCCCCCTTCTGACGGACTCCGGCTCCTGGCCACTCCAACGGACCCCACAGTACGGGCCCTGTCTCCATTACCGCACTGTTCCGGCGCCGATGCGCTCCTCCTCCAGGACGACTGTGCGCGCCCCGGCTCAGGCGTAGGGAGTAGAGCGAACCCTGGTACGCGTGTGCGGGGGACCCGCCGGGGCCGGCGTGGGCCGGATGGACGCAGGTGTTGCCGGATCGTTCCCCCTGACGCTGGGGTCCATGCACGGCAACCCGTACCCTTGGGTTTTGTGTTCCGTAGCCGTGCCAACTCCAGCGCTGAGAAGACCGCCGCCACCGACAAGGTGACGGCCGACCTCTCCAAGCAGCCCCGTGACCCGCAGGCGCCCAAGGGGCGTCCCACTCCGAAGCGCGCCGTCGCGCAGTCGCAGCGGCGCACCGCCGCGACGCCGCCGGCGAACCGCAAGGAGGCGATGAAGCGCCAGCGGGAGTCCCGCCGCGCCGACCTCGCCAAGCAGCGCGAAGCGCTCGCGAGCGGTGACGAGCGGTACCTGCCCGTCCGCGACAAGGGTCCGGTGCGCAAGTTCACCCGCGACTTCGTCGACTCGCGCTTCTTCGTCGCGGAGTTCTTCCTGCCGATGGCGGTGATCATCCTCGTGCTGAGCATGATCCAGGTGGGCAACCTCCAGACCATCGCGCTGCTGCTCTGGATGATCGTCATCGTTCTGATCGTGATCGACTCGATCGGTCTGGCGATCCGCCTGAAGAAGCAGCTCAACGTCCGTTACCCGGACGAGCCCAAGCGGGGCGCGGTCGCCTACGGCCTGATGCGCTCCCTCCAGATGCGCCGCCTGCGCCTGCCGAAGCCGCAGGTCAAGCGCGGGGAACGGCCCTGAGCACGGACACCCCCCAGGCTTCGGGAGCCCCGTCGACCGCCACTCCGGCGGGTTTCGACGGGGCTTTCGCCGCATGGGTCGCAGGGCTGGGGGGCCTGCGCAACACCGTGCGGCAGGAGCTGGTCGCCCGGCAGCTCGACGAGCAGATATCGGCGCGCTTCCCCGTCGGGCAGCGGCTGCGGATACTCGACGTCGGCATGGGCCAGGGCACCCAGGCGCTGCGGCTCGCCCGGGCCGGACACCAGGTCACCGGCCTGGAGTCCGACGCCGAGATGCTGGCCACCGCCCGCGAGGCACTGGCCGTCGAGCCGCCCGGCATCCGCGAGCGGGTGCGGCTGATGCACGGCGACGGCCGCGACACCGGGGTGCACTTCCTGCCTGGCAGCTTCGACGTCGTGCTCTGTCACGGGGTCCTGATGTACGTCGCCGAGCCGGACGCCCTCGTGGCGGGGCTGGCCCGGATGCTGGCCCCGGGCGGGCTGCTGTCCCTCCTCGTACGGAACGCGGACGCGCTCGCGATGCGGCCCGGGCTCGCCGGGGACTGGGCGGGGGCACTCGGCGCGCTGGACACCCAGACGTACACGAACCGTCTCGGGCTGACCGTGCGGGCCGACCGGCTGGACGCGCTGACGGCCACCCTGGCGGGGATCGCGGCGCCGCTGCGCGCCTGGTACGGGGTGCGGGTCTTCACCGACAACGTGCCGAACGGGGCGGCGGCGCTCCCGGCGGACGAGCTGGCGCGGGTGCTGGAGCTGGAGGACCGGGCGGGACGCACGGACCCTTACCGGAGGGTGGCGGCGCTGCTGCACCTGTGCGGGGTGCGGGGCTGAAACCGGGCGGTGGTCCGTGCAGGTGGTACACCCGTCGGGGGCGGGTGATCGGTTCCCTCCGCCCCCGACGGCTTCGGCCTAGTTCTCCGCGTTGAGGCTCATCGGGCCGTAGATCTTGGTGCCGTCCTCCGAGAGGGTCACCTGGGCCGCGCCGCCCTCCAGGAGGTCCTTCCAGACCTCGCCGAGCCAGGACTCCGCGTCGCCCTGCGTGGTGAACTCCTCCGGCTCGACCGCCGGTTGCACTTCGGTTCCGTCGGCCGTCTCGAACCGCCACGTCCACGCCATGTACGCCTCCCGGGTCGTCTCGATGCTGCTCGCAGCGTATCCGGGCGCGCAGCCCGCACAAGGACACGGGAGGATCAGGGCGTGGAAACGACTCTGCTCGGCACTGCCGCCCCCGCCGGACTGCCCCGGCCCGACTGCCCCTGCGCCACCTGCGCCGCCGCCCGGGGCGACCGGGTGCGGGCCGCGACCGCCCTGCTGGTGGACGGGGCGCTGCTGCTGGATCTGACGCCGGGGGCGGCGCTGGCGGCCGCGCGGGCGGGGCAGTCGCTCGGAGGGGTGCGGCAGGTGTTGTTGACGCATCCGCACGACGGGCCGCCGGTGGAGCTGCCGCCGGGGCTCCCCCGGGCCGGACGGGTGCCGGACGGACAGGAGTTGACGCTGATCAGCGGGCACCGGGTGCGGGCGGTGCCGATGGACTCCCCCGGGACGGGGTACGAGGTGACGTCGCACGAGGGGGACCGGTTGTTGTACCTGCCCCGGGGCGGGTCGCCCGCCGGGGAGGGCGGGGTACGGCCGTACGACCTGGTGGTGATGGACGTGCTGGGGCGGCCCGACGCGCTCGCGAAGCTGCGGGCCTGGGGGGCGGTCACCGGGGCGACGGACGTCGTCGCCGTACATCTGGATCATGACGTTCCGGCGGGGGGCGAGACCGCGCGGCGGCTGGCGGCGCTCGGGGCGCGGGCCGTGCCGGACGGAACGACGCTGACCCTGGGCGAGTACCAGGAGGTGCCCGACGTGCCCCGGCGGACGCTGGTGCTGGGCGGGGCCAGGTCCGGGAAGTCGGTGGAGGCCGAACGGCGGCTGGAGGGCTTTCCGGATGTCGTGTACGTCGCGACGGGCGGGCGGCGGGACGGCGACCGGGAGTGGGCCGAGCGGATTTCGGTGCACCGGGACCGGAGGCCCGGTTCGTGGCGTACCGAGGAGACGTGTGAGCTGGCCGCGTTGCTGGGCGAGGACGGGCCGCCGTTGTTGATTGATTGCCTGGCGCTGTGGTTGACGGATGCCATGGACCGGGTCGGGGCGTGGGACGACGAGAAGTGGGCGGCGGACGGGCGGCGGGCGCTGCGGGAGCGCACCGATGAGCTGGTGCGGGCGGTGCGCCGCACGCGGCGCACGGTCGTCGCGGTGAGCAACGAGGTCGGGTCGGGGGTGGTGCCCGCCACGGCGGCCGGGCGGCGCTTCCGGGACGAACTGGGTCGGCTGAACGCGGCGTTCGCGGGCGAGTGCGAGCACGTGCTGCTGGTGGTGGCCGGGCAGGCGCTGGTGCTGCGCTGAAACGGTTCGCGACGAAGGGGCCGGACGTCCTGAGGGTTTACGCCGTTCGGCCGGTACTGTTCGGCGAATGAGCGCGCTGAATCTCGACGACTTCTCCGACCTGATCGAACGCCCCGACAGCGGCGTGCGGCGTGACGCCGAAGAACGCCGTGAACACCTCGCCGTGGCGCCCGGCAGCCTGGGGCGGCTGGACGAACTGGGCGAGTGGCTGGCCGCCGCGCAGGGGGCCGTGCCCGTCAGGCCCGTCGAGCGGGCGAAGGTGGTGCTGTTCGCCGGTGACCACGGGGTCGCGGGCCTGGACGTGTCGGCCCGCGAGGCCTCGTCCGCGCACCGGCTGGTCCGGGCGACGCTGGACGGGGAGAGCCCGGTCGCGGTGCTGGCGCGGCGGCTCGGCGTGCCGGTGCGCGTCGTGGACGCGGGGCTGGACTGCGCACCGGAGCTGCTGCCCGAGGAGGTCGTGCGGCACCGGGTGCGGCGCGGCTCGGGACGTATCGACGTCGAGGACGCCCTGACCCTGGAGGAGGCCGAGGAGGCCGTACGTCTGGGCATGGCGATCGCCGACGAGGAGGCCGACGCGGGCACCGACCTGGTGGTCCTCGGCGACCTGAGCGTGGGCGGCACGACCGCCGCCGCCGTGCTGGTCGCGGCGCTGTGCGGCACGGACGCCTCCGTGGTCACCGGGCGTGGTGGCGCGCACATCGACGACCTGGCGTGGATGCGCAAGTGCGCGGCGGTACGGGACTCCCTGCGGCGCGCCCGGCCGGTGCTCGGCGACCAGCTGGAGCTGCTGGCCACCGTGGGCGGCGCCGATCTGGCTGCGGCGACCGGGTTCCTGTTGCAGTGCGCGGTGCGGCGCACGCCCGTGATCCTGGACGGCGTGGTGTCGGCGGCGTGCGCGCTGGTGGCGCAGCGGGCCGCGTTCCGGGCCCCGGACTGGTGGCTGGCGGGGCACGTCAGCGGGGAGCCGGCGCAGGCGAAGGCGCTGGACCGGATGGCGCTCAACCCTGTGATCGACCAGGGCGTCACTGTGGGGGAAGGAACCGGGGCATTGCTGGCGCTTCCCCTCGTTCAGGCCGCCGCCGCGCTCGCCGCGGAGCTGCCGGTGCGGGAGAAGGCCGACGAGGACGCGTACTCCGCCGACGACGAGGCCGTCGCCGACTGAGCTGTCCCGGTGCGGGTGGGGAACACCCCCGTCCGCACCGGTCGAGCAGCACTCTCGTACAGCGCAATGACCCATATCATCGCGTTTTATGGGAGATGTCCGCTTGGCCACCGAAGAAGCATCCACGGCGTCCGGAACCGCCAAGGCGCCCGTGGGGCGGCGGAGCACTCCGCTGTCGCGGCGCAGTGCGGGGTTCGCCATCTGGTACCTGCGGATCGTGACGTTCATCTGTTTCCTGAGCGCGGTGTGGGTCTCCCTCGGCAATGACCTGCGCCGGCACAACGACGGCGACTACTTCACCCCGTACCTACTGACGGCGGGTTTCGCCTCGGGACTGTTCGCGCTGGTCATGGCGGTGACCATGCGGCGGCGCAAGAGGGCGGCGTGGCTGCTCAACCTGGCGCTCAGCGGACTGCTGTTCCTGCTGTTCGCGCTGGTGATGTTCTTTCCCGAGGTGCGGCAGTACCCGCGCAACTGGATCTCGCTGGCGCTGACGGGGGCCTTCTTCGTCGCGCTGCTGCTGGGCCGCCGCGAGTTCTACGCCAAGGGCGACCGGTCCAACCCGAAGCTGGCGGCGGCCGTCGCGGTGGGCGGGCTGCTGGTCACCTCGCTGCTGGCGGCGCTGCTGGTGACCGTCACGAACACCGCCTCGCACGGTGCGGAGTCCTCGACCTTCCTCCAGCGCTGGCGGTACGGGGTGGCGCGGCTGATCTCGCTCGCCGCGCCGGACGACCAGTTCGCCGGAATCATGACGCCGGGCTGGGTGAACGTACTCATCAACATCATGAGCACGGCGCTGCTGATCGGGGTGCTGCTGGCCGCGTTCCGGTCCCGGCGTGCGGTCGATCCGCTGTCGGAGGAGGACGAGGAGAGGCTGCGGGCGCTGCTGGCCAAGCAGGGCGACCGCGACTCCCTCGGGTACTTCTCGCTGCGCCGCGAGAAGAGCGCGATCTGGTCTCCGACGCAGAAGGCCGCCGTCACCTACCGGGTGGTGGGCGGCGTCTCGCTGGCCTCGGGCGACCCGATCGGCGACCCGGAGGCCTGGCCCGGTGCGATCGAGCCATGGCTGGCGGAGGCCCGTGAGCACGGCTGGGTGCCCGCGGTGATGGGCGCGAGCGAGGAGGGCGGCACGATCTACGCCCGGCACGGGCTGAACGCCCTGGAGCTGGGCGACGAGGCGATCGTGGAGACGGCCGAGTTCACCCTGGAGGGGCGCGCCATGCGCACCGTGCGCCAGGCGTACAACCGGGTGAAGCGCGCCGGGTACACGGTCCGCATCCGCCGCCACGAGGAGATCCCCGAGACGGAGATGGCCGAACTGCTGCGCAAGGCGGACGACTGGCGCGACGGTGCCACCGAGCGCGGGTTCTCGATGGCGCTGGGCCGTCTCGGCGATCCGGCGGACGGCCGCTGCGTGATGCTGGAGTGCTTCGACGGGGACGGCACGCTGAAGGCCGTGCTGAGTTTTGTGCCGTGGGGGCCCCAGGGGCTCTCGCTGGACCTGATGCGCCGGGACCGGGACTCCGAGAACGGGCTGATGGAGTTCATGGTCATCGAACTGCTCCAGCGCGCCCCCGAGATCAAGATCACTCAGGTCTCACTCAACTTCGCGATGTTCCGGTCGGTCTTCGAACGTGGTTCACGACTCGGTGCGGGACCGGTGCTGAGGCTGTGGCGGTCGTTGCTGAGCTTCTTCTCGCGCTGGTGGCAGATCGAGTCGTTGTACCGGGCGAACGCCAAGTACCGACCGATCTGGGAGCCTCGTTTCATGCTCTTCGAGAAGAGTGCCGACCTGTTGCGCATCGGCATCGCCGCCGGCCGCGCCGAGGGCTTCCTGGAAGCCCCGGGTCTGCCCAAGTGGATGCACCGCAAGCACCTGGAGACGGGGACCAGACGGTGACCGACACGGCCGTACCCGTCACTCCCGTGCGGCGGTTCGCCCACCGCGAGTGGGGCGTGCTGCACGCGCGCGTGCGCGAGGCGCTCGTCACCCGCCGGTGGCGGGCGATTCCGCTCACCCTTGCGGCGGTCGCCCTGTGTGCGACGTTCCAGGTCGTCCAGAACCAGTCCTGGGGCTACCAGTTTGTGCAGAACATCGGTTCGGTGCGCTCCGGCGACCCGTTCCTGCTGTCCCTGGTGCGCACGCCGCTGTCCCTGTTCGTACCGGCGCTGGATCTTCCGGTGTGGGGGGCGCTGGCGCAGATCCTGCTGGTGTTCGGCATCGCGGAGATCTGCCTCGGCCGCCGGCAGACACTCGTCCTGGCGTACGTCGCCACGCTGTCCGGCACGATGTACGCCCGCCTGGGCGTCGCCCTGGGGCCCGACAACCCGATCGGGCTGCCGGAGGCCGACCGGCACGTCATGGACACCGGCCCCTCGGCGGCGGTGGTGGGCCTGGCGCTGTACGTGTGCTGGCGCGTCGGGGCGTACTGGACGGGCACGGCGGTCGTCGTCGCGATGGTCGTCGAGGTGATCGTCAAGACGAACCTGGCGGGCAAGGAGCACATCGCGGCGCTGCTGGGCGTGTTCGTGGTGATGCTGGTCGAGGGGGCGCTGCGACGCCGTCGGGGTCGCGACGACGGGACGCCGTTTCAGGGTCGGGGCGACGGGGCGCCGCCGATCCAGTCCTGAAAGGCGCGTACACGCCGGGTCCAGCGGCGGTCGTGCCGGTAGACCCGGCGCATCGCCCGGGCCCGGGCCTTGGGGCGGCGGCGGTAGAAGCGGCGGGCCCAGGGCGAGTTGGGGCGGGCGAGTCGGATCGCACCGACCGTGCCGACCAGGGGGATGACGATCCCGAACAGGGCGGTGCGCACCTTGCCCTTGAACAGGGCGACCACCGACCACAGGGCGTTGATCACGATGTTGGTGATGAACAGCCCCCTGCTCTGCATCTCCTCCGGCGTCAGGTCGTTCACCCCGAACGGCAGCGAGCCGGTGAGCACCAGGAGCACCAGCGCCGCCGTCAGGACGACGATCTCCACACTGGTGCGCCCCTGCTCCGACCAGTAGACGTCGTCCAGGTGCAGGATCAGCGCGAACTCGTCCAGCACCAGACCGGCGCCGACGCCGAAGATCACCGCACAGATCGCGGCGCCCACCCCGTGCCGCCCGCTGGCCACCGCGCCGAAGCCGCCGATGGTGGTGAGGACGACGCCGGGTACGACGTGGTGGATGTGCATGCCGCCGGGGGTGACGTTGCGGAAGGGGCCCTTCCCCGCCCGGATCAGCCGAGTGATCGTGCGGGTGATCAGGAAGGACAGCACGAACGACGTCAGCGCGAGCAGGAGCGGGAGCTTGCCCGGCTCGACGATGTTGCGGTACAGCCAGTGACCCATGCCACCCACTCCGCTTTGTCCGATATATGCGTTACGAGTAAATTACCGGTCGGTTGTGCGGGATAGCCTGCGGCCGGTGACCACTCCTCCCCCGCCGCCCTCCCTCCCGGACGGCCTCCGGTTCGCCTTCGGCACACTCACTGTCCTCCCCGTCCGCGTGTCGCGCTGGGACCGGGAGGCCGCCCGTACCGGCATGCTGTGCGCGCCCGTCGCGGGCGCGGTGGTGGGTCTGTGCGCGGCGGCGCTGGGCGGACTGCTGCTGCTCCTGGGTTCGGGGCCGCTGCTGGCCGCCGTCGCGTCGGCCGCCGTTCCGGCCGCGCTCACCCGGGGGCTGCACCTGGACGGGCTCGCGGACACCGCCGACGGACTCGGCAGCGCGAAGCCCGCGCCGGTCGCGCTCGACATCATGAAGCAGTCCGACATCGGCCCGTTCGGTGTCATCGTCCTGCTGTTCACGCTGCTCGCCCAGGTGGCGGTACTGGCGCAGTGTTACGCCAACGGATGGGCGCCCGGCACGGCGGCGGCACTGGTGTCGGGGATCGCCGCCAGGCTGGCGCTCACTTTCGCCTCACGCGCGGGCGTCCCGGCGGCCCGCCCGGAGGGGCTGGGGGCGGCGGTCGCCGGGACGGTGCCGGTGCGCGCGGCGGTGGTGGCGGGGGTCGTCGTCACGGTGGTGTGCGGGGCGGCGGGGCTGGTGCTCGGCGGGGTCGGTGGGGCATGGCACTGCGCGGTGGCGGTGGTGGTGGCGCTGGGGGCGGCGGAGGTGCTGCTGCGGCACTGTGTGCGGCGGTTCGGCGGGGTGACGGGGGACGTGTTCGGAGCGGTGGCGGAGGTGGGGGCGACGGCGGCGCTGGTGGTGCTGGCGCTGGGGTGAAGCACCAGGGCCGGCGCTGGACTGAGCACCGGGGCTGGTGCTGGGTTCCGAGATGGTGTGAGCGCCGGGGCTGGTGCTGGTTCCGGGCCGGTGTGAGCACCGGGGCTGGTGCTGGGTTGGGCGCGCCGGGGACGTCAGCATTCCTGCCGCCACACCCCCAAGGCGTACCGCTTCAGCATCGAGCTGAGCTTCAGCTCCCGGGCCTGGGCGCAGAAACGGGCCGTGGGGAGCTCGTACTCCACGTGGAAGACCGCCTTGCCCGCCGCCACGAACGGCGTCAGTTTCGCGCACTCCTCGTACTCGGCGCACTGCTCGTTGACCGCGAAGTCGAAGTCCTTCACCAGCTCCGGGATCTGGTCGAGGTCGTTCTTCAGGCCGACCGACAGGCCCCGGTCGTGGGCGAGCCGGGCGATCAGCCGGTTGTAGCGGAGCTGGTCGGCGGCGGTGAGCGGGAAGCCCGTGGTGTTCCGGTAGCCGTCCATGTTGTCCGGCTCGACGGCGTCGAAGCCCTTGGCGCGGCACATGTCGATGCGGGCCGCCATCAGGGGTTCCAGGACGTCGGTGCGGCGGATGTCCAGCCAGCGTTCGCCCTTCCAGCCGTTGCCCCTGCCGAGGATCTCGGTGGGGAAGCGGGCGGCGTCGGGGCGGAAGTCCTCCCAGGCGCCGGTGGACAGATAGCAGATCACTTTGCGCCCTTCGTCGTGCAGGGCGGTGACTTGGGCCGCGGTGGTGGTGTGTCCGTCGACGTCGTAGACGGGTGCGTCGACGGTCAGGTCCAGCCTGCCGCTGAGCTGCCACTGCCAGGGGGTGCCGGGGCGCGGCTGCCAGCGGGGGCCGGTGGGACCGGGACTGGGGGCGGGTTCGGGGGGCGAGGTGCACCCCGCCGCGGCGGCCAGCAGCACCACGAGCAGCAGGAGACGTCTCACCACGGGTTCACCGCGCAGAGGCCGTGCGGCAGGGTGCCCCAGGGGTGCGCGCCGTCGCCGGGGACGGCGCAGTGCAGGGCCGCGCCGCGCTCGGTGGCCAGGGCGGTGACGTCGGCGTCGGCGGGGGCCCCGTACACCAGGTGGCAGAAGCGGTCTGCCGGGTAGGTCCGCGTCCAGGCGGGCGGCTGTTCGGTGGCGCGGTACGTCTCCCAGGTGCCCTCGAACGTCACCAGGACGTCGGCGAGTTTGAGGTAGCCGGGGTCGGGGTGCGTGCCGTGGTTGAGCACCAGGGAGCCCGCACCGGCGGCTCGGGCGGCGACGGCGAGGCGGCGGTAGTGGGCGAGGGCGTCGGGGCCGGAGGAGACCTGGTCGAGGAAGGCGCCGGTGACGCCGTACCAGTCGCGGTGCCGCAGGAGGTCCCGCACGACGTCCGGGTGGGACCGGCGGCCGTAGTCGGTGTCGACGTACCCGAGGACGCGGGTGCCGGTGGCGCGGAGCCGGTCGGCGGCGTCGGCGAAGGCGGGATCGGGGGCGGGGCCGGGGCCGCTGGCCGGGTTGAGGATGACGCCGTAGAGGCAGGGGGAGGCGAGGAGGGCCTGCCAGGCGGTGGGGGTGGTGGTGGGGTGCTCGTAGTACGGGACGAGGAGGTGGCGCACGGGGGTCCTTGGGGTGGGGGCGGGGGTTGTACGTACTCAGGGTGTACGTGTCCGGGGGTGCGGGGCGCGTCGGGGGCCGGTGTCGGGGCGGGCCGGGGCCTTGGCGGTGACGCGCGGCCGGTGCGGGGCTCAGCCTCGGGCCGGTGTCGGGGTGGGCCGGAGGCGAGAGGGCCGGTGTCGGGGTGGGCCGGAGTCGGGCGGGCCGCCCCCTTGCCCGCCCGTCCCGCCCCCGGGGGGCGGCCCCGCCGCCCAAGGGGACGGGGGCGGTGGACGGGGGCGGCTCCGCCGCCAGGGCTATGGCTGCCCGAAGGGCATGCCATCAGGGGCGCGGGGCTGTGTCGACTTGCGGCTCCGCCGCGTGGGCGCGACCAGCCACGACGCACCCGCACGCAACAGAGACCACCACGCACCCGCATGGCACAGCCACCCCGACGCACCCGCACAGGACAGCCACACCCGCACGGAACAGAGACCACCCACACCCCCGCACGGCACAGCCACCCCCTCACCCCCGATGCGCCGTCGCCCTCCCCAGCAGCCCGTACGCCAGTGCGGCCAGCAGCAGGGCCGCCGCACCGGGCGCAGCCAGGGAGACCCCCGCGTCCGCCCCGGAGAGCACCGCCAGCGTCTGGGCGATGGCCGCCGCCCCGCACACCCCCGCCGCCGCCTGCACCGCGCCGAAGGCCTGGAGCAGCAGCCCCGTCCACATCAGCGTGCCGATCAGGAGCAGCGCCAGGAAGCGCACCCCGTCGAAGCCCCCCGCTTGCGGCCACACCAGCGTCCCGATCGCCGCCAGCACCGTGAGGACGAGGAGGTACTGGCCCAGGCACCGGGCCAGGGTCCCCGCCGTCGCCCGCCGGAACTCCCCCGGCGTCGACGACCTCCGCAGCCCGGACAGGGTCCCGCTGCGGAAGCGGTGCAGCAGCCACTCCGCCGGTCCCATGCTGAGCGTGAGCGCCACCGCGCCCGGCGCCGCCTCGGCCCCCGCTCCCGCGCCCGCCCCCGAGGGCAGCGCCGCGTACAGCACGAGCACTCCCGTGGCGAGGCCGAAGACCCCGTACGGGAGCGAGGAGACGAGCCGGGGCCCGCCCGGCCCCCTGCTGCTGCCCGCACGCCGTGTCCCCGCCACCCCGCGCAGCAGCTCCACCCCCGCGAGCACCAGCACCGCCAGCGGCGAGAGGGCGAGCAGCACCAGCCGTGCCGCGTCGGGGAGGTCGTACGCGAGGGCGACGACCGCACCCACCGACATCGGCGCGAGCGCGGCCAGCAGCAGACGTTCGCGCCCCAGCACCAACAGCACGGTGGCGGCCGCCTGGTAGAGCGCCTGCGCGGAGGCGAAGGCGACCGCGGGCCCCTCCCCCGCACCGGCCGCCGCGAACGCCACGCCGGTGCCGAGGAGCGCGCCCAGCGGAGCCCCCGTCAGCAGGGCGCGCGCCGCGGCCGGGCGGTCGCCCAACCCGAGCCAGGTGTACGCCCGGTGGGCCAGCGCCTGGTTCCACGCCCAGCCGGTGAGCGCCCCGGCGAGCAGCACCGCGATCGGGGCCGCGCCCGTCGCGAACGGCGCCCCCAGCACGTACGCCAGACCGGGCAGTGCGAAGACGAGCCCGCGCAGCAGGCACGGCAGCAGCGCGACGTGCCACGGGTCGCCCGGCTTCAGCGCGGGCTCGGGGTAGGTGCGCGGGACGCGGTCGTAGAGGTCCTCGGCGAGTTCGAAGGAGTTCATCCGGCCGTAGGTGAGGCGGATGTGGTCGTCCGTCATGCCGTCGGACTCCAGGATGGCGGCGATCTCGTCGGGGTGCACCGCGGCCTCGATCAAGTCGCGCAGGCGCTCGGCGAGTTCGTCCATCGGGTCGTCGGCGGCCGCCCAGCGGGGGCGCGGCCGCGGTATCACCGGCAGGGTGTCCTGCCGGTCGTCGGGCGTGAGCCACAGCGGGCCGCTCATGAGGTCCCCTTCCCGGGTCGCGTCACGGTGTTCACCGGCGTCACGGTGTTCAGCAGCGTCACGGTGTTCAGCAGCGTCAGGGGGTTCACCAGGTCGTCCCGTCCGCCGCCATCGCCCGCCACGGGTCCGACGGCATCCGCAGCTGCATCGTCCAGTCCTGGGCCAGCGCCTCCACGTCGTGCAGCGTCTGGGCGATCGGCTCCGGGACGCCGTCCAGCTCCTCGTATATCCGGCGGAAGCCCTCGACGGAGCGGCGCAGGGTGAACTGGTCGATGACCCGTTGCCGGGACGCCTCGCCCAGTCCGGCCCTGCGGCGGTCGTCGCGGAGCAGTTCCAGGGTGGCCCTGGCCATCGCCTCCGGTTCGCGGGGCGGGACGACGAGACCGGTGTCGCCGACGGCCTCGCGCACGCCGCCGACGTCGGTCGAGACGGTGGTGCGGCCGCAGGACATGGCCTCGATGATGCTGAACGGGAAGCCCTCGCTGATGCTGGAGAGCATCACGACGCTGCCCGCCCCGTAGGCGCGGGCGACGTCGGAGATGCGGCCCTCGTAGCTGATGCCGTCGGTGACACCGAGGTCGGCGGCCAGTTTTTCGAGTTTCGTACGGTACGGCTCGCCGCCCTCGGGCACCCCGCCGAAGAGGCGCAGGCGCAGGGCGGGGATCTCCTCCCGGCAGATCGCGTACGCCCGGACGAGGGTCTCCAGGTCCTTGATGGGGTCGATGCGGCCCGCCCAGCTGAGGGTGGGGACCTCGGGCTCGGGGCCCGCGTGCGGGAAGAGCTGGGGGTCGACGCCGTTGTAGATGGTGCGGATGCGCTCGGGGTCGGCGCCGCCGCGTTCCTCCCAGCGCCGGTTGTACTGGTTGCACGGGGTGATCAGGTCGGCCTTGCGGTAGCCGAGCGAGTTGAGCTCCCGGTAGAAGCCGAGCAGGAGGGCCTTCACCGGCCAGCGCTGGGCGGCCGAGCGGTAGCCGAGGTAGCGCTCGCGCAGGTAGATGCCGTGCTCGGTGAGGAGGAAGGGCGCGCCGTCGAAGTGCTGGGCGGCGAGCGCCGGAAGGGTGGCCAGACCGCTGCTGACCGCGTGCGCGATGCTGCCGTCGGGCAGGCGGGCGCCGAGCGGACGCAGCAGGTGGTCCAGGAGGTCGGTGGCTATGAGGGCGTCGTGCAGGGTGGGGCGGGCCTGCGCGGTGTCCAGGTGCGGCCGGGTCCACACCGCCATCAGGGTGCGCAGGGCGGCCTCGCTGGAGAGTGCCGCGACCAGCCGGCCCTGCCGGGCCAGGGCGGCGAGCGCGAAGAGTTCCTGGCCGAAGTCGCAGCCGGTGGCCGGGTCCAGGAAGGAGAGCAGGAAGCGTTCGTACGTGCTCAGGAAGTCGCGCTTCTCGCGGCGGCCCGGGCGCGGTGCGCGGGCGGAGTCCGGTGCGCCCCAGAGGGGGACGACGGTGTGGTCGTAGACGTTGCGCGGCAGTTCCCAGGTGACGGGTTCCCGGCCGCTGCCGGTGAGGGACATGACATGGAAGTCGACGTCGGGCATGCCTCGTACCAGCTGGTCGCACCAGGTACTGACACCCCCTTGAACGTGTGGATAGGTGCCTTCGGTGAGCATGCTGACATGGCGCCCACGGCTCATGAGTGGTGTCCCCCCAGGACGGATGTGCGGGCGGCCGCGCCGTGCCGGTGAGGGCACGGCGCGACCGCCGGATGGTGCGACGGTGCTGGGGCCCGCACAGCCGTGGCGGGCCCCGGGTGGGTCAGTGCCCGGCGCTCTCCTGCGGCACGAGCGGCTGCTCCGGCGCGGGCGGGGCCGCCGGGGTGACCTTGGCGACCGGCGCACGCAGCGCCGGGGTCTTCGTCGCCGGGGCGCCGGCGGCCGGGGCCTTGGCGGCGGGAGCCGGGGCCGGGACCGCCGGGAGCTTCAGCGTGACGGCGGACTGGAGGGTGCCCGGGGCGTCCCACCCGGAGAGCGCACCCGCGTACGCCGTGCCGAACGCGCCCGTGCCGAGCAGCAGTTGCTTCTTGGTGCCGGTCGGCGCGGTGATCGGCGCGACCACCCCGGACGGCGCCTGCACGGTGACGGTGTCGCCGATGCGGTAGGCGGTCACCTTGTTGTCGGCGAGCGCCTTGTCCCAGGCGGTGCGCCGGGTGAACTCGACGCCGACGTCCTTCTGCCGCAGGTTCACCACGGGGGCGTTGTCGGCGAACAGGGCCCGGTAGTCGGCGAGGGTCTTGTCGATCACCGGGTAGAGCAGGCGCTCCTCCGCCAGGTTGGACTGGTGGACGTAGTGCGGCCGCGGGTCGTTGGCAACCACGTGGCCCAGGGCCGTGCGGGCCTCCTGCGGGACGATGTACGAGGCGAAGCCCGTGTTCACGTCGAGCGGGGCGGCCATGCAGGTGGAGGCCGGGTTGTCCTCGCAGGCGCCGCTGCCGCCGTCGGCCCGGGAGGTGTAGAGCCAGTTGTACTCGTCGGCCATCTCGGCGGCGGTCCCGACGTTGTAGTACACGTTCATCGGGTGCCGGGGAACGGTCATCGCGGCGCCCGCGGCCCGCTGGCCCGGCTCGCGCGAGGCGTCGCTCGCGATCCACTTGACCCCGTTGTCGGCGAGCGCGCCCGCCAGGTTCGGGTTGTCGACGGGCTGCTGCGGCAGGGTCTTGAGCCCGGAGTGCTCACCGGTGACCAGCTCGGTCTTGTCGACCGCGATGCCCTTGCCGGTGGCCCACTTCTGGTTGTCGGAGATCTGCTTCGAGATCTCCGCCCGGCTCATGTAGAGCGTCTTGCCCGCCGCGTCGGTGGCGCACTTCCACGGGACGACCGTGTTGTCCTGCGTGCAGCCGAGGAAGGGGTGGGTGTACGTGTGGTTGATCCACCGGTACTGGGCGCGGTCGGCCACCAGCTGATTGGCGAGGGCGTCGACGTTGCCGTGCTCCGCCTTCCACTCCTCGCCCGCACCGGCGTTGTAGACCATGTCCAGCAGGAACCCGGACTGCTTCTGCCACTGCGCCGCGTACTGCGCGTCGGCGGCGGTCATCCGGACCGGGTTCTCGCCCTCGTTCTCGCCGCCCTTGCAGTCGAAGTCGCCCGGCGTGCAGTTCAGCTGGCTGTTCCAGCGGGCGTCCGGCGCGAACACGTCGTCGACGTGCACGGAGAAGTAGTTGCGGCTCTGCCCCAGGTGCACACCCTGGGTCAGCCAGTCCACGACGCCGCGCGCCAGCACCCGGAACTGCTTCTGGTACTTGTTGTACGCGAAGGTGACGACCAGTTCGCTGCGTCCGTCGGCGGTGTACTCGCCGACCAGGCTGGCGCGGGTGGCGCCGTTGTTCACCGGGATGTCGAGATAGCTGGTGTACCCGGCGCGCGGGCGGCCCGCGTACCCGTAGCTCTCCACCACCGACGGCGAGTTGTCCTCGAACTTCAGCGGCCCGTCGAGGTAGCCGAACGGCCCCGCCCTGCCCGCCGCCGTGACGGCGGCGTCGACGCCGTCCAGCGGACCGGCGTACCCCTCCTGGTCGGTGTAGTCGAGGCCGACGCCCGGGTGGGACCAGGTGTAGGCGTCGACCTGCCGGATGCCGAAGGTCTTCTCGTACGTCACCAGGGCCGCCGACTCGGCGGAATTCGCCCCGAACGGGGCCTCGTTGGGCAGGACCACGCCCTGGAACTTGGCGCGCGGCCGACCGCTGACGGTGTCGCTGAGGAACGCGGCGTTGATCACCGGCCGCCCGGCCTCGCCGAGCTTCACGGTGGTGAACGGCACGCCCGTGCTGCGCAGTTCGTCGGTGACGGCCGCGACGGCCTCGCCGCCGTCGTCCACGACGAGCACCTTCAGATCCACGCGGGGCACCACTGCCGCGGGAGCGGCAACCGCTCCGGTGGGCGCCAGCGCCAGTGCCGTGCCGAGCAGACCGGCGGTGACTATCGCCGCTCCCGCTCTTCCCGCACGCCTCGCGCCGCCCCTGGTGTTCTTTCCGTACGCCATGGCGTACTCCCCTCCCCCTAGAAGGCTCTCCGTATACAGCGCCAAAGCGGAAGCCGTACGGGAGACATGTGAATGAGCTGCAAAGCAATCCCCTGATCCCTTGCAAGCTCTGTGAAGAGTGTGACGCACGGTTTACGCTCCGCGCTCCGAAAACCTCGGAGAGACACCACGGACGAGTGAACCGGTCGCCACCGTGATCGAAGTGCCCAACCGCGCGTAGGCTCGTCCGATAGGCGCACATTCCCGCCACCACCAGGAACCCAGGAAGCGAGATTTCACCACCGTGACTGCTCTCACTCTCAGCACCTCCGGTGCCGCGACGCTGCGCGCCGACGCGCTCGTCGTCGGTATCGCCAAGGGCCCCAAGGGTCCCGTCGTCGCCGCTGGCGCGGAGGCCGTGGACAAGGCGTTCGACGGAAAGCTGGCCTCCGTCCTGGAGACCCTGGGCGCTTCCGGCGGCGAGGGTGACCTGACGAAGCTGCCCGCACTCTCCGGTCTGAAGACCCCGCTGGTCGTGGCCGTCGGCCTCGGCCCGGTCCCGGAGAAGGACGAGACGTACCCCGCCGAGGCCCTGCGCCGCGCCGCCGGTACGGCCGCCCGCGCGCTGGTCGGCGTCAAGAAGGCCGGCTTCGCGCTGCCGATCGCGTCGGTCGAGGACGCGGAGGCCGTCGCGGAGGGCGCGCTGCTCGGCGCGTACAACTTCACGGCGTACCAGGACCAGGCCGACAAGGACGCCAAGAAGGTCGAGGCCAAGCTGCCGCTCGCCGAGGTCGCCCTGCTCGGCGCCAAGCCGCGCGACAAGGCGTTCAAGGCCGCCGCCGAGCGCGCGGTCGCGCTGGCCGAGGAGATCAACCGGGCCCGCGACCTGGTGAACACCCCGCCGAACGACCTCTACCCCGAGTCCTTCGCCGCGGTCGCCCAGGCCGCCGCCAAGGAGCACGGCCTGAAGATCCAGATCCTGGACGAGAAGGCCCTGGTCAAGGGCAACTACGGCGGCATCCTGGGCGTCGGCGTGGGCTCCGCGCACGGCCCCCGCCTGGTGAAGATCTCCTACACCCACTCCAAGGCCGAGAAGTCCCTCGCGTACGTCGGCAAGGGCATCACCTACGACTCGGGCGGCATCTCGCTGAAGCCGGCCGGCCACAACGAGACGATGAAGTGCGACATGGCCGGCGCCGCCGCCGTCTTCGCCGCCGTCGTCGCGGTCGCGCGTCTGGGCCTGAAGGTCAACGTCACCGGCTGGCTGGCGCTCGCCGAGAACATGCCGTCGGGCACCGCCACCCGCCCCGGTGACGTCCTGCGCATGTACTCCGGCAAGACCGTCGAGGTCCTCAACACGGACGCCGAGGGCCGTCTGGTCCTGGCCGACGCGCTGACCCGCGCCTCGGAGGAGAACCCGGACGCGATCGTCGACGTCGCCACCCTGACCGGCGCGATGATGATGGCGCTGGGCAGCCGCACCTTCGGCATCATGGGCAACGACGAGTCCTTCCGCACCGCGATCCACGAGATCGCCGAGGAGGTCGGCGAGCAGTCCTGGCCGATGCCGATGCCCGCCGAGCTGCGCAAGGGCATGAACTCCGACACCGCCGACATCGCCAACATGGGCGAGCGGATGGGCGGCGGCCTGGTCGCCGGTCTGTTCCTCCAGGAGTTCGTCGGCGAGGACATCGCCTGGGCGCACCTGGACATCGCGGGCCCGGCCTTCCACGAGGCCGCCCCGTACGGCTACACCCACAAGGGCGGCACCGGGTCCTCGATCCGCACCCTGGTCAAGCTGGCGGAGCGCACCGCCGACGGCGACCTCGGCTAGTCACCCCTCTCCTGCGACCCCGGGCCACCGCGCCCGGGGTCGCAGGTGCGTTTGCGTACGATTTCGCCCTGAACGAAATAATTGCACGTACGTACGCATCGGTAACCCCCGAGACAGCGCCCCGGCCCCGTCTCGGAACCCGGCCCGGCGTCCCGCCATCCGTGAACAAGTGCGAAGATGGTTTACCGGCAGGACAGGGCCCCCACCACAGGGCCGAACAACAAGCGGCCGTACACCCCCGCCGCCCGGTCGTCGACGACCGGCGAGTGGCGCACATGCATGGAGGACGTGACGTGGCGAACGACGCCAGCACCGTTTTCGACCTAGTGATCCTCGGCGGTGGCAGTGGCGGCTACGCCGCGGCGCTGCGCGGAGCCCAGCTGGGCCTCGACGTCGCACTGATCGAGAAGAACAAGCTCGGCGGCACCTGCCTGCACAACGGCTGCATCCCGACGAAGGCCCTGCTGCACGCGGGCGAGATCGCCGACCAGGCGCGCGAGTCCGCGCAGTTCGGCGTGAAGGCCTCCTTCGAGGGCATCGACATCGCGGGCGTGCACAAGTACAAGGACGAGGTCATCTCGGGCCTGTACAAGGGCCTCCAGGGCCTGGTCGCCTCCCGCAAGGTGACGTACATCGAGGGTGAGGGCCGCCTGTCCTCCCCGACCTCCGTCGACGTGAACGGCCAGCGCGTCCAGGGCCGCCACGTCCTGCTGGCGACCGGCTCCGTGCCGAAGTCGCTGCCGGGCCTGGAGATCGACGGCAACCGCATCCTCTCCTCGGACCACGCGCTCACCCTGGACCGGGTCCCGGAGTCGGCGATCATCCTGGGCGGCGGCGTCATCGGCGTCGAGTTCGCCTCGGCGTGGAAGTCCTTCGGCTCCGACATCACCGTCATCGAGGGCCTCAAGCACCTCGTGCCGGTCGAGGACGAGAACAGCTCCAAGCTTCTGGAGCGCGCGTTCCGCAAGCGCGGCATCAAGTTCAACCTGGGCACCTTCTTCCAGAGCGCCGAGTACACCGAGAACGGTGTCAAGGTCACGCTGGCCGACGGCAAGACCTTCGAGGCCGAGGTGCTGCTGGTCGCCATCGGCCGCGGCCCGGTCTCCCAGGGCCTCGGCTACGAGGAGCAGGGCGTCGCGATGGACCGCGGCTACGTCCTGGTCGACGAGTACATGCGCACGAACGTCGAGACGATCTCGGCCGTCGGCGACCTCGTCCCGACCCTCCAGCTCGCGCACGTCGGCTTCGCCGAGGGCATGCTGGTGGCGGAGCGTCTGGCCGGTCTGAAGACCGTTCCGATCGACTACGACGGCGTGCCGAAGGTGACGTACTGCCACCCCGAGGTCGCCTCCGTGGGCATCACCGAGGCCAAGGCCAAGGAGATCTACGGCGCGGACAAGGTCGTCGCCCTGAAGTACAACCTGGCCGGCAACGGCAAGAGCAAGATCCTGAAGACCGCGGGCGAGATCAAGCTCGTCCAGGTCAAGGACGGTGCCGTGGTCGGCGTCCACATGGTCGGCGACCGTATGGGCGAGCAGGTCGGCGAAGCGCAGCTCATCTACAACTGGGAGGCCCTGCCGGCCGAGGTCGCGCAGCTCATCCACGCGCACCCGACCCAGAACGAGGCCCTCGGCGAGGCCCACCTGGCCCTGGCCGGCAAGCCGCTTCACTCCCACGACTAATAGTTTTCCGTCATGGGCGCGACGACCTGTTTCCGCACCACTTCCGATAGGAGCAACTGAAACCATGTCGGTTTCCGTAACCCTGCCGGCGCTCGGCGAGAGCGTCACCGAGGGCACCGTCACCCGCTGGCTCAAGGCCGAGGGCGAGCGCGTCGAGGCCGACGAGCCGTTGCTCGAGGTCTCGACCGACAAGGTCGACACCGAGATCCCGGCCCCGGCCGCGGGCATCCTGGCCTCCATCAAGGTCGCCGAGGACGAGACCGTCGAGATCGGCGCCGAGCTGGCGATCATCGACGACGGCACGGGCGGTGGCGCTGAGGCCGCCGCTCCGGCCGCCGAAGAGGCTCCGGCCGCCGCCCCGGCGCAGGAGGAGGCCCCCGCAGCCGCTCCCGCCGCCGAGGCGCCCGCCGCCCCGGCCGAGGCTCCGGCTGCCGCTCCGGCCGCCGGTTCCGCCGAGGGCACCGACGTCACCCTTCCGGCGCTCGGCGAGTCCGTGACCGAGGGCACCGTCACCCGTTGGCTGAAGGAGGTCGGCGAGGAGGTCTCCGAGGACGAGCCGCTGCTCGAGGTCTCGACCGACAAGGTCGACACCGAGATCCCGGCCCCCGTCTCCGGTGTTCTCCTGGAGATCGTCGTCGCCGAGGACGAGACCGCCGAGGTCGGCGCCAAGCTCGCCGTCATCGGCGCGAAGGGCGCGGCCCCGGCCGCCGCCCCGGCCGCTCCGGCTGCCGCTCCCGCCGCTGCTCCCGCCCAGGAGGCCCCGAAGCAGGAGGCTCCGAAGCAGGAGGCCCCCGCTCCGGCCGCCCCCGCCACCCCGGCTCCGGTCCAGGCCGCGCCCGCCGCTGCCGCCCCGGCCCCGGCCGCTCCGGCTGCCCCGGCTCCGGCTGCTCCCGCCGCCCCGCAGGCCCCGGCCGCTCCGGCCGCGACCTCGGGTGACGACGGTGCCTACGTGACCCCGCTGGTCCGCAAGCTCGCCTCCGAGAACGGAGTCGACCTGGGCCAGGTCAAGGGCACCGGCGTCGGCGGCCGCATCCGCAAGCAGGACGTCGTCGCCGCCGCCGAGGCCGCCAAGACCCCGGCCCCGGCCGCCGCCCCGGCTGCTCCGGCCGCCGCGTCCAAGGCCCCGGCCCTGGAGGTCTCCCCGCTCCGCGGCCAGACCGTCAAGATGACCCGCATGCGCAAGGTCATCGGCGACAACATGATGAAGGCCCTGCACAGCCAGGCCCAGCTCACCTCGGTCGTCGAGGTCGACATCACCAAGCTCATGAAGCTCCGCGCCGCAGCGAAGGACTCCTTCGCCGCCCGCGAGGGCGTCAAGCTCTCCCCGATGCCGTTCTTCGTCAAGGCAGCCGCCCAGGCGCTGAAGGCCCACCCGGTCGTCAACGCCCGGATCAACGAGGACGAGGGCACCATCACCTACTTCGACTCGGAGAACATCGGCATCGCCGTGGACTCCGAGAAGGGCCTGATGACCCCGGTCATCAAGGGCGCCGGTGACCTCAACCTGGCGGGCATCTCCAAGAAGACCGCCGAGCTGGCCGGCAAGGTCCGCGGCAACAAGATCACCCCGGACGAGCTGTCCGGAGCGACCTTCACCATCAGCAACACCGGCTCGCGCGGTGCACTCTTCGACACGGTCATCGTGCCGCCGAACCAGGTCGCCATCCTGGGCATCGGGGCCACCGTCAAGCGTCCCGTGGTCATCAACCACCCCGACCTGGGCGAGACCATCGCGATCCGCGACATGACCTACCTCTCGCTCTCCTACGACCACCGCCTGGTGGACGGCGCCGACGCGGCCCGTTACCTGACGGCCGTCAAGGCGATCCTGGAGGCCGGCGAGTTCGAGGTCGAGCTCGGCCTGTAAGGCTCCTTGCTGTACGACTGCGCCCCCGCCCGGGTCTCTTCCGGGCGGGGGCGCCGCCGTATGGTTACCCAGCGCGTCGGTTTTTCCTGAAGGAGCCCCCATGAACCCGCCCGTCGTCCACTCGCTGCGCGAACAGATCCGCGAGCACATCGTCGAGGGGATCGTCAGCGGGCGCTGGAAGCCGGGCGAGCGCATCGTGGAGCGCCGGATCGCCACCGAGCTCCAGGTCAGCCAGACCCCCGTGCGCGAGGCCCTGCGCGAGCTGGAGACCCTGCGGCTGATCGAGTCGGCTCCCAACAAGGGCGTACGGGTACGGAATCTGACCGCCGCCGACCTGGAGGAGAGCTACCCGGTACGGGCGGGCCTGGAGCAGATCGCCGCCGAGCTGGCCGCCCCGGTGCTCGCCGACGACGTATCGGCGCTGGAGCCGCATGTGGTGGCCCTGTACGCGGCCGACCGCGCGGTGGACGGGACCGCGCAGGTGCGGCACACGGTGGGCTTCCACCGGGAGCTGGTGCGGGCGGCGGGCAACGGCGTCCTGCTGCACACCTGGGAGGGCCTCGGCATCGAGGTGTTCACGGCGCTGTCGATCCGGTGGCTGGGGACCGTGCAGAAGTCGTACGCCGAGGAGCACGAGGACCTGGTGGAGGCCTTCCGGCGGCGGGACCCCCGGATCGGTGAACTGGTGAAGGCACACGTGCTCGGATGTGCACCGCGCGCCTGAATTGCCCTCATTGTCCGTTTCTTTGATGACACTTCGTGCCCTTTTCCGTGGCACGGAATGCCGACTTTGCGTTGCGGAAGGATTTTTTCGCTTCAAACTTTGATCGATCATCGATCAGTCCTTACAGTCGACGGCGGACCTCATCAAGGTCCCGTCAACAAGCACCACCGGGTCCCGTCCTGCCAGACACAGACCCCCCTTTCTCCACCACCCCCTCCCTCCCGGAAGGCGGCGTCATGACCGACCCCGTACGCACCGCTCCGAGCGAGCTCGACCAGCTCCCGGACCGCGACACCGAAGAGACCGCCGAATGGGCGGCCTCCCTCGACGCCGTCGCCAAGGCCGCAGGCACCCACCGGGCCGAATACCTGATGCGCCGTACCCTCCAGCACGCCGAGGCCGCCGGTCTGGCGCTGCCCAAGCTGCTGGAGACGGACTACGTCAACACCATCCCGACCTCCTCCGAGCCCGCCTTCGACGGCGACCTGGAGATGGAGAGCCGGATCACCGCGTGGAACCGCTGGAACGCGGCGGCCATGGTGACCCGCGGCTCGCGCTTCGGCGTCGGCGGCCACATAGCCACCTTCGCGTCGGCCGCCTGGCTGTACGAGACCGGCTTCAACCACTTCTTCCGCGGCAAGGAGGGTGACGGCTCCGGCGACCAGCTCTACATCCAGGGCCACGCCTCCCCCGGCATCTACGCCCGCGCCTTCCTCGACGGCCGCCTGAACGAGCAGCAGCTCGACAACTTCCGGCAGGAGTCGGGCGGCAACGGCCTCCCCTCGTACCCGCACCCCCGCCGACTGCCCTGGCTGTGGGAGTTCCCCACCGTCTCCATGGGTCTCGGCCCGCTGTCCGCGGTCTACCAGGCGCGCTTCAACCGCTACCTGGAGAACCGCAACATCAAGGACACCTCCAACTCCCACGTCTGGGCCTTCCTGGGCGACGGCGAGATGGACGAGCCCGAGGCCACGGCGGCGCTCACGCTGGCCGCCCGCGAGGGTCTGGACAACCTGACCTTCGTCATCAACTGCAACCTGCAGCGCCTCGACGGCCCGGTCCGCGCCAACTTCCGCGTCGTGCAGGAGCTGGAGGGCGCCTTCCGCGGCGCCGGCTGGAACGTCGTCAAGTCGCTGTGGGGCTCCGCCTGGGACGAGCTGTTCCAGCTCGACACCACCGGTGCTCTCGTCCGCCGCCTGCGCGCGGTGCCGGACGCCCAGTTCCAGACGTACGCGACCCGCGACGTGGCCTACATCCGCGAGCACTTCTTCGGCGCGGAGCCCGCGCTCAAGCAGCTCGCGGCCGTGCTCTCCGACGCGAAGATCGCCGAGTGCTTCCACACCTCGCGCGGCGGCCACGAGGCCCGCAAGGTGTACGCGGCGTACAAGGCGGCCGTCGAGCACAAGGGCCAGCCGACGGTGATCCTGGCGCAGACGGTGAAGGGCTACACGCTCGGCCCGACCTTCGAGTCGCGCAACGCCAACCACCAGATGAAGAAGCTCACCGGCAAGGAATTCCGCGCCATGCGCGACCTCCTCGAGCTCCCCATCCCGGACGCCAAGCTGGACGACTCCCTCGTTCCGTACGGCCACCCGGGCGCCGACTCCCCCGAGGTCCGCTACCTCCAGGAGCGCCGTGCCGCCCTCGGCGGTCCGGCCCCGGCCCGCCGCGTGCACCCGGTCGCGCCCCTCCCCCAGCCGCAGGAGAAGTCCTTCGCCGCGCTGAAGAAGGGCTCGAAGCAGGGCATGGCCACCACCATGGCGTTCGTCCGCCTGGTGAAGGACCTGATGCGGGACAAGGAGACCGGCAAGCGCTGGGTGCCGATCGTCCCCGACGAGGCGCGCACCTTCGGCATGGAGGCGCTGTTCCCCTCCGCCGGCATCTACTCCCCCCTTGGCCAGACGTACGATCCGGTCGACCGCGACCAGCTCATGTACTACAAGGAGGCCAAGGACGGTCAGGTCCTCAACGAGGGCATCACCGAAGCCGGGGCCATGGCGGACTTCATCGCCGCGTCGACCGCGTACTCCACGCACGGCGAGACGATGATCCCGTTCTACATCTTCTACTCGATGTTCGGCTGGCAGCGGACCGGCGACCAGATGTGGCAGCTCGCCGACCAGCTCGGCAAGGGCTTCATCGTCGGCGCGACCGCCGGTCGTACGACGCTGACCGGTGAGGGCCTCCAGCACGCGGACGGCCACTCCCACCTGATCGCCTCCACGAACCCGGCGTCGCTGAACTACGACCCGGCGTTCGCGTACGAGGTCGCGGTGATCGTCCAGGACGGTCTGAAGCGGATGTACGGCGAGAAGCCGGAAGACGTCTTCTACTACCTGACGGTCTACAACGAGCCGATGCCGCAGCCCGCGATGCCCGAGGGCGTCGAGGAGGGCATCGTCAAGGGCCTCTACAAGTTCAAGGACGCCCCGGCCGCGACCTCGCCGGACGCCCCGCGCGCCCAGCTGCTCGCGTCCGGCACCGCGATCCACTGGATCCTGGAGGCCCAGGAGCTCCTGGCGGCCGACTGGAACGTCTTCGCCGACGTCTGGTCCGCCACCTCGTGGGGCGAGCTGCGCCGCGACGCGCTGGAGGCCGACGAGGCCGCACTGCGGGGCGAGTTCCGCACCCCGTACGTGACCCAGGTACTGGCCGACGCCCCGGGCCCGGTCGTCGCGGTCAGCGACTGGATGCGTCAGGTCCCCGACCAGATCAGCCAGTGGGTCGAGCAGGACTACACCTCCCTCGGTACGGACGGCTTCGGCCTCTCCGACACCCGTGAGGCGGCCCGCCGCCACTTCGGCGTCGACGCCCAGTCGATCGTCGTGGCGACGCTGGCCCAGCTGGCGAAGAAGGGCTCCGTCCCGGCTTCGGCGGTCAAGGAGGCCCGGGAGCGCTACGGCCTGTAGGCCTTCGCCTTCCCACGACGTACGGAGGGGCCCCGCGCGCACAGTGTGCACGCGGGGCCCCTCCGCGCTGCCAGGGGACACGATGCCCGGGGACGCGCTGCTTGAGGACGCACTGCTCGGTGCGGTGCCGCTCAGGCGAACTTCTGCTCCGGGATGTCGGTCTGCTCGGCGGCATCGGCCTGCGTCAGCTCCCGCTGGATGCTGAAGAGCTGGCGCAGGATGCCGTCCCGCCGGGTGGCCAGTTCGCCGGTCGGGATGTACATGCTCTCCTCCACCAGTCGGTCCAACTGTGCGCGGACCAGGTCCCATGCGGGCGGCGCACCGCCCGCGCCCGCCTCGATCCCCTCCGCCCGGCGCTCCGCGGTCTCCACGATCTGCCGTGCGTGGCGCTCGGCGTCGGTGCGCAACGTCGCCGCCTCCCGCCTCAGCTGCTCCGCCCGCTGCTCGATCTCGGCGAGGCGTTCCTGCGCCGTGGCGTGACGGGCGGCCTCGTCGCGCACGACCCGTTCGCGGCGCGCCTTCAGCTGCCGCTCGAACTCCGCACTGGCCCGCTCCACCTGCGCCCGGCTCTCCTCCCGGAGGGCGTCGGCCTGCTCGCGGGCGGCCCGCAGCTCCTCCTGGGCCCGGGCGAGAACGTCCGAGGCCTGCGCCCGGTACTCGACCGCCTGGGCACGGGCCTCGGCCGCCCTGCCCAGTGCGGCGCGCGCCCCCTCCTCGTGCGTCAGCCCGCGCAACCGCTCCGCCACGGCGGCGGCCGTCCGGGGGCGGCCGTCGGGGCTGCGGGCCAGCAGGTCCATGACGAGCGTGCTCAGCTCCGCCGGGATGCCGGGGGTGAAACGGTCCGGGGGCACGGGCGGTTCGTCGTCCATCATCATCGCCAGGGCGTACGGATTGTCGGCGCGCAGCGGCGGGCGTCCGGTGAGCATGAAGTACAGGACGCAGCCGAACGAGTAGAGGTCGCTGCGGTGGTCGAGGTCCCGCTCGCCGCGCAGCTGCTCGGGCGACATGTAGGCGAGGGTGCCGATGGCGGCGCCGGTGGCGGTGAGCCCGCTGACCGTCACCGAGTCGCCGACGAACTTGGCGATGCCGAAGTCGAGGACCTTCAGCTCGTCACCGGTGGTGAACATGATGTTGTCCGGTTTCACGTCCCGGTGCACGATGCCTCGGGCGTGGGCCGCGTCGAGCGCGGTGGCGATCCGGCCCGCCCAGTCGACCGCCTGCGACCAGTGCGGGAGCCCTTCGGCGACCTTCTGGCGCAGGGTCGGGCCCTCGATCAGCTCCATGACCAGGTAGAGCACGTTCTCGCCGTCGATCCACTCCTCGCCGCAGTCGTGGGCGATGACGGTGTGCGTGCCGGGCAGGCTCGCGGCGGACCGGACCTCGCGCCGGAACCGTAAGAAGGTCTCCGCCGAGGTGGCCTCGCGGGGCACTGCGACCGTCTTCACGGCGACGTCCCGCTGCATCCGCTCGTCGCGGGCGGCCCACACCTCGCCCATGCCGCCCCGGCTCATCCGTCTCGTCAGCCGGTACCGGCCGCCGAGCTGTTCCCCTCTCATGACCCCGCCCTCCCGCGCACACGTTCACGCGGCTCGCTTGTGCGCGTACACGACAACGGCCTCCCAGTATGGCCCCGTAGCAAGATGTGGGGCATGCGCGCTGCCCGACTGATCAAGATGGTGCTCCTGCTCCAGTCCCGGCCGATGATGACGGCTGCCGAACTGGCGGCGGAGCTGGAGGTGTCCGAGCGGACGATCACCCGGGACGCCCAGGCCCTCTCCGAGGCGGGTGTCCCCGTGTACGCGGACCGGGGGCGGGCCGGGGGCTACCGCCTGATCGGCGGCTACCGCACCCGCCTGACGGGCCTCGGCCGCAGCGAGGCCGAGGCCCTCTTCCTGTCCGGACTGCCGGGCGCGCTGCGGGAGATGGGCCTTCAGGACGCGGCCTCGGCGGCCCGCCTGAAGGTGTCGGCGGCGCTGCTGCCCTCCCTCCGCGACGCCTCGTCCAGTGCCGCGCAGCGCTTCCACCTGGACGCGCCCGGCTGGTACCAGGAGCCGGTGACACCGGAGTTGCTGCCCGCCGTCGCGGAGGCCGTCTGGGGCGACTACGTGCTGGAGGCCCGCTACGCGAAACGCCCGGACGTCGTCGCCGAACGCCGCCTGGAGCCGTACGGGCTCGTCCTCAAGGGCGGCATCTGGTACGTCTGCGCGCGGGCGGAGTCGGGGGACTTCCGGGTCTACCGGCTGGACCGCTTCACGGCGGTGACGGTGACGGCGTCGGCCTTCACCCGGGACGAGTCCTTCGACCTCCCGGACTTCTGGACGTCCCGGGCGGCGGAGTTCGCCCGCTCGATCCTGCGCGCGGAGGCGGACCTGCGGGTCTCGCCCGCCGGGGTGCCGGGCCTCCTGCGGATCATGGACCCGACCGTGACCCGCGAGGCGCTGGCGGCGGCGGGGCCGCCGGACGCGGAGGGGTGGGTGCGGATCACCCTGCCGGTGGAGTCGGTGGAGGTCGCGCTCGCCCAACTCCTGAGCCTGGGCCCGGAGGTGGAGATCCTGGGCCCACCGGCGCTGCGGGAGGCCGCGGTGGGGGTGGCGAGGGGGCTGGGGCGGCTGTACGGGTGAGGGCCCCGTCGGCCAGTGCTGGGGACGGGCCGGGGTTCCAGGTGCGGGCAGGGGCCGGAACCGGGGTGACCCGGTGTCGGGCGGGCCGCCCCCTTGCCCGCCCGTCCCGCCCCCGGGGGGCGGCCCCGCCGCCCAAGGGGACGGGGGGAAGCCCAAGGGGACGGGGTGGATGAAGGCGGCTGCGAAGCAGCCCCTTCAGGGGCGCGGGGAACTGCGCGACCAGCCACAACACACCCGCACGGAACCGAGACCACCAACACCCCCGCACGGAACCGAGACCACCAGCCCCCCGCCCGGACGGGCCTCAGCGGTAGTCGTCCGCCAGGACACCCTCCTCCCCCGCCATGACCCGCGACAGATACCCCCACGCATCCGGCTGCGACCCGTCCGCGTCCCGCACCCCGTACGCCACCGCCAGGTCCCTGCTGGACAGCGAGCGCCCGTTCCACCGCCCCCGCTCCGGATCGGCGGCGATCCGTGCGATGCCCCGCCCCACGTACACCGGCGACTCCGCGATCGCGAAGCTCGGCTCCTTGGCGATCGCGTCGCGCCAGTTCGCCTCCGTCACCCCGAAGTGATCGAGCATCTGCTCGGAGCGCAGGAACCCGGGCGTCACCGACACGGCCGTCCCGCCCACCCCCTCCAGATCGTGCGCCACATTCGACGCCATCCGGATCGGCGCGTTCTTCGCGAGGTCGTAGTAGAAGTTCTCCCGGAACCCCTTGTTCGACTCGGCCGTGCCGTCGGTGATCTCCACCACCAGCCCGCCCTCGTGCCGCACCAGCAGCGGAAGCGCACAACTGCTGGTGATGATGTGGGACTTGACCCCCAGCTCCAGCATCCGCAGCCCGCGCTCCAGCTCCGTCTCCCACATCTTCTTCTTCTCGAGCTCGACCAGGTGCTCCCCGCCCCAGATGTCGTTGACCAGGACGTCGAGCCGACCGCGCTCCCGGTCGATCCGCTCGACCAGCGCCCGTACCTGCGCCACCTCCAGGTGATCCGTCGGCACGGCGACGCCCTCGCCGCCCGCCGCCGTCACCAGTTCGGCGGTCTCCTCGATGGTCTCGGTCGTGCGTCCGACCTCGCTGACTTTCGCGCGGGTGGTGCGCCCGGTGACGTACACCGTCGCTCCCAGCGCACCCAGTTCCACGGCGATGGCGCGACCCGCGCCCCGGGTCGCGCCCGCCACCAGGGCGATGCGGCCGGTCAGGTTCGGCTGGTCGGTGTTCATGTGCGGCTCCTCCGTCGTCTCGTACGAAGAAGTCTGCCGCCCAAACCAGACAACTACTGTCCGGTTTTACGGCGGCCCACCGAGGAATCTCACCGCAGCCCCTCCAGCGTCGACCCGTCCGCCATCTTCGCCTTCAGCTGCGCCTTGACCCCCTGGGGTGCCCGCACCGCCATCACCGGGCCCTCGGCCTTCGCCGTGAGGCCGCCCGTGGCCTCGATGGTGCGCACCTTGCGGCTGCCCGCCGCCAGGAGGTACCAGGCGCCCGACTTCGGGGCCTGCCAGCCCGCCCCGGCGAGCACGTGCTGTCCGAAGCGGCTGCACGAGGCCGTGTCCTCGGCGGTCGCGACCGCCGTGCCGAGTGCGGTGGGGGAGGCGTTCGGCAGGTGGAGCTGGACCATCACGCGGCCCGGGCCGCGCCAGGTGTCGGCGCGGGTGCAGACCCAGTCGGCCCGGCCGCCCGCCTCGGGGAGCGTCTGCTGCGCGTACACCCAGTTGTTGACCGCGCGCACCCCGAAGCCCCGCATCGCGGGGAGGTGGCAGGCGCTGTGCGCCCAGGTCTGGAGGGCGGCGGTGCTGGTCGCCTCGCGGGGCTGGCGCGCGGGGGCGCCGCTGCCGGGCGGCGGGGTGTAGGTGAGGTGGACGGGCGCGAGGTCGCCGAGGTCGGTCAGCAGGAAGGCGTGTTTCTCGACGATCAGCTCGGAGGAGCGGAGCTGGAGGACGGGCCAGGAGTCGCACGTACCGCCCGCGCCCGGGCGTCGGACGGGATCGGTGACACCGTCCGCGCGCACCCCCAGCTTTCCGCCCGGGGAGTTGGGTTTGAGCAGGTCGCGGGTGGTGGTCTCGTCGATCCAGGGGGCCAGCAGGAAGCGGGTGTTGGCGCCGTCGCGGGTGACGACGAGGGCCGCTCCGGTCACCACGTCGGCGTCGTCGGTGCGGGCGAAGTCGAGTGCCGGGGGCTGGTCGCCGTCGGCGGGTTCCGCGTAGCGGATCGTACGGTCGCCGTCGTTGAGGAGGACGACCGCCGTGCCGTCGACGTCTCCGGCGTACAGCAGCCGGGGCGGGGCGGTGGGTGGTTGTGTCCCCGCGCCGGGGGTGCTGGAGATCCGTACCGTACGGGCCGGACTCGCCCACACCTTGAGTGCGCGGTCGAGCAGCTTGAGGTCGTCCACGCGGTCCCCGCGGGCGGGCCAGACGGTGAAGTCGACGCGGGAGGTGTCGGCCCATTCGTCGGCGGCGGGGCGGACCAGGTTGCGGGGGTCCAGGACGCGCCCCGCTATGGAGGCGTTGACGGTGCCGGTGGCGGCTGACCGCTCCTGCGGGCGCGGGGCGTCGCCGAGCACGACGGGCAGCACCCCGGCGGCGACGGCCGCGACCACGAGGGTCGCTCCCGCGGTACGGATGCGGTGCCTGCGGCGCAGCAGGTCGGTGGGGCGGGTGTGCACGAAGCAGGGGTCGAACTCGCCGGACAGCAGCGGGTGTTCGCTCCCCTCCCCCGGTTCGCCGAGCACCTGGCGCCCCAGCCGTTCGGCGGTGCGCAGGGCGAGGGCGGGCTCGGCGACCCCGGCCTCGGCGAGGCGCCGACGGGTCTCGTCCTCGCCCAGTCCCTCCACCCGGTGCAGGGCGAGGGCGGCGCGGGTGGCGGAGTCGGTTCCGGAGAGGGCCTGTTCCAGGGCGAGTTCGTCGGCGCCGCCGGCGGCGGGGAAGAGCCGCAGCCCCCAGACGGTGGGGAGCACGGGGCGCAGGCGCTCGGGCCCGGGTCCGCGCTTCGGCCACCAGGTGGGCCGCTTCCCGTACGCCAGCGCCTCGCGCAGCACCCGGGCGCGCAGCGTGACGTACGCGCTCTCGGCGGGCGCGGTGCGCTGGGCCGGAAGGGTGGGGGCGGTGACGGGGCGGCCGGTCCGGGTCCGTACGGACGGAAGGGCGCGCTGGACGAGCCCATGGGCGGCCAGGACGCGGCGGTGGCGGCCGAGGGAGGGCGGAAGGGTGATAAAGGCGAGCCTGACGAGGCGCGGATAGTGCTCGACCAGCGCGGCTTCGGCCTGTGCCACGCTCAGCGGGGCTCCGCGGGCCCCGGTGTGTTCTGTCCGGTCTTGCGTGTCCATGACGAGGGCAGCCCCTTTGAGGGTGAGAGTGCGTACGTCGCTTGCCCTTCAAACGAGTGAATCATCGGACGGTCACACGGGACGCCCACCTGCGAGAACAAGACATGCGCGACGGCCCTGCCATTCGCCCACCCGTACGCACCGGGGGCATCCGTACGAACCGCGCGGGTAACGAGACGGCCCTCATCCGGGCGCTCCGCGTGCGCCGCACCCGCGCAAGCCCGATGCTGGAGCACGTGATGGACGAGACGGAATTCTGGGAGATCGTCGACAGCACCCGCGCGGCCGCCGAGGGCGACCCCGAGGACCACGCCGACCTGCTGGTCGAGCGGCTGCTCCAGCGGGACCCCGACGCCGTGCTCGACTTCGCCAGACACTTCGAGGTGCGCTACAACCGCGCGTACCGGTGGGACTTGTGGGGGGCCGCCGTCGTCATGATGGGCGGCGCGAGCGACGACGCGTTCGACTACTTCCGGTGCTGGCTGATCGGCCAGGGCCGGGAGGTCTTCGAGGGCGCGCTGCACGAGCCGGACGACCTGGCGGGTCTCCTGGACGACTTCGACGACGAGATCGACGGGGACGGGGAGGAGCTGGGGTACGCGGCGGACGAGGCGTACGAACAGCTGACGGGCTCGGTCGCCCCGGACCTGGGCGTGCCGGCCCAGGCCGCGGAACCGGAGGGCACCCCGCTGGACCTCGACGACGACGGGGCCCTGGCGGATCGTTTCCCTCAGCTGTGGGAGAGGTTCGGCGACTAGCCACTGGGGCGTGGTGCGGGCACTGGGGCGTGCGGCGGGGCGGGGTCTCGGCACCCGGTGCGGGGCTTGCGGTTCTGTGCGGGTGCGTCGTGGCTGGTCGCGCCCACGCGGCGGAGCCGCACATCGACACGGCCCCGCGCCCCTGAAATGCCAGCCCTTCGGGCGGCATATCAGGGGCACACCAGCACCTCAGAAGCGCCAGCACCTCAGCCCTGGCCAGGCACTTCAGCCCGTCCGGCGTTTGAGGACGCGCGGGCGCAGCCCGTGCAGGGGGCGAGGGGCGTAGCCCCATCAGGAACAGCAGCCCACCACCCAGCCCCGCGGGTTTAGGTGAAGGGGCGGGGCTGGGGCGAAAACACCCCGGTACCGGGGACGGTACGCAGCAAGGGCCCCGCCCCGCCAAGCGGGACCTCAGCCCAGATTCAACGTGGGGGTCGCCCGCGACAGGATCATGTCCGTGCGCCCCTGCAGGACCGCATCCAGCATCTCCGGCTGCGGAATCGCCCAGTACGCACCTCCGGCCACCAGATCGAACACCCGCCGCGCATGCTCCTCCGGCGTGATCCCCTGCTCGTCCGCCCGCGCCTGCAGCTGCTGGTTGAACCCCGCGATCTCCGGCGGCGTCCCGTCCCCCGGCTGCGCCGCCCGGAAGATCTCGCTCTTGACGGAGTCGGGCATGACGACCGACACCTGGATCGGCGCCTGCCGCATCTGCATCTCGTAGTGCAGCGACTCGCTCAGCGCCAGGGTGCCGAACTTCGTCACGCTGTACGGCGCCATCAGCGGACTCGGCAGCATCCCGCCCACCGAGGACACGTTCAGCACCCACGCCTTGGTGCCCTGCTCCAGCAGCCTCGGCACGAAGGCGCGCAGGCCGTTGACGTATCCGCCGATGTTGATCCGCAGCGCCGCGTCCCAGCGCTCGGCGGGGATCTCCCAGGAGTAGCCCATGGCCATGATCCCGGCGTTGTTGATCAGCATGTCGACGCTGCCGAAGCGTGCGTACGCCCGCTCGGCGAGGCTCTCGACGGAGGCCGCGTCGGCGACGTCGACGACGACCGTCTCGACCTCGGCGCCGCCCGCCCTCAGCTCACCCGCGAGGGCTTCCAGGCGGTCGGCGGCGATGTCCGCGAGGACCAGCCGCATGCCGAGCGACGCGGCGTGCCGGGCGAAACCCGCGCCGATGCCGGCGGAGGCACCGGTGATGACGACGGTCTTCCCGTCGAAGGTCTCCGCCGCGGAGGACGTGCTGTTTTCGGTACTGCTCATGAGACTCAGTGCTTTCCGCTGGAGAGTGATCGCCGACGGGCGGGGGTACGGCACCGGGCTGCCCGGCGCCGCGCCCCCGCCGACTCCCGTCAGTAGTGCGTGCCGCCGTCGATGCGGATCTCGGTGCCCGTGATGAACGCGCCGTCCTCCGAGCCGAGCATCGCCACGACGCCCGCGACGGTCTCCGGGCCCGCGAAGCCCTGGCCGAGGGCCGGGGCGAGCTTCATGAAGAGCATCATGTCGGCGTCCTCGGGCAAGCCCGGGCCCTTGCCGCTGGTCATGTCGGAGGCGATGGAGCCGGGCGCCACGGCGACGACGCGCAGGCCCTGCTTGCTGTACTCGGCGGCCAGGGCGTGCGTCATCGACTGGATGCCGCCCTTGCTGGCCGCGTACGCCGACATGTACGGGTGGGCGAAGGAGGCGGAGGTGGACGAGAAGTTCACGATCACCGGCTTGTCGCCCGCCAGCAGGGCCGGGATCGCCTCGCGGATCATCAGGAAGGTGCCGGTCAGGTTGACCGCGATGATCTTGTTGAAGAAGTCGAGCGTGGTCTCGTGCGTGTGCGAGGAGCGCAGGATGCCGGCCGCGTTGACCAGTACGTCGAGCCCGCCCAGGCTCTCCACGGCAGCCGCGACGCCGGCCTTGACGGCGGCCTCGTCGGAGATGTCCAGGACCGCGGTGCTCAGACGCTGCGCGGCCTCGGCGGAGGTGGCGGCGGCCTGCTCGACGGTCTCCTTCAGCCCTGCCTCGTTGACGTCGACGGCGAACACACGGCCGCCCTCGGCGAGCACACGGTGCACGGTCGCCCGCCCGATGCCCGAACCGGCGCCGCTGATCAGAACGCGACGGCCTTCGTAACGCTGCATGGTCTTCATCTCCGCAGTGCTTGAGTCCCCTCCGGATCGGCCTCCTTCGGGATCGCCTTTCACGTTACGCCCATGTGGCACGTTTTGTCACTAGGTCATTTTGTGCACCCCTGCCGGTGTGCGGACCTTCCTGGGCGTACGCTGCCGAGGTGAGCACCGAGCCCCCACAGACCACGCACCAACAGCCCCCGAACCCGTCGCCCGCCCCCGCGAGCACCCCGCCCAAGCCCTCCCTGACCGAGCGCCGCAAGGCCGCCACCCAGCTGGAGATCGCGCGCGCCGCCGCCGAACTGTTCGCCGAGCACGGCCCGGACGGCACCACCGCCGAAGCCATCGCCACGCGCGCGGGGGTCGCGCTGCGCACCTTCTACCGGTACTTCCGCAGCAAGCAGGACGCCGTCGCCCCGCTGCTCTCCGGCGGCGGCGACCAGTGGCGCGCACTGCTCGCGGCCGCCGAGCCCGGTTCCGGTGTGCTCAGCACCCTGGAGCGCGCGGTCGCCGAGGTGCTCGCCACGCCGGACCCGCAGGCCGCCGAGCAACTGGACTGGACCCGGGGGCTGCTGCGCGCCGCCGCGCAGGACCCGGCGCTGCGGGCCGTCTGGTACCGGGTGAACCAGGAGTCCGAGGAACAGCTCGTCCCGGTGCTGGGCACGCTCGCCGGGCCCGGCGCGGACCCCCTGGAGGTGCGCCTCGCGGCAGCGGCGGCGACGGCCGCGATCCGTACGGCACTGGAGGAGTGGGCCCGTACGGACGCCCCCACCGAGGGGCCGGGCTCGCCCGCCGAGCTGGCCGCCCGCTGCCTCAGGGAGCTGACCCGGGGCATGAGCCTGTCCTGAGCCGCGCCCGGGGGACACTGCCCCGGCTTCCCGGGCACACCGCCCCGGCCTCGGCGGAGCGCCGTGGAACCAACCTCAGCGGAACGCCCCCGGCCCCGGCAAAGCGCTCACGGCGTCGGCGGGCCCTCGTCCGGGCAGCGCTCCGGGTCCGGCTCCACCAGCAGCAGCGCCACGTCGTCCTCGACGTGCTTGGCGAACCGAAGCAGGTCGCGCTGGACCGCCTCCGCCAGGTCGGCCAGCTCCCCCCGGGACGGGCCGATGGCCTCCAGGCGCTCGCGCAGGGGGTAGAAGGCGCCCGCCGCGTTCCGCGCCTCCGTGATGCCGTCGGTGTGGGCCAGGATGCGGTCGCAGGGCTCCAGCGGCACCACGGTCACCGACGGCAGCCCGAACTCGGTGAGGCCCAGCCCCAGCGGGGGTGCCGGGTCGACCGGCATCTCGGTGACCCGGTCCTCCCGCAGCAGCAGCGGCGGCGGGTGCCCGCAGGAGACCACCCGTACGGACCGGCCGTCCTCGGCGAACTCCATGAGCACGGCGGTCGCGAACAGCTCCGCGTGCTCCACCGCCGCCGAGTCGACCACCAGCCGCCGGTCCAGCCGGGCCGCCACCGCGGGCAGGTCGGCGTCGTCGAGCGCCGCCTCCCGGAACGCACCGAGCAGGGCCGACACCGTGGCGACCGCCCCGGGCCCGTGCCCCTCCACGTCGGCGACCACCGCGCGCACCCCGTTCGGCCCCGCCCGTACGTCGTACAGGTCGCCGCTGACCAGTGCGCCCAGTTCCGCCGCCCGGTAGAGACCGAAGCAGTGCACCCGGCCCACCGCGGCCGGCAGCGGCGGCAGCACCGCGAACTGCGCGACCTCCGCGGCCGTCCCCACGGTCACCAGCCGGGCATCCCTGCGCATGCGCGACCAGGACACCACCACGCTGGTGCCGCAGAGCAGCACCAGGGAGAGCAGCACACCGTCCCGGTGCGCGAATTCGCCGCGGTCGAACAGCCCGAAGACCAGCACCGCCACCCCCATGAGGGCGGTGCTCACCGGCCCGTACAGCAGGGCGGTCAGCGGCGGCAGGGCGGCGACGAAGTAGCTCAGCTCGACCTCGTCGGGGGTGATCCGGTCGGAGAGCACCAGCAGCACGAAGACGGCGAGGGGCAGCAGGCGCAGCCAGAGCGGCGCCTTCTCGCCCCTGAGCCATCGAGGGACCTCCCCCTGACGCGCGCGGACCGAGCTCATCGCGCTTCCGGCTCCTCGGGCAGACGACAAGGGCTGCGGGCGGGTCCCCGCACGGTCCTCCGTACAGGCACCCCTGACGATCACTATGCCCGCATTGCCCCCTTCGCGCCGTTCGGTGCCGTTCCTGGCTCCATGCGGAACCCTTCCGTACGGGCCCGCGGGCCTCCGCCCTCAGTCCGTGAGCGCCCGCCCCATCAGCACGTCGTCCACGTACCGCCCGTCGAGGAAGAACTCCCCCGGGAGCACCCCCTCCACCGCGAACCCCTCCGCCTCGTACAGCGCCCGCGCGGGAGCGTTGTGTCCCAGCACCCGCAGGGTGATCCGGCGGCATCCCCGGCGGCGCACCTCCGCGCAGACGGCCCGCACCAGCGTCCGGCCGATCCCCCGCCCGCGCGCCTCCTCGGCGACGGCGAACCCGTTGATCTGCAGGACGTGCGTGTTGGAGACGAGCGGGGTGGGCGGCACGATGCGCACATAGCCGAGCAGCCGCCCGTCCTCCTCGGCGACCAGGACGTCGTCGGGGAGGTGGCGTTCGTCGAAGTAGGGCGCGTACGGAGGCACCGGGCGCGGCGTCACCGCGTGCAGGGGCGACCAGGTGTCCCCGTCCAGTGCGGCCAGCGCCGCGTCGTCGGCGAGCGTGGCGACGCGTACGGCGACGGCGTCGACGGGGCTCGCGGATGCGTCGGGTCCTTCGTGCGTCTGCGGCATGGCGACACTGTGCCACCGAGCGCGCATCCGCCCTTACCCGGGGCAGGATGAACCCATGGACGCCATGCGGATCGCAGTCACGGGCTCTACGGGCCTCATCGGTACGGCACTTGTGCGCTCGCTGCGCGCGGACGGCCACGAGGTGGTGCGCCTGGTGCGCAGGCCCGCGCGCTCGGGCGACGAGGTGACCTGGGACCCCAGGCGCAGTCACGTCGACACCAAGGGCCTCGTCGGCTGCGACGCGGTGGTGCACCTGGCGGGCGCCGGCATCGGTGACCACCGCTGGACGGACGCGTACAAGCGCGAGCTGCGCGAGAGCAGACTGCTGGGCACCTCGGCGATCGCCGAGGCCGTCGCCTCCCTGGACACCCCGCCACGGGTCTTCGTGAGCGGCTCCGCACTGGGCTTCTACGGCGAGACGGGTGACCGGAAGGTCGACGAGCAGGCGCCGCCGGGGGACGGGTTCCTGCCGTCGCTGTGCGTGGACTGGGAGGAGGCCGCCGCCCCGGCCGAGGAGGCGGGCATCCGGACGGTGTTCGCGCGCACCGGGCTGGTGGTGGCGCGCGGCGGCGGGGCCTGGGGCAAGCTCTTCCCGATCTTCCGGGCGGGCCTCGGCGGACGGCTCGGCGACGGCAGCCAGTACTGGAGCTTCATCGCGCTGCACGACGAGGTGGCGGCGCTGCGGCACCTGATCGACACCGAATCCCTGTCCGGGCCGGTGAACCTGACCGCCCCCGAACCCGTCACCAACAAGGAGGTGACGGCGGCCATGGCGCGGGCCCTGCACCGGCCGGCCCTGTTCCCCGTCCCGAAGGCGGCGTTGCGGATCGCGCTCGGGGAGCTGGCGGGGGACGTGCTGGGGAGTCAGCGGGTGGTGCCGGGGCGGCTGCTGGAGTCGGGGTTCTCCTTTGCGTTCCCGACGGTGGACGACGCGATCGGGGCGGCGCTGCGCGCACGGTAGCGACGGTGCCGCTGTCACCGGCACCGGTGACAGCGGCACCCCGCACGTGACCGTTCCTGACCGTTTCCCCACCCCATCGCGACCGCTTCTCCACCCCGGTGCGACCGACTCTCCACCCATGTGCGACCGCCGTGCATCGGTGCACGGGAGGTGCGCGCCTGCCGGAGAGAGTGTGCCGACTTCTACGCTGCACCCTCAGTGCGGGTATCCCGTACGGCTGTCGGGGGCATAGGCCCTGCACCACAGCCGCGCCGACCTCGGGGAGGGGCACGTGCTCACCACAGCACACCACGCGGACGTCGTCATCGTCGGAGCGGGGGTCGCGGGACTCTGCGCCGCCCACCAGCTCATCCAGGCCGGGGTAACAGTCAGCGTCCTGGAGGCCGCCCCTTACGTCGGCGGCCGGATGTCCACCGAGCGGATCGACGGATTCCGGCTCGACCGGATCGGTCAGGTCCTCAGCAGCGCCTACCCGGAGCTGCTGCGCACACCGGGCCTGGAAGGGCTCGCCCTGCGCCCGTTCGCCCCGGGCGTGCTGGTGCACAGCGAGGGCCGCCACTACCGCGCGGGCGAGGTCGCGGGGGTACGCGGCGCGAAGGCACGTGCGGGGGTACGGGGCGCAAGGGGCGCACTCACCGCAGCGCGCGCCCTCGCGAGCGCCCCCCGGAACGGGACCGCCGTCGGCCAGTCCCCCGGCACCCCGTCCTCCGGCAGCCCCGCCACCCGCCCCCTCGGCGGCGCCCTCGACCAGGCCCGCCTCAACGCGGCCCTCACCCGGTTCGCCGCCGCCCCCGTCGAGAAGCTCCTGGCTCGGCCCGAACTTCCGGCCCTGGACGCCCTGTTCAGCCGGGGACTGCCCTCGCGCACCGTCGAGGGCTTCCTGCGCCCGCTCCTGTCGGCCCTGCTCTGCGACCCGCACCTCACCACCTCCAGCCGCTGCGCCGACCTCGCCCTGCGCGGCTTCGCCCGCGGTCGCCTCTGTCTGCCCGAGGGCGGCGCCGACACCCTGCCGCAACTCCTGGCCGCGGCCCTGCCGCCCGGCACGATCCGCACTGGTGTGCACGTCACCGGCGCGTCCATCTCCTCCGTCACCACCAAGGAGGACGGCGAACTGGGCTGCCGTTCCCTGCTCCTGGCCACCGGCGCCCGCGCCGCCGCCGAACTCCTGCCCGGCCTGCGGGTCCCCGACTTCCACCCCGTGACCGTCCTGCACCACACCACCGCCACGGCTCCCGCGACCGGTTCGGCCCTGGTCCTGGAAGCCGACCGGAGCGGCCCCGTGTCGCACACCGCCGTCGTCAGCGCGGTCGATCCCACGCGTGCGCCCGACGGCAGGGTGCTGATCTCCTCCACGGTCCTGGGCAACCCCCCGCCCGACCTGGACCACGGGGTCCGCTCCCACCTGTCGCGGCTGTACGGCACACCGACCGACGACTGGGAGCTCCTCGCGGTCCACCACGACCCGGACGCCGTGCCCGCGATGCCCGCGCCGCACGACGTACGCCGCCCGGTCCGGCTGCTCTCCGGGCTGTACGTCTGCGGGGACCACCGGGAGACCAGCACCGTGCAGGGCGCCCTGCACTCGGGCCGCAGGGCGGCCGAGGAGATCCTCCGCGACTTCGGCATCCGCCCCGGCTACGCGGCCGAGGAACTGCGCGACGCGGCCTGACGTATCGACAACTCCCGACCACCAGAAGGCAATTGGTCGGACCAAAGAACGACGAGGGTCCGCGGAAAGTGGTCCACACCACTCTCCGCAGACCCTCTTGTCATGCCTCCCACGCGCCGCTACGGTCCCTCCGACCCCACAGGTATCCAGGAGGCCCCTCGTGCGCCGCGCTGTACCGATCGCGTTCCTGCTCCTCGGCCTGCTGGCCGGAGCCGTCACTCCCCCCGCCTCGGCCGCCGCCGCTCCGGCCGTCCCCGACATCGTCCCCCGACCCACCCAGTGGTCGGACCTGGGCGGACAGAACGCCCTCTCCGCCCGCAGCCGGATCTTCGTCGCCCCCGCCTCCGGAGCACCGGGCGCCCTGCCCGCCGTACGCAGCGAACTCATCGCCCCCTCCCGCCAGACCCCGCGCCGGCTCGCCGACCAGTTCCGCACCGAGCTGTCGCAGGTGACCGGCCTGAACCTGCCGGTGCGCACCGACGTCCAGCAGGCCACCCGGGGCGACATCGTGCTGCGGCTCGCCAACGACACGGCGTACGGCGTCGAGGGGTACCGCCTCGACAGCGCGGAGGCCGTCCGCATCGACGCCGCCTCCACCCACGGCCTGTTCTACGGCACCCGCACCCTGCTCCAGCTCCTGCGCGCCGCCCCCGACCACCGCACGCTCCCCCGCGCCCGCTCCCTGGACGTACCGGCGCAGCAGTTGCGGACGGTGATGCTGGACGCGGGCCGCAAGTACTGGCAGCTCTCCTACCTGGAGAACCTGGTGCGCCGGATGGCCGACCAGAAGATGAACACCCTCTTCCTGCACCTCTCGGACTCGGAGGGCTTCCGCCTCGACAGCCCGAAATTCCCGGGCCTCGCGGACCCGAAGAACAGCTACAGCCGCGCCGACATCGAACGCCTCAAGACCTTCGCGGCCCGCCACCACGTGCAGATCATGCCGGGCATCGACGTCCCCGGGCACGCCACCGTCATCACCGACGCCTTCGGCATCGGCTTCGGCGACGGCCCCGACCCCTGCACGGCCGCGCACACGCACTCCCACCTGACCGCCAACTGGATGATCGACATGACCAGTGCGCGGGCGGTCGCGAAGTCGAAGGAGATCGTCGAGGAGTTCGCGGGCTGGTTCGACGCCCCGATCTTCAGCATCGGCGCGGACGAACTGCCCGGACAACTCGCCAACTGCCCGCGCGTCAAGGACCACCTGGCCAAGGACCCCGACGTCTCGACGCTGGGCGACCTGCTGGCCCAGTACATCAACACCCTGGACTCCGTGATCACCCGGCACGGCAAGCGCACCGCGATCTTCAACGGCGTCGAGCACATGACCGCGCCCCAGCAGAAGGTCAACCCCTCGGTCGTCTACCTGACCTGGGAGGGCACCGGCTCCGAGCCGACCATCCCGGGCCACGACGAGATCGCGATGGCGCCCTTCTACGTGACCCCGAACAACTACCACAACCTCTACCCCAACGAGTCCTGGATGTACGACAGTTG
This sequence comes from Streptomyces sp. NPDC087440, assembly GCF_044744005.1. Taxonomy (NCBI): domain Bacteria; kingdom Bacillati; phylum Actinomycetota; class Actinomycetes; order Kitasatosporales; family Streptomycetaceae; genus Streptomyces; species Streptomyces sp. NPDC087440. Next base: position 47,189 of record NZ_JBIUXN010000018.1, on the reverse strand, counting down.
GGCCCCCAGCACCGCCCCCGACATGCTCGGCTCCAGCCTGGAGAACTGGGCGGACTACAACTTCTGGGCCGACGACCTGTACTACGAGCAGCACATGTCCGGCCCCCGCGCGATCCTCGCCGACCGCTCCTGGAACGCCTCCGCCACCCCGGACACCCTCGCCGACTTCCGCGCCCGCGTCGCCCGCATCGGCGACCCGCCCGGCCTGAACCCCACCCCCGCCAGGCCTCGTACGAACGACGGAAAGCCGTCCCACCACTGGACCTTCGACACCAAGCCGTACCCGAGCGGCTGGGTGTGGGCGGGCAGCCCCGGAAACACCCTGTACGCCGAGGACACCGCCGGTGACCTCCCCGGCACCTCGTACATCATCAACAACCCCACCCCCGTCGCCGACGGCGTACGCGGCCAGGCCTGGCGCTTCGACAACGACCGCGACGGCGTCGGCCTCGGCGGCCTGGACGTGACGGAGCCGTGGACGGCCTCGACCTGGGTGCGCTCCACCGGCAAGACCGCCGACCAGGTGCTGTTCAGCTCGAAGGCGGGCGCGCTCAAGCTCCAGCAGTGGGGCACCGGCAAGGTCGGCTTCACCCGCTTCGGCGTCGCCGACCACAGCTTCGACTACACCCTCCCGCAGAACACGTGGGTGCAGCTGACCTGGGTGACCACCCCCGGCTCGACCACCCTGTACGTCAACGGCGAGAAGGCCGGCACGGTCGCCGCCTCCATCCCGCTGCCGCTGCGCTCGATCGGCATGCCCGGCACCTCGCTGCGGGGCGACCTGGACGAACTCCTCACCTGGGACGAGGCGCTCAGTGCCGACCAGGTCCGCGCCCACTTCACCGGCTACGGCCGGCCGGGAGGCCTCTCGTGAACCGCACCGGACTCGCCGGCACCCCCCTCCCCTCCCGACCGGGACGAGCGCCCGCCCTGTCCGTATACAACGCGCAGCGACCACCGCACCCCTCTCCCCGGCCGAGGTCCAGGTGCGAGGGGTGGCCGGAAAGTGACCCCGTAGCGGGGCCACCGGGACCGGGTCGTCAGCCCAGCGCCGCGACCCGGTCCCGGTACCCGCGCACCGCCGCCGCGTCGCGGTACGGCTCCAGCCGCCGCTCGAACTCCCGGACGTACTCCGTGGCCCGCGCCGAGCGCATCTCGGACGCCTGCTGGGCCGCCTCCGCACCCAGCGCACACGCCTGGTCCAGCTCCCCGAGCCCGAGCCGCGCCTGCGCGAGGACCACCCGGCAGAACAGCCGACTGCGCGCGTACCCGTGCGGCCTGAGCTGCAAGGACTTCTCCGCGTGCTGGGCTGCCGCCCGGTACTGCTGCAAGTCCCGGTGGCAGTGCCCGAACTCGTCCGCCAGCTGCGCCTCGTCGAAGAACTTCGCCCAGTGCGGTACGTCGTCCCCCGGCCGCGCGGCGTCCAGCGCCCGCTCGGCGCGCACCAGCGACGAGGTGCACGCCCGCACCTCGCCGAGCACGCCGTGCCCGCGCGCCTCCACGGCGTGCAGCAGGGACTGCACGACCGAGGGCGCGGACGAGCCGACGCCCTGCTGGGCGACCCGGGCGAGCTGCACCGCCTCCCGCCCGTGCCCGAGGTAGACGGCCTGCCTGCTCATCGTGACCAGCACATAGCTGCCGTACGCCCGGTCGCCCGCCGCCTGCGCCAGGCGCAGCGCCTGCACGAAGTAGCGCTGGGCCAGGCCGTGCGCCGCGATGTCGTACGAGGTCCAGCCCGCCAGCCGGGTCAGGTCGGCGGCGGCGGAGAACAGCCTGCGGCCCGTCGCCTCCCCGTAGGTCCCCCGGAGCATGGGTTCCGCCTCGTGCTCCAGGTAGCGCACGAGGGCCTGCCGGGCGTGCCCGCCGCCGTACGCGTGATCCAGCGTTCGAAACAAATCGGCCACCGAACGCAGGGCGGCGATGTCGCCGGACGTGACCCGCTGTCCCGGCCCCCGGTCGGTCTGGCGCTGGCGGGGCAGCACGGCGGGGCGGCCGCCCTGGGCGGGGACGCGGGCGGCCGTCGCCCCGTTCACGACCGGCGGCTCACCGCGGCCGACCCGGTCGTCGGCGCGGCCGATCAGCCAGTCGCGGCTGGGCACGACCAGTCCCGCCGGGGTGAAGGCGATCTTGCGCAGCTCGGCGTGGCTGCCGGAGTCCTTGCGCCACAGGCCGCTGACGATGTCCACGGCCTCCTCGGGCGTGGCCGCGAACTCCAGCCCCGCGTAGACCGGGGCGCAGGCGTCCAGTCCCAGGTCCTGCGCGGAGAGCCGTCTGCCCAGCCTCCTGGTGAACACTTCGGCGATGAGCGCGGGCGTGGTGCCGCGCGGCTGCTGGCCGCGCAGCCAGCGGGTGACCGAGGTCTTGTCGTACCGAAGGTCGAGCCCGTGCTCCAGTCCCAGCTGGTCGACCCGTCGGGCCAGACCCGCGTTGGAGAATCCCGCCTCCGCGATGAGCGCGGCGAGCTGTCGGTTGGGAATGCGCTGCGGAGGTCGTTCCGTCATCAGCTCTGTGCTCTCCTGCCTTCCGGGCCCCGGGTGGCAGCCCTGCATGGGACGGCGCGAATTTAGCGACCCTGACCCCCGGAACCGGCCTGAGCGCCTCTACTTCATCCGATCGTGTGACGATTCATCGGAGGCGCTGACGGAGACCCCGCTCCGCGCCCTGCCCATGGACCGCCGTCCCCGCCGCCGTACAGTGGCTGAGGGCGTGGCGATACGAAGGAGACACACCGTGAGTGAGCTGCGGTTCGTCCGACTGGGATTCGGCGACGAGGCCGTCGAGTACCAGGAGGCATGGCAGAAGCAGCGTGAGGTGCACGCCGCCCGCTTCGAGGACGAGATCGAGGACACCTGTCTGCTCCTGGAGCACCCGCCCGTCTACACGGCGGGACGGCGCACCGAGGACAGCGAGCGCCCCCTGGACGGGACGCCCGTCGTGGACGTGGACCGGGGCGGCAAGATCACCTGGCACGGCCCCGGCCAGCTGGTCGGCTATCCGATCCAGAAGCTGCCCCGCCCGGTGGACGTGGTCGCGCACGTGCGACGGCTGGAGGAGGCCCTGATCCGTACGTGTGCGGAGCTGGGCCTGGAAACCACCCGCATCGAGGGCCGCAGCGGTGTCTGGGTGCTCGGCGACCCCGTCGAGCAGCGGCCCTCGATCGGCGGGCTGTCGCTGGACTTCGACCCGCGCCTGTCGGACCCCGAGTTCGACGCCCGGCTGAACGGTCCCGAGTACGCGCCCTCCAACGCCGGTCAGCGCCGCGAGGACCGCAAGCTGGCCGCGATCGGCATCCGGGTCGCCAAGGGCGTCACCATGCACGGCTTCTCGCTGAACGTGAACCCGGACAACACCTGGTTCGACCGGATCGTCCCGTGCGGCATCCGGGACGCGGGCGTCGCCTCGCTGGCGAACGAGCTGGGCCGGGACGTCACCATCGAGGAGGTCCTGCCGGTGGTGGAGAAGCACCTCACCGCGGTGATGGCGGAGTCCGTGCTCGCGCCGCGCGAGGTCGAAAAGGCGGCCGTCTAAACGTCAGCTGGGGAATGTCCCCGTCCGGGTCCAGGTTGTCCGGACGTAGTGCCATGCAAATATCGGGCGTACCCTGGTGTTCGCCGATGAATCGAAGCCGTTACGGCAAGAGGGAGTGCGGACGTGTCCGCTGTCGCACCCGACGGACGCAAGATGCTGCGCCTGGAGGTCCGGAACAGCCAGACCCCCATCGAGCGCAAGCCCGAGTGGATCAAGACCCGGGCGAAGATGGGTCCCGAGTACACCAAGATGCAGGCCCTGGTGAAGGGCGAAGGACTGCACACGGTGTGCCAGGAGGCCGGTTGTCCCAACATCTACGAGTGCTGGGAGGACCGCGAGGCCACCTTCCTCATCGGCGGTGACCAGTGCACGAGGCGCTGTGACTTCTGCCAGATCGACACGGGCAAGCCCGAGGCGCTGGACCGTGACGAGCCGCGCCGCGTGGGCGAGTCCGTGGTCACCATGGACCTGAACTACGCCACCATCACGGGCGTCGCACGCGACGACCTGGAGGACGGCGGCGCCTGGCTGTACGCGGAGACCGTGCGCCAGATCCACCAGCAGACGTCCGGCCGCGAGGCCGGCCGTACGAAGGTGGAGCTGCTGGCCCCCGACTTCAACGCGGTCCCCGAGCTGCTGGACGTCGTCTTCGAGTCCCGCCCCGAGGTCTTCGCGCACAACGTGGAGACGGTGCCGCGCATCTTCAAGCGCATCCGCCCCGGCTTCCGCTACGAGCGTTCGCTGGACGTCATCACCAAGGCGCGCGCGGCCGGTCTGATCACCAAGTCGAACCTGATCCTCGGCATGGGCGAGACCCGTGAAGAGGTCAGCGAGGCGCTGCGCGACCTGCACGAGGCGGGCTGCGAGCTCATCACGATCACGCAGTACCTGCGCCCCTCGCCCCGGCACCACCCCGTCGAGCGCTGGGTGAAGCCGATGGAGTTCGTCGAGCTGAAGGACGAAGCCGACGCGATCGGCTACTCCGGTGTGATGTCCGGGCCGCTGGTCCGTTCCTCGTACCGCGCGGGCCGTCTGTACGGCCAGGCGATGGAGCGCCGCGGGGCGCTGGAGACCACGCCCGCCGTGTGAATCCACTCACCAGACATTACTGAACAGTAGTGGCCGTCATGACGCGGTCCGTACGGTCTCCGCAGGTAGGGGGCGCGTACGGGCCGCGTCAGCGTTTTCGCCCCTACCGTCAAGGTTTCATCGCTGTTTGACCGGTCGGTCACGTGCTGGTAACACCCATCAGTGACCCTGGCTTTACGCACCGCAGCCACACCACCACTGACACTGACGCCTTTCGCCGTTGCTACGAGGGGGACCCCCGAATGCAGGCCGTACGCGCCAACGCCCTCCCGTCCGTCACCGACGCGCTCCGCGCCGTCGAGTCCCTGCTGATGGGCACCGGCCAGCGCACCGCGCGCCGGAACGCCTGGACCGCCGTGCTGGAGGACCGCCGCCGGGCCAAGGACCGGGTCGAGACACAGCACGTACTGGAGGCCGTGTCCGCTCGTACGTCCTAGGCAACGTAAACTTTCTCGCATGGCGAGGAAGGAACGCGCAGCGAACGCGGACACTGCGAACCCCGGGCGACTCAAGCAGATCGCTCTGACGTACAAGATGACCCGCAAGCAGGACCCCAAGGTGGGTCTTGTGGTCTTTGGCCTCGGCATCGTCGTCTTCGGCGTGCTCCTGGGCGTCGGCTTCTTGATCGGTCACCCGGTATACCTGGGCATTCTCGGCTTCCTGCTGGCCTTCCTCGCGATGGCGATCGTCTTCGGACGGCGTGCCGAGCGCGCTGCCTTCGGGCAGATGGAAGGACAGCCGGGGGCCGCGGCGGCCGTGCTGGACAACGTCGGCCGCGGCTGGACGACGACTCCGGCGGTCGCGATGAACCGCAACCAGGACGTCGTGCACCGGGCCGTCGGCAAGGCCGGCATCGTCCTGGTCGCCGAGGGCAACCCCAACCGGCTGCGGACCCTGCTGGGCGCCGAGAAGAAGAAGATGGCGCGCATCGTCGGCCCGGACGTCCCGGTCACCGACATCATCGTGGGCAACGGCGAGGGCCAGACCCCGCTGAAGAAGGTGCGCACCACGATGCTGAAGCTGCCGCGCCCCCTGACCGGCGCGCAGGTCACGGCGACCAACGACCGACTGCGGGCGATGGGCGACCTGATGGCGAACATGCCGCTCCCGAAGGGCCCGATGCCCGGCACCAAGGGCATGAAGATGCCGCGAGGCCGCTGACCGCCCGTCCCTCCCGTTCCTTCTACGCAAGCGACGGCCCCGGAACCTCTGAGAGGTTCCGGGGCCGTCCTGCTGTTCTCGTACGTTTCCGCACTACATCCTGTTCTCGTACGTCTCCGGGCTACATCCGTACCTGTACGGAGCGGCTCAGCCGGTCGTGCAGCCCGCGCCCGTCGCGGTCCCAGATCAGCGCCGGGATCGCCAGGCAGAGCAGCACGCTGCGGACCACGGCCCACCCGAAGCCGAGCCGTCCGCCGTGCTCGGAGACCACCCGCACCTTGAAGAGGCGCTTGCCGGGCGTGCAGCCGATGGTGCCGACGGTCAGGATGCTCAGTACGAGGAAGACGAGAAGCGCCGCGTTGCCCGCGGCCTGGGCGTCGCCGCGGGCGAAGAGGCCGTTCGCGATGAGCAGGCACAGAATCCAGTCGACGAAGAGCGCGCCGAACCGGCGGCCCAGCGGGGCCACCGCGCCGGGGCCCTCGGGGGGCAGTCCGAGGCGCTTGCCCCGGTGTCCGAAGTCGGCGCCCATCTCTTCGGCGGCCGCGCGCGGCCCGGAGAGCCACGATCCGATTGCTTGCCTGTTGTCCACCCCACCACGGTACTGCGCCCCCCTTCGTCCCGGTCCGGGCGGGGCGGCGCTTGCGGCGAGCGTCACGTCCGAGGGAGCGTTCGTCACGGTCGGTCGGGGGCAGGCTCGGCGGGGAGCGGTGGAGCCTGCTGGTTAACTTGGGCGAAACAAATGGGTCATGCTGGAGAAATCCCGTCTGCCTATGGTCGACGCCAGCGTGCGCCACCGCACTGGCCCGCATGAAGAACCCGCAGAAGACGCGGCAACCCCGTCCGGCCCCGGGCGGGAGTAGGAGGAGCTGGATGTTCGGGAACGCCGACGAAGCCAAGAAGTTCATCGCGGACAACGACGTGAAGTTCGTCGACGTCAGGTTCTGCGACCTGCCGGGTGTGATGCAGCACTTCACGATCCCCGCCGCGGCCTTCGACCCGGACGAGGAGCTGGCGTTCGACGGCTCGTCCATCCGCGGCTTCCAGGCCATCCACGAGTCCGACATGGCGCTGCGCGCGGACCTGTCGACGGCGCGGATCGACCCCTTCCGCCGCGACAAGACGCTGAACATCAACTTCTTCATCCACGACCCGATCACGGGCGAGCAGTACAGCCGTGACCCGCGCAACGTCGCCAAGAAGGCGGAGGCGTACCTCGCTTCCACCGGCTTCGCGGACACCGCGTACTTCGGTCCCGAGGCCGAGTTCTACGTCTTCGACAACGTCCGCTTCCAGACGTCGGCGAACGAGAGCTTCTACCACATCGACTCCGAGGCGGGCGCCTGGAACACCGGTGCGGTCGAGAACAACCGCGGTTACAAGGTCCGTTACAAGGGTGGTTACTTCCCCACTCCCCCGGTCGACCACTTCGCCGACCTGCGTGCCGAGATCTCCCTGGAGCTGGACAAGAACGGCCTCCAGGTCGAGCGCCAGCACCACGAGGTCGGCACGGCCGGCCAGGCCGAGATCAACTACAAGTTCAACACGCTGCTCGCCGCGGCCGACGACCTGATGCTCTTCAAGTACGTCGTGAAGAACGTCGCCTGGAAGAACGGCAAGACCGCGACCTTCATGCCGAAGCCGATCTTCGGCGACAACGGCTCGGGCATGCACGTCCACCAGTCGCTGTGGCAGGGCGGCGTCCCGCTCTTCTACGACGAGCAGGGTTACGCCGGTCTCTCGGACATGGCCCGCTACTACATCGGCGGCATCCTCAAGCACGCCCCCTCCCTCCTCGCCTTCACCAACCCGACGGTGAACTCCTACCACCGCCTGGTCCCGGGCTTCGAGGCGCCGGTCAACATGGTGTACTCGCAGCGCAACCGCTCCGCCGCGATGCGCATCCCGATCACGGGCTCCAACCCGAAGGCCAAGCGCGTCGAGTTCCGCGCCCCGGACCCGTCGTCGAACCCGTACCTCGCCTTCGCGGCCCTGCTGATGGCCGGTCTCGACGGCGTGAAGAACAAGATCGAGCCCCCGGAGCCGATCGACAAGGACCTCTACGAGCTGGCTCCCGAGGAGCACGCCAACGTCCAGCAGGTCCCGACCTCCCTCCCGGCCGTCCTGGACGCCCTGGAGGCCGACCACGAGTACCTTCTCGCCGGCGGTGTCTTCACCCCCGACCTGATCGAGACGTGGATCGACTACAAGCGCACGCAGGAGATCGCCCCGATCCAGCTGCGCCCGCACCCGCACGAGTTCGAGCTGTACTTCGACCTCTAAAAATCAGCTCCGGGTGACCCGGGAGGGTACCTGGGAACATGCGTTGACATGCGACGACTCTGCTCAGCAGTGCTCGCTGATACCACTTGGTTTCCGCCCGCGCGTGTACTGCTCGGTCGATTCACCGACATAGCGCCAGCAACAGTGAGGCCGTCACTCTCATCGGAGTGGCGGCCTTGCTCTGCGTGCGTCCCGTGCCGACGCTGGCCACCTGCGAGCCATCAAGGAAATGAGCGAGCTTCATCCCAGGATCCGGTGGCATTCTGTGTTGGTGGACACAGTCTTCCCCGACCAACTGGGTACGGTCGAACGAGAATCCCGGGCCGCTGTGCAAGCGCTGATCGGACGTCTGAAGCTCACGGCACCGCATGTGCAGCCGCCGGAGCAACAGGACGTTGCTTTCATACCGGTGACCCGCGCGCAATGGAAGTCCGTGCTGAAGGACGCCGACCTGCCCAGGCTTCAGCAGGAAACCGACGACACGGCGATGGAAATCCTGCTCCTGCGGACCGCCTCCGGCGCGACGGTCGGGAAGCGACTTCCAGAGTTGTTGCAGCGTCTCAGCACCTCAGTTGTCGCCCTTAGCTCCGTGGCAGTTGAGGTATCCCGGTTCAGCCCTTCCCGTACCAGCGCGGCTGAGCGACGGTTGGCTGCTGACCTGGCGCAGGCAAATCAACGCGAGGTCCAGGCGTTGTTCGCCTGCCTCAACCAAGGGTGGCTAGAGGCCGCCTGGGCTCCGGTACAGAGGCATGCTCAAGCGGCCCAAGCAATTGCGCGGGCTCTGGAGACTGCAACCAGGAATTATCATCAGGCCGACGCTCCCAACGAGGACACATACCGACGAGCGCTCGGGCTGTCGGCCGAGGAAGTGGGTTGCGGCTCGGGTGTAGCGGTACGAGCTCGTTTGCTGGCCGCCTGGGCGAAGGATCCAAAGAAGCTCGTCCGTCGGCTACGCCGGAGCCTGAGCCATCTGATCGACGACTCCATACCGCTGACAGTGAAACTGCTCAATCACCTAGCAGCCCTCGCACTGTCCGACCGTCCCTTGGAGGCGCACCGCGCCACACTCCTGTCGCGTGATCTGGTGGCGTCCCATCTGAAGTTGGAACCAGCACTTACGTGTGCGGTGATTGCACGGCACAGCAGTCAAGAACGGGAGTTGCTGTCCTCCCACCGCGGGCAGATCGCCTACCACCATGCCTACAACCGGGCGGAGCACCAGGAAGAGAAGGCGCGTGCGGTCTTGGACATGTATCGGGCTGCGCTGGAAGGTGACGTCAAGCGGACAGCCACAGTGGTCTTGGAGCTGCTGGGCCGGACGCTGCCGCAAGGAGCCTCTCTCTCAACCATTCGGGACCTACTCGTGGCCGAGGGGACACAGCCGCTATGCAGAATGATCGCTTCCACGATCCGATCTGATTGGCGTAACGCGAACGCACATGAGGACTTCCGCTGGGACCCCATCGACGGCACGCTCCTCGTGGGCGACCAACCCACTGACCTACAGACAGTGCTGGACGCTGTCATCCGAGCCCGTACCATCTGCCATGGGTTCGAGCACGGAGTCGCCGTGGCCTACGGACAGAACGCTTCCTTGATCAATGGGGGGGTGATGGAGACGACCTACGTCAGCCGAGACCTCGCCATACTTCAAGCTGCTGGAGAGGTGAGATTCTCGGTACTGGACATTCGACGCCATGGCAGTCTCGTACGCTTGGACGTTCCCGATCTCTCTATCAAGGACTTGCGAGAGGCATTCCGCGCCATTCTGAGGGGCTCCATAGCTGACCCCGGCGTCGAGCGCTGGGAGTTGCGGCAATCCTCACGGGACCTGCCGCCACTGTGCGTGGACAGCACGGGAACACGCGTCGGGCTCCGGCTCTCAGAATCCCTGTGGGATAGCGTCGATCCTCTACCGTTCGCCGAACTCCCCCTCCTGGCAAACGCCATGACCAATGCAGAAGAATCGGCCGAAATTGCAGCATCATCGATTCTCTCTCTGGCTGCAGCCCATGTAGTTGGAGAGCGCGAACGCCTGTCGCGTGCCCTTGCACACGGGGATCCAGCCGCCAAAGAGGAGTTGATCAGCACCGCTAAGCTGATCAGCAGCGGCGCCGAGGCTGCAGCCGACTTGCTTGAGAAGCGAACCCGACGCAAGTTGCTGGCCTTTGCCGAAGTTCTCGCCGGAGAGTGCCACCGTCTGGAAAATGCTGCCCCCAGGTACCTCACCCGCGGCTTCATACCTGCCGATCGGACTCTGCGCAGGCACATACCTCGCCTGCCGTGGATCGCAGAGGTCGAAGGCTGATCCAGTACCCGAAAGTGTTGATCAGGACCCGTGGTCTCCTGATGCGATCTGGATCAGGCGCCGACTGCAGGTGTTCGACGAGACGACCGTCAACTTGGTCCTCACACACCTCACGTCGATCCCGGCCGTGGCAGTGGACGACGACTTGACCGCCGAGAACCCTTGCAAGGCTGGGTCGGTGAAGCGCATGAAGCAGCGACGGTCAAAGAAGGTTGCGAAGGACGTACCGCTGTCATGCCAGCGAACAGACGCCCTGCGCTCCCATCTGCGCGAGCGGTACCAGCCGACTGCGACCGGGGCTGGACATCGGGCAGTGCGAGATCTTCGGGCTCAGCCCCAAGGACGCCAACTGGCTACAGAAGGGCGAGGTCGGCTGCTCTGAGCAGGAGTGAGGCCGCCCCCACCGAGGCGGCGGCCTCACTTCTTCTACGGCTTCTCGCGAGCGGGACACGATCCGTGGTCGAAGTCTATTGAAGAAGAAACATCGAAAAGCAGCACCTCAATCCCGTTCAGGGCAGTGGCTCTGGCCATCATTCACTGCATATGTCGAGACCTCTACCGAGAGCACCGAGATCACTGGATCCGGACCATCTTCGACACGAGCGCGCACTGCGTCCCATAGGTAGAGGACCGTGCCGTCTGTGCTGAAAGTGAACAACGGGCGATCAACGGGGAGCGGCCCGTTGTGCACAGAGGGCTTTCCCTTGAGCCGCTGTACACACACCCTCTTGCCTTGGATACCGAAGTAGGGATCCGGTGCTTTCGCTTCCACTACGTCACGGCCCGCGCGGTGGGCGGCTTCGGAGGTCCGGTTCATGAATGCAAGACCTCCCGTGGTGAAGAGCAAGACAGCGCCCCCTGCGGACACAACACTAACGATGCGCTTCTCCCAGGCCCAGTGGAAGTGCCGGGCCCAGCCATAGAGGGACATGGGCGGCATGAGCAGCGCCACACAGCCAAGCGTGGGATACACCGCAGATGCCCCGGTCCAATAAATTGGAATAGAAACCGAGTCCGCAGGGATTCCGAAGACATCCTCCATGTATAGAAACTGAAGAAATGATCCGACGAACGGCAGGACTAATGGAATTGGCAGAAAAGCTGCTGTGATCAAACTGACGGCGTGCCGGCTGATCCAAGTCTGCCGAATGGCGAACCAGCAGCCTCGCGGTACGAACCACAGCAAGGCCAGACAGGCGAATGTGAGCAGAATGCTTCTCACCTGCGCAGCAACGCCGTTGGGGTTCTGCTGGTGCCACATATACCCAGGCATTGCGCCGCTGGACAAGATCAAGATCCCGGTCAGCCAGCGCAGGAGCCAGAGACGACGCTGATTGCTCGTATACCAGTTGCCAACGAACCACGCGGCCCCTGCGAGTGGCGCAAACATGGCCAGCTGGCCCAGCAAGGAACGGTCGTACGCGAGCCAGCCATAGAACATGAGCAGGAGTACCAGAGCAAGGCGGAGTGCTATACCTCGACGGCCGTGCCACCAAGGGTTCCCGTCGCCCTCCGTCTCGTTGACCTTGGGCCCCACGCTCTTGCGCACACCGTGAAACAGCGCGTCAAACGCGAAGCCCCCAATCCGCTGTCCCTTAAGTAGCTCGTAGACCTCCGCCTCTTCAACCGCAGGGGCAACGTCGATGGTGCGCTGCTCGTCGGCGAATCCGGACTGAGTACACAGCGAAGCCAACCAACCGAATCCGCGCTTGTTCTCCCAGCGCGACCTCCGGAAGACTCGCCACGTAACCAACGGCTCGGGTTTCCGGGGAGGGATGAAGGCCCCTCCCACGATGGTTGTGGACACGTGTTTTCCCACAACCTCCAAGAGGCGCTGGCGGGCGCCGACCTCGGCACCCCTGCTCGAGCCCGAAAGTCGCACTTCGACGACGTATCCGACTTGGTCCTCCGGCCGCCCGGGATCCTGCTGACCAGCAACTCGGATAGCCCAGCCTTGCTGTTCGCACAGCCATTTCGCGAGCAACTGGTCATGCTCACGCCTCGGAGTTCGAAAGACCAGCTCAACCCGCTCATCGAAATCCGAAATCGGTAGAGCTACTTCTGGCTCGTCGACGGCTACTTCGCTTCGAGGCATTCCGGTATGGGTACCACCCAGCGTCCCTAGAAGCGGATCGCGCCCGCCACATACCCCGCCACAAAAAGTGTCGCCTCGTGGCGGCGCGGACGACAGGGGACCGCGCGGCTGGCTACCCCGCATGCCCTGCCCCATTCTCCACGTCATCCATGTGGACGACCATATCGGGAATTTCCATGTGGCTCATCAGAGCCCTGACAGACACCTGATAACTCCGTCCGGATGAATTCACCGGAAGAGGAAGGTCTCCGTCTCTGAGCATTCGATATGCGGCAGACTCAGCAATCCCCATGACTTTTGCCGCATCACGCAGGCCAATGAATTTTGGATAGAAATCCGATACGTAGTAATATCGCTCCACTCCATCGACCCAGACTCTCGTCGCTACTCCACTTTTCAAAACCCTCTGTGAAATTTCAGGGTGAAGTCCGTCACGGATTTTCTGGTGGAACGACGTCATTTCTTCACCGTACCCCATCTTCCGTAGGAGAGCACCGAATCGTTCACCACGAATCTGCTCTGCAACAACCGGATCCCGCACGTCGGCATCATTTACGACGACCGAATTCCTCATAGTGAAAGAAAAAGAATCCTCCACCGACGAGGGGAAATCATCCATAGCGTCAAAGGGCTGCTCTCCCCCATCCACCTTAGCTCTCTTGTGGGCGAGATTGTAAGCACTCTTAATTACGTAATGACGCACACCGCCTGGCGGACATCCATGCCCCGTTTCAATCCACGCAAGCAGCACGGCCTCGAACATATCCGAGAGAACATCTTCAAGATCCGTACCAAAATCACGCGAAATATTTCGCGAGCGCCGACGGAGAACGGGTGAAAGGCAGTCAATAAAGGCCATTTTCCACGTATCGTCATCGCCCATTTCAGCCAGCCTTCCCATGGCGATGAGCGCCTCCCACCGCTTAGAGCGCTTCCCCTTCCTCCGAACGAGATCGTCCATCATCTCGCTACGGAAACTTGAGTACCCCGGGTGCCTCCGGACAGTGCATTCCAGCACATCCCCTGTGTGCACACAGACCGCAGCACCCGCAAACATCTCGAGAACATACTTTTCTGCACAGGCGAACACATCCACGCCGATCCGACCTCCATGTTGTGATCCTCACTGGATTTCGAGGAGATCTTGGCGCGATACCATTCCTCTGAATCCTGAATTTCGAGGAAAGCCCTTTTAGGGTGAACCCTGTTTGCCGATTCGGTCGAACTGCTGTCCCGGTACGGGTCGTTCGATGCGTACCTGAAGGAGGCGCGGCAGGCGCACCTGGTCGGGGCGGGCCAGGACGCGCAGGTGAAGGTTCTGGAGGGGGCCAGGGCTTCAGCCACCCGGCGGCGGAGGTGCTGCACATACGGATACGGCTGAAGACGGGACTGGTCTACGGCGGCCCGCTGGTACCCCGACGGAGAGGAGCGAACGGCGGCGGGGTGCCACCTGGGGCCCCTTCCGGCCCGGGCGACACCCCGCCTGTACCCACCGGAGCCCGATGTGCGGCTCCGGCACCTCATCGCGGCCCCCTGTCAGCCCATTTCGTCGCGGATGAGCTCGCGGACCAACCTGCACGTCGTGTTCGACGGCGGGTGGATGCCCACGCGGGCGGCCGTGTCGCGGATTTTGCGGTTGGTGGCCTTTTCCGGGACGTAGATGCCCGTGTCCATCAGGGCTATCGCCAGGCGCATGGCCTTCAGGCGGCGGTTGTGGGAGATGTACCACTCGCGCGGACGGCCGGCCGGGAGGGGCTTCTTCCGGAGGGGCTTGGGCGGGGTGGTCTTCGGCTTGTGCGGGCGGGCGTTGGTCATCAGTGCGGCAGCGGTCACGGGCATCCTCCTGAGGCGTTCACGGACCCTCTCGGACGCTTCCCATTTTACTGGGCACCACTGACAATCGGCCCTGGCCAGAGGGGGTTTGGGGCCGGGAGGCGGGTGGGGTTGGGGGTAACTTTGGGGCATGGAGATCTGGATCAATCCCGCGTGTTCCAAGTGCCGGTCGGCCGTGCGGCTGCTGGATGAGGAAGGGGCGTCGTACACCGTGCGGCGCTACCTCGACGACGTACCGGAGGAAGGGGAGATCAGGGAGGTGCTGGAGCGGCTCGGGCTGGAGCCGTGGGACATCACCCGCACCCAGGAGGCCGAGGCGAAGGAGCTCGGGGTGAAGGAGTGGCCGAGGGAGGCGGATGCGCGGGAGCGGTGGATCGCGGCGCTCGCCGCGCATCCGAAGCTGATCCAGCGGCCGATCATCACGGCGGACGACGGCACTGCCGTGGTGGGGCGGACGGAGGAGGCCGTGCGGGACGCGTTGGGGCGCCGGGGGCAGTAGCGGTCAGGGCTTGGCGGGGAGGGCGGCTTCGGCCTGGGCGAGGAGTTCGGTGACGCGCAGGCCGAAGCGGGCGTCGCAGGGGTGCGGGGTGTTCGTGCGGACGGCGTCCAGGAGGGCGTCGGTGGCCGCGGTGAAGGAGTCGGTGGCCGGGCCCCAGTGGGCGGGGAGGGTGTGGACGCCGGTGCTGCCGCGCAGCTCGATGTCGACGCCCGCGGCTTCCTGCGGGGCACTCAGGCTGAGGGTCGTGACGCTGGAGGCGCCCGAGGTGTGGCGCAGCGTGAGGTGGACGGTGTCGGCGGGGCCGGGGGCCGCCGTGAGGTCCGTGACGTCGCCCAGGGTCGGCAGGAGTACGGACAGGGCGTGCGGGCCCACGTCCCACAGGGCGCCCTTCTCGCCGCGCCACGGGGAGGCGGCGTACGGGCTGTCGGAGCCCGGCGAGAAGAGCGCGCCGAGCCAGTGCGCGCGGGCGGTGAACCAGCCTTCGGCGGCGGCCTGTTCGGCGATCCAGGGGGCGACGCCGGCGGCGAAGCGGAGGGTGAAGAAGACGACGGAGGCGACGCCGTTCGCCTCGGCCGCCTCGGCGACCTCGCGGGCGCCCTCGGGGGTCGTGGCGACCGGCTTGTCGAGGAGGAGGTGACAGCCCGCCCGCGCGGCCCGGACCGCGAGGGGGGCCTGCACGTCCGGGGGCAGGGCGACGGCGACCGCGTCGCAGTCGGCGAGGAGGGCGTCCAGGTCCTCGTACGCGGTGGTGGCGTGGGTACGGGCCAGGGCTTCGGCCGCTTCGGGGCGGCGGCCCCAGACGCCCTGGAGGTGGACGCCGGGGTGGGCGGCGAGGGCGGGCGCGTGGGTACGGGCGGCCCAGGGGCCCGTACCGAGGAGGCCGACGCGGAGGGGGGTGGTGGGGGCGGTCGTGGGGGTGGAAGTGGGGGTGGGGGTGGGTGTGGGGGTGGGTGTCGTCATGGGGTCCAGTCTGCATGGCCGGTACGGGGGCGGGCCCTTCCGGTGGGCGGGGCCTGCGGCACGTGGTGCGACGCAGGTCACGCCGGTGGGGAGGGGTGGTAACACGGGGTTCACATTCGGGCAATGGGAGGGAAATCGCGGGTTGCCAGGCTGCCGACCATCACCGCAGCAGCACGGGGCCGCACCCGCCACCGCCGCACCGGTGGCAGACCCGCAGCCGCGCAGAAGCAGAACCCGTAAAGGATGGCGTCGTGACGTTCAAGGCCGAGTACATCTGGATCGACGGCACCGAGCCGACCGCGAAGCTCCGCTCGAAGACGAAGATCCTGAGCGACGGGGCGGCGCTGCCGATCTGGGGTTTTGACGGGTCGAGCACCAACCAGGCCCAGGGGCACGCGTCCGACCTCGTGCTGAACCCGGTGTTCTCCTGTCCGGACCCGATCCGCGGCGGCAACGACATCCTCGTCATGTGCGAGGTGCTGAACATCGACATGACCCCGCACCCCTCCAACATGCGCGCCGAACTGCGGCCGCTGGCGGAGCAGTTCGAGGGGCAGAAGCCGATCTTCGGGATCGAGCAGGAGTACACCTTCTTCGAGGGCGAGCGCCCCCTCGGCTTCCCGGCGGGCGGCTTCCCGGCCGCGCAGGGCGGCTACTACTGCGGTGTCGGCGCGGACGAGATCTTCGGGCGGGAGATCGTGGAGAAGCACCTCGACCACTGCCTGGCGGCGGGGCTGGGGATCTCCGGGATCAACGCCGAGGTCATGCCGGGGCAGTGGGAGTTCCAGGTGGGGCCGCTGTCCCCGCTGGAGGTCTCCGACCAGCTGTGGATCGCCCGCTGGCTGCTCTACCGCACCGCCGAGGACTTCGGCGTCTCCGCCACCCTGGACCCCAAGCCCGTCAAGGGCGACTGGAACGGTGCGGGCGCGCACACCAACTTCTCCACCAAGGCGATGCGCGAGGGCTACGACGCGATCATCACCGCGTGCGAGTCGCTGGGTGAGGGGTCGAAGCCGATGGACCACGTCAAGAACTACGGCGCGGGCATCGACGACCGGCTGACCGGCCTGCACGAGACCGCGCCGTGGAACGAGTACAGCTACGGGGTCTCCGACCGTGGTGCGTCGGTGCGGATTCCCTGGCAGGTCGCGCAGGAGAAGAAGGGGTACATCGAGGACCGGCGGCCGAACGCCAACGTCGACCCGTACGTCGTCACCCGGCTGATCGTCGAGACCTGCTGCACCGCGCTGGAGAAGGCCGGACAGGTCTGATCCGCCGACAGGCAGTGCGCGAGGGGGTGTTCACCGGAGGCGTCCGGTGAACACCCCCTCGGCGCGTGCGTTGTCAGTGCCGTGTGCCACTCTCGACCCATGTCCGACATCCTCGACATCACCGTCACGACCGGGTCCGCCGCCGAACCGGTCGCCGAGCACGTCACCGCCGACGCGCTCACCGCGCTCGTGCACCGCATCGGCGGGGACGGCGACCGCTTCCTGGTGATCCGACGGATACCGGCGGACCCGGACAGGTACGTGCAGGTGCGGCACGCGCACGGCGGGGCGTACGAGGTCGAGCACCGGGACGGCGGGCCCCCGCGGCACTTCGCCGCGACCCTGAGCGGGCCGGAGGCCGTCGCGGCGGTCCTGACCGGCTGGGCGCGCGGGGCGGCGGACGACTGGGACGCGGGAGTGGACTGGGAGGCGCAGCACCGAGGGAAGGGGCAGCACCGAGGGGAGCGGCAGGGCCGAGGGGAGGGGCAGGACCACACGCCTCCCCCGGCCGAGCCGATACCCGACCTGCCGCCGGAACTGGCCGAGGCCGTCGAGCGGTACGTCGCCGAGCTGGTCGACTGCGGGTACCTGGGCCGCGTCGAGGTCGCCCGGGCCGTGCAGGACACGTACAGCGGCGAGGCCTCGTACCCGCAGACCTGGCGGGTGGTGGACCGGCTGTGGTCCGCCCGGCTCGCCGAGCAGCGGCAGTGGCGGGGGCGGACGGACCCCGAGCGGATCACCGAGGCGTTCGGGGTGCTGGAGGGCCGGGGCATCACCGCCCGCGAGCACTTCGCGTGCTGCCGTGCCTGCGGGCTCGCCGAGATCGGGGCCCAGGCGGCGAAGGACGCGCGGGGCTTTGTGTTCTTCCCCACGCAGGGCACGGCCGTCGCGGCGTCCGGCGGCGGACTCTCCCTGCACCACGGCGGGTTCGTGACCTCCCCACAGGTGACGGCGGCGGTCGGCCGGGAGGTCGTGGCAGCACTGGCCGCAGCGGGCCTGGTGGCGCAGTGGGACGGTTCGCCCGACACCTCGATCCTGCTGCCCGAACTGCACTGGCGCAGACGGCTGGTGGGGTGAGCGGCCGACCTGTGAAGACGGTGCGGAGCAGTCGTGGGGCTCCACCCCCTGGCGTGCTCATGCTTCAATAGGCACATGACCGGCTTCCAGAACCCCACCGCTACAGGTCGTTTCGACCTGGAGCCGTTCTGGCCTTCCCGTCAGCACCACGACTTCGACCGGGTCTGTTGTCGCGCGACGAACGCGCGGCCCCTCTAAAGCCGTTACGCACCGGGTGACCGGTCCCGTACGGCCTTCGGTCCGCGCGCACTTCCCGAGGTAAGCACCACACCGCCGCGCGGCTCTCCGCGGCGGTCTCCTCCGCGCGAAAGAGCTGACCTGCCATGGCGAACTCCCGCATCACCCCCCGTACGTACTCCGCTTCCTCCGCCGCGTCCTCGGTGACCGCGAACCTGGTCCAGCGGCGCGGCGTCCACGAACCCTTGCGCCCCTCGGGGCACCGGCTGCGGGCCGTGGACCGCGACGAGGTGGCCGTGGCCGCCGCCCCGATCCGCCCCGCCTACGACGTCGCCGACTACCTTCCGCCGGGGGCCACCTGGCTGCCGGCGCCGCAGCACACCCTGCCCGCGCTGCCGGGCCGCCCGCCGATGGTGGGCTACCTGGTCCTCGTACCGGCCGACCAGAACCCCGTACAGCCCCCTTCCGTGCCGCCGGTGCTGGTCGCCGAGCAGGAGCGCCAGGAGGCGCCCGCGTACGGGCCGGTGCGGGACGTGCAGCACGGGGCCGTGCGGATCGACGGATCGCGGCGGATCGTGGAGGTCGAGGGGCGGGTCCTGGACCTGACGTACCTGGAGTTCGAGCTGCTCGCGCACCTGGTGGCGCACCCCCACCGGGTGCACACGCGCGACCAGTTGGTGACCACGGTGTGGGGGTACGGTCACGTCGGCGACGGCCGCACGGTGGACGTGCACATCGCCCGGCTGCGCCGCAAGCTGGGCGCGGAGCACCGGCGGAGCATCCAGACGGTGCGCCGGGTGGGCTACAAGTACGCGCCGTGAGACCGGTGGTGGTGCTGGGTACACCCCCCTTCGGGTGCGGGGCCCAGTGACCTCGTCCCTCTCCGCCAGGGAGACTGTGGGTGCACTCGGCGCACGGGCCGCCGGCGGAGAGGGACAGACCACCATGAATGCCACGAAGATACGTGCGTCCGTCGTCGCGGGGTGCCGCGGCCTCGGACTGGCCGTCTCCACCGTCGTCGTCTCGGGCCTCTACTTCTGCCTGACGCTGCTCTCACTGGCACTCATCGTGATCGGTGTCGGGGTGTTCACCACTCCCCCGGTCCTGCAGGCGGTCCGGGTGTGGGCCAACCGGCGGCGGGCGCTGGCGGGCGACTGGTCGGACGTACGGATCGCCGTGCCCTACCGGCCGCTGCCCGCCGACCCGCGCACCGGGATCATCGGGCAGGTGGAGCTGGTCACGCACCTGCTCAAGGACCCGGCGACCTGGCGGGACTTCCAGTGGCTGTTCCTGGACATGATCGCCGGGTTCCTCACGGCGGTGTTCCCCGCGCTGCTGCTCTGGTACCCCCTCGAAGCGGTCGTGCTGGCGTGCGGGCTGTGGCTGGTCTTCCGAAACGATCCGTACTGGTACGCCTTCATCCCCGTCGACAGCCTGGGCAGCGCGCTGCTCGCCGTGCTGCTCGGTGCGGTGATCCTGGCCGTCGGGCTGGTCTTCAACCCCGTGCTGCTGCGCGCCCACTTCCGCTTCTGCCAGTTCTTCCTGGCGCCGACCAAGGAGGCCACGCTCGCCCAGCGGGTGGAGAAGCTGACCGAGACCCGGCACGACGCGCTGGACACCTCGGCGGCCGAACTGCGGCGCATCGAGCGGGACCTGCACGACGGCGCGCAGGCCCGCCTGGTCGCGATGGGCATGAACCTGGGCACCATCGAGGCGTTGATCGAGAAGGACCCGGCGCAGGCGAAGAAGCTGCTCGGCATGGCGCGCGCGTCGTCCGCCGAGGCACTGACCGAACTGCGCGACCTGGTACGGGGCATCCACCCGCCGGTGCTGGCCGAGCGCGGTCTGGGCGACGCGGTACGGGCGCTGGCGCTGCGCCTGCCTCTCGCCACCGAGGTCGAGGTGGACCTGCCGGGGCGGGCGGACGCTCCGGTCGAGTCGGCGGCGTACTTCGCGATCAGCGAGGTGCTCACCAACGCGGTCAAGCACTCCGGTGCGGACCGCATCTGGATCGACCTGCACGGCACCCAGGGCATGCTGCGCGCCTCGGTCACCGACAACGGGCGCGGCGGGGCCCGGGTCGGGGCGGGCTCGGGGCTGAGCGGGGTGGAGCGCCGACTCGGTACATTCGACGGTGTTCTGGCCGTCAGCAGTCCCGCGGGCGGTCCCACCATGGTGACCATGGAGATCCCTTGCCAAGCCTTCGCGTCCTGCTAGCCGAAGACCTCTTCCTGCTCCGCGACGGCCTGGTCAGGATGCTCGAAGCGTTCGACTTCGAGGTCCTGGCCGCCGTCGAGACCGGACCCGAACTGACCCGCGCCTTCGCGGAGTTGGAGCCGGACGTCGCCGTCGTCGACGTCCGGCTCCCGCCGTCCCACACCGACGAGGGCCTCCAGTGCGCGCTGGCGGCGCGGCGGGCGAAGCCGGGGCTGCCGGTGCTGGTGCTCTCGCAGCACGTGGAGCAGTTGTACGCCCGGGAGCTGCTCGCGGACGGCAACGGGGGCATCGGGTACCTGCTGAAGGACCGGGTTTTCGACGCGGAACAGTTCGTGGACGCGGTGCGCCGGGTGGCGGCGGGCGGTACCGCGATGGACCCGCAGGTCATCCAGCAGCTGCTGTCGCGGCGGGCGCAGGACAGACCGATAGCCCAGCTCACGCCCCGCGAGAAGGAGGTGATGGAGCTGATGGCACAGGGCAGGTCGAACGCGGCGATCGCGGCGCAGCTCTTCGTGACGGAGCGGGCGGTCGCCAAGCACACGTCGAACATCTTCGGGAAGCTGGATCTGACGGTGTCGGACGACGACAACAGGCGGGTACTGGCGGTACTGGCCTACCTGGACCGGTAGGGGTGGGTGCGGCCGGTGGCGGGCGGGCCCGGGGCCGGTGACGGGCGGGCGCGGGGCCGGTGACGGGCGGGCCCGGGGCCGGTGACGGGCGGGCGCGGGGGCCGGGGCTGTCGGGTTGCTGTGAATCGGGTCGCTTCTGCGGGCTCCACCGCGTAACCACGACATTCTCGGGACACATGCATAACCTGTCAGCGCGTGGCCGGATGCGAGTGGGCGAGGAGATTGCCGACGTGGGTGAGCGATGGAAGTCGAGATCGCGGGGTGTCGCCGTGGCAGCGAGTCTGGCCATGATGACGCTGGTCAGCGCGTGCGGCGGGCCCGTCGCCTCGGCGCCGAGGCTGGAGCCCGGGACCTCTCCCGTACCGCAGAAATCGGCCGCGGTCATCGACTACCCGCCGTTCATCGGGGTCCTCGTCGACGGCGAGGAGCACTGGTGCACGGCCAGCGTCGTGGACAGCCCCCGGGGCAACATCGTGGCCACCGCCGCGCACTGTGTGAACCAGGACGACGGCGCGGAGCCGCGGGAGATCTCCTTCGCGCCCGGGTTCTCCGGCGAGGGCGTCGGCAAGCAGCCGTACGGGGCCTGGAAGGTGCGTTCCGTACAGGTCGACGACCGGTGGCAGGAGCAGGAGGACGATCCGTACGACTTCGCGTTCCTGGCGTTGGAGCCGGACGCGCAGGGGCGCAACGTGCAGGAGGTCGTGGGGGCCGCCGCGCTCGACTGGGAGTCGGGCCCCGACCGGCAGGTGACCGTGGTCGGCTACCCGGAGTCCGACCACAACCCCGACAACCGCCCCGTCACCTGCACCACCGACAGCCGCGCCGACAAGGACCTCCCCGGCATGGTCCGCATGGAGTGCGCGGGCTTCTGGAACGGCACCAGCGGCAGCCCCTGGCTGACCGACTACCGGGGGCCGGACCGCCCCGGCAGGCTGATCGCCGTGCTGAGCGGCGGTGACACGGACGCGGAGTCGACGGCGGCGCTCTTCGGGTCTCCGGCGAGGGCGCTTTATCAGCGGGCGCTCAAGGCGTGAGGGCACTTCGCGGTAATACGTGATCGTCGGTGGATTCCGCCGAATTCGCGGGACGGGTGGGGAACGATTGAACGCGTCGTTCCCCGCGTACGTATGGGACTTCGCCCGGCCGTAGCGCGGCGCGAAGATCGCACATCCCCCGAAGGAATCCCATGGGCAAGACATCACGCCTGAAACAGCACAAGCGTTCCCCTCTGGCAAAGAGGGCGATGGCGGCGAGCGCCGCACTCGTTCTCGGCGGAGGCGGATTGATCGCCCTGAATGTGCACGCCTCCGCGACGGAGGAACCACCCGCATTACCGTCGGCCGCCGGCCCGCGCACGGGGACGATCAATTGCCCCGACGTGTCGAGCGCGCTTCCCGAGGTGCCGCAGGGGGCCCGGCAGGAGGTCGACCGGGACCTGGCGGACATGGACAGCCGACTCACGGAGGCGTACCGGAAGTTCGCCGAGGCGGGCAGCGGTGCGGACCAGGAGGCCGTCCTGGGCTCGCTGAAGGAGCAGCGGGCGGCGTCGCTGACACGGATCGCGGACGCGGTCGAGCGCCGGTCGGAGGCGGACCGGCCGCAGGGCCTGGACGGTCTGGCGGAGTGCACGATGCAGGGCACCGAGGGCTCCGGCGGGTCCTCGAAGGGCACGGAACCCTCGCAGGGTACGGAGCCCTCGAAGGACGCCCCGCAGGAGAGCGCACCCGACGGGAGCCGGCAAAGCGACGCCTCCGACGGGGCCAAGCCCGGCGACGCGCCCGACGGAACCGCCCCCCGGCAGGGGAACGGCCCGGACCGCTCCGACTTCGCCGACATCCGCTCCGTACGCCCCAACGCTCCGCAGGTGCGCAATCGGCGCGGGGCCTCCAGGGGCACCTTCAGCACCTTCTGCGGGCGCAACGAAAACGGCAAATTCAATCCCGACAACGTCATCGTCGCTCCCGGCGTGAGCAATGGCGCCCACCACATGCACGATTACGTCGGAAATCAGGCGACGGACGCTTTCGCGAGTGACGACGTTCTGGCGTCCGGGCGGACGACCTGCCGGAATCCCGGCGATCGCTCGACCTACTACTGGCCCGTCCTTCGGCTTCAGAACGGAAAGGCGGAGGACGACGCGAACGCGGACGGCGGCGGAAAGGACCAGAACACCGGAGAGATCCAGACGCCACGACAGGTCACCCTCGATTTCGTCGGGAATCCGACGGGGAAGGTGACGGCGATGCCGCGCTTCCTGCGGATCATCACCGGGGACGCGAAGGCGTTCACCAACGGCACGACGCATGCGAATGCGTCGTGGAGCTGTACAGGATTCGAGAATCGACAACTGAAGGACAAATACCCGATCTGCCCGCGCGGCAGCCAGGTCGTGCGGACCTTCCGCTTCCAGAGCTGCTGGGACGGGCGGAACGCGGACAGCGCCAACCACCGCACGCATGTGGCGTTCGCGCGGGAGGACGGGTCGTGCGGGCTGGGGTTCAAGCCGATTCCGCAGTTGGTGCAGCGGGTGGTGTACGGGGTGCCGCGGGGGGCGGGGTTCGCGGTGGACTCCTTCCCGGAGCAGCTGCACAAGCCGGTGACCGATCACGGGGACTTCATCAATGTGTTTGACGAGGGGGTGATGGGGCGGATGGTGCGGTGCATCAACGAGGGGCAGAAGTGCCGCTGAGGGGACGGTGGGGTGCGGGGTGCGTCGCGGGCAGGGCGCACCCCGCACCCTTGCGCGGGCCCCGGGCCCCGGGCCCCGGGCCCCGGGCTACGAGGTGTGAGACCCGTGAGCCCCGTGGCCTCCGGCGGCGGGCGATGTGTGCAGGGTTCCGCCCAGGTGGGTGCGGAGGGCCGTGAGGGTGGGCGGGTCGGCGACGGCGATCCAGCGCCGGGCCACCAGGTACGTACCGCCGTAGTCGTCGGCCTGGTCGAGCCACTCCGCCCGCCCCCGGTCGGTGGCGAAGGTCGCCAGGACGTAACGGGACGTCCCCGTACCGCAGTTGGCCTGGCGGATCTCCGCCGCGTCCAGGTCGACGTCCGGCACGCACCCCGCCCGGGCCGCGATCTCCTCCAGGGTCCCGGTGGCCTCGGCGGGCGGGGAGGGCGCCCCGCACCCGGTCAGCCCGGGCAGGAGCCCGAGCAGGAACCCGCCCACCACAGCAGCCGTTCGCTTGCGCATCCGCCCATCGTGGCCCGCCCACCGTGATCGGCGAGGCCGAACGCCCACTTCTGACACGCCCGTTAACCAACGTGCGCGATCATGCCCCCATGCACCTCTCGGACCTCCCCGTCCTCGCCCCCGCCTACGTCGGCGGCGTACAGCTCGGCGCGCACGCCGCGCTGCGGCACCTGCCCGAGCCCGGCCCGCGCCACGACTTCCTGCGCTCCTGCTCCACCAACGTCGACCAGCTCGAAGCGGGCCGCTGGGAGACCCTGCTGACCAGCGCGCTCGTCGTCGAGGAGCCCATGCCGCTGCCGTACGCGCTGCTGCTGCTCGCGGTCCTGGGGTACGCCGAGTACGCGTACGGGGCCTGGTGGGCGGCCGGGGTCTTCCTGCTCGGCCACACCGCCGCCACCCTCCTGGTGTACGGAGGCCTGCGGGCGACCGGCGCGGACGCGGCGACGCGCTCGGCGGTGGACGTGGGCGCGAGCTACGGCTTCAACACCGTCCTGGGCGCGCTGACGGCGGCCGTGCCGCGCGGTCCGCTGCGGCTGGCGGCCCGGGCGGGACTGCTCGTCCTCGGCGCGCGCCCGCTGCTCAACAAGGACCGCCCCACCTTCACCGACGTCGGCCACTTCGCGGCGCTCGCGCTGGGCATCGGGCTGGGATCGGCGCTGGCCGGGGGCCGTCGAGCCGCCTGAGCGGGGGCCACGTACGGTGGCTGAAAACACCTCGTCAGCCCCGTGCACCCTCAGGAGCGCCACCCCCATGACCGCACTCGCCTCCACCACCGTCGCCAACCTCCGCGACCTCGGCGGTCTCCCGCTCGCCGACGGCCGCACCGTCCGCCCGGGCCTGGTACTGCGGGCCGGGCAGCTGGACCGGCTGGACCCGGCGACGGACCCCGTGGTGGCGGCGCTCGGCATCGAGACGATCGTGGACTTCCGCAGTGCGGCCGAGCGCGCGGACTACCCGGACCGGGTCCCGGCCGGAACCCGCCTGGTGGTCGCGGACGCGCTGGCCGACACGATCGCGGCGGCGACGGCGCACGGGGACGCGGCGGACAAGCCGGCGGCGGCGCAGCTGAAGAACGTCCTGTCCGACCCGGCGGTGGCCGAGGAGCACCTGGGCGGGGGCCGCGCCCAGGCCCTGTTCCAGGACACCTACCGGGCCCTGGTCTCCTCCGACTCCGCCCGCGCCGCCTACCGCGCCTTCCTCCTCGAACTCACCGCTCCCGACGCGGGCCCCCTGCTCTTCCACTGCACGGCGGGCAAGGACCGGACGGGGTGGGCGGCGACGATCGTGCTGACCCTGCTGGGGGCTGCGCCGGAGACGGTGGAGTCGGAGTACCTGGCGGTGAACCCGGCGGTTCGGGCGGCCTTCGAGCCGATGATCGCGGGCTTCGTCGCGAAGGGGGGCGACCCGGAGATCGCGCAGGCCATCATCGGGGTGGTGCCGGAGTATCTGCGGGCGGCGCTGGCGGAGGTCGACGCGAGGTACGGCTCGATGGACGCGTACGTCCGGGACGGCCTGGGCATTCCGGACGAGGCGGTGTCCCGCCTGCGGGCCCGCCTGACGCGGGAGGCGTAGCCGGTACGGGGATGTGCCGGGCCCCCTCGGACGGGCGTCCGGCACAGAACCTGGCCGGAGGCTCCCGGTCCTGGCCGGGATCCAGGTGCGGCCAGGGACCGGAACCGGGGCGGACCCGGATCGGGCGGGCCGCCCCCTTGCCCGCCCGTCCCGCCCCCGGGGGGCGGCCCCGCCGCCCAAGGGGGCTGGGGGGGGTAGGGGGCGGCTTCGCCGCCGGGGATATGGCTGCCCGGAGGGCATGCCATCCAGGGGCGCGGGGAACTGCGCGACCAGCCACGACGCACCCGCACGGAACAGGGCCCGACCGCAGCCACCCGATGCGCCCCTCCCGATCCCCACCCCGCTGCGCGGTGACCGCGTAAACCGCCCCCTCACCGGGCACCCGCCCCCTATGGACCGCACCGACGCGCCCCCGGGGCCCGGGGACACCGAGAGTCCCCGGGCAGCAGCCCCCGCCCCCGTGCACCCCCGCCGCATCCCCCTCTGGATCAAGATCCCCGGTGTCCTGCTCGCGCTGGTCGCCGTTCTCCTCCTCGGCACCCGGCTCTTCCTCATCCCCGGCCTCGGCGACCTCTTCGGCACCGAGACCAAGGACCGCACCGGGCCCGCCGTCCTCAAGTCCCTCCAGGACATGAGCAGTTACGAGGCCGCCGCAGGCAACTTCCAGGTGGTGGTCGACCTGGAGAAGGACGCCAAGTTCCTGCCCGACGCCATCCGGGGCACCCGCACCCTGTACGTCGGCGCGGGCACCGTCGGCGCGAGCGTCGCCCTGGGCGGGCTCGGCAAGAACGACGTCACCGTCAACGAGGACCGCACCGCCGCCACCATCCGGCTCCCCCGCGCCACCCTGGGCAAGCCCGCCCTGGACCCCGACCGTTCCTACGCCGTGTCCAAGCAGCGCGGCCTCCTGGACCGGCTCGGCGACTTCTTCTCCGACAACCCGAACGACGAGCAGGCCGTCCACAAGCTGGCCGCGCAGCGCATCGGCGAGGCCGCCAAGGAGAGCGGACTGACCGCCCGCGCCGAGAAGAACACCACAAGCATGCTCCAGGGCCTGCTGCGCTCCCTCGGCTTCAAGGACGTCACGGTCACCTACAAGTGACTACGCCCCGGCGGCGGGACCCCGCTGCCCCGGCACCCCCGGAAGCGCCCCGACCAGCCCCACCAGCCGCCCCACCAGCTCCCCGAACGGCCCGTCCTCCGGTTCGTCGGCCAGTATCCGCAGGACGATCTGCGCCGTCGCGGCGTCGTACGCCGCACTGACCGCCATCAGCGCGGCGAAATCGTGGACGAGCTGCAACTCCAGCTCCGCACGCGGGATTTCCCGCCCGTCGAGCCACAGAAGCGCCGTCGATTCGGCGAGCGAGACCCAGGACCGTACGACCAGGGCGAGCCGGGCGGGCGGGTCGCCGACCCCCAGGTGGTCGAGGATCTGCTCGTACGCGGCCTGCCGGACCTCGTCGATCATCGCGTTCGTGGTCGAGGAGCCGACCGCGGGCCCGCCGCGCATCAGCGCGGAGAAGCCGGGCCCGTGCTCGTCCACGAACCCGAAGAAGCGGCTCATGACCCTCAACAGCCGTGCGCCGAGGGGACCTTCGTGCGGTTCGGCGAAGCGGGCGGCCAGTTCGTCGGCGGCGCGCCGCAGGGCGGCCTCGTACAGGCTCTGTTTGCCGGGGAAGTAGTGGTAGACGAGCGGCCGGGAGATTCCCGCGGCGGCGGCTATCTCGTCGATCGAGACCTCGTCGGGCGAGCGATGGCTGAACAACTCCAGCGCCACGCCGATCAGTTGCTGCCTGCGCTCTTCGACGCCCATCCTGCGGCGCACCCCGGTCGTCATCCCCCCAGCCTAACCTTCACCCCTCTCCCGGGGGCACCCCAGGGGCCGGTACGGATCTTCGCCCGGCCCCTCCCCGGCGCCCGCTACAGGTCCAGGACCAGCCGCTCTCCCGCCGCCCGGGATACACAGATCAGCAGCGAGTCGTCCCGCTCGGAGTCCGTCAGCAGCTCGTCCCGGTGGTCGATCTCGCCCTCGATGACCCGCTGCTGGCAGGTCCCGCAAAAGCCCTGCTCACAGGAGTACGAGACGTTGGGCACGACCGGTTTCAGCGCCGCGAGCACGGACTGGTCCGCCGCCACCCGCACCACTTCCCCGCTCCTCCTCAGCTCCACCTCGAACGCTCCGGAGCCTCCGGCGCCCGCGCCCGGCGCGAAGCGTTCGACGTGCAACGAGCAGTGCTCCGGCAGCGATCCCTCCACCGCCCCCAGGAGCCCCTCGGGGCCGCACGCGTACACGGCCGTCCCCTGCGGCACATCCGCCCACAGTGCGGCGAGGTCCGGCAGCCCGTCCTCGTCCTCGGCGACGATGCGCACCCGCTGCGCGGAGACGCCCAGCTTCTCGACCTCTTCCAGGAACGGCATCGTGGCCCGGCTGCGCCCGCCGTACAGCAGCCGCCAGTCCGCGCCCGCCGCGTCCGCCGCCCGCAGCATGGGCAGCAGCGGGGTGATCCCGATGCCGCCCGCCACGAAGACGTACGACGCACAGTCGATGAGCGCGAACCGGTTGCGGGGCCCGCGCACCTCCAGCTCCGAGCCCTCGTGGATCTGCTCGTGCACCTCGCGCGAGCCGCCCCGGCCGCCCATCTCCTGGGTGATCATGCGGGTGGCGACGGTGTACGAGGCGCGGTCGGCCGGGTCGCCGCAGAGCGAGTACTGCCGTACCAGACCCGACGGCAGCACCAGGTCCAGGTGCGCCCCCGGCTCCCAGCGCGGCAGGTCACCGGCGTCCATGGCCTCCAGATGCAGCTGTACGACGCCCTCGGCGGGCTCGCTGCGCCCGCTGACCAGGACCCGGGTCGCCCCGGACGGCCTCCGCTGCCCCGATATGGGCTCCTCCAGCGCGGGCATGGGCCACAGCGGCGACTCCTGGACGCGGCCGCGCAGGGCGCGCCGGGCGACGACGGCGAGCGAGGCGGCACCGGCCGCGATCAGGTACGTACGGGCGCGGGGCATGGGTCAGGAACCTCCGGAGGTGCGGGCCTCTGCGGCGAGTGCGGCGGGGGACGAGGCGAGGTAGGCGACGGCCTGGGCGGTGCTGCCCTCCTGGGAGGGGTGGTAACCGCGGCTCAGGTAGCGGGGGATGGACTTCGCCATGGCCCCGGCCGACGGCAGCAGGCCGCGGCGTCCGTCCCGGACGAAGTCGGCGACGCGGGCCCGGCCCGTACCGCCCAGCGACGGGTCGTTCTCCATGAAGAAGCGGGCGCCGCGCTGCCACAGGAAGACCAGGGCGGTGAACGCGGTGGCCCAGGTGCGGGCCCGGCGGGCGTAACCGCCGTCGACGTGCTGGAACAACTCGAAGGCCACCGACCGGTGTTCGACCTCCTCGGCCCCGTGCCAGCGCAGCAGGTCGAGCATGGTCGGGTCGGCGCCGCGCCGGTCGAGTTCGTCGGCGTTGAGTATCCAGTCGCCGAGGAAGGCGGTGTAGTGCTCGATGGCCGCGATGATCGCGATGCGTTCGATCAGCCACCACCGGCGCGGCTTCCCGGGCGGCAGCGTCCGGTCGCCGAGGAGTTTCTCGAAGAGCCAGTCGACCTGTGCGGTGTACGGAGTGGGGTCGAGCCCCTGTGCCTTGAGGTGCGGCAGGACGTCGTCGTGGGCCTGGGAGTGCATGGCCTCCTGGCCGATGAACCCGATGACGTCCTTGCGCAGCCGGTCATCGGTGATCAGCGGCAGCGCCTGCTTGTAGACGTGCACGAACCACCGCTCCCCCGCCGGGAGCAGCAGGTGCAGGACGTTGATGGTGTGCGTGGCGAACGGCTGGCCGGGGAGCCAGTGGAGCGGGGTGTCCGCCCAGTCGAAGGACACGTTGCGGGCCTTCAGCGGCGTCCACTCCGACGCCACCGGGGCCGGCCCCTGCTGCGTATTAGACATGGCGTCAATGTACTGACGGGTACGACCTTGGCAACAGGTCTGTGCGGCCAGAACTTTGACGCCATGCGTTCACGCCGTGCGTCGGCCCCCTACCTGAGGGAGGAGATCTTCGTGCCGTCCGCCAGCTTCCCGGTGAGCTGTGCCTGTGCCCCCTGCTTGGCGGGGACGGCCAGCACGTTGCCGTCGGCGGACCCCTCGACCCCGCCGCTCACGGCCACCGAGGCGACGGCCTCGTCGCCCGCCGCCAGCAGGTACCACTTGTCGGTCTTGGACTTCCACAGCACCCCGGCGAGCACCTGGGGGTCCTTGGCCCCGCACGCGGCGGAGTCCTCGGACTTCGCGGCGGTCGCCCCGGGCGACGCGTGCCCGGTGGCCGGGGGCAGGAACTGGGCGAACACCCGGCTGCCGCCGCCCTGCCAGGTCTCGGCCCTCGTGCACGCCCACTGCGCGGTGCCGCCGCCCTCGGGCAGGTTCTGGGAGGCGTACGACCACACGTTGACGCTGCGCACGCCGTGCGAGCGCAGGGTGGGCAGCCGGCATGCGGTACGGGCCCAACTCGCACGGTCCGCGGCCGACTTCACGTCTCCGGCGGACTGCGGGGCACCGGCGGTGAGCCGGGCCGGGACGAGTTCGCCGAGGTCGGTGAGGGTGCGCACGCCGGTGGTGTCGCGGACCTCCACGGCGTCCCAGGAGGTGCAGTCCCGGGCCATGGAGGACGCGGCCACCGGGCCGGTGACGCCGTCGGGTCCGCGCTTGAGGGCGCGGGGTGCGGCAGCCGGGTCGAGGAGGTTGCGGACGGAGGTGCGGTCGGCCCAGGGGGCGGTGAGGAAGCGCACCGTGGTGTCGGTCCGCGAGACGACCACGGCGTTGGCGCCTGCCTCGTTCGCGCCGTCGACGCGGGCGAAGTCGAGGACCGGGCTCGCGCCGCCGTCGAGGGGTTCGGCGTAGCGCACGAGCCGCAGCCCGTCGTACAGGACGACGACGCGCGCCCCGTCGACCTCTCCCGCGTACAGCAGTTGGGGAGCGCCTGCGGCGGGTCCGGCCGGGGTGTCGGGGGTGGCGGAGACGCGGACGCTGTTCTCGGGGGCGGCCCAGGTGGCGAGGGCGCGGCGGAGCAGGGCGCTGTCGTCGGTGAGGGAGCCGCGGACGGGCCAGGCGGAGAAGTCGGTGCGGTCGGCGGTCTTCCACGCCCCGGCCGCCGCGATGGTCAACTGCGCCGGATCGAGGGACTCTTCGGCGGCCAGGTTCCGTACGGACGAACCGCTCTCGCCGGACCCGCCGAGCACGATCGCGCCCACCACCAGCGCGGCGAGGGCGGCGACGCCGATACGGGTGTGCTGGCGGCGGCGCATGAGGTCGGTGGGGCGGGCCTGGAGTGAACAGGGGTCGAACTCGGCGGACTCAAGGAGCGGCGAGGGCTCGACCGTGTCGGCCTCCGCGAGCGCGGTGTCCGGGTCGGCGGCCCCGGCGGCGGTGAGCACGCTCCGTACTCCCGCGTCGTCCAGCTTCTCCAGACCGCGCAGCACGTACGCGGCGCGACCGGCCCCGGTCAGGGCGGCGAGCCGTTGGTCCAGGGCGAGTTCGTCGGCGCCGCCGGACTTGGGGAAGAGCCGTACGCCCCACACCTGGGGCAGCACGGGCGGCAGCTGGGCCCGCTTCGGCCAGGCCTTGCGCAGCAGCGGCGGTTCGGCCTCCAGCGCCTGCCGCAGCACCTGCTGCCGTACGAACGCGTGCCCGCTCCCGGTGCGCTCGCCCTCGGGCCTGCGGGGGCCGGGAATCGCGGCGACGACCTGGGGCGTACGGCCGGAGCGGCCGCGCGGGAGGGAGCGCTGGACGAGGGAGTGGGCGGTCAGGACCCGGCGGTTGCGCCCCAGGTGCGGGGGGAGCACCAGGTAGGCGAGCCGGACGAGTCTCGGGTAGTGCTCGACGAGAGCGGCCTCGGCCTGCTCCACGCCGACGGCGACGGTGGGGTCGGCCGGGGGTGTGGCGGCGGGGGCGTCGGTGGGCTTGCGGGGGCGGCTGAGGACATCTTGGGGGCGGCGCACATTACGCAGAACGAGCGATTCGTGGGATGGTCACCCACGATTTTCGGGTCAGGGGCGGGGTCCGAGGAGAGCGAGCGCGAGGGCGGTCTCCTGGTGGGCCGCGGACCCCTCCCGGTAGGCGCGTTCGTACGCGTCGTCGCCGATCAGCGCCCGCGCCCGCCGCTCGCACTCCTGCCGTACGGGTCCCAGCTCAGGGGTGCCGCGCTGGGGGTGGCCGACCTGTCCCCAGTAGGTGTGGCCGGTGCCGTAGACGCGGGCGGCCTGCTCGCCGTCGCCCTGGGCGGCGAGCGCGGCGGCCAGCAGGTCGAGGCCGAGCGCGATGCCGAAGCTGTCGCCGATCCGGTACTTGGAATCGACCATGGCACGCGCGTGCGCGGCGCAGTCGTCGGCCCGCCCCTGGAGGAGGGCGATGAGGGCGAGCTGGTAGTCGGCGTAGGCGCGCGTCCAGCACTCGCCCTGGGCGGCGCAGATCCGCCGCAGTTCCTCGGCGGCGGTCCTGGCGTCGTCCAGTTCGCCCATGCCGGTGAGCGCGAAGACCCGCACGAGGCGGCAGCGGAGCTGGGCGGCGGAGTCGAAGGGGCCGCCGGGGCGGGCGGTCAGGCACCGGTCGGCGACGGTGTGGGCGGCCCGGGGCCGTCCCATCAGCAAGTACGTGATCCCCAGCAAGTACGCCGCGCTGAGCATGTCGTCGGGGTTCTTGTCCTGCCAGGCGGCGACGGCGCACTGTTCGCCGAGCTCGCGCGCACCCTCGTGGTCGCCCTGGAGGCTGCTGGCGAAGCCGAGCGCCCACAGGGCGCGCGAGCGGTGCGGGCCGGGGGCGCTGTGGGTCTCCAGGGCGCGGGTGAGGTAGCTGCGGGCCTCGTGGAGGTGGCCGCAGCATCCCCAGTAGAAGCCGACCCGCCCGGCCATGGCGAGGGCCCGGTCGGGGGCGGTCTCCAGGAGGTGGTCGAGGGCGGCGCACAGGTCGGCGTGGGCGGCGCCGATGCGCCGGTACCAGTCGGCCTGTTCGGGTCCGGTCCAGCCCTCGTCGGCGCGGCGGGCGAGGTCGGCGTGGTGTTCGGCGTGCCGGTCGGCGACGCGGGGGGCCTCGCCCAGCTCGCGCAGCCACATCGCGCCGTACTCCCGCAGGGTGTCGAGCATCCGGAAGACGCTCTTCTCCCCCGCTCCGTCGGCTGCCCCACCGTGCTGGAGGACGGACTTGCGGACCAGCCCGCGCAGGGCCCGCCCGACGGTGTCGGCATCCAGCGGCCCCCCGGCGCAGACCTCGGCGGCCGCCTCCTCCCCGAAGTCCCCCCGGAAGACGGACAGCCGGGCCCACAGCAGTCGCTCCAGCGGGGTGCACAGCTCGTGGCTCCACCCGATGGCGGTGCGCAGGGCGCGGTGCCGCTGCGGCCAGGTCCCCTCCTGGGCGAGGACGTCGAGCCGGGCCCCGGCCCGCACGGTGAGCCGCTGGGCCACCTCCCGTACGGAGCGCCCTTCGGCGAGCTGCGCGCAGGCGAGTTCGAGGGCGAGGGGGATGCCTTCGAGGTGGGCGCAGATGGTCTCCACGGCGGTGTCGTCCAGGGGCAGCCCCGGTACGGCGTGCCGGGCGCGCTCACGGAAGAGGTCGGCGGCGCCCCCGGGTCCGGCCAGGGGCAGGGGCGGTACGTCGAAGACGGTCTCGCCGCGGCTGCCGAGGGCCTGGCGACTGGTGGCCAGGACGGTCAACCGGGGGACGGTGGTGAGGAGTTCGCCGAGAAGGTGGGCGACGGGTCCGGTGAGCCGCTCGCAGCAGTCGAGGACGAGCAGCAGCTTCTTGTGCTCCAGCCACTCGCACAGCGCCTCGGCGGGCATGCGCAGGGTGTGGTCGGCGAAGTCGACGGCGTCGGAGACGGTGGCGACGAGGAGGGCGTCGTCGCGCAGCGGTGCGAGGTCGGCCCACCAGACGCCGTCGGGGTACGCGCCCCGGGAGTGCTGGGCGGCCCGCAGCGCGAGGCGGGTCTTGCCGACGCCGGGGGGGCCGGTGAGGGTGACGAGGCGGGACGCGCGGAGGGAGTGGGCGACGCGGGCCAGTTCGGCGCGGCGGCCCACGAAGGTCGTGGTTTCCTCGGGGAGGTTTCCCAACACGGGGTCATTCTTGCGGACTTGGGGGCGGGCCGCTGGGGCGCGGGCGGAGTCGGGTCGGCAGCCGGTGCCGGGGCGGATTTCTCCCCTACCCGCCCCTTCCCGTAACCCTGCGGGGCTGGTCGTGGCTGGGGTTTTGCGCAGTTCCCCGCGCCCCTTTCAGGGGCGCGGGGAACTGCGCGAGCAACCCACCACAAGCCGCGCGGCCGAGCGCTTTAGGTGAAGGGGCGGGGCCGGGGCGAAATCACCCCGGCGCCGGGGACGACACGAAGAGGCCCGCCCCCGGCACCCCGCACCCGGACCCGGCACGCGGCACCCCGCACCCAGCCCCCACGCTCACCCCGTCGCGCGGAAGACCGCCACCGTCCGGGCCGGGACCGTGAAGGTCCCCGAGGACGCCTCGTACGAGGATCGCTTGACCACCGGGTCGGCACCCTGAGCCTGCACCGGGTGCAGCCCGAAGCCCCGTCCCGCAGCCCCGGGCACGGCCTGCCGCACCTCCCCCGGCGTCGCGTTGAAGACGACCACCAGTTCCCCGAGCCGCATCGTCACGACCCCCGGGGTCTCCCCCTTCCCCGACAGCGGGAAGGAGAGCCGGGACTGGACCTCCCCGGCCGTGGCCAGCGCGAAGTCCGCCTCCGTCGTGCGGATCTTCAGCAGGTCCCGGTACGCCGCCGACGCCCCCTCGATCTCCGGGCAGCCGACCGCGACCGACGTCAGCAGCGGCTTCCCGAAGCCCCACTTGGGCCGGTTGTCCGCCGCCATGGGCAGCCCCCGCCCGAAGCCGTTGCCGTCCCGGCACTCCCAGTGGATCGCGTTGAACCAGTCCCCGCTGTCGTAGGAGTTCCGGTCCAGCGACTTGGACCGCAGCAGGTCGCTCCCCGCCTGGGACAGCGCGGGCCCCTGCGACAGGGCCGCCGTCGCCATCCCCAGCACCTGCATCCGCGCCCGGTCCCCCGCCGACGTCCTGACCGGCAGCTTGAAGGCCAGTGCGTCGAAGAGGCTCTCGTTGTCGTGGGCGTCGGCGTAGGCGAGGGCGTCCCCGGGAGCGGCGGCGTATCCCGCCGGGGAGCCGTTGTAGTCGACCTGCGCCCCCGTGACCGTACGCCCGCCGCTGTCCACGAACGAGTAGCCCGCGAGGTTCCCGCTCAGCCCGACCTTCAGCAGGTCCTGGTAGTGCAGCAGCCGTGCCCGCTGCTCCTGCGGACTCCCATTGCCGGACGAGGAGTTGGGGTCGGTGAACAGCCCCGACGCGAACCCCTGAACGCCCGGGTCCTCGTCGAACGGCCCGCCGCCCCGCACCGCGTCCCGCGCCCGGTCGGAGAAGGTCGCGATGCCGGTGCCCGCCATGTTCTTCTGCGTGGCCTGCACGAAGCGCGCGTCGTCGGCGATCTCGCCGAAGTTCCAGCCCTCGCCGTACAGGACGATCGCCTTGCCGTCGACGCCGTCCTTCGCGACGGTCAGCGCGTCGAGCGCCTTGCGGACGGCCAGGATGTTGGCCTTGGGGTGGTGCCCCATGAGGTCGAAGCGGAATCCGTCGACCTTGTACTCCTTCGCCCAGGTGACGACGGAGTCCACGACCAGCTTGCCCATCATGGCGTTCTCGGGCGCGGTGTTGGCGCAGCAGGTGGAGGTGGCCACGGACCCGTCGGGCATCAGCCGCTGGTAGTAGCCCGGCACGATCCGGTCGAGCACCGACTTCTCCGACTGCCCGGCGGCGACGGTGTGGTTGTAGACCACGTCCATCACGGTCCGCAGCCCGCTCCCGTTGAGCGCCTGCACCATCTGCCGGAACTCGACCGTGCGCCGCGTCCCCTCCGGGTCACTGGCGTACGAGCCCTCGGGCACGGTGTAGTGCAGCGGGTCGTACCCCCAGTTGTAGGCGTCCTTCGCCGCGACCTTGCCCACGCAGGCCTGCTGCTCCTCCGAGTCCTTCGCGTACGACGCCAAGTCGCAGGCGGGGACGGCCTGTTCGGACTTCTTCTCCGGTACGGTCCCGATGTCGAAGACGGGCAGCAGATGTACGTACGAGGTCCCGGCGGCGGCCAGCTTCCGCAGGTGCTGGACGCCCTGGGACCCGGTGTCCGTGAAGGCGAGGTACTGCCCGGGGTGCCGGGCGGTCCGGTCCTCGACGGAGAAGTCCCGGACGTGGAGCTCCTGGATCTGCGCGTT
Source organism: Streptomyces sp. NPDC087440 (assembly GCF_044744005.1). Lineage (NCBI taxonomy): Bacteria > Bacillati > Actinomycetota > Actinomycetes > Kitasatosporales > Streptomycetaceae > Streptomyces > Streptomyces sp. NPDC087440. The sequence continues at coordinate 11,059 of NZ_JBIUXN010000018.1, read as the reverse complement.
CCGCAGGGGCACGGCGGCGGGCTTCTTCAGCCCGTTCCACCCCTGGGGCGCGAGCTTCGGGTCACGCAGGTCCACCACCAGGCTGCGCGCCGAGTCCGTCGTCAGCGCGGTGGAGTACGGGTCGGTGACCCGGTTCGTGACGACCTTCCGCACGCTGGGGGCCCAGATGGTCACCTCGTACACGTACGGCTTTCCGGCCCACCCCCGTTCGCCCTCCACGGACCAGACACCGCTGCGTGCGTCGCGCCGCATCGGCACCTTGCGCCCGGCGAGGTCGAGCACGACCTTCTGCGCGGTGGGCGCCCACACGGACAGCGTCGGCCGGCCTTCCCGGAAGACGGGCCCGAGCGCGGCCTTCTCGGCGTTCGCCGCGTAGGTGGCGTCGAGGACTCCGGGGAGCTGTACGCCGGTCGCCGCCAACAGGGCGCCGTTCGCGGCCCGTTGTGTCGCGATGACCTGCCCGCGCAGCGCGCCCTCGGCCCGGTCGCGGTCGCGTGCGTCGACCACGAAGGCCGGATAGTCCTTCAGGTGGGGGTACTTGGCCTTCTGTGCCTCGCTCAGTGCACCCGGGTTGAGCCGCAGCCACTGCCCCTCGTCGCTGAGCGCGCCGTCGACGACCTCGATGCCGCCGTCCTTCGCGTACACCAGTTGCTGGCTGGTCGCCTCGGTCGCCTTGACCTTCCAGACGACGGTGTCGCGGTCGATCCACTGCGCCTCGGCCTTGCCGAGGTCGAGCCCGCCCGCGCCCCCGGCCTGCGGCAGGACGTACGTCGGCTGCCCGGCGAGCGCCCACACCTCGTGCCCGTACGTGGCGAGGTCGAGGGACTGGTCGGTCGGCAGGTCCTTCTCGTCCCCCTTGTGCAGGATGTACGACAGGGAGGTGGCCCCGGCCGCCAGAGGCACCTCGTAGGTGACGCCGTACGCGTCCTTGCGCACCGGCAGCAGCGGCTTGGCCCAGTCGGTGGGGTCCTTGGCCCCGGTCCAGACGTGGAGCCCCCAGCCGTCGTAGTTCCCGTCGGTGCGCTGGTAGTGCAGGACGACCTTGGTCTTGTCCTGCGGCGGGTAGGCACCCTCGGGCGCCTTGGTGAGCTGGCCGTCCTTGCCCTGCTCGACCCAGACCTCTCCGGTCGCGGCGAGGTCGACGGTCCGCGCGGGCCCGTCGGCGGTGCCGCCCTTCTCGACGGTGTACGGGAAGGAGGTCGCCCCCTCGGGCAGCTTCACCCAGGCGAAGGCACCGTAGGCGTCGCGCCCGGTGAACTCGCCCGTCCCGAGTGGGGACTTGAGCTGCCAGCCGTCGTACGCCCCGTCCGCCCGCTTGTAGTGCACGACGGCGTACGTGCGCTCCCCGGCGCGGGGCTTCTCGGGCGGGGGTGTCTTCCCCGCCGTGGTCGCGGCGGGGGCACTGGCCGTGCGTCCGGCGCTGTCCACCACAACTGCCTTGTACCGCAGGGCGGTTCCGGCATGCGTGGCCGCGTCGATGTACTGGGTCACCTTGTACGGGGCGTGGTCGGCGGAACCGAGGACGCGCCAGGGTCCGTTGCCGACCTGGGCGGCGAAGACGACACGGTTGAGCTGCCCGCCGGTGGGTGCGGCCTCGATCTCGACGGTACCGGTGGCGCCGGGGGCCGGTGCCTTCAGGGTGAGGGAGGGCTTGGCGGCGGGGGCCGGGAGGGGCTTGTCGGCCTGGAGGACGAGGCTGGAGAGGGCGGGGACGGTGACCTTGACCTTCCCGCCGGTGGGGGTCACGGCCGCGGTGCCGCCGTAGATCGTACGGAAGGCGCTGCCGCTCGCGACCGGGATCTCGACGGTCTTGGCCTCGGTGGCGCTGTTGGTGGCCACGACGTACTCGACCTTGCGCCGGGCGTCCGTACGGGAGAAGGCGTACACGGAGCCTTCCGCGTACCGCTCCTCCTGCACGCCGTCGCGCAGGGCCGGGTGCGCCGTGGTCAGCTTCGACAGTGCGGCGATGGACCGGTAGATCGGGTGCGTGGTGTCGTAGGCGTCGTCGGCGTGCGTGCGGTCGGTGCCGAGCTGGTCGTCGTCGAGGTAGTCGGGGGTCTGGGAGGCGAAGAGGGTCTGGCGGGAGTCCTTGTCGCCGCCCGCGCCGGTGAAGCCCTGCTCGTCGCCGTAGTAGACGACGGGATTCCCCCGCCCGAGGAACATCAACTCATTGGCCAGCCTCGCGCGTTGGACGAGTTCGGCGTCCGTCGCCTTCGGGTTGTCCTGCTTCAGGAAGGTGCCGATGCGGCCCATGTCGTGGTTGCCGGTGAAGGTCACCTGCTCGTACGCGTTGGCCTTGTCGGTGGTGTAGCGGTAGTCGGCCCCGTAGACCCGGGCCAGTCTGTCGGCGCCGCCGCTCCGGGAGGCGTAGCCGCGCAGGGCGTCCTGGAGGGGGAAGTCGAGGGTGGCGTCGAGGCGGCCGCGGGTGACGTAGGGGGAAGTGACGGCCGGATCGGCGTCGTACACCTCGCCGAACAGGAAAAAGTCGTCGCGCCCGCGCTTCTTGGCGTAGGCGTCGAGGGCGGTGGCCCACTGGGTCCAGAAGTCCAGGTCGACGTGCTTGACGGTGTCGATGCGGAAGCCGTCGATGTCGAAGTCCCGCACCCACTTCTCGTAGATCTCCTCCATCCCCCGGACGACCTCGGGCCGTTCGGTCCAGAGGTCGTCGAGGCCGGAGAAGTCGCCGTACTCGGCGCTCTCACCGGCGAAGGTGGAGTCGCCCCGGTTGTGGTACATCAGCGGGTCGTTGAGCCAGGCGGGCGTCTTGCGCTCGCCGGCGCGCGGGGCGGGGGTGTAGGGGAAGGAGTCCCGGTCGACCTTGCCCGTCTTCGCGCGGTCGTCGAAGGGCCGACCCTCCTTGTCGAGGTACGGATACGCACCCTTCGGCCGGTACCCGTACTTCTTCTCGGCGTAGTCGACGGTGTCGGCGGTGTGGTTGGTGATGACGTCGAAGAAGACCTTCATGCCCTTGGCGTGGGCCTTGTCGATGAGCCGCGCCAGGTCGGCGTTGGTCCCGAAGTGGGGGTCGACCTGGGTGAAGTCGGTGATCCAGTACCCGTGGTACCCGGCGGAGGCGTCCTTCCCCGCCCCCTGCACGGGCTTGTTCTTGAAGATCGGGGCCATCCAGATGGCGGTGGTCCCGAGACCCTTGATGTAGTCGAGCCGGTCGGTCAGCCCCTTGAGGTCGCCGCCCTGGTAGAAGCCCTTGTCGGCGGGGTCGAAGCCGTGGTCGAGACGGGTGCCGGTGAGGCCGCCCCGGTCGTTGCGCGGGTCGCCGTTGGCGAAGCGGTCGGGGAGGACGAAGTAGAACTGGTCCCGGGTGAGGTCGTGCCGGGCGGGCTGTTTGGCCAGGTGGGCGTCGGAGGGCGGGGCGGGCGCCTTCGGGGCGGCGGGGCCGGGGTCGGCGAAGGCGAGCGCGGCGGGGGCGAGTGCGGCGCACAGGGCCGCACTCACGACGCCGACGACGGCTCTTCGCAGGGGGGTGGGTATCACGGGCGGGGTCTCCTGATGGGGCGGTGGCCTGGCGGGAGGCGGCGGGGATGCGGCTCCACTGCTGAATGTTCTTGCAGCAAGACGGCAGAAAGTTCTTGCGCGTGACGGTACGAGGGAGGCGGGGAGGGGTCAAGAGGTTGGACGGGACGGGTATTTGGGCTGGTCAGACGGGGGCGGGCCGACCTGTGGGCCGCCCCCGTACCGCCCCCGCACTGTTAACAGGCCCGTGCGCCCGCGTGCAGGGCGATCGCCGTGCCCGACGGGGCGGTCGCGGTGAAGCGGCCCGAGCCGTCGACCGTCACCGGGCGGTTGCTCTGGACGTCGCAGTAGGTCCCGCCGGGCAGGGACGTCTGGAAGGTACGGGTCAGCGGGGCGCCCTCGCGGTTGATGACCACGTACGCCTTGTCGCCGCGCCCGAAGGCGATCTGGTTGCCGCCGTTGTCCCACCAGCCCGTGACCGGCTGTCCCGTGGCGGTGTTGCGCAGGGCCACCATGGAGGCGATCTCGCGCCAGTCGTGCTGGCACTTCCAGCCGTCGGCGTAACAGGCGTTCACCTGGCCGCCGTTGGGCGGGCCCGCGTCCTTGTCGGTCCACTCGTACCCGGAGTGGACGTCGGGCGATCCGTAGGGCCACGCCAGCATGAAGACGTTGGCGAGCGTATAGGTGCTGCCGGCCTTGTAGTTGAGGGTGTCGCCGCCGCGCTCGGTGTCGTGGTTGTCGACGAAGACGGACGACTTCCCGGACGCCATGAAGCCCCAGCCCTCGCCGAAGTTCTTCAGCCAGGACAGACTGCCGCCCTGGAAGGCGGACTTCAGCCCGCGCGCGTACCGGAACTCCTGGACGTCCCCGGTCCCGAGGTACTCGCTCGGGGAGACCGCCTCCCCCTCGCCGTAAATGGCCTCCTGCTTCCAGTACGCGCCCGGGTCGCGCAGCCTGCCCCTGATCGCGGCGAGGTCGGCGGCCGGCATGTGCTTGGCGGCGTCGATGCGGAAGCCGTCGACGCCGAGGGAGCGGAGGTCGTCGAGGTAGGCGGCGATGCGGGTGCGGACGTACTCCTCGCCCGTGTCGAGGTCGGCGAGGCCGACCAGTTCGCAGTTCTGGACGTTGGAGCGGTTGCGGTAGTCGGTGATCGGGGCGCGGCAGTCGTCCAGGTCGAAGCCGGAGTAGGTGCCGGGGTAGTCGTACTTCCGGTACGGGGAGCCGCCCGTGCCCGTGCCGTCGCCCGCCGCCATGTGGTTGATGACGGAGTCCGCGACGACCTTCACACCCGCCCCGTGACAGGTGTCGACCATGGCCTTGAAGGCCGTACGGTCGCCCAGCCGCCCGGCGATCCGGTAGCTGACGGGCTGGCACGAGGTCCACCACTGGCCGCCCTGGATGTGCTCCTGCGGCGGCGAGACCTGGACGTAGCCGTAACCGGCGGGCCCGAGCCGGTCGGTACAGGCCTTCGCGACGGAGCTGAACCTCCACTCGAAGAGCACGGCGGTGACGTCCTTGCCGCCGGGCGGGGAGGCCTGGGCGGCGGGTCCGGGGGCGACGAGGAGGGCACTGGTGGCGGCGAGGAGGGCGAGGGCGGTGGGGAGTCTGCGGGGCATGGGGATTCCTCCGGTGGGGGCACTGCGCAGGCTTCTGCATCTTCTTGCAGCAAGTACCGGGAATTTCTTGCGGGGTGACGCTACGAGGAGGCCCTGACGGGGTCAACCCTTCGCGCAGAGACCCGTTCCACCGACAGCCTTTGCCGAACGGTCGACCACCCGTCCATGCAGGTCGGGTAACTTCCCAGCCATCCAGGGAAATTGATGTGCGGTCCCGTCGGTGCGGGGTCGCCGGAAGGGGTGTGCCATGGAAGCGGTCAACCTGCTGGAGACCTCGGCGGGCCTGCCGGAGGCGTGGCGCTCGCGCGCCCTGGGCCGGGTGGGGACGGCCTGCGTGAAGGTGCTGCGCATGGACGCGCTGCCGGTGACGGAGGAGAGCCACCCCACCACCGAGGCCCTCCTCGTCCTCGACGGTCGCCTCGAACTCACCGTGGACGCGCGGGATTTCACCCTGCACTCCGGCGAGCTGTTCCTGGTCCCGGCGGGTGCGCGGCACACGGTCCGCCCCGGGAGCACGGGCACCCTCGTCATCGTCGAGACACCGGAGGACTGATGCCCGACCAGCAGGAGTTCCGGGGCGGCGTGAACGTCGTCCACCGCCACGGGGACGTCGTCCACCGCCCGCCCTCCCCCGCGGCCCCGGCGGTCCACCGCCTCCTGCGGCACCTCCACGCCCGGGGTTTCCACGGCGCACCCGAGCCGCGCGGCTTCGCGCCCGACGGCCGCGAGCGGCTCACCTTCCTCGACGGCCACGTCCCGGACACGCTCACCCCGGACCTGCGCACCCCCGAACTCCTCACCTCCGCGGCCGCCCTCCTGCGCTCCCTGCACGACGCGAGCACCGGCTTCGCCGCCCGCCCCGACGACGCATGGCTGTTCCCGCCCCGCGCACCGGCCGAGGTGATGTGCCACGGCGACGCGGCGCAGTACAACTGCGTGGTGCGCGACGGGCGGGCGGTCGCCTTCATCGACTTCGACACGGCGCACCCCGGCCCTCGCGTGTGGGACGTCGCGTACGCGGTCTACCGCTTCGCCCCCTTGCAGGCCCCGGCCAACACCGAGAGCTTCGGTACGCCGCAGGAGCAGGGGCGACGGGTGGCCGCCTTCTGCCGGGCGTACGGGGCACACCTGGTGGGCGCCGAGGTGCTGGACGTCGTACCGGACCGGTTGCAGGCCCTGATCGACTTCATGCGGGAGCAGGCCCGGCAGGGCGACGCGGCGTTCCAGCGGCACCTCGCGGAGGGCCACGCCGATCTGTATGCGGCGGACATCCGCTACGTACGCACGCATCGGGAGACCTTGCGGGCGGCCTTCGGGGCGGAACGAACCTGACCGCCACGCCACGCAACGCCCCGCCTCGGTGGACGCCGTGCCGAACGGCTTGTCGGGCCTCAGCCCGTCGGGTCCCAGAGGCCCCCGGCCTCGCCCCGCTCCAGGTGCTCCGCGTACACCCCCACCTTCCAGTTGATCACCGATCGGCACTCCCCCAGCGCCCGTATCTGCGCATCCACCCGGCTGCGGTGCGCGTCCAGCAGGCGCAGGCGTTCCGCCTCGTTGCCGCGGCCCGCCCGGACCAGCTCCGCGAACCGTTTGAGCTCGGCGAGCGGCATGGCCGATTCGCGGAGCTTCACGCAGACCAGGAGCCACTCCACGTCGACGGGTGAGTACCGCCTGCGGCCCCCCGTGGTGCGCCGGACCGGGCCGACCAGCAGCCCCTCGCGCTCGTAGAACCGCAGCGCGTGCACGCTGAGGCCGGTGCGGTCGGCCACCTCGCCGATGCTCAGGGAATCCGCCGGGTGCCCGGTGGCCGTCATGCGCCCCTCCACCTCGCCGCTTGATCTAGACCGTCCTCTAGATCGTAGCGTCGTGGCCATGACCAGCAGCAGCGTGCAGCAACCGCTCAACTCCCCCCATTTCGCGACCAGTACGGTCGAGGACGTCCTCGCGGGCATCGACCTCTCCGGGCGCACCGCCGTCGTCACCGGCGGCTCCTCCGGGCTCGGCCTGGCGACCGCCCGGGGGCTGGCCTCGGCCGGAGCGCGCGTCGTGGTTCCGGCGCGCCGGCCCGGGGCCGCCCGTGCCGCCCTCGCGGACGTGCCGGGATGCGAGGTCCTTCCCCTGGAGCTGACCGACCTCGGATCCGTCCGTGCCGCTGCCGCGTTGATCGGCGACGTCACCGACAGCGTGGACATGCTGCTGTGCCTCGCCGGGGTCATGGCCACCCCCGAACGGCACGTCGGGCCCGGCTGGGAGAGTCAGCTCGCCGCCAACCACTTCGGGCACTTCGCGCTCACCTGCGCGCTGTATCCCCTCCTCGCCGCCCGAGGCGGCGCCCGCGTCGTCGTCAACAGCTCGGCCGGGCACACCCTCACCGACTTCCGCTGGCACGACCCGCACTTTCGCACCGGATACGACAAGTGGCTGGCCTACGGGCAGGCCAAGACCGCGAACTCCCTGTTCGCGGTGCACCTCGACGCTCTCGGCCGCAGCGACGGCGTCCGGGCCTTCGCCCTGCATCCGGGGAAGATCCTGACCGGGCTCCAGCGGGAGATGACGCTCCAGGAGCAGGTGGAGCGGGGGTGGGTGGACACGTACGGGAACCTCGTCGCGGCCGACTTCAAGAGTCCTTCCCAAGGAGCCGCCACCGGCGTGTGGGCGGCGACGTCACCGCTCCTCGACGGGCACGGCGGTCTCTATCTGGAGGACTGCGACGTCGCCCGCGTCACCGCCCCCGGCACCCCGATGGACGACGGCGGCGTCCGCCGGTACGCCGTCGATCCCGACGCCGCGGCGCGGCTGTGGGACCTGTCCCTCGCGGCGACGGGGGCCGCACCGATCGGCCGGTGAACCTGCCGGTTCAGGGGCGGGCCTGGGAGGTGGAGCCCCGTACCACCAGCTCCGGCTGGAAGACGTACTCCGTGCGCTGGACGGGGTTGCCGCCCAGTTCCTCCAGGAGTGCGCCCACCGCTGCCGAGGCCATGGCGTGGACCGGTTGGCGGACGGTGGTCAGGGGCGGGTCGGTGAAGGGGATGAGGGGGGAGTCGTCGTAGCCGACGACGGAGAGGTCGTGGGGGACGTGCAGGCCCCGGTCGCGGGCGGCGCGGATCACGCCGAGGGCCATCATGTCGCTGCCGCAGATGATGCCCGTACAGCCCTGGTCGAGGAGGGCGACGGCCGCGGCCTGGCCGCCCTCGACGCTGAAGAGGGTGTGCTGGACGGTTTCTTCGGCGCTGTCCCCGAGCGCGGCGAGGTACGCCTCGCGCTTGCGGTGGGAGGGGACGTAACGGACCGGGCCGACCGCCAGACCGATGCGGGTGTGGCCCAGGTCGGCGAGGTGGGTGACGGCCATGCGGACCGCCGCGTGGTCGTCCGGGGAGACGAAGGGTGCGCTGATGCGGTCGTTGTAGCCGTTGATCAGGACGTACGGGATGCCGCGCGCGGCCAGGGAGTCGTAGCGGGCGGGGTCGGCGGAGAGGTCGGCGTGCAGGCCGGAGAGGAAGATGATGCCGCCGACGCCCCGGTCGACGAGCTGTTCGACGAGTTCGTCCTCGGTGGCGCCGCCCGGGATCTGGGTGCAGAGGATCGGGGTGTAGCCGTGGCCCGCGAGCTGTTGCTCGATGATCTGGGCGAAGGCCGGGAAGATCGGGTTGGTCAGCTCCGGGGTGACCAGGCCGATGAGGTCCGTCGCGCGGGGTTTCAGGCGTACGGGGCGGGCGTAGCCCAGGACGTCGAGGGCGGCGAGCACCCGGTGGCGGGTGGCGGCGGCCACGCCCGGCTTGCCGTTCAGGACGCGGCTCACCGTCGCCTCGCTGACCTTGGCCTGCGTGGCGATGTGGGCCAGCCGGGGAGCGGGGGTGCCGCTCCCCGGCGCGGGGTGTGTCACACGGACCACCAGACGGTGCTGTCGGCGGGGAGGATCAACTCGCCCTCCTCGACGGCCACTTCGGCGCTGGAGAGAAGCACGCGGCCGGGGGCCTGGATGCGTACCGGCTCGGTGGTGGTGTTGGCGGTGCAGACGAACTCGCCGCGGGAGAAGGCCAGGACGCCGGACGGGGTGTCCCGCCACTGCACGTCCGTGCCCGCGCCCAGGTCGGGGTGGGAGCGGCGGACGGCGAGGGCGGAGCGGTAGAGCTCCAGGGTGGAGTTCGGGTCGCCGGTCTGGGACTCGACCGAGAGGGCCGCCCAGGAGTCGGGCTGCGGGAGCCAGCTGCCGCCCTCGCCGAAACCGTACGAGGGACCGGTGGCCGTCCACGGGATCGGCACCCGGCAGCCGTCGCGGTAACCGTCCTGCCCGGCGGCGCGGAAGAAGGAGGGGTCCTGGCGGACCTCGTCGGGGAGGTCGGTGACGTCGGGGAGGCCGAGCTCCTCGCCCTGGTAGACGTACGCCGAGCCGGGCAGGGCGAGCATCAGGAGGGTGGCGGCGCGGGCGCGGCGCAGGCCCAGTTCGCGGTCCCCGGCGGTGCGGATCTGGGTGCCGAGGCCGGGCGGGTTGGCGAAGCGGGTGGCGTGGCGGGTCACGTCGTGGTTGGAGAGGACCCAGGTGGCGGGGGCGTCGACGGGGCGCATGGCGGCGAGGGAGGTGTCGATGACCTCGCGCAGCGCTTCGGCCTCCCAATGGGTGCCCAGGTACTGGAAGTTGAAGGCCTGGTGGAGTTCGTCGGGGCGGACGTAGTTGGCGGTGCGCTCGACGGTGGGGGTCCAGGCTTCGGCGACGCCGATGCGTTCGCCGGGGTACTCGTCGAGGATTTCGCGCCAGGCGCGGTAGATGGCGTGGACGCCGTCCTGGTCGAAGAAGGGCATCACGTCATTGCCGAGCAGCTTGAGCTGGTCGTGGGAGCCGATGTCGGGGAGCCCGTCGGCCTTGACCAGACCGTGGGCGACGTCGATCCGGAAGCCGTCGACGCCCATGTCGAGCCAGAAGCGCAGGATCGAGCGGAACTCGTCGGCGACGGCCGCGTTCTCCCAGTTGAAGTCGGGCTGCTCGGGGGCGAAGAGGTGGAGGTACCAGTCGCCGGGGGTGCCGTCGGGGGCGGTGGTACGGGTCCAGGCGGGACCGCCGAAGACCGACTCCCAGTCGTTCGGCGGGAGTTCGCCGCCTTCCCCCTTCCCGGGGCGGAAGTGATAACGGGCGCGGAGGGGCGACTGGGGTCCGTCCGCGAGGGCGCGCTTGAACCACTCGTGCTGGTCGGAGGAGTGGTTGGGGACGAGGTCGGTGATGACGCGCAGGCCCAGCGCGTGGGCGTCCCGGATGAGGCCGTCGGCGTCGAGGAGGGTGCCGAACATGGGGTCGATGGCGCGGTAGTCGGCGACGTCGTACCCGGCGTCGGCCTGCGGGGAGGCGTAGAAGGGGCTGAGCCAGACGGCGTCGACGCCGAGGTCGCGGAGGTAGGGAAGGCGGGACCTGACTCCGGCGAGGTCGCCCATGCCGTCACCGTTGCCGTCGGCGAAGCTGCGGGGGTAGACCTGGTAGATCACGGCGTCGCGCCACCAGGGGGTGGGGGTGGCGGCCGGGGCCTGGGTGGCGCTCGTGGCAGGGGCAGCGAGGTGCTGGGTCATGTCGTCCCTGGGTGTGTGGGGTGTACGGGGTGGATGGGCGGGGCCGGTGTACGACTCCGCCGCGGAGGGGGCGCCCCTCTAGGGGCGCGGGACTGTGCTGGCTCTGCGGCTCCGCCGCGCGGGCGCGACCGCTTCGTGCCCCGTCAGGGGCGCGGGGAACTGCGCGACCAGCCACGACGCGCCTGCACGGAACCGTGCAATTGCCCCGCGGGTTTAGGTGAAGGGGCGGGGTTGGGGACCTGCCTTTCCGGTACGAGGAGTGCCGGGCTCCTCCTGGACGGGCGTCCGGTGTCGGGGCCTGGCCGGGACCCCTCTGGACGCGCACCCGGCACAGGTGCTGGGCCAGGGGCGGCACCCGGGTGGGCCGGGAGCGGGAGGGGCCGCCCCCTTGCCCGCCCGTCCCGCCCCCGGGGGGC
>NZ_JBIUXN010000017.1:97046-237834 GCF_044744005.1 Streptomyces sp. NPDC087440 | reverse complement strand
GGCTGGGCGGGGGCTGCCGGGGTGGGCCGGGAGCGGGAGGGGCCGCCCCCTTGCCCGCCCGTTCCGCCCCCGGGGGGCGGCCCCGCCGCCCAAGGGGGCTGGGGGGAAGGGGAGGGGGGCGGCGGTCCCTGTGCCTGAGGGGGTTGGGGGGAAGGGGAGGAGGGTGGTGGTCTCGGTGCCTGAGGGGGCTGGGGGGAGGGGTGGGATGGGGCGGGTGCGGTGTATACGGAGTTCAGGGGAGGGTGAGGTGGGTTGGTGGGGGTGTGGGGTGGTGGGGGAGGAGGGGGAAGTGGGGGCCGGGGGTGATGGTGCCGAGGGGGCGGGGGGAGCTTGCGCCGGTGCAGGTGGGGACGTTGCCCGGGAGGTTGTGCAGGGTGAGGAAGCCCAGGAGGGCGAAGGCGAGGGCCTCCTTGGCGTCGGAGGGGAGGCCCAGGGTGTCCGAGGTGAGGAGGGGGAGGTCGGGGCCCAACTCGGTGCGGAGCAGGGTCATCAGCGTGGGGTTGCGGGTGCCGCCGCCCGAGGCGATCACCTCCGTCGCGCCCAGCGGGCGTACCGCGTCGGCGACGGTGCGGGCGGTGAGGTGGGTGAGCGTGGCGAGGACGTCGGCGGCCGGGAGCGTGTCGAAGTCGGCGAGGGCGGCATGGAGGTAGGGGAGGTGGAAGAGTTCCTTGCCGGTGGTCTTGGGGGCGGGCAGGCGGTAGTACGGGTCGGCGAGGAGGTGGCGCAGGAGGGGGTCGTGGAGTCGGCCCGTTGCGGCGAGGGCGCCGTCCGCGTCGTAGCGGAGGCGGCCCTGGGTGAGGTCCTGGACGGCGGCGTCCAGGAGGGCGTTGCCGGGGCCCGTGTCGAAGGCGAGGGGTGAACTCCCCGTAAGGGCCGTGATGTTGGCGATCCCGCCGATGTTCAGGGCGACCGGAGTGCCCCGGCGGCCGCGCAGCCAGAGCAGGTCCAGGAGGCACACCAGCGGTGCGCCCTGGCCGCCCGCGGCGAGATCGCGCGGGCGGAAGTCGGACACCACCGTCAGACCGGTCGCCTCGGCGATCCACGCGCTCTGGCCCAGTTGGAGGGTTCCGTGCGCCGTGCCGTCGGCGACCCAGTGGTAGACGGTCTGGCCGTGCGAGGCGATCAACTCGGCTTCATGGGCGCAGAGTTCGGAGTTGGCGCGTACGGCGAGGGCGGCGAAGGCCTGCCCGATGAGGGTGTCCAGGCGGCACACCTCGGCCAGGGTGGTGCGGGAGGGAGGCAGTGCCCCGGCGAGTGCGGAGCGCAGTTCGTCGTCGTACGGAGCACTGATCATCCCGAGCGGCCGCAGGGTCAACTCGCCGTCGTGCAGGGTGAGTTCTGCCGCCGCCGCGTCGATCGCGTCGTAGGATGTGCCCGACATCAGGCCGATGACCTTCATCGCAGAGGCTCCCGGTGGTCGTTGCCGCGCAGGGTCAGCAGGGCGAGGAGGCTCAGGGCGCACGCCCCGGCCGCGTAGTAGGCGGGGATGTCGGCGTCGCCGGTACGCTTGATCAGCTCGGTGATGATCAGCCCCGCGCAGCCGGAGAACACGGCGTTGGACAGGGCGTATGCGAGACCGAGGCCGGTGCAGCGCACCGACGTCGGGAACATCTCGGCCAGCATCGCGGGACCGGGGCCCGCCATCAGGCCGACGACGGCACCGGCTGCGAAGACGGCGGCGCCCTTGGCGGTGGATGAAGTGCCGGAATTCTGGAGGAGGTTGATGAGGGGGAGTGCCAGGACCGTCACCAGACCGGCCCCCGTGAGCATGACCGTGCGGCGGCCGATCCGGTCGCTCAGCAGGCCCGCCGGGACGATCGATGCGGCGAATCCCAGATTGGCCAGGACCGTCGCCACGAGTGCCTCCCGGAAGGAGGCGTTGAGCGTGGACTGGAGGTACGAGGGCAGGACGACCAGGAAGGTGTATCCGGCCGCCGACCAGCCCATGATGCGACCGGCACCCAGCACGATCGCGCGGACGACGTCCCCGGTCCGTGCGGGGGAAGTGGCCCGCACCGTACGGAAATTGGGCGTTTCCTCCAGTCGCAGGCGCAGCCACAGGGCGACCGCGCCCAGCGGGAGCGTCAGCAGGAACGGCACCCGCCAGCCCCAGTCGTGCAGCGCCGCCGGGGTGAGGAACGTGGCCAGGAGGGCGGCCACCCCCGCGCCGCCGAGCAGACCGAGCGCCACCGTGAGGGACTGCCACGACCCGTACAGGCCACGTCGTCCCGGCGGGGCGAATTCGGTGAGGAGCGACACCGCGCCGCCGAACTCCCCACCGGCGGACAGGCCTTGGAGGATGCGCAGGAACGTCAGCAGCCACGGTGCCGCCGCGCCGATCGTCGCGTACGTCGGCAGCAGGCCGATGAGCGTCGTCGCCACCGTCATCAGCACGATGACCACGATCAGCGTCGGGCGGCGCCCGATCCGGTCGCCGAGCCGCCCGAACACTGCGGCCCCCACCGGCCGGAAGAAGAACGCGAGCGCGAACGACGCGTACGTCTTGACCAGCGCCTCGGCGTCGCCGCCGCCCTCCGGGGTGGACTCCGGTGTGAAGAAGTTCGCCGCGATGACCGTCGCGAAGTAGCCGTAGACCCCGAATTCGTACCACTCGACGAAGTTCCCCACCGAGCCCGCGACCAGGGCGCGCCGGGAACGGGCAGGGGGTGGAGGCGGGGGAGGGGCGGGAGGTCCGGTCGGTGACGTCATCCTCCCTCACTTCCCCGGGCGGCCGCCGGGAAAGCCGGGAGGGCGGCGAATCACCTGTCCGGAAGCTCGGACGCGTGCGGAGGTTCCGCGCCCGCCCGGGAGCACGTCAGCGCTGCCGCGCGGGCCGCGAACCCCAGCAGGTCCCTCCAGCCGTCGCCGTCCAGGCCCGCCACCGCGTCCGCCGAGAGCAGGCCGTGGGCGGAGAGGCGGTGGAGGAGCGCCGCGTTCACCGTGTCGCCCGCGCCGATCGTGTCCACCACGTCGACGCGGACGCCGGGGACGGAGAACTCCCCGCGCGCGGTGAAGGCGGTCAGGCCCTCCCCGCCCCGGGTGAGGACCACCGCGGCCGGGCCCGCCGCGAGCCAGCCGGGCACGTCGGGGCCGAGCCAGTCCGCGTCCTCCTCGCTCAGCTTGAGCAGGGAGACGTGCCGCAGCCAGCCGAGGAAGCGGGCCCGGTAGGCGTCCGGGTCGGCGATCAGCCCCGCCCGGATGTTCGGGTCCAGCGTGACGAACGTCCCGCGTGCCGCCTCCCGCCGCATCACCTCCTCGTACGCGCTCGCGCCCGGCTCCAGTACGAGGGAGCAGGTGCCGAAGGACAACGCGGCGGTGTCGGGCGGGAGTTGAGGGGGCGCGGCGAAGAGGCGGTCCGCGCACTGTGCGACGTGGAAGGCGTACGACGCCGAGCCGTCCGCGTCGAGGGAGGCGACGGCCAGCGAGGTGGGTTCGGGGCCGCGCTGGAGGAGGGCGGTGGAGACGTTCGCCTCGCGCAGCCGGTCCACGAGTGAGTCGCCGAAGGCGTCGGTGGAGATCCGCGAGCAGAACGCGACGTCCGCACCGAGCCGTCCCAGTGCCACGGCCGTGTTGTACGGTCCGCCGCCACGGGCGGGCAGCAGCGGGGCCAGGGCGTCGCCCCGCGACCCGGGCACCAGGTCGATCAGGGCCTCACCTGCGACGACGATCACGGGATGTTCCTTCCGGGGGAGTACGGAAGGCCGGAGCATACCCGCAGTTCAGAGCCCTGGGTGGCGCGGACCGCCCGGCGGCCGTACCGTCCTCAGCCCGCCGTGGCGAAGTGGCGGACCCCCGACTCCCGCTCCCAGTGCAGCACGCCCGTGTCGGCCAGCACCTCCAGATGCGCGTCGATCTCCAGGATCGCCAGCATCCGGTGCTGGCCGGGCAGGTCGTCCAGGTGGCTTCGGCGGCGGGTCCACGGCAGGGCGCGGGCCACGTCGAGTGCGGTCCGGGCGCCCGCACGCACCTCGCGTGCCACCGCATCGAGCCGTTCCTCGTGGTGGGCCAGGAGCGCGTCGATGCGGGTGTGCGTGCTCAGGGCCACCGGTCCGTGCGCCGGAAGCAGGAGCGCGTCGGGCAACTCCCTCACCAGGCGCAGGGATTGCTGGTACGAGCGCAAGGGGGAGCGCTCCGGGCTGCGTTCGAAGCCGATCGAGGGGGTGATGTGCGGCAGCACGTGGTCGCCCGCGAAGAGCAGACCGGCGGCCGGGTCGCCGAAGACCACGTGTCCCCGGGTGTGCCCGGGAGTGGCCAGGACGCTCAACTTCCGCTCCGTGAGCGGCACTTCCTCGTGGTCGTCCAGCCAGGCGTCCGGCGGGCCGAACGGCATCGCCCACTCCTCCTCCGTCACCGGCATCGCCGCCACCGCGTCCGCCAGCTCGGCCGCTCCGCAGGCGCGCAACTGGGCCGCCTGTTCGGGGTGGGCGCCCCGGTTCAGGTCCAGGCCCTCGATGGAGTGCCGTTCACCGCGGCCGATCCTGACCCGTACGCCCAGGGACTCCCGCAGGAGGAGGGCCTGCGTGTAGTGGTCCCAGTGGGCGTGCGTCACCAGGATCTGGGCCAGGTCGCCCAGTGCGTACCCCAGCGGGCGCAGGGCCTCGGCGAGGGCCTTCCCGGTCTCCGGGCCCGCCCAGCCCGAGTCGATCAGGACGGGACCCTCGCGGTCCTCGACCAGATAGACGTTGACCGCGTTCAGGCCTTCGAGGGGGAGGGGCAGCGGAATCCGGTAGACGCCCGCACTCACCGGGTGGGCGCCGGGTTCCGTCCAGTGGTCGGGCTGGTCGGGGAGGGCCCCGGACCGTTCCGTGAGGGGCTGTGCCAAGGCGCGCTCCGGGTCGGTGGCAGGTGCAGGTAATTCGAGCGTAGCCGCGAAACGGCGAAGTGGGGCCGCGTGCCGACGCGTTGAGCGTCACAGTGCGCAGGGGTGGACGCCGCGCCGGACCTCCGATCTCGGACCGGGCCGGCCTGGGGCGATGGAAGCGGGCCGGCCTGCGGCCGTGGGAGCGGGTCCGGCCTGCGGCCACGGGGGCGGGTCCGGCCCCCGACCCTGGTGACACCCCCGCCCCGCGTTCGCCTCCTGAACGCGTTGGTAGAAGCTTTAAGTTCTTCTGCCCCACACCTTGACCCTTCAGTTCGAGTAATCAAGACTCACCCCACGAACCGCCGAACTGACACGTGTGAAGACTTCAAGACCTGTTGTCCCGCGTCGAGTTGTCAGGTTCGGTGCGCTGCTGTTGTGTCCAGGTCGCGGGACCCGGACTCGTCTGCCGCGCGGGCGACGGTGCCCGCACCACGTGCGCGTGGCGACCCCCTTTGCCTCGGAGGTCTTCCTCGCCATGCCCGCACACCCGAATGACGCCGCCACCCCCGTGTCCGGTCCGAGCCGCCGCACCCTGATGAAGCAGTTCGGCGGGGCCGCCGCCGCGTTCGCCTTCGTGGCCGCCGCCGGGCCGCTCGCCACGGCGGGCCCGGCCGCCGCAGCGCCCGCCGCATCCGGTCGCGTACGCACACTGCTCGCGAAGCTGACCCTCGACGAGAAGCTCTCCCTCGTCCACGGCGCCGTCGACCCGCAGCGTCTGGGCCAGGCCGGATACGTACCCGGCGTCAAGCGTCTCGGCATCCCCGAGCTGCGGCTGTCCGACGGCCCCGCCGGGGTCAATGTCGTCAGGTCCGCCACCGGCCTGCCCCCGGTCTCCACCCTCGGCGCCTCCTTCAACCCCGAACTCGCCCGCCAGTACGGCGAAGTGATGGGCCGTGAGGGACGCACCCTCGGCATGGACGTCCTGCTGGCCCCGCAGATCGAGCTCTCCCGCACCCCCTTCTTCAGCCGCAACAAGGACCAGGCGGGCGAGGACCCGTACCTCAACGGCCTGATCGGCGCTGCCCAGGTCGAGGGCGTCCAGGCACAGGGCATGCTCGCCCAGGCCAAGCACTTCGTCGCCAACAACCAGCGCCTGCACGAGTTCGACTGGGTCAACGCGGAGAACACCTACGACTTCGTCGTCGACGAGCGCACCCTGCACGAGATGTACCTGCCCGCCTTCGACGCCGTCGTCCGCGCCGGGGTGGCCTCGGTGATGTCGGCGTACAACCACCTCAACGGAAAGTGGAACTCCGAGCAGAAGACCACCCTCACCGACATCCTCCGCGGCGAGCTCGGCTTCCGCGGTTTCGTCACCTCCGACTGGGGCGCGACCCACTCCACCGCCGCCCTCCAGGCCGGTCAGGACATGCAGATGTGGGACGGCTCCTTCTACGGGGAGCCGCTGAAGAAGGCCATCCTGGACGGCTCGATCCCCGAGTCCGCCCTCGACACCGCCGTCTCCCGCATCCTCGGCCAGTACGACGCCTTCGGCATGCTCGACGGCAGCCGCAAGCCCGCCCGCCGCAGCATCGACGTCGAGGCCGGGGCGCGCGTCGCCCGCGAGGTCGCCACCCAGGGCGCGGTCCTGCTCGCCAACAACGGCGGCCTGCCCCTGTCCAGAGCCGCCCTCGACGACCTCGCCCTCATTGGCCCCACCGCCGGACAGGTCGCCGTCTCCGTCGCGGGCGAGCGCGCCTACGGCTTCGAGGACCGCATGGTCAGCCCCCTCGAAGCGCTGCGCCGCACCACCGGCCGCAGGATCGCGTACGAGGTCGGGGTCGACCTCACCGGAACGGCCGTCCCGGCGTCCGCCCTGCCCGGCGGCCTCGCCCGCAAGGGCGGCGGCACCGACAAGACCGTCGACTTCACCGGCCCCAAGGCCCTTCCGCCCGGCTCCGCCGTCGAGTGGAGCGGCACTCTCGTACCGCCCACCACCGGCGAGTACGCCCTGAAGATCCAGGGCTGGGGCGCGGCCGTGGCGCTGTCCGTCGACGGCGTCGAGATCGCCACCGCCGCCGGGGTCCGCGACAGCTTCACCCGCAAGTGGTCCACCATCGTCCCCACCACCGACGGCCTCGACAACGGCCAGGCCGCACCCATGACGCTGACCGGCGGGAAGGCGTACCAGCTCGTCGTGAAGGCGACCGGCTGGGACACCACCGTCGCCGACCGCGGCCCCGTCCAGATCCGGTTCGCCTGGGTGACGCCCCAGCAGCGCGCCGCGCACATGGCCGACGCGGTGCAGCTGGCCCGGCGGGTGCACACCCCGGTCGTCTTCGCGTTCAACGGAGCGGGCAGCTCGGTCGGCGGCGGCGGTGACCTCACCACCCTCGCGCTCCCCGTCCACCAGGACGAGCTGATCGACGCGGTCGCCTCCGCGAACCCGCGCACGATCCTCGTCCTGAACACCGGCAGCGCGGCCACCATGCCGTGGCGGCACAAGGTGCGCACCATCCTGCACGCCGGATACGTCGGCCAGGAGGGCGGCTGGTCCACCGCCGACCTCCTCACCGGCCGGGCCAACCCGGGCGGCAAGTCGGTCGTCACCTGGCCCCGGAAGGAGACCGACGACCCGACCCTCGACCCGAAGCACCCCGAGCGCTACTACGGCGTCGACAAGACGGTGACGTACAGCGAAGGGATCTTCGTCGGCTACCGGGGCTACGACAGGGCGGGCACCGAACCCCAGTTCCCCTTCGGGCACGGCCTGTCCTACACGGAGTTCAGGTACAGCCGGATCAGCGTGCGCGAGCACGGGGACGGCCTCGCCGTCACCTTCACCGTGACCAACACGGGCCGCCGCACCGGCGCCGAGGTCCCGCAGGTCTACCTCGGCCCGCCCCGCAAGGCGCCCGTCGAGATGGCGGTGCGGGCGCTCGCCGGATTCCAGCGGGTCGTGCTGCGGCCCGGCGAGTCGCGCCGGATCACCGTACGCGTCGGCGAGCGGCAACTGTCGTACTGGGACACCGGGCGCGGCCGCTGGACGCGGGCGAAGGGGCGGCGCGCGGTGTACGTCGGGTCGTCGTCGCGGGACATCCGGCTGACGGACAGCGCGGAGTGCTGAGGCCGCCGAGGCGGCGGCGCGGCGCGCTGACGCGTCCCGCCCCCTGAAACCCCCCGGGTCCCGGCGCAACCACTGCGGTGCCGGGGCCCGGGGTCTTCGTACGCCGTACGTGACGTCGTGCGCTGCACGTACGCCGGACGTGACCTCGTGCGCTGTACGTACGCCGGGCGTGACCTCGTGCGCTGTACGTCAGGCCTTCTTGTCGGTCCGCCCGGTCACCCACGCGAGCGCGTCCCAGACGCCCTGGACGTACTCGCGGGGGATGTCGCGACGGATGGGGTCCCTCAACTGTTCGTCGGCAGCGGCGAGTTCGGCGTTGAGCCGGTCGTCGTCGGGCGCCGCCGAGCTCTGGTCGCCGGTGACGGGGGTGATCTGGGCGCCGCCCAGTGCCCAGATGTAGCCCGCGAGGGCCCCTCGGCTGATCTGGGTCTGCCGGTGCGGGGCGGCGGCCTCCGCCTCCAGTTCCCGCAGGGCGGCCTCCAGCTCGGTGCGGGGGCGGGCGCCGACGGCGTCGGACGGGGGAGTGGCGGAGTCTTCCGGAGGAGTGACGGGGTCTTCGTCGTGGAGGGTCATGCTGTGCGTGTGTCCGCAACCGGCCCCCTGATGTGTGGTGCCGGTCCCAGGAGTACGGGAGCGAGGTCGGGCCCCTCCCCTTCGGCGTAGGCGGCCTCATCGAACGGGTACAGCGGGCGCTCCATCCGGTGGTGTCCCAGCCGCACCAGATCCTGGTCGACGCCGCCCGGGGTGAGCGCGAGGAGCCAGTCGGCGGCCAGGTCGTACAACTCCGGTTCCAGATAACCGATCTTGACGACCACGAGATCGTACGAGGCCGGATCGAGCGACCCGAAGTCGGCGCGCGTGTGGAACGGCGTCCGGCGTTCGACGAGGACGACCGTGAGCCCGCCGCACCGTACGGCCGCCCTGCCTGGCTCCAACAGGCTTACTGTGCAGTCGAGTTCGTACGGCCCGCCGTGACCGGCATCCACCTTGCCGCCCACCGAGAGGGTGAGCCGGGCGCCCACGCCCGCCTCGGTGCAGCGGGCCACGGCCGCCGGGTCGGTGATGCCGGGATGCAGGGCGGTCGTCCGGCCTTCGCGGACGGCCTCGTGGGCGAGGAGCCGCTCCAGCATGTACGCGAGGTCGCCCGCGCCGCCGGCGGTGGGATTGTCGCCCGAGTCGCTGATGAGGAAGGGGCGTTGGGGGGAATCCACCGCGCGGGCGATGCACGCGTCCGCCGTGCCGGTCGGGCCGACGAAGACGAAGTCGTGCCGGGCCTCCCAGTAGCGACGGGCCAGCAACTCGGCCTGTTCGGAGAGGAGGTGAGGGTCGGTGCCGGTGACCACCACGGCCGCCCGGCAGCGCGGCTCGTCCGCCCAGGCGTAGCCGACCCACAGGGCCGCGTCGAGAACGCCCGGCAGGGACGCGATGGTGGCGAGGCCGCCGGACAGGGACCGGGCCGGTTCCAGGCGGGTGCTGGTCTTCTCGCCGGGCAGGAGCACCGGCACCTGCACCCAGGCCCGGTACGGGCGCACGCCCGTACGCAGGCAGTGCAGCAGGGTGCGGGCGGCGCGCTCGCGGGTCTCCCACTCGTCCTCGTGCGGGGCGAGCCGGTGTGCGGTGAGGAGGTCCACGCGCTCGGCGAAGCGCCGAGAGACGTTGCCGTGCAGGTCCATGGCGGCGGACAGCAGCGGGGGCGGGCCCTCGGCGTGCCGGTCGAGTGCGGAACGTACCGCATCCGTGAGATCGGCCTCCGCATCCGTCAGGCCGACGACGCTCATCGCCCCGTGGATGTCGTAGACCATGCCGTCGAGCGGGCCCGTCTCCTCGATGCGGGCGACCAGTTCGGCCTTCAGGGCCGCGTACGCCGGTGGCTCGACCGGGCCGCCGGGCAGGGCGACCGCGTGCACCAGGGGCACCCACTCAACGTCCTGTGTGTCGGGCCCGGGGCGCGTCCACGCGTACCGGTCGAGCAGGGCCCGGCCCCGGGTGATCCGGAAGTCGTCCAGGGCCGTGCGGTGCGGGCAGAAGGTGGACGACTCGACGGACACCCCGCCGATGCCGATACGCAAGGGTCGGGCGGCCGGGCGGCCGGGCGGCCGGGCGGCCGGGCGGTGCTCATGGGCGTAACTCCCTTGAGAAGAGCGGCTGCTGGGAACGGGGGGTCGCGTGTGCCGAATTGGGCCAGACCCTTGCCGCAGTCGATGGAAGCGCTTTAGCCTGCTCGCGCTCAAGCGCTTTAGTCGTGGCGGGGACGTGCACGGATCTGCACGGACGCACCGGGACGTGCACGGACGAGGCAAGGGAGCTGTGATGCAGTGGACGACCAGCGGAACCCGAACACGCCGGGCCCAGGGCGCCGCCACGGCCGCGCTCGCCGCCGCGGCCCTCGCCGTCAGCGGCTGCTCGGCGGGCCCGGCCGGACAGGGCGGCGGCAGGGCGAGCGACAGTCTCACCGTCAATCTGGGCTTCTCCGGCAACACCATCGTCCGTAACTTCAACCCCTTCTCGCTCCAGGCGTCCCAGGGCACCTTCGGCTTCCAGTACGAGGCGCTGTTCGGCTTCAACATCCTCCAGGGCGGCAAGTTCGTGCCCTGGCTCGGCACGAAGTACACCTGGGCCGACGGCGGCAAGAAGATCACCGTGGCGCTCGACCCGCGTGCCAACTGGAGCGACGGATCGAAGCTCACCGCCAAGGACGCCGTCTACGCCCTGGAGTACGTGAAGAAGCAGGACCTGCCGGTGGACTGGAAGTTCGACTACAAGAGCGCCACCGCGCCCGACGACCACACCCTGGACATCACCTTCGACACCCCCGCCTACGCCAAGCTCCGCAACATCGGCGGCATCCGGCCCATCCCGGAGAAGATCTGGAAGAGCCAGGACGGCAAGACCTTCACCAACCCGCAGCCCGTCGCCAGCGGCCCGTACGTACTGAAGAAGTACAGCGCGCAGCAGCTCACCTTCGAGGCGCGCGACAACTACTGGAAGCAGAAGGTCCCGGTCAAGACGCTCAAGGCGCCGGTCGTCGCCTCGTCCTCCGAGATCGGCAAGCTGCTCAGCGGCGAGATCCAGTGGAGCGGCGGCGCGGTGCCCGACGTGCAGAAGCAGTACGTGGCGAAGGACCCGGCGAACCACCACGCCTGGTACCCGACGTACGGCGGGCTCTTCATGTTCTTCAACCACACCAAGGCGCCGTTCCAGGACGTGCACGTCCGCAAGGGGCTCTCGCTGGCGGTCGACCGCACCGAGCTGGCCGACGTCGGCAATCCGGGCATGTTCCACCCGCTGAACTCCACCGGGCTCGACGCGAAGACCCAGGGGAAGTGGATCGACCCCGCCTATCGGAGCGCCGAGCAGCCAATGGCCCAACTCGACGCGGCAGCAGCCGAGTTCGCGAAGGCCGGATACAGCAAGCAGGGCGAGAAACTGGTCGGGAAGGACGGCAGGCAGCTCTCCTTCAAGATCCTGGAGGTGGCGGAGTTCGCGGACTCCGTCCAGCGGGACAAGGTGATCGCGACCCAGCTCGCCAAGGCGGGCATCGACGTCCAGGTGCAGCCCATCGCCAGCGCCCAGCTCGACAAGGCCCGCCAGGACGCGAACTTCGACGTCCTGGTCGGCGGGGCCGTCTACTACAACACGCCGTACAACTTCTTCAAGGACATGCTCTTCAGCGGCAACAAGGGCATCTGGACCAACTACGGCCACTACAACAACACCAAGGCCGACGGGCTTCTCCAGCAGATGGAGGGCTCGGGCGACGACGCGGCGATCCTGAAGACCTCCGCCGCACTCCAGAAGATCATGGTGGACGACGTCCCGGCCGCCCCGCTGATCACCATCGGCGCCTCCGCCCAGTACAACAGCAAGAACTGGACCGGCTGGCCCGACGAGAAGAACCCGTATGCGATCCCCGCGCCGTGGGCCGGGCCGACCGACATGGTCAACACGGTCCTCTCGCTGAAGCCGGTGTCCGGTGCGAAGGCGAAGTAGGGCCGTGAGCCGAAGTCGCTCTGTACGCACAGGAGTCGGGGGACCCCGGTGACCGCGCCCGTCGTCCCCGTCGGCGCGGCCGGGGCCCAGCCCGGACCGGCGGCCGTGCGCAGGGGACCCCGGCTCGGGCGGGCCCGCTACTTCGTGCGCCGCCTCGGCTTCTACCTGGTGGCCGCCTGGATCGCGATCACCCTCAACTTCCTCCTCCCGCGCCTGATGCCCGGCGATCCGGCGTCCGTGCTGATCGCCCAGATGCAAGGGCGCACCGCCCTGTCCGGCGACATGATCGCCTCCATCTACCGGCTCTTCGGCAACCCCTCCGAGCCGCTCTGGAACCAGTACCTCACCTATCTCGGCCAGGTCTTCCGGCTGGACTTCGGGCTGTCCGTGGCCTTCTACCCGACCCCGGTGTGGGAGGTGATCAGCGCCGCCCTGCCCTGGACGATCGGCCTGGTGGGCGTCGTCGCCGTCGTGTCCTTCCTCATCGGCACCGCCGGGGGCATCCTCGCCGGGGGCCGGGCGGGCTCGAAGCTGGACTCGGTGGCGACGCCGGGCGCGATGTTCCTGACCGCGCTGCCGACCTTCTGGATCGCGCTGCTGTTCGTGCTGGTGCTGGGCTTCCAACTCGCGTGGCTGCCGACCGGAGGGGCCTACGACCCCGACCTGGAGCCCGGACCCAGCGGGGCGTTCCTTGGCAGCGTCGTCTCGCACGCGATCCTGCCCGCGCTCACCATCGCGATGGGCTGGGCCGCCACCTGGTACATCGGCATGCGCAACATGATGATCACGACGGTGTCCGAGGACTACGTCCTGCTGGCCCGCGCCAAGGGCCTGAGCAAGGGGACGGTCCTCTTCCGGTACGCCGCGCGCAACGCCATGCTGCCGAGCGTGGCGGGCTTCGCGGTCAACCTGGGCAACGTTGTCGGCGGCCAGCTCCTGGTGGAGGCGGTGTACGCCTATCCCGGCGTCGGTCACCTGCTCTTCCAGTCCGTGGCCAGCGTCGACTACCCGCTGATGCAGGCGCTCTTCCTGATGGTGTCGCTGTCGGTGCTCGCGGCGAACTTCCTGGCGGACTCCGTGTACGGACTGATCGACCCGCGGGCGAGGGAGACGGGATCATGAGCGTGGAAACGGCCGCAGCCGTGCGCGGGGGGTCCTGGCTCCCGGAGAACCGGAAGGTCAGGGCCGGGCTCGCCCTGCTCGCCCTCTTCGTCCTCCTCGCCGTCCTCGGGCCCTTCCTCGTCGAGGACGTGCTCGGCCGGTCCGCCACCGCGATCGACACCGGCGCGAGCATGCAACCTCCGTCCGCCGCCCACCTGTTGGGGACCACCGCCACCGGTGAGGACGTCCTCGCCCAGCTCGTCGTCGGCAGCCGCGTCTCCCTCCTGGTCGGGCTCGTCGCCGCCGTCATCTCCACGAGCCTCTCCGTCCTGGTCGGCGTCGCGGGCGGTTACCTCGGCGGCCGGGCCGACGCCCTGCTCACCATCGTCACCAACGTCTCCCTGGTCATCCCCAGCCTCCCGCTCCTGGTCATCGTGGCGAGTTACGTCAAGGGGCGGGGCGGCTGGCTCACGGTGGCCCTCATCATCGGCCTCACCTCCTGGCCCTGGGGCGCCCGCGGCAAACGCGCCCAGACGCTCTCGCTGCGCCGCCGGGACTTCGTCCTGGCCGCAGAGATGACCGGGGAGAGCCGCTGGTGGATCATCACCCGGGAGCTGATCCCGACCCTGGCCCCGCTGATCTCGGCGAGCTTCCTGGGGGCGGTCGTGCTGTCGATGTTCGCCGACGCGGGCCTCGCCTTCATGGGCCTGGGCAACATCAACCTCACCAGCTGGGGCTCGATGCTGTACTGGGCCCAGAACGCGTCGGCGCTGCCGCGCGGCGCCTGGTGGTGGTTCGTGCCGCCGGGCGCGTGCATCGCCCTGGTCGGTCTGGCCGCCGGGCTGGTCAACTTCGGCATCGACGAGATCGCCAACCCCCGCCTGCGCCGGGCCAACCGGGAGATCCGCCGGGCCGCCAAGGCCGCCGCGCTGCGTCCGTCGGCAGGCCGGGCCGCACCCGCACTGCGGCCGTCGGCAGGTCGGGCCGAACCCGCGTCCCGTACCTCTGGGGAGGACTCATGAAGCACCCGCCTCGGCAGTACGAGGACGAGCTGCTGCGCGTCGAAGGGCTCAGCGTCGACTACTTCGACCGGGCCGAACCCGTGCACGCCGTGCGCGACGTGTGCTTCGGCGTGCGGCGCGGGGAGACCCTCGGCGTGGTGGGGGAGAGCGGCTGCGGCAAGTCGACGCTGGTCACCGCGCTGACCCGGCTGGAGCGGCCACCTGCGGTCATCACCGCGGGAAGCGCCCTGTACCGGCCCCGCGAGGGCGAGCCCGTCGACCTGCTGCGGGCCGACGAACGACAGCTGCGGGCCCTGCGCTGGCGGCACCTCGCCATCGTCTTCCAGAGCGCCATGAACGCGCTGAACCCCGTGCACCGGCTCGGCGCCCCGTTCGTGGACGTGCTGCGGGCGCAGCTGGGCCTGGGCAAGCAGGCGGCGCAGGCGCGGGCTGCGGAACTGCTCGGGCTCGTCGGCATTCCCGCCGACCGGCTCCGGGCGTACCCCCACGAACTCTCCGGCGGCATGCGCCAGCGCGCCACCATCGCCCTCGCGCTCGCCTGCGAACCCGAACTCGTGGTGATGGACGAGCCCACGACCGCCGTCGACGTGGTGATGCAGCGTCAGATCCTGCGCCAGATAGCGAAGTTGAAGGCCGAATTCGGCTTCTCCGTGGTCTTCGTGACGCACGACCTCTCCCTGCTCATCGAGATCGCCGACCGCATCGCCGTCATGTACGCCGGGCGCGTCGTCGAGGTCGGACCCGCCCGCCAGCTGTACGAGAACCCCGCCCACCCCTACACCGCAGCCCTGCGCAACGCCTTCCCGCCGCTGCGCGGCCCGCGCCGCGAGATCACCGGCATCCCCGGATCCCCACCCGGGCTGCGCCACCCGCCCGCCGGATGCGCCTTCCACCCCCGCTGCGCCCGCCGGTTCGCGCCCTGCGACACCGAGGCGCCCGCACTGCTCCCCGTCGGTACGGGCGAGGCCGCCTGCCACCTCCACACGCACCCCGAAGCGCCCCGTACGGAGGGTCCGGATGCCGTCAGCTGACTCCCCGAAGCCGGTACTTGAAGCCCGCGAGGTCACCCAGCGCTTCACCCTGCACGGCCCCGGCCAGTACGGCAGACACGTGCACGCCCTGGAGCCGGTCACCCTCGCCCTGCACCCCGGCCGGATCACCGCCCTGGTCGGCGAGAGCGGCAGCGGCAAGTCCACCCTGGCCCGGCTGCTGGCCCTCGCCCACCCGCCCACCTCGGGCGAGATCCGCCTCGACGGGGAACGGGTCGCCGCAGCCCGCACCGCACGGGCGAAGCGGGCGTACTACCGCCAGGTCCAGATGGTCTTCCAGGACCCCTTCTCCTCCCTCAGCCCCGTCCACCGGGTCCGCCACATCCTCGGCCGCCCGCTCCGGCTCCACGGCGGGGCCCCGCAGAAGGCGGACCGCGAGCGGCAGATCGTCGAACTCCTGGAGCGCGTCAACCTCACCCCCGCCGACCAGTACCTCGACAAGTTCCCCCACGAACTCTCCGGCGGCCAGCGCCAACGCGTCGCCATCGCACGGGCGTTGGCGGCCCGGCCGCGCGTCCTGCTCGGCGACGAACCCGTCTCCATGCTCGACGTGTCCCTCCGCCTCGACATCCTCAACCTGCTGAGCAGCCTGCGCGACGACGGCCTCGCCCTCCTCTACATCACCCACGACATCGCGGGCGCCCGCTACTTCGCCGACGAGATCAAGGTCCTGTACGCGGGCCAGCTCGTCGAATCCGGGCCGGGCGAGGAACTCGTCCGCGACCCCCGGCACCCCTACACCCGCCTCCTCGTGGAGTCGGCCCCCGACCCCGACCGCGTCGCCCCGCCCCCGGACCCCGACGAGGACGACGCGCCGCCGGGCGAGCCGCCGAGCCTGGTGGACCCGCCCGGCGGATGCCGATTCCACCCCCGTTGCCCGCTCGCCCTGCCCAAGTGCGCCACGTCCTTCCCGCCCCGCACCCACCTCTCCGCCACGCGCTGGGTGCACTGCTGGAGCCATGACGCGGGCGTGCCCCGGCCCGATCCCGTACACCCCGTACAGACCGGACACCCCGTCCAGACGGGACACCCCGCGCACCCCGCACACCCCGCACCTCACGTGGACAAGGACAACTCGCCATGATGCACAGCTGGTTCGAAGAAGCGAAGCTCGGAATCTTCCTGCACTGGGGCATCTACAGCGTCGACGGCGTCGCCGAGTCCTGGTCCTTCTTCAACGGCGACGTCGACCACGCCACCTACCTGGACCAGCTCGACGGATTCACCGCCGCCCGCTACGACCCCGACGCCTGGGCCGACCTCTTCGTCCAGGCGGGCGCCCGCTACGCCGTCCTCACCGCCAAGCACCACGACGGCGTCGCCCTCTGGGACACCCGGGCCAACGACCTGTCCGTCGTACGGCGCACCCCCGCCGCCCGCGACCTGATCACCCCGTACGTGGAGGCCCTGCGCCGCCGGGGCCTCAAGGTCGGCCTCTACTACTCCCACCTCGACTGGTCCCACCCCGACTACGCCACCGTCCGCCCCGAGGGCCAGGACCCCGCCGAGCGCGGGAACCCCTTCGCGATGCCCGCCGTCGGCGAGGAGGACCCGGAGCGCTGGGAGGCCTTCCTCGGCTTCCACCGCGCGCAGATCCGCGAGCTGCTCACCCTGTTCAGCCCCGACCTGCTCTGGTTCGACGGCGACTGGGAGCGCAGCGACGCCCAGTGGCGGATGGGCGAGCTCGCCGAGGAGATCCGGGCGCTCTCCCCGCAGACGATCGTCAACGGCCGCATCGCCCAGCACGGCGACTACGCCACCCCCGAACAGGGCGTCCCCGTCGAACCGCCGCCCGGCCCCTGGGAGCTCTGCCTCACCCTGAACAACTCGTGGGGCTACCAACCCCGCGACAAACAGCATAAAACGCCCCGCCAGCTGGTCCGGGTCTTCGCCGAGACCATCGGCGCGGGCGGCAACCTCCTCCTGGACGTCGGCCCCCGCGAGGACGGCACGCTCCAGCCCGAGCAGGCCGAACGCCTCGAAGTCCTCGGCGACTGGATCGAGCGGCACGCCGAAGCCGTGTACGGAACCACCCGCGGCCTGCCGCACGGCCACTTCTACGGGCCGTCCACCCTCTCCGCCGACCGCCGGACCCTCTTCCTCTTCCTCTTCGACCGCCCCAGCGAATACGTCGTCCTGCGCGGCGTCCGCAACCAGGTGAGCGACGCCCGGGTTCTCGGCACCGGCGACGAACTGCGGCACGAGCGGATCGGCGGCCTCGGCGACGTACCCGGCTGGGAGTACCTCTACCTGGACGACGACCAGCTCGACCCGCTGTGCACGGTGGTCGCGGTCGAGCTGAAGGAACCCCTGGACACCTGCCGGACGCACTCCCGGGACTGACGAAGCCCCTCCGGGACTGATGGCCCATCAGTCCCGGAGGGACTCGCCGGCTCCCCGATGCCCTACCGTGTGGCCCGTGGAAAGGCACCAGGACAGAGCCCCCGTCCCGCCCGGCCCCCTGCGCATACGCATGGCCGCGGCGGCCCTCGCCGCGGCCGTCTCGGCGTCCGCCGGAGCCTGGGCGTACCTCCGTGCGGGCGGCAGCGCGGGCGACATCGCGCGGGACCTCGCCGTCGGCGTCGCGTACGCGGGCGGCGGTCTCACCGCCTGGTGGCACCGGCCCGCCAACCGCACCGGCCCGCTCATGGTCGCCGAGGGCATCACCTGGTTCGTGGGCAACCTCCAGGGCACCGGAGTGCCCGCCCTCTTCGCGTTCGGCGCCTGGTGGGAGGCGCTCAACATGGCCGTCCTCGTCCACCTGGTCGTCACCTTTCCCGACGGCCGCCTCGCCTCCGCGCTCGCCCGCCGCCTCGTGGTCTTCTCGTACTCACTCGTCGCCGTCGGCGGGCTGCTGCGCGCCCTCACCTACGACCCGGCGGTGGTCGCCCGGGAGGCCACGTACCTCTCCTGCAACGACTGCGGGCCCAACCTCCTGAACGTGCCCGCACTCAACGACCTCTTCACCCCGGTCGACACCGTCTACCGGGCGCTCGGCTGGCTGCTGTCGATCGTGCTGGTCGTCGCCATCGTGCGCCGCTGGCAGCACGCCTCGGTGGCCCGCCGCCGGGCGCTGCTGCCCGCCTGGGTCGCCATCGCGATCGCCTCCGCGTTCCTGCTGTGGGACTTGTTGCTCCTGTTCCTGCCGGCCCCTCTGGCGGGGAATCTCCAGGAGGCGGTCTTCCTGCTCTCCGACGTCACCCAGGTCGCCGTCCCGGTCGCCTTCCTGGTCGGTCTGCTGCGGATGCGGCTCCAGCGCGCCGAGGTGGGCGACCTCGTCATCGACCTCGGCAGCGACCCCGACCAGGACCGGCTGCGGGTCGCCCTCGGCCGGGTCCTCGGCGATCCCGGCCTGCGGATCGGCCTGTGGCAGGAGGAGAAGGGGGAGTACGTCGACGGGGCCGGCCAGAGCGTGCGCGGCGGCGGACCCGGGCGCACCCGCGTCGACTCCTCCCGGGGCACCCCGCTGGCCCTCCTGCACCACGACCCGGCGCTCGCCGAGGACCCGGCCCTGCTGGAGTCGGTCGGGGCGGCGCTGCGGCTGGCGCTGGAGAACGTCTGGCTGCGTACCCAGGCCAAGGAGGTCACCTCCCGCATCGTGCGGGCCGCCGACGCCGAGCGCGGCCGCCTCGAACGCGACTTGCACGACGGTGCGCAGGCCCGTCTCGTCTTCGCGATGATGGCGCTGCGCCGCGTCGACCGGGGCCTGGCCGACCACCCGGACCCGTCGCTGCGCGCCTCCCTCGCCGAGGTGGAGGAGAGCCTCACCCTCGCCCTGGAGGAGCTGCGCGGCATCGCCCACGGCATCCATCCCGCCGTCCTCACCCGCGAGGGCCTGGGGCCCGCGCTCACCGCGCTCGCCCAGCAGGCCGCCGTGCCCGTCGTGGTCGCCGCCGAACCCCGCCGGTACGACCCGGTGGTGGAGTCCACCGCGTACTTCACCGTCTGCGAGGCCCTCGCCAACGCCGCCAAGCACGCCCGCGCCCGCGCGGTCAGCGTCTCCGCGCGGCACACCGGCGACCGGCTGGTGGTGGAGACGGTCGACGACGGGGTCGGCGGCGCCGACACCGCCCGGGGGAGCGGACTGCGGGGGCTGGCCGACCGGCTCGCCGCCGTGGACGGGATACTGCACGTCGACAGTCCCGCAGGCGGCGGGACACGGATCAGGGCGGAGTTGCCGTGCGGATGACAGTGGGCCACAGCGGGCGGGAGTCGGCGTGCGCGTGACAGTGGGCCGCAGCGGGACGGAGCCGGCGTGCGCGTGATAGTGGCCGAGGACTCGGCGCTCCTGCGGCAGGGGATCGTACGGCTCCTCACCGACGCGGGATTCGAGGTGGTCGCCGAACTCGGCGACACCCAGGCACTGCCCGCGCTCGTCGACCGGCACCGCCCGGACTCCGTCCTCCTGGACATCCGGATGCCGCCCACCCACACCGTCGAGGGCCTGCGCGCCGCGGCGGCCATTCGCACACAGCACCCCAATACCGGCATCCTGCTGCTGTCCCAGTACGTGGAGACCACCGACACGGTGCGCGAACTGGCCCGCGACCCGCGCGGCTTCGGCTACCTGCTCAAGGAGCGTGTCGCCGACATCGACGAACTCGGCAGCGCGCTCAAACGGGTCGCGGCGGGGGAGAGCGTCCTGGACCCGCAGGTGGTGGCCCGGCTGCTGGCCGCCCCGCGCGCGCCGGGCCCGCTGGACGAACTGACCGGCCGCGAGCGCGAGGTCCTGGGGCTGATGGCCGAGGGGCGCAGCAACGACGCCATCGCCCGGCACCTGGTGATCGGCGCGAAGACGGTCGAGACGCACGTCCGCAACATCTTCGCGAAGCTGGCCCTGGAGACGGACCTGCACGACCACCGCCGGGTGCGGGCCGTGCTCACGTATCT
The DNA here is from genome assembly GCF_044744005.1 of Streptomyces sp. NPDC087440. NCBI lineage: Bacteria > Bacillati > Actinomycetota > Actinomycetes > Kitasatosporales > Streptomycetaceae > Streptomyces > Streptomyces sp. NPDC087440. The sequence goes on along the minus strand of NZ_JBIUXN010000017.1, from coordinate 217,854 downwards.
GCGCGCCTGAGCAGGCCGCAGGAAGAGGTACCAGCAATCCGTTCCGGGACGACGTCTCCCCCGAGATCCCCCGTGATTCCCCCGTCGTCGTCCGCGGAACGGTGCCGGTGAGAACAACCATAGGCAGCCCGCCGGGACCTGACATCAGGGTCTGCCCTGAGATCCGGAATCTTCGCGTCCTGCCCGATCACCGGGGCCCGGAGGGCTGCTTCCACGACCACTCCACGTACTCCCCGGTGCGGCCGGATGGGTGATGCCACCCGTGCTGCGGCGGCATTCGGCACGCACCCGTTCGAGACTGCCCCTACGGGACATTCCGCGTCATGCCTGACCGACGGTCGGCTGCGGACGCCCCGGGAGGAGCGAGGAAGCGATGGAAGTCTGGCTGCTGAACAACCTCAGTACGTTGGGGCTCGCCGTACTGATGATCGGCGGCGTCTTCGCGTTCGCCGCCCTGGGCAGCATGGTCACCCGCCGGAAGTTCCCCCAGGTGGTGAAGGGCCGCAACAACGACATGGTCGGCGTGCTGCTCGGCATGTACGGCGCGATCTACGGCATCATCCTGGCCTTCGTCGTGGTGGCCGAGTGGGAGGGGATAGGAGTCGCCGAGAACATCGTCGCCAACGAGGCCACCCACGCCGCGGAGATCGTCCGCGGTGCCGCCGCGTTCCCCGACCCGGTGGAGAAGCAGCTGGTCGCCTCCGTCGGCACCTACGCGCACGCCGTCGTCGAGGTCCAGTGGCCGCTGATGCGCGAGGGCAAGTCCGACAGCCGGGCCACCGAGGAGGCCCTCCAGGGCGTCTACCAGGTCCTCCAGAACTACGAGCCCACCACCGAGTCCGAGAAGACGTACTACGCGCAGGCCGTCGAGCACCTCGACGAGGTCGTCTCCGACCGGCGCGACCGCATCACCGCCTCCAAGTCCGAGCTGCCGATACTCCTGAAGGTGCTGGTCTACGGCGGCGCGCTCGTCATGGTCCCGCTGACCTTCCTGTACGGCATCGCCAACAAGAAGGCCCAGCTGATGTTCGTCGGTTCGGTCGCCGCGCTGATCGGGGTGAGCCTGCTGCTCACGCTCTCCCTGGACCGGCCGTTCGCGGGCGACCTCGCGGTGCCGTCGACGCCGTTCACGGAGGGCGCGCTCGCGCAGTTCTGGAAGTAGCCGGGAGTACGCGGAAGGGGCGGCCCCCGTCGACGGGGGCCGCCCCTTCTCGCGCGTACCGGTGGCTCAGCCCTCCGCCATCACGACCACGCTGTCGCCCTCGGCGAACCGCAGCCGCCGCGTCTTGTCCGGGTTGAGGTGGATGCCGTACATCGGGGACTGCGCGGCCTCCGACAGACGCCGGTAGCCGATCGCGGAGTGCCCCTGGAGGCGCGCCGACTCCACCACCGTGGAGAAGTCCATCTCGCGCTCCAGCACCACGTAGTCCCGGGCGGGCTTGAGGTAGATCTCGCTGCCCTGCGCGCGGAAGAGGTACTCGAACAGGTCGGCCAGCTTCCGGCTCTCCGAGACCTGCGTCATCAGCAGGCTGATCAGCTTGTCGCTGACGATGAAGTCGTCGCTCTCGCTGATCGGCGCCAGCGCCCGGTTGCGGTCGTCGGTCAGCTCCGCCACCACCGGCAGCGAACGCCCCATCCCACCCGCGATGCTGCGCAGCTGGAGCAGCGTCACCAGGGTGCGGTTGTCGGCGCGCAGCCCCATCGTGCCGTCGGCGTCGTCGCTGAGCACGATCACGTGGTCGTACGAAGCGAGGTCCAGGGCGCGCAGCACGTCGGGCTCCGTGACGTCACCGAGCCGGAACGCCGGAGTCAGCGCGCCGCGCTCCAGCGGTACGGCGGCGACGGTCCGGGCGACCTCCTCCTCCCGGGCGACCACGTCGATCACCGAGCCGTCGGCGACGTAGTGGTCGAGCTCCGTGATGACGGTGGTGGCCCGCCGGTTCCAGCCCAGCATCAGGGTGCGCCCGGGTTCGGCGGGGCGCGGCGACGGGGTGACGATCGCCGCCCGGTCGATGGTCCAGGTGTGGTCGGAGAGGACGATGGTGTCGTCGTCCCAGGAGATCGCGACGATCTCGTCGCCCTCGTGGATGCGGGAGTCGGAGGGCGGGTTGAGGTCCATCGTGCCGTCGGCCCGGCGCAGGCCGATCACCGAGGACGTGGCGTACGACAGGAGCGCCTCGGCGTAGGTGCGGCCCGTCAGCTTCGGCTCGGGGGTGATGTAGAACTCGTTGTCCTCGTAGGTGAGGAGGTCCATGTAGACCACCGAGAGGCCCGGCTGGCGGCAGGTCTGCACGATGAGGCGGGCCGCGATGTCGTCGATGCTCAGCACGCACGCCCCGGCGCCCGCCGCGAGCCGCGCCGCGTCCCGGTTGCGCACGTCCTGCACGGCGGCCAGCAGATGCTGCGGGCGCTCCTGCATGCCGGGGCTCTTGGTGACGGCCAGCAGCGTCTTCACGAGGTCGGCGTCGCCGTCCTCGCCGCCGGGCGTCAGCACGATCACCGCCCGTGCGCCCTGCGGGTTGACCCGCTCGATGTCGGCGGGATCGACCGGGCTTCCGGTGCGGCAGATCACCCGGGTGTTGCGGGTGCTCGGCACCCGGGCCCGGATCAGCTCCTCCATCTCGACCTTGTCCTTGTCGGCGAGGATCGCGATGGACGCCCGGCTCTTGTTGACGTTGGCCTCCACCAGCTCCTTGATGACCGGGTAGACCTGCTCCGACCAGCCCAGGAGCACGGTGTGGTGGTCTTCGAGAACCATGGAGCGGCCGCGCCGCAGGTCCATGATCTTGCGGTTGACCCCGGCCGCGATCAGCCCGACCAGGGTGCTCGCGAAGAACAGACCCACCAGGGCGAGCAGGATCGACAGCACGACGAACACCGGTGTGCCGATCGCGCCGCCCAGCTTGAACGCCGCGCTCACGTTCTTCCAGATCTCCACGAGCTGGTTCTGCAGCGTGGTGGGCCGACCGGTGTCGGCCCAGACCAGCAGGGCGCTGACCGGGATCACGATCGCCAGGCAGATCAGCGAGAGCCAGCCGATCAGGGCCGGAGTGCCGCGGGTCATGGTGTTGTCGAACCAGTACCGAAGCCGGGGTCTGACGACAGAAGTGCGGGCCATGCCGCATCTCACCTCCGGGTACGCGCAGAGAAGGACCGGGACTACGCAGGTGAAGCGCACACATCACCCAGGTGTTCCCGATCCTCACCCGGAAGCAGGGCCGCCGCAGCGCTCCCCGTGGGGCCGCGCGCCCATTCGGGTGCATTCCCGCACCGGTTTCAGCAAGCCGCCGTACGGGTGAACCTCCCGGCCTGTGCGAGGTCCTCCTCGATCCCCGAGGCCGCCGCCCGCAGGGCGGGCAGCACCTCGGCCCGGACCTGTGCCGCGGTGCGCCGACTGCTGTGCATCGCGACGTTCACGGCCGCCACCGCCCGTCCCGTCCGGTCCCGGACGGGCACCGCCACCGACCGCAGGCCCTCCTCCAGCTCGCCGTCCGTGACGGCGTACTGCCGCTCCCGCACCCGGTCGAGTACCTCGGCCAGCTCCTCCACCGAGGTCACCGTGTGCCGGGTCAGCGGCTGCGGGGCGGAGGCCGCGAGCCGCCGCGCCCGCTCGTCCGCGGGCAGGTCGGCCAGCAGGACCCGGCCCATGGAGGTCGCGTACGCGGGGAAGCGGGTGCCCACCGTGATGTTGACGTTCATCACGCGGCTGGTGGCGACCCGGGCCGTGTACTGGATCTCCGTGCCGGTCAGCACCGAGAGCGACGTCGAGTCGTGCACCTGCTGCGCCAGCGCCGCCAGATGCGGCTCGGCGATCTGCGGCAGCGTCAGCCGCGACAGCGGCGGGAAACCGAGCTCCAGCACCCTCGGCGTCGGCCGGAACAGTCCGTCGTGCGCCTCCACGTACCCCAGGTGGACGAACGTGATCAGCGCGCGGCGCGCCGTCGCCCGCGCCAGACCGCACGCCTCGGCGACGCCGGACAGCGTCAACTCCCGACGCCCCGCGCCGAACGCCGTCAGGACGGTCAGCCCGCGCGCCAGCGACTCCACGAACCCGGCACCCAGCTCCTGCTTCGACGCACTGGTCCAACTCGCCAGCGGTTGAGCAGAGTTGACCGGGTGCTCGGTGTCGGCCTCGCGCAGCGCCCGCTCCATCTCCGCGACCTTCGCGCGCAGGCGGGGCAGCACGGCCTTGCGCAGCGACGCCGCACTGTGCCTGCTGGTGTGGCTGACCACGCTCACCGCGCACACCGGCCGTCCGTCCGCGTCCCGTACCGCGAGCGCCAGTGCGACCAGGCCCGGCTCGATCAACTGGTCGTCCAGCGCCCACCCTTGGGACCCGGCCAGCCGGGTGCGCTCGGTGAAGTGCGCCGCGTCGGGCGCTTCCCCCAGCGGCGGTACGGCCAGGAAGCCGAGCCCCTGCGGATCGGCCGCCCGGCGCTCCCGCCAGCGGGCCCACGCCGCCGCGTCCCAGTCGGCGGCGAACAGGGCGCCGGGCGCGGTCCGTTCGGCGGGCAGCAGGTCGCCGATGCGGAAGCTCAGCGACATCGCGCGCCGCCGCGTCGACTGGTGCACGAAGCGGATGCCGTCGCGGTCGGGCACCGCCAGCGACACCGACTCGTCCAGCGCGTCGGCCAGTTCCTCGGCGTGCGGACCGAGCAGGGCCGGGATGCGCAGCGCGGCCAGGTAGGCGTTGCCCAGCTCCATCAGACGCGGGGCGAGCGCGGCGTCCCGGCCGTCGAGGCGCACGTACCCCATGCGCGCCAGGGTCTGGGTGACGCGGTCGACGGTGGAGCGGGCCAGACCCGTGGACCGTACGAGATCGCCCAGGCTCAGCCGTCCGCCCGCGTCGGTCAGGCGGCGCAGCACCTCGACGCCGCGCAGCAGCGGGCCGACGGCCTCGGCGGGGAGGCGGTCGTCGCCCGGGCTCTGGTGCGGGGCGTCCTGGCGGGCGTCGGTCGTGTTCATGTCGGGCATCGGCTCTCCATGGCTGATCTTGGGGCAACCGTAGCCGGACCCTGCCCCCGGGGCGGGTGGGGCATTGACAGGCCGGACGGGTCGACGCAGACTCTGGACGAGTCAAGTGTGAACTCTAGTTCATCAGGCGAACAGCCTGGGGTCAGGAATTCCTTCATGGACAAGGTCAGGGCCACCGCCGCCGAAGCGGTCGCCGACATCCCCGCCGGAGCCACCCTCGCCGTCGGCGGCTTCGGGCTCAGCGGCGTGCCGAACGTACTGATCCAGGCGCTGTACGACGCCGGACCCGACGGCCTGGGCGTCGTCTCCAACAACTGCGGCGTCGACGGCGGCGGCCTCGGCATCCTGCTCGCCGCGGGCCGCATCGTCCGCGTCACCGGCTCCTACGTCGGCGAGAACAAGGAGTTCGCCCGCCAGTACCTCGGCGGCGAGCTGGAGGTCGAACTCGTCCCGCAGGGCACCCTCGCCGAGCGGCTGCGCGCCGGCGGCGCGGGCATCCCCGCCTTCTTCACCCCCGCCGGGGTCGGCACCCAGGTCGCCGACGGCGGACTGCCCTGGCGCTACGGCCCCGACGGCTCGGTCGCCGTGCCGTCGCCCGCGAAGGAGACGCGGGTCTTCGACGGCCAGGAGCACGTCATGGAGCACGGCATCCGCACCGACTTCGCGCTGGTCCGCGCCTGGAAGGGCGACCGGCACGGCAACCTCGTCTTCCGCCGCTCGGCACGCAACTTCAACCCCCTCGCCGCGATGGCGGGACGCGTCACCGTCGCCGAGGTCGAGGAGCTGGTCGAGCCGGGCGAGCTGGACCCGGACGCCGTGCACGTGCCGGGCGTCTACGTCCAGCGGGTCGTGGAGCTGACCCCGGAACAGGCCGCCGACAAGGGCATCGAACGGCGCACGATTTCCGCATCTTCGACACGAGGGACCGTACGTTCATGAGCTGGACCCGCACGGACATGGCCGCCCGCGCCGCCGCCGAACTGACCGACGGCAGTTACGTCAACCTGGGCATCGGCCTGCCGACCCTCGTCCCCAACTACCTCCCCGACGGCATCGACGTCGTCCTGCACTCCGAGAACGGCCTCCTCGGCGTCGGCCCGTACCCGACGGAGTCCGAGGTGGACCCGGACCTGATCAACGCGGGCAAGGAGACCGTCACCGTCCTCCCCGGCTCGTCCTTCTTCGACTCCGCCCTCTCCTTCGGGATGATCCGGGGCGGCCACATCGACACCGCGATCCTCGGGGCCATGCAGGTCTCGGCCCGCGGCGACCTCGCCAACTGGTCCATCCCCGGCAAGATGATCAAGGGCATGGGCGGTGCCATGGACCTCGTGCACGGCGCCCGCCGGGTCATCGTGCTCACCGACCACACCGCCAAGGACGGCACCCCGAAGATCGTGGGGGAGTGCACCCTGCCGCTCACCGGCAAGGCCTGCGTGCACCGCATCATCACCGACCTCGGCGTCCTGGACGTCACTGACGCCGGACTCGTGCTGGTCGAGACCGCGCCGGGCGTCAGCGCCGAAGAACTGATCGCGAAGACGGGCGCACCCGTCGCCCTCGGGGAGGTGGTGGGGCGATGACCGCGCTCCGTGACGTGTACGTGGTGGACGCCGTCCGCACCCCGGTCGGCAAGTACGGCGGCGCCCTCAGCGGCGTGCGGCCCGACGACCTCGCCGCGACCGTACTGCGCGAACTGCTCTCCCGCACCCCGGACTTGGACCCGGCCCGGATCGACGACGTGTTCTTCGGCAACGCCAACGGCGCGGGCGAGGAGAACCGGGACGTCGCCCGCATGGCCGTCCTGCTCGCCGGACTCCCGGTGAGCGTGCCGGGTGTCACCGTCAACCGGCTCTGCGGCTCCGGCATGGAGGCCGTCATCCAGGCGGCCCGCGCCGTCGCCGTCGGGGACGCCTCCGTCACGGTCGCGGGCGGCGTGGAGTCCATGAGCCGCGCGCCCTGGGTGCTGCCCAAGCCGGAGCGGGCCTTCCCCGCCGGGCACCAGCAGATGTACTCCACCACCCTCGGCTGGCGGATGACCAACCCGCGCATGCCCGAGGAGTGGACGGTCGCGCTGGGGGAGGGGGCGGAGCTGGTCGCGGAGCGCTACTCCGTGACGCGCGAGGCCCAGGACGCCTTCGCACTGACGAGCCATCAGAAAGCTGCTGCTGCTTGGGCGGAGGGCCTGCACGACGGCGAGATCGTCCCCGTCGCAGGCGTCGACCTCGCCCGCGACGAATGCATCCGCGAGTCCTCGACCATCGAGGCCCTCGCCAAGCTGAAACCCGTCTTCCGCAAGGACGGCACCGTCACCGCCGGGAACTCCTCCCCGCTCAACGACGGCGCGGCCGCCCTGCTCCTCGTGGACGAGGACGGCCTGCGCGCCACCGGCCGCGAACCCCTCGCCCGCATCAGCGCCAGTGCCGTCACCGGCATCGAGCCGCAGTTCTTCGGCGCGGGCCCCGTCGAAGCGGTCCACCGCGCCCTGAAGAAGGCCGGGCGCGGCCTCGGCGACCTCGACGTGGTCGAGCTCAACGAGGCCTTCGCCGCCCAGGCCCTCGCCTGCCTCTCCCAGTGGCCCGGACTCGACCCCGCCGTCGTCAACCCGCGCGGCGGCGCCCTCGCCGTCGGCCACCCCCTCGGCGCGTCCGGCGCCCGCATCACCGGGGCCGTCGCCCACCAGCTCGCCGCAGCCGGTTCCGGCACCGGGATCGCCACCCTGTGCATCGGCGTCGGGCAGGGCCTCGCACTCGTCCTCGAAAGGTGAACACCCCTTGAGCTCCGCCGAACTGACGCAGGATCACATCAGCGCCGAAATAGCCGAGCGGCACCAGGCCGTGGCCAAGGCGGTCGCGGCGGGCGCCCCCGCCCCGCACCACCCGCCGCGCGACTTCACCCCGTACCGCAGCAGCGTCCTGCGCCACCCGCAGCAGCCGCTGATCGCCGTGGGCGACGACCCGGAGGCCGCCGAACTCCACGGCCCCGTCTTCGGCGTCACCGACGTCACGGACCTCGACGCCGACCTCACCCGCCAGCACGCCGGGGAGCCGCTCGGCGAGCGCATCACCGTCACCGGACGCGTCCTGGACCGTCACGGCCGCCCCGTACGCGGCCAGCTCGTCGAGCTCTGGCAGGCCAACGCCTCCGGGCGCTACGCCCACCAGCGCGACCAGCACCCCGCCCCGCTCGACCCCAACTTCACCGGTGTGGGGCGGTGCCTGACGGATGATCAGGGTTTGTACTCCTTCACGACCGTCAAGCCGGGTGCGTACCCCTGGCGCAACCACCTGGGCGCCTGGCGGCCCGCGCACCTCCACTTCTCCCTCTTCGGGACCGCCTTCACCCAGCGCCTGGTCACCCAGATGTACTTCCCCGGCGACCCGCTCTTCCCGTACGACCCGATCCTCCAGTCGGTCACCGACCAGGCCGCCCGCGAACGCCTCGTCGCCGCGTACGACCACTCCCTCTCGCGCCCCGAATGGTCGCTCGGCTACCGCTGGGACATCGTCCTGGACGGCCCCGCCGCCACGCTGCCCGACCCCGAGGAGAACCACTGATGCCCGCCGTCCTCCCGCCGACCCCCTCCCAGACGGTCGGCCCCTTCTACGGCTACGCGCTGCCCTTCGCCGGCGGCGGCGACATCGCCCCGGCGGGCCACCCGGACACGGTCACCGTGCACGGCCACGTCACGGACGGGAACGGCGACCCGATCCCCGACGCGGTGATCGAGACCTGGCAGGCCGCGCCCGACGGGTCCCTCGCCGGCCGGCCCGGATCGCTCCGCCGCGACCCGGTGACCGGCGGCTTCCTGGGCCGCAACGGGGTCGACTTCACCGGCTTCGGCCGGGTCGCCACCGACGCGGACGGCCACTGGGCGGTGCGCACGCTGACGCCGCCGGACTCCGTCCCGTACCTCGCGGTGTGCGTGTTCGCGCGCGGGCTCATGCACCACCTCGCCACGCGGGCGTACTTCACGGACGACATCACGGCGGGTCCGCTCGCCGACCTGCCCGCCGCCCGGCGCGCCACGCTGCTCGCGGTGGCCGAGTCGGACGGGCTGCGCCGGTTCGACATCCGGGTGCAGGGGGAGCGGGAGACGGTGTTCCTTGACTTCCGGTGACGCCTTTGGCTCCGCGACTTCCGGTGACGCCTTTGGCTCTGCCTCGGGATGTGGCCCTGTTGATACGGGGCTCTTCTCGCCCGGTACGGTCGGCAGCGCGGCCGAGGCCGCAACCGGCGACCGGGCCTTCCTCCAGGCCCTCCTCGATGCCGAGGCCGCGCTGACCCGGGCCCAGGCCCGGCTCGGGGCGGCCCCCGCCGGTGCCGCGGTCTCGGTGACGGCGGCGGCCGACGCGGACCGGTACGACGTGCGCGACCTGGCGCTGCGGGCGCGGGCGGGCGGCAACCCGGTCATCCCGCTGGTCGCCGACCTCACCGCGCAGGTGGCCCAACGGGACGCTGCCGACGCCGAGTTCGTGCACAGGGGAGCGACCAGTCAGGACATCCTCGACACCGCCCTGATGCTGGTCGCGGCACGCACGCTGGAACATGTCCTGTCCGACCTGGAGGCCGCGGCGGCCTCGCTCGGCGGCCTCGCCGCGCAACACCGTGCGACACCCATGGCGGGCCGCACCCTCACCCAGCACGCCGTGCCGACCACCTTCGGCCTCAAGGCCGCCGGGTGGCGGTCGCTGGTCCTGGACGCGCACGACCGGCTGACCGTGGTACGCGAGGGCCTTCCGGCCCAACTGGGCGGTGCGGCGGGCACGTTGGCGGCCTTCGCGGAGTACGGTGCGGAGCCGCTCGGCCTGGTGTCGGCATACGCGGCCGAACTCGGCCTGGCCGTACCGGACCTGCCCTGGCACACGCTCCGGACCCCGGTCGCGGACCTGGCGGGCGCACTGGCCTTCACGGCGGGCGCGCTCGGCAAGATCGCCGCCGATGTGCTGGTCCTCTCCCGGACGGAGATCGGCGAACTCGCGGAGGGCGCCGGGGGCGGCTCGTCCGCGATGCCGCACAAGAGCAACCCGGTGCGAGCCACGCTCATCGCCGCCACCGCCCGCCAAGTCCCCGCGCTGGCCGGTGTGTTGTACGGCTCCCTCACCGCCGAGGACGAGCGTCCCGCAGGCGCCTGGCACGCGGAGTGGCTGCCGCTGCGCGACGCGCTGCGCCTCACGGGCGGAGCGGCGCGGGACGCGGCGGCGCTCGCGGAGGGGCTGACCGTCCACACCGGGCGCATGCGGGCCCATCTCGACCGTACGAACGGACTGATCGTCTCGGAACGCCTGAGCGCGGTGCTCACACCACTGCTGGGCCGCGCGCAGGCCAAGCACGTCCTGACCCGGGCCGCCCGGCACGCCACCGAGCACGGCACGACCCTGGCGGAGGCACTCGCGTCCCGGCCCGAGGTCGCCGCGGCGGTGGCGGGAGCCGAGCCGCACCCGGGGGGCGCCCTGCACGGGGCCGCCACCGAGCCGGACGTGAACCGTTCCACCACCCCCGAGGCCGACGCGCAGGGTGCCGCGCTCGCCCGTCTGCGTGACCTCACCGACCCCACCCGCTACCTGGGCGCCGCCCCCGAACTCGTCGACCGGGCGCTCGCCCGGCAGCCCCTTGTCCGTCACCCCCGCACCCCCCTCCAGGACCCCCGATGACTCATCCCCTCCTCCACCACCGCGTCGACGGCCCCGCCGACGCCCCGCCGCTCCTCCTCGGGCCCTCCCTCGGCACCTCGCTGAGCGTCTGGGAGGGTCAAGTGCCCGCCCTCGCACGCGAGTTCCGTGTGGTCCGGTGGGACCTTCCCGGGCACGGCGGCTCCGACGCGCAGCTCCTCGGGGCCGGGGCGAGTGTCGCCGACCTCGGACGGCTCGTGCTCGGGCTCGCCGACGCGCTCGGCATCGACCGGTTCGCGTACGCCGGGGTCTCGCTCGGCGGTGCGGTCGGCTCGTGGCTCGCCGTGCACCACCCCGAGCGGGTCGAGCGGCTCGCCCTCGTCTGCACGGCGGCCCGGTTCGGGACGGCCGAGGCATGGCAGCAGCGGGCGGCGCTGGTGCGCCGCGAGGGCATGGAACCGCTGGTGGCGACCGCGCCCGCACGCTGGTTCACCCCCGGGTTCGCGGGAGCGGCCGCCGCGGAACTCGCCGAGGCCCAGCGCACCGTCGACCCGGCCGCGTACGCCGCCTGCTGCGACGCGCTCGCCGCCTTCGACCTGCGCGACGACCTCGGCAAGATCACCGCTCCGACCCTGGTGATCGCCGGTCGCGCCGACACCGCGACCCCGCCCGCCGACGCCCGCCTGCTCGCCGACACGATCCCCGACGCGGGCCTCGTCGAACTCCCGCACGCCGCACACCTGGCGGGCGTGGAGCGCCCGGACGCCGTACTCGCCGCTCTCCAGGGGCACTTGACGGAGTCCGCCTGCACGGGGACCGGCACGGTCGGTGGTTGCGTGCAGGGCGACGGCTCCGCCGTACGCCATGAGCCCGACGTCCGGGTGTCCGGCCGGAGCGGCGGCCCTGGCGTGGGCGGTCCCTCCGGCGCACCCCCCGGGGCTGCCCCCTGTGACGACCCCGCCGCGCGCCGCGCGCGTGACGTCCGGGCGACCGGTACGGTCGGCGGCCCCGGCGAGGACGGCCCGTCCGGCGCACTCCCCGGGGCCGCCCCCCACGGCGACCGTACCGCGCGCCGGGCCCACGCCGACGGCACGGCCGTCCGACGGGCCGTCCTCGGGGACGCCCACGTGGACCGGGCCGTCGCCCGCACCAGCCCCCTCACCGCCCGCTTCCAGGACTTCATCACCCGGTACGCCTGGGGCGAGATCTGGACCGGCGACACCCTCGACCGGCGCACCCGCAGCTGCATCACCCTCACCGCCCTCGTCGCGGGCGGCCACCACGACGAACTGGCCCTGCACGTACGGGCCGCCGTGCGCAACGGACTCAGCCACGACGAGATCGGCGAGGTCCTCCTCCAGTCCGCCGTCTACTGCGGCGTACCCGCCGCCAACTCCGCCTTCGGCATCGCCCAGCGCGTACTGGACGAAGAAGCCACCGCAGAAGCAATCAGTGAAACGGACAACTGACCCCATGCACACCACAGTCGGCATCATCGGCGGCGGCCCGGCCGGACTCCTCCTCGCACGCCTCCTGCACAACGCCGGAATCGACAGCGTCGTCCTGGAGAGCCGCGACCGCGCCTACGTCGAGCAGCGCCAGCGCGCCGGAATCCTCGAACAGGGCACGATCGACATCCTCCGCGCCGCCGGAGCCGGGACCCGCATGGACGCGGAGGGCATGCCGCACGACGGCATCGAGCTGCGCTTCGACGGCCGCGCCCACCGCCTCGACTTCCCCGCCCTCACCGGCGGCCGCAGCGTCATGGTGTACGCCCAGACGGAGGTGGTGAAGGATCTGATAGGCCTTCAACTGGCCGACGGCGGACCATTGTTGTTCGAGGCCGAGGTCACGGACGTCGAAGGGGCGGACAGTGCGCGGCCCCTCGTCCGCTACCGCCACGACGGCGAGGACAAGACGCTCAGCTGCGACTACGTCGTCGGCTGCGACGGCTTCCACGGTGTCGCCCGCAACGCCGTCCCCGAGTCCGTCCGCACCACGTACGAGCGGACCTACCCCTACTCCTGGCTCGGCATCCTCGCCGACGCCCGCCCCGTCTACGACGAACTGATCTACGCCCACCACGAGCGCGGCTTCGCCCTCGCCAGCATGCGCTCGCCCACGGTGAGCCGCCTCTACCTCCAGGTGCCCAACGGCACCGACCCCGCCGACTGGTCCGACGAACAGATCTGGGACGAACTCGACGCCCGCTTCGCCACCGACGCCGACCCGGGCTGGAAGCTGGAACGCGGGCCGATCACCGCCAAGTCCGTGCTCCCGATGCGCAGTCACGTCACCGAGCCGATGCGGTACGGAAGGGTCCTCCTCGCCGGCGACGCCGCCCACATCGTCCCGCCGACCGGCGCCAAGGGCCTCAACCTGGCCGCCGCCGACGTGGTCCGCCTCGCCGAGGCGTTCACCCGGCTGCACACCACGGGCGAGACGGACCTCCTGGACGCCTACTCGGACGCCGCGCTGCGCCGGGTCTGGCGCGCCGAGCACTTCTCGTACTTCATGACCACGACGCTCCACGCGGAGCCCGAGCAGTCCGCGTTCCAGACCCGGCTGCAGATCTCCCAGCTCGACCGCATCGCCTCCTCGCGGCACGCTGCGGCCGAACTCGCCGAGAACTATGCGGGGTTGCCCTTCACGGGCTGAGCGAGGGGAGGAGCGGGCGGGGCGGTGCGCCCCCGCCCGCCGAGCCGTGCCGCCACCGGCACCAGCGCGATCGCCACCGCACCCAGCAGCCCCGCCAGCGCGAACGACGTGAAGCCCCAGCTCTGGTTGCCGCTGGAGGCAAGCGCCCCGCCCAGCCACGGGCCGAACACCGCTCCCGTACGGCCGACCCCGGTCACCCAGCCGAGCCCGGCGGCCCGCTCGCTGTCCCGGTAGAGGGAGTTGCTCGCCGCGTAGACCATCACCTGCGCGCTGAACAGCCACACGCCGGTGACGGCCACGACGACGTATGTCCAGCCCAGCGGCAGATGCGCCTTCAGCAGCAGCGCCCCGACCGCCGTCAGCACGAACCAGATCGCGGAGACCCGCACGGCCCCGAACCGGTCAGCGGTGCGGCCCGCGATCAGCATGCCGACGATGCCGCCCGCGTTGATGACCATGAGGAAGCTGACCGACGACGTCAGGCCGTATCCCGAGGCCCGCATCATCTGCGGCAGCCACGTCGAGACCCCGTACACGAGCAGCAGCCCGCAGAACGAGGCCAGCCACAGCAGCGGCGTCGCCCACCGCGACTCCGGCCGGAACAGCGCCAGTACGGCGTCCCAGCGCCCCCGTGCCCCGGCCGCCGGAGCCGCCACCGCCGTCGGCCGCACCAGCCCGTACCTGTCGGCGACCGCATCTGCCCGCGCCCGGTCGCCGCGCGCGAGCAGCACCCCGGGCGACTCCGGCATCAGCCTCAGCAGCAGCGGTACGGCGATCAGGGCGGGCAGCACGCCCGCCCAGAACACCCAGCGCCAGCCCGCCGCCGGAGCCAGCGTCAGCCCCAGCCCCGTCGCGACCATGCCGCCCGCGTGGTACGAGGTCATCAGGAGCCCGGTGGTCAGCGCGACCCGGCGCGGCGGGGCGAACTCCATCACCATCGCCAGGCACAGCGGCATCAGTCCGCCGAGCCCGAGCCCGGCGACGAACCGGCCCGCCCCGAAGAGCGCGGGCGTCCCGGCGAGCGCGCACAGCGCCGACCCCAGCGAGAACAACAGCACGCTGCCCGCCAGCATCGGGCGGCGGCCCAGCCAGTCGGTGAGGTTCCCGGCGGTGAGCGCGCCGATGAGCATGCCGAAGGTGGTCCAGCTGCCGATGGTGCCCGCACTGGAGGTGGTCAGGCCGAGGCCGGGGTCGTCGAGCATGTGCGGCATGACGGCGCCGTAGATGTTCACGTCCATGCCGTCGAAGAACACGGCCAGCCAGCACAGGGCGAGCACCGGCAGCACGGAACGGAACGTGTGGGGGCGGCCCGGGGGAGCGGAGGCGGTCATCCAAGTCCCTTGCGGTGTGGGGGAGTTGAGGCGGCGACCGTATTGCGTCGTTCGTCCAGTGAACTTAGCTTCGCCGACAGAGTGGCAAGAGTGTCCGTCCGGGGCGGGTGCATGTCAATGAAAAGCGGACCACCATGATCAGGGAGTTCGCGACCGGCGCGCGCGGCATCAAGACCGTCGGTGCCACCGACCGGCGCCACCAGTGCTGGCTGTGGAACTCCGCTGCGTTACTCACAACAGCGTGAAGCGCAGGAAGCATGCCATCGGCGTCGTCGACGCGTACTGCCCGAGCAGGGCGGTCCCGATGATCGGCGTGAGCGATCCGCCCAGCACGATGGCGAGTTGACAGCCGAGCGGGGCCCCGGTGTACCGCACGGCGCTCGGGAACAGGTCCGCGAAGGGCGGGCCGGGGGTCAGGGCAGGGAGGCCCGGGTGTTCATGACGATCCGCTGGGGGCGCGAAGGTTACGTACCCCGAAGACCCACCGGCCCAGCCCCGCCAGGGCCCCTCAGCCCACCAGCCTCAGCCCCGCCTCCGCCCTGCCCACCCACACCGTCTGACCCCACCCCACCTCCACCGCGTCGCCCTCCATCCCGTCCCCGAACGCCACCATCCGGTCCGACTCCACCGTCACCCGCAGCCGTTCGGCCCCCGCCAGCACCCCCTCCACCCGCGAGGTCCCCGTCGTCGGCGACGGCCACGCCTCCCGGACGAACCACGCCAGGCCGGCGTCCCGGGGGCCCGGCAGGCGCAGTGCCGAGCCCCGCTCCAGCCAGAGCGAGCGCAGCCAGCCCGTGGCCCCGGTGCCCGTCCCGATCAGCACGCCGGAGGAGGCCTGGGCCTCGTCCCCGGGGGCGTCGCCGAGGCCGATCCGGTAGCGCGCCGTCTGGTGTCCCGCCGGGCCGAGGAAGATCTCGTTGAGCGCCACCAGCCGCTGGGTGTCGTCCGCCACCGCCTCCACCATCGTCAGCAGCTCGGCCGCCCCGTCGCCCGCCGCCGACCGCATCACCTTCCCCGCGTCCGCCGCCCGGTGCCGCACCAGTACCCCCGGATTGCGGCCCGGGTCCGTGTCGACGCCCACCACCGGCTGCCCCTGAAGGTACTTGGCCGTGTTCGCCACCAGACCGTCCTGCCCGACGACCACCACGACGTCCTCCGGACCGAACAGGAAGCGGTCCAGGTCCGCCCGCTCCACCCGGGCCTGCCGCCACTGCAACGGCACGGCCCCCGCCACCTCCGCCAGCGCCCGCCGGGCCCGCAGATGCCGTTCCTCCACCTCGCGCACGCTCCGCCCCCGCGCGCGCAGGTAGAACTCGGCCTGGCCGCGCGTGCCGTGCCGGGCGAGCAACTCCTCGTACTCACTGGTGCGATGGACCAGCACGGCACGCGGTGCGAGGCTCACGACCGGCCGCCCCCGCTGCCGCCGTTTGCCAGCTTCGCCAGCATCCCCGTCAGCACGTCCGGCGACACCGTCAGGTTCTCGATGCGCGGCACGTTCTCCGCCAGCAGCGTCGTCGCCAGCGCGTGCAAGGTCGCCGGATCGACCTCCCCGTGCACCCGCAACCACGCCGCCTGCGCCTCGGCCCGCGCCTCACCGACCGCACGCGCCGCCTCCGCCTCCGCGCGGGCGAGCCGCACCTTCCGGGCGGCCTCCGACTCGGCCTTCACCCCGTCGGCCGCCGCCAGCTCCTCCGCCTCACGGCGGGCGTTGGTGCCGCGCTGGTCGACCAACTGCTCCTCGCGGCGGGCCAGTTCGATGCGGCTGGCGAGCTCGTTCTCCGCGATGGCCCGCTCCCGTTCCACCGCGACCGCCCGGCGCTGGTACGTCGCCCGGTCGGCCTCCTGCTGGATCTGCTCCCGCGCCGGGGTGCGCAGCGCCCGCTCGACGTCCGCCTCGGGCCGGATCGCCACCACCCGCACCGCGACGACCTCGATCCCGGTGGCGGGCAGTCGGGGCTCGGCCTCCAGACCGGTCGCGATGCGTCCTCGTACCGCTGACACACCATCAACAAGCGCCTCCGACAAGGGGATACGTGCCAGCGTGTCGAGGGCGTGCTGCTGGGCGGTCTCTGTCAGCAGGGTCGCGATCTGCTCCAGCGGTGCGCCGCGCCAGGCCCCCGAGTCCGGGTCCACGGAGAAGTCGAGACGGGCGGCGGCCACCGCGGGGTCGCTGATCCGGTACGTGACCGTGGCCTGGAGGGTGACGTCCTGGAAGTCGGCCGTACGAGCGTGGAAGGCCATCGCCAACTCCCGGTCGCTGACCGGCACTTCGGAGAGCGCCGCGGTCAGTGACCGGAACCAGAAGCTGAGCCCCGGCCCGTCGTGGACCAGCTTGCCGCGCCGGTGGTGGCGGATGTGGGCGGTGGGCGCGGACCTCAGGTGGCGCCAGCCGAAGCGCCGGGTGATGTCGGCCATGAGTGGTCCCCCTCTTTCTCGTCTTCATGACGATAAGAGGGGGACTCGCTTCTCGTCAATACGACGAAAGGGGGTGTCGGCGGTCAGACGATGCCCTCCGCGATCTCCTCCCGCTCCCGCTTGGTCCCGTACGCCGCCTGTGACGGCACGCCGTACGTCCTGCGGGCCACGTACCACCACGCGGTCGCCAGGATCAGCACCACGGCCAGCGCGATCACCGCGTAGTTCATGGACTCCCAGTTCACCGGCGCCTTCTGCGGCAGCAGGAACAGCACCGTCACGATCGCCACCCACGACACGGCGATCCACCCGATCGGCTTGCTCCACCGCCCCAGGTGCCACGGCCCCTTCTGGAAGCGGTCGCCCGCCCGCAGCCGCAGGAAGATCGGAATGGCGTAGGCGGGCGTGATGCCGATGACATTGATCGCCGTCACCGCGCCGTACGCGGTCGCCGAGTACAGCGACGGCACCGCCAGCAGGCAGGCGACGCCCACCGAGAGCCACACCGCAGGAACCGGCGTCTGGGTGCGGCTGCTGACCCGCCGCCACAGCTTGGAGCCCGGCAGTGCGTTGTCCCGGCTGAACGCGAACACCATCCGGCTCGCCGCGGCGACCTCGGCGTTCCCGCAGAACAGTTGCGCCACGATCACCACGAGCAGCAGCGCCGTCGCCCCGCCCGAACCCAGCGCGTCCAGCAGGATCTGGGCCGGCGGCACCCCGGTCTCGCTGCCCACCGTGCCCGCGTAGTCCTGGATGGCGTACGTCAGCCCCGCCAGCAGGGCGAAGCCCGCCAGCCAGGACACCCAGATGGCCCGCACGATGCCCCGCGAGGCCGCCACCGACGCGTTGGAGGTCTCCTCCGAGAGGTGGGCGGAGGCGTCGTACCCGCAGAAGGTGTACTGCGCGAGCAGCAGCCCGATCGCCGCCACGTAGATGGGGCTGTCGATGCCGGTGTCGTTCACGAACTCGGTGAAGACGAACTTCGTCGACTGGTGGTGGTCAGGGACGATGGTCAGCGCGCCGACGATCACCGCCACACCCGCCAGGTGCCACCACACGCTGATCGAGTTCAGCACGCTGACCAGCCGTACGCCGAACAGGTTCAGCACCGCGTGCAGCAGCAGGATGCACATGAAGATGAGCATCGTGGAGCCCGGCGTCGGCTCGAACCCGAACCGCAGGTTGAGGAAGGCCCCGGTGAACAGCGCCGCGCCGTAGTCGATGCCCGCGATCGCGCCCAGCAGGCCCAGCAGGTTCAACCACCCTGTGTACCAGCCCCACTTGCGGCCGCCGAGGCGGTCCGCCATGTAGTAGAGCGCGCCCGACGTCGGGTACGCACTGGTCACCTCGGCCAGCGCCATGCCCACCGTCAGCACGAACAGCCCGACGCCGACCCAGCCCCACATCATCACGGCGGGGCCGCCGGTGCCCAGGCCGAAGCCGTACAGCGTCATGCAGCCGGACAGTACCGAGATGACCGAGAAGCTGATCGCGAAGTTGCCGAACCCGCCCATCCGGCGGGCCAGCACCGGCTGATAGCCCAGTTCGCGCAGCCGGGCCTCCTCGTCCTGCTGCGCGGGCGGCTGCGAGCGGGCGCCCTTCTTGAACGACGGCGCGGAGAGGGACATGAGTCTTCCTTCACTGGGGGGACGGATGGTGGTGCGTGTGCGGTTCTGCGGTGTGCGGTGTGCGTGGGCGGTTCTGTTACGAGAGGGACGGGCCGTCTCTTACGAGAGGGACGGGCCGGAGGCCTCCAGGGACCGCGAGCGGGCCCGGAGGTACAGCTCCTGCGCCGCCTGCGCGGTGTCGCCCTGGTCGTCGCGGATGCGGTACGTCCACGGCACGGGCACGTAGTACGGGTCCAGCGTCCGGAACACCCGGGCCGCCTCGGTGAACTGGTGCGCACCCCACAGGGCGTGCGCGAGATGGCTCAGGTCGAGCGGCGAGGAATCGGCGGGATCGGCGACGTCGAACCAGTCGTGCAGGGCCGCCCGCCCGTCGCGGATCGCGTCGTCCGTCACCCAGTGCAGGTCGAGCGCCCTGTCCTGGCCGCGCTCCCGCCGGTAGCGCTCCGCCCGCACATACAGCGGCAGCGTGTGCGCGGGCGAGCCCACCGGGGACGAAGCAGCGGCCCAGCGTGCGTAGTTGACGGCCTCAGGGAGCGCTCCGTGCGGACTGCGCGCGTACACGAACTGGAGCATCCGCTGATGGGCCTCCCGGTTGTCGGGGTCACGCTTGGCGACCTGCTCCAGCAGCGCCCACGGGCCGGGGAACAGCATCGGCCCCGGCGGCGGCAGCCGGTGCTCCGGCATCCGCTGGTCCCGGTCGAGCGGGGACAGGGCCAGCAGGCACACCCACGGCACCGGGTCGTCCGGCACCAGCTCGGCGTAGATCCGGCACGCCTCCCACGCCTCGTGCCACCACACGGTGGTCTGCGGATGGCCCTCCCGGTGCGCCCGGGTCGCCCGCTCCACCGCGACCCGGGCGTGCATCGCGGTCGCGACGGCACTGCGCGGCTCCTCGGCGCGCCAGGCGCGCACGGTGTCCGTACCGGCCGCGACGGCCGCCAGGACCTGGGTACGTCGGGTCCATGCCGACCAAGTGGACGTACCCGCAAGTAAGTTCCGCATCGCCAGCCATCTGCCTGCCCGTAACTCCTGGACGACAGAACGCAGTTCGGCGTCGTGGCCTGCGGGGTGGTACACCGGACGGAAGTCCTCGCTGGGCATCGTCGCTGGTCCTCTGGTGCGGTCGTCGGCCGGGATGGGTGCGGGGGTGACGGCTGCGCCTCACATGCGAACCATGCGCAACTGCCGTGTGCCGCCGTGTAGTTGACCATGGATCGGAATTCCGGTCCAGCGCATGGGGGCGGGAAGGGGGGATCGGGGAACGCTCGCATCCGTATGTGCTTGACGGGGGCCGTGCGCCTGGCGGAGGCTTTGGCCGGACTTCGGACGGTCGGCGGGGCGAAGGGGTGCGGGGATGGGCGGGGCAGTCGGCGGCGTGTCGCGGAGCGGGCCGGTGCTCGCCGTGGACCAGGGCACGTCCGCCACCAAGGCGCTGGTCGTCTGCCCCGAACGCGGCGTGATCGGCACCGGCCGGGCCCCCGTGCACCCCCGCCACCTGCCCGGCGGCCGGGTGGAGGTGTCCCCCGAGGAGCTGTACGCGTCGGTGGTCGCCGCCGGTCGCGAAGCCCTCGCCGCGGCGGGCGAACCGGTCGCCGCCGTCGGCCTCGCCAACCAGGGCGAGACCGTCCTGGCCTGGGACCCGGCCACCGGCGCGCCGCTCACCGAGGCGATCGTGTGGCAGGACCGCCGGGCTGCCGACCTCTGCGCGGAACTCGCCCCGCACGAGGAGAAGCTGCGACACCTCACCGGGCTGCCGCTGGACCCCTACTTCGCCGCGCCCAAGATGGCGTGGATACGCCGCCACCTCACCCGGGCGGGCACCGTCACCACCAGCGACGCCTGGCTCGTCCACCGGCTCACCGGCGCGTTCGTCACGGACGCGGCGACGGCGGGGCGCACCCAGCTCCTCGACCTGGACAGCGTCTCCTGGTCCGCCGTCGCACTCGACCTCTACGGCCTCGGCGAGGAGCCGCTGCCCGAGGTCGTCGCCTGCGACCGTCCCGTCGGCACGACCACGGCCTTCGGCGGTGAACTCCCGCTCACCGGACTCCTGGTGGACCAGCAGGCGGCGCTGCTCGCCCAGGGGGCGACGGTGCCGGGTGCCGCCAAGTGCACGTACGGAACAGGGGCGTTCCTGCTCGCCCGGGCGGGCCGCCGTCCCGTCCGACCCACCACCGGACTGGTGGGGTGTGTGGCCTGGCGGCTCGGGGACCGTACCGACTACTGCCTCGACGGCCAGGTCTACACGGCGGCCTCGGCGGTGCGGTGGCTCACCGACCTGGGCGTCATCGCGGGCGCCCACGACCTCGACCGGGTCGCCGCCCAGGTCCCCGACGCCGGGGGAGTCACCTTCGTACCGGCCCTCGCGGGGCTGGCCGCGCCGTGGTGGCGCAGTGAGGCGCGGGGGAGTCTGAGCGGCCTCGGGCTGGACACCACGGCGGGCCACCTGGTGCGGGCGCTGTGCGAGGGGCTGGCGGCGCAGGTCGCGGAGCTGGCGCAGGCGGTGGGGGCGGAACTGGGGGCGCCGCTGGCGGAGTTGAAGGTGGACGGGGGGCTCACGCGATCGGCGGTGCTGATGCAGGTGCAGGCGGACCTTCTCCAGGTGCCGGTGGTGGTGTCGGCGTCGCCGGACGCGACGGCGCTGGGGGTGGGGGCGGCGGCCCGGACGGGGCTGGGCTTCCCTCTGCCGGAGGCGCTCTTCCCTGCGGGGGAGCCCTCGGCAGTGTACGAGCCGGTGATGTCGCCCGGGGAGGCGGAGGATCGTCGAGCGGCGTTCCGCTCGGCCGTCTCCCACCCCACCCCGCCCCTTCCCTAAACCCTGCGGGTCGATGGGTGGCTGCTGTCCCTGATGGGGCTACGCCCCTCGCCCCCTGCACGGCTCCGCCGCGCGTCCTCAAACGCCGGACGGGCTGATATGCCGCCCGAAGGGCAGGCATTCAGGGGCGCGGGGAACTGCGCGACCAGCCACGACGCACCCGCACAGAACCGTGCAACAGCCCCGCAGGGTTACGGGAAGGGGCGGGTAGGGGAAATCCCGCCCCGGCACCGGGTGCCGCCCGACCGAGCCCCCGCGCAGCACTCCCCGCACCGGGTGCCGCCCCGACCGAGCCCCCGCGCAGCCCCCCCGCACCGGGTGCCCACCCACCACCCCGCACCCCAACCACCCCCCCAGAGGAGCACCCCCATGCCCACCCCACCCCCCTACGACCTCACCATCATCGGCGCCGGCCTCATCGGCACAGCCCTCGCCCGCCACCTCACCACCCACACCCCACCCGGCCGCCGCCCCCACGTGGCCCTCCTCGACGCCTCCGACGACATCGGCAACGGCACCTCCAAGGCCAACACCGCGATCCTCCACACCGGTTTCGACACCACCCCCGGCACCCTCGAATCCCGTCTCGTCCGCGACGGACACCGCCGCCTCCTCGCCCACGCGCAAGCCACCGGCATCCCCGTCGAACCCCTCGGCGCCCTCCTCGTCGCCTGGACCGAGGACCAGCTCGCCGCCCTCCCCGCCCTCGCCGAGAAGGCGGTCCGCAACGGCGTCCACGACACCCGCCCCCTCACCCCCGCCGAGCTGTACGCCCGAGAACCCCACCTCGGCCCCGGCGCCCTCGGCGCACTCCACGTACCCGGCGAGAGCATCATCTGCCCCTTCACCACCCCCCTCGCCTACGCCACCGAAGCCGTCCGCGCCGGAACCGACCTCCACCTCAACACCCGCGTCGAGCGCATCACCCCCACCTCCGACGGCCACGAACTCCACACCACCCGCGGCACCCTCCGCACCCACCGCCTCGTCAACGCCGCCGGACTCCACGCCGACACCATCGACCGCCTCCTCGGCATCGACGACTTCACCATCACCCCGCGCCGCGGCCAGCTCCTCGTGTTCGCCAAGGAGTCGAGAAAGCTGGTCAGGCACATCCTGCTGCCCGTCCCCACCGCCCTCGGCAAAGGCGTCCTCGTCACCCCCACCGTCTTCGGCAACGTCCTCCTCGGCCCCACCGCCGAAGACCTCACCGGACCCGACGCCAAGACCGCGCACCACACCACCCCCGAAGGCATCGCCCACCTCCTGGAACACGGCCGCCGCATCATGCCCGCCCTCCTCGACACGGACGTCATCACCTCGTACGCGGGCCTGCGCACCGCCACCGAACACGACGACTACCGCATCCGCGCCCACCCCGGCCTGCGTTACGTCACCGTCGGCGGCATCCGCTCGACCGGCCTCAGCGCCTCCCTGGGCATCGCCGCCCACGTCGCCGCCCTCCTCGCCGCCGACGGCTTCCCCCTCACCGCCGAACCCGGGCCGTCCGCACCGCCCCGCATGCCCAACCTCGGCGAAGCCTTCCCCCGCCCCCACCAGCGCCCCGAACTCATCGCCCGCGACCCCGCCTACGGCGACGTCGTCTGCCCCTGCGAGAACGTCACCCGGGGCGAGATCCGCGACGCCCTCACCTCCACCGTCCCCGCCCGCACCCCGGGCGGCCTCCGTCGCCGTACCCGCGTCGAAGCAGGCCACTGCCGCGGCGCACGCTGCGCGGACGCCGTCCGTGCCCTGTGCGCGGAAGTACTGGGCGCGGGGACCGCAGACGTATCGAACCGGCCGGAAACCGGCCCCGTCGGCCAGATCCATCCCGTATGACCGATTGAAGCGACATCTCTGGACTATTGTTCGACCGTCCGAAAAGAGCAGAGATCAGTGAGGCGTGTGATGACACAGCGAATCGACGACGGCCCGGTCACGCCTCGCGCAGGCTTCTTCCAGCGGCCGAACCTGGGGAAGGCGGTCCTGGTGATCGCCGCCTACCTGGTTTTCTACCTGCTCGTCGGCCAGGCCGTCGGCGCCCTCTTCGGCGACCGGATCAACAAGGACGACGTCCTGGCCACCGGCGCCAGTGTCTTCTTCGCCTTCATCCTCCCGATCGGCATCGGCGGACTGGCCCTCTTCGGCTTCACCGCCTCCGTCGGCTGGCTCCGTGAGGTCTTCGGCCGGCAGACGGTCGGGGGCAGGCCCTGGATGTGGATCGGCCCCGGGCTCGCGCTCACGGCCATCGTCGCCCACGCCGCCTCCACCGACTGGAAGAGCTGGCGCCCGGAGCAGATCGCCCTCATGGCCGTCTTCGGCCTCTGCGTGGGCTTCACCGAGGAACTCGCCACCCGAGGCCTGGCGGTGCGGATGCTGCGCGGTGCGGACCACTCCGAGCGGTTCGTGATGGTGGTGTCCTCGGTGCTGTTCTCGCTCATGCACGTGATCAACCTGCTGAGCGGGATGCAGGCGAGCACGGTGCTCGTCACGGTCGTCTACACCTTCGGCTTCGGCGTGTGCATGTACCTCACCATGCGCGTCACCGGCACGCTCTGGGCCGCGATCCTGCTGCACGCGCTCACCGACCCGACGACCGTCCTCGCCTCCGGCGGCGTCGACAAGTCCGTCACCCAGCACAGCGGCGGCTGGTCCCTGGTCACCGCGGCCGCCACCATCCTGATGGTCGTCTTCGCCGTCGTGGCCGTCTTCCTGGTCCGCGACGACCGCCGCACCACCGCGCAGATCTGAACGAGCGACCACGCGGACGTGCCCTGACGGGGATCGGCTGTCGTCCGGGCACGTCCCGACGAGGCTCCCGTCAGGGCGCCGGCCCCCGTCAGGGCACCAGCCCCCGTCAGGGCACCAGCCCCCGCACATCCTCCGCCGCGAACCGCACGAAGCCCTCCGGGTCCGGCTCGTCCGCCGTCGGCTGGAGCACCACCGTGTCCGCCCCGGCCTCTGCCAGCTCCCGCACCGCCTCGGCCACGGCCCCGGCGGCCCCGGCGACCCCCAGCACCGGCACGGACTCCCGGCCCTCCCCGGCCAGTTCGGCACGCAGCCGCTCGGCGGCGCCGGGGCCGGTCGCCGCCAGCAGGTAGACAACCACCTTGTGCGGGCCCTCAGCGGTTCGGCCCGCCGACTCCCGCCCCTCGTCGACCAGTCGACGCGCCCTGCGCACCCCCTCCGCCGTGAACGACGCGTCCAGGATCGTGCCGTCCGCCGCCTCGCCCGTCAGCCGCAGCGTGCGCGGCCCGACCCCGCCCGCGTACACCGGAGGAACCTCCAGCGGGGGCCAGTCCAGCGCCACGTCGTCCAGGTGTACGTACGTCCCGTCGACGGTGACCCGCTCCCCGCGCAGCAGCGCCCGCATCGCCGACAGGTACTCGCGCAGCAGCGTCAGCGGAGACGCCGGGCGCGCGCCGACCTGCCCCATCCAGTCCTGCACCCCGTGCCCCACCGAGAGGGACACCCGGCCCGGGAAGAGCCGCAGCAGGGTGGCCGCCTCCATCGAGGTCAGCGCCACATTCCGCAGCGGAACCGGCAACAGCCCGACCCCCACGTGCAGCCGCTCCGACCACGCGAGCGCGGCGGCGGCCGCCGCCACCCCGCTCTCCAGGAAGCAGTCTTCCCAGAGCCACAGCTCCTCCAGCCCCGCCGCGTCCGCCGCGCGCACCAGCGGACGCAGCCTCTCCGGGGCCAGCTGAGGACGGAACACCACGCCAAGAGTCGTCATGGTGTCCTTCGTACGCGCCGAACTCTCGCACTGGCAAGCCCCGTTGATCACCGGCAGCGCAGCTGATCCCCCGTCACCGGCGCTCCCTCGACCATGCTCCTGTCGTACGTCACCTCGGCCACCGCCTGCGCCACCCGCCCGACCCGCACCTGGAAGACGTGCCCGTTCCCCTCGACCGGCCGCAGTTGTGCGCCCGGCAGCGCCGCCGCCAGGGTCGAGGCGTACCGCTCCCAGTACGGGTCGTACGTGATCACGGTCGGCCCCTCGGCCCGTACCGCGGGCGGCTCCGCCTTCGTCACGTCGAAGCCGCTGCGCCGCAGGGCCTCCGCCACGTCCGGGTCGTCCACCCGGGCCGGTACCGTACCCGGCTCCATCTCCACCGGCACCGCCCGCAGGGTGAGCTCCTCGGCGACCGGCCGGTCCTCCCGCACGGCGGCGAACATCCGCTGCGCCCGCACCTCGTCCCACACCAGGGTCGAACCCCACTGCGGCACCCGGTGGTCGAAGGCCTTCATCGGCACCGTCGCGAACTCCAGCTGGTCGGCGCGCAGTTCGCGCAGCCCCCAGCCCAGCTTGAACAGCGTCGCCACACCGGTCCCGGCGTCCGTGCGCAGACGCGGGAGCAGCGCGGACGCGGTGTCGACCAGCTTCACCGGATCGCTCAGCGCGCCGGCGTCGGCGAGCCGCGTGAGCATCCCGAGCAGCAGCCGCTGCTGACGGCGCACCCGGCCGAGGTCGCCGGGCGGCGACACCTTGCGGGCCCGCGCGTACCGCAGCGCCTTCACGCCTGGGAGCACATGGGTGCCGGGGGACAGGCTCAGACCGGAATTGCGGTCCTCCAGCAGCTTGTCCGTGCAGACCTCCGCGCCGCCCAGCGCGTCGACCGCATCGGCGAACCGGGCGAAGTCCGTCTCCAGGTAGTGGTCGATCCGCAGCCCGGTGGCCTGCTCGACGGTGCGCACCGCGAGGTCGGGCCCGCCGTGCTTGTACGCGCCGTTGATCTTCCCCGCGTGCTGCGGATGGTCGTGCGGGGCGAACTGCACGTACGAGTCGCGGGGCAGCGAGACCACGCTCATCCGGCGGCCGTCGTCGGAGAGGTGCACCAGCATCATCACGTCGGTGCAGTTGCACTCCTGGCCGCCGACGTGGAGCTTGTTGATCTGCTGGCGGGTCATGCCCGCACGCCGGTCGATGCCGACGATCAGCAGGTTCGTGCCGGGCGCCGCGAGGGCGTCGGCGGAGAGCGTGGCGTCGTGCGTGAGCGCGAACGGGGCCGGGGCGTCGGCCGTCGCCGGGAACGGACCGGCCGCCAGCGAGGCCACCAGCAGCGCCGCGAGCGCGAGTCGGCGACGGCGGGAGTGGATGCGGCCGGAGAGGGGGCGACGCGGAAGCAAGAGGACCTCCAGGGAGCAAACCGACAGGCAGCGAATCGCCGGGAAGCGAGTCGAAGCGGTACGAGCAGAACCCCCAAAACGGGGCAAACCTGGCGTGAACGTCTCGCAGCCTAGCGCAGCACACCCCTAAATCGATGGCCGCCGTGCTGATCATCGGATTAATGTCCGCGTCATGCTTCCCGAGGTGAACACCGCAGAAGAGTGGGACGCCGTCGTCCCCGACGACGCGCGCGTACGCCCGGGCGCCCAGGACCTCTGCGCCCGCCTCGGCCTCGGCGGACTGCCGCTGGTCCGCTTCTCCGAGGGCTCGCAGCCCGTCTACGCCGTCGGCGACACCCATGTGCTCAAGCTGTTCCCCGGCGTCGACGCCTCGGACGCCGTCACCGAGAGCCGTGTCCTCGCCCACCTGCACGGCCGCCTCCCCGTCGCGACGCCGCAACTGCACTCCACCGGCGCGTACGAGAACGGCTGGCGCTACGTCCTGATGTCCCGCCTGCCCGGCGACGACCTGGCCAAGGCCTGGCCGTCGATCCCCGCCGACGCCCGGGGCGACCTCGTCGCCGAGGCGGCCGGGGCGCTGGCCGCCCTGCACGCCCTCGATCCGGGGCCCCTCGCCGCCACCCTCGGCCCCGTCGACTGGGGCGACTTCCTCGCCCGCCAGCGCGCGGGCGCGGTCGAGCGGCAGCGCAGCCGGGGGCTGGCCGAGGAGTGGGTCGAGGCGATCCCCGGCTTCCTCGACTCCGTCGACCTGCCCGCCGACCCGCCGCGCGTCCTGCTGCACACCGAGCCGATGCGCCAGCACTTCGTGGTCGACCCCACCACCTGGCGGCTCACCGGCCTCTTCGACTTCGAGCCCGCCCTGCTCGGCGACGCCGCGTACGACCTGGTCGGCGTCGGCCTCTTCCTGACCCGGGGCGAACCGGGCCTGATGGCCCGCTTCCAGAAGGAGTACGGCCGCACCTTCGACCCGCGCCACCTCCTCGCGTACACCCTGCTGCACGTCTACGCCAACCTGCCCCGGTACTTCCGCGAGCTGCCCGCGCCACCCGGGCCGACGTGGGACGCGGTCGCCGAGACCTGGTTCGGCACCGGCTGACACGCCCGGGGAAACGGTTCCTCTTGTTGACACCCCACCGGGGCGCGCCGCGTGCGCCGTCCCGGTGTTCGGCCTGCGTACGTCCGAAGCGATTCGAACGCCAACGCGCGCACCGGTGCGCGCCACCCCCGGCGCTCGCGGCGCGAACGGAGGCGTGCAACGGCGTGGGCCCGGGTGGGTAAGTGGCCGAACATTTCGAACATCGGGCAAGGAACAAGGCGGTATTCGGCCACTTGGCGGCCACCTGTGACCGTCTCGGTGCTATGCGGACCGTTTTCGTGCCGACCCCGGCATCCGCCCATCGGAATCCCGGATTCGGCACCCCGAAGACTCTCGATGGCAAGAGGTGTACACGTAAAGATCCGCCCCGATGGCCACGTGCGTCCCCTGGAGATCATCCACAGCGCGCGCCGGGCCGGGGATCCGGCGTACCGACAGCTCCGGACACACGGTGCTCAACCAGCGCCAGATCACGGGCAGTTGCATCGTTATTGACGATCGGACATGGGCATATAGGCCGCAGCACAGAACAGAACACCGCACTGCACGTTGAAACCTGGACTCCAGGGGGATTTCCCATGAACGTCGCTTCGGATCACCGGCTTGTTCAGCCACTGCCGCACGTGCCCTTCTACTGCCCGGTGACACCCGCGGCGCACCCGGCGGCAGGGGTGCTGAACGAGTTGACCGTCGACTGGATGTTCCGGCAGAACCTCGACACCGACGAGGACCAGCGGGCCCGGCTCGCCCGCTGCGACTTCGGCGGACTCACCGCTTTCACCATGCCCTACGGCAGGCTCGCCCCGCTCACCCTGATGGCCAAGTTCCACGCCGTCCTCTTCTCCCTCGACGACGGCGTCTGCGACGAGGCCCGGCCCACCGCGGGACAGCTCGCCAGGGAGGTCGGCCTCATCATGCGGGCGATCGAAGCCCCCGGCGAGCCGATCCCCGGCGAGTCTCGACACGCCGCGGTCCTGCGCGACCTGCGGATCGAGCTGGAGCGGTACGCCACCGCGCGGCAGATCCGCCGCTGGGTCGACGCCATGCGCGTCTACACCTCCGGCCTGGTCTGGGAGGCGGAGTGCCGCCGCAGCCCCGGCCAGCCCTCCGTGAACGACTACGTCACCCTGTGGATGCGTGCCATCGGCATGGCCCCCTCCACCGCGATGATGGAAATAGTCGCCGGCTACTCCGTCCCCGACGAGGACCTGGAGGACCCCCGGGTGCGGGCCCTCACCGAGATCACCTGGACCCTCGTCAGCTGGGACAACGACCTCTACTCCCGCAACAAGGAACTCCTGCGCGCCGACGACGACCTCAACCTGATCGACGTCCTGTGCCACGAACTCGACTGCGAACCGGCCGTCGCCCTCCAGTACGCCGTCGCCATGCGCGACCGCGTCATGGTGCTCTTCCTGCGCCTGCGCGAGCAGGTCCTGCGCGACGGCGGAGCCGAACTGCGGCGCTACGTCCACGACTTGGGCCAGTTCGTGCGCGGCCACCTCGACTGGGCGGCCCGCTGCCCGCGCTACCGGGTGGTTCCCCAGCAGGTGACCCCGCTCGCCAAACCGGTCGGCTGGTGGAAGCACCGTCCGGCCGACGACAGCACCGAGGCGCTGCCGCTGCCGACCATCTCCTGGTGGTGGGACCAGTGGGATCAGGTCGAGGAACACGTCGAGGCCGTCCGACACGCCGCCTGAGACGACGCGCGAACGGCCCCGACACGCCCGGCGCCGCCGGGCCCCGGTCCCGTCCGACCGCTGCTAGTAGCCCCGCCACCAGGTGACCAGCTTGCGCCAGGCCCGCACCGGAGCCGACCCCCGCCGCTGCGCCGGGATCGTCGCCGCGGGCGGCACGGCCTGGGGCGCCTGGGGCACCGGACCCGGCTGCTGCACCGTCTGCGGTGCGGCGGCCGCGGGGGTACCGTGCTGCGGCGACGCCACCTGCCAGTCGCGTGCGGGCGCGGGGCGCTGCGTCGGCGTGGTGGGCCCGGTGACCTCCTGCGGCGGCCGCGGCGCGAACGACACCGGCAGTTCGATCAAGTGACGGGTCATCAGCGATCCCCGCCAGCGCAAGTCGCTCTCCTCCACGGCGAGTTGAAGGTCCGGCAGGCGCATCAGCAGCGCGTCGACGCCGGTGTCGGCGATGGCGCGCCCGATGTCCTGCCCCGGGCACTCGTGCGGGCCGCCGCTGAAGGCCAGGTGGGCGCGGTTGCCCTGCATGGAGGCAGTCGGATCGGGGCGTACCACCGGGTCGACGTTGGCGGGCGCGATACCGATGATCAGGGCGTCGCCCGCCTTGATCTTCTGCCCGCCGAGCTCGGAGTCACCGGCCGCCCAGCGGCCCAGGATGCTGGTGAACGGCGGTTCGTCCCACAGCGTCTGCTCGACCGCCTCCGGCAGCGTCATGTGGCCGCCGCTGAGCTGGGCGCGGAAACGCGGGTCGGTGAGCATCATGCGCAGCACGTTGGCGATCAGGTTGGCCGTCGTCTCGTACGCGGCGATCAGCACGAGCCGCAGGTGCTGCGCGGTCTCGTCGTCGGTGAGCCCGGCCGGATGGTGCACCAGCCAGGACGCGAAGTCCTCCTCGGGCTCCGCCCGGCGCCGCGTCGCGAGGCGTTGCAGTGCCGCCATCACGTACTCGTTGCTGGCGATCGCGGTCTCGGTGCCCTTGATCATGTCGCGGGCGGCCTGCACCAGGCGCTCGTCGTACTCCTCGGGCATGCCGAGGATCTGGCACATCACCATCATCGGCAGGTGCTCGGCGAACTGGCTCACCAGATCGGCGTGCCCGTCCTGGCAGAAGTCGTTGACCAGCCGGTTACTGAACCGGTTGATGAAGCGGCGCACGCCCCGGTGGTCGATCCGGGCGATGGAGTCGGTGACCGCGCCGCGCTGGCGCTCGTGCTCGGCGCCGTCCATGAACACGCAGACGTCCTGGTACGCGAAGATCGGCGCGAGCGGGTTGTTCATCGTGACGGTGCCGTCCTGCAGCAGCCGCCAGCGGCGCGAGTCCCGGGAGTACAGCGAGGGGGTGCGCGTCATGTGCAGGTTCTCGCTGTGACCGAGCACCAGCCAGGCGGGCACGTCCCCGTTGAGGAGGATGGGGGCCACCGGACCGTGCTCGGCGCGCAGCTTCTCGTACAGACCCATCGGGTCCTTCTCGTGCGCCGGGCCGTACAGCCTGCGCAGCCCGCCGGGGCCGATCTCGCTGATCTCCGGTTCGGGCGTGCCGCCCAGGGCGTGCGCCGGGCACTCGGGCGGCGGCAGCGGGGACGGGTCGAAGGGGGAAGTCATCGCAACTCCTGGTGCAGATCGGGAAGTTCGAGGGCGCCGACGCGGTCAGGACCGCTGGAGGGCGAGCGCGTGCAGATAGTTCATGAGGGTCATCAGCACGTCGCGGCTGGACGCCCGCAGCCGGGCGTCGCAGTTGACCATCGGGACCTCGTCGGGCAGGTCCAGCGCGTGCCGCAGCGCCTCCATCGGGTGGCTCGGCGCGTCGGGGAAGGAGTTCACGGCGACCACGAACGGCACCCCGCGCTCCTCCAGGCGGCCGATCACGTCGAAGCTGACCTCCAGCCGCCGGGTGTCGACCAGGACGACCGCGCCGAGGGCGCCCTCGAACAGGCCGTTCCACAGGAACCAGAAGCGCTCCTGCCCGGGCGTGCCGAACAGGTACAGGATCAGCTGCTCGCTGATGCTGATCCGGCCGAAGTCCATGGCGACGGTCGTCGCCGTCTTGCCCTCGATCCGTGAGTTGTCGTCGACGCCGATGCTGGCCTGCGTCATCGTCTCCTCGGTGGTCAGCGGGCGGATCTCGCTGACCGCGCCGACCATCGTCGTCTTCCCGACGCCGAAACCGCCGACGATCACCACCTTCACCGCGGCGGTGGCAGTGCTGGGCAGTACGTCCTCGGTACGGGGGCCCGTGATGGTGTCAGAGCCGTTGAAGTCCATGCATCACCGCTTCGAGAAGGGACCGGTCGGGGAGTACGGCGCGCACGATCGGGGCGCGCGATTCGACCAGTTCGGTAGCGAGGAGGTCGGTCAGCAGCGAGGTGACCACGCTGAAGGGCAGGCGCAGGTACGCGGAGATCTCCGCCACCGACAGCGGCGCCCGGCACAGCCGCAGGATCGCGGCCTGCTCGGGCTGCACCGTGGGCGACGGGGTGGAACAGGCGACGACCATGGTGACCAGGTCGAGCGCGGCTCGCTCCCCGCCGTCCGGGCCGCCGGTGATGACGTACAGCCGCTCCGGGTCCCCCTTCGCCGACCCCGGTTCGGGGGCGGACGAAGGGGCGGGGGGCAGCTTCTCTCGGCGTTCGCGGCGGGGTGTTTTCATCCGTGGTGCCCGTCGTGCCGGGGCGGACTGGTCAGGTGGGCTCCGATCCGTACGACCAGGTCGCGCATCCGCGCGCCCACCAGACCCGCGTCCACCGTCTCGTCGGCGAGGACCGCGAGATAGGCTCCCGCGCCCGCCGCCATCAGGTAGAAGAAGCCGCCGTCGACCTCGATGACGACCATCCGCATCCGGCCGTCGCTGTCCGGGATCTCGGCGGCGACCGCGGCCGCCAGGCTCTGCAGACCCGCGCAGGCGGCGGCGAGGCGGTCGGCGACGTCCGGGTCGCCGCCGTGCCGGGCGATGCGCAGTCCGTCCGCGGAGAGCACCACGATCTGGTGGATCTGCGGTACGCCGGTGGCCAGGTCCTTCAGAATCCAGTCCAAGTTGGCCCGCTGCTGGATCACTTCAGATCTCCCTTGTCCCACGTGTTGTCGTGTGCGCCGTCGGCCTGTTGCGTGGGCGGGCCGTCCGCCTCGGCCGGCGGGTCCTGCGGCACTCCGTTGGCCGCCTTCGTGAATGCTTCGAGCCAGATGCCCGGCTCGGGTTCCTCCTTGGCCGGGACTCCGGCCGCCGCGGCTGCTTCGGCCGCGGCCTGGCGCTCCTGCGCCGGAAGGTTGTGGGAGCCGAGGGGCGCGCGGCCCCGGCTGCGGCGCTGCGGCAGCCCGTTCTCGGTCCATTCGGTGACCACGGGAACGTCGTCCTCCATGGCCGACATCGGTACCGGCCGAGGGGGTGCGACCGGCGCTGCGGGGGCGGGCGTCGGCGGCTTCGGCCGGGTGGCGGGACGGGGCTTGCGCTGGGGTGCGCGGGCCTCTTCAGGCGTCATGCCTTCGCTCTTGCCGCCGCGCGGCACCGCGGACGCGCCGATGCCGTGGGCGATGCCGGGGGCGGGACCGGTGGTGACGATCTCACGCGGAACGATCAGGACCGCCCGCACCCCGCCGTACGCGGACTGCCGCAGCGACACCTGGAGGTTGTACATCTGGGACAGCCGCCCGACCACGGCCATGCCGAGGCGGGGGGTGTCGCCGAGAGCGTTCAGGTCGATACCGGCCTGAGCCTGGGCGAGCATGTTCTCGGCCCGGCCGCGGGCCTCCTCGCTGAGACTGACGCCGCCGTCCTCGATCTCGATGGCGATGCCGGTCTGCACCTCGACCGCGGTGACGTGCACCCGGGTCTGCGGCGGCGAGTACCGGGTGGCGTTGTCCAGGAGCTCGGCGCAGGCGTGGATGAGCGGTTCGACGGCGGTGCCGATGATGGCGACCTTGGCGATCGAGTGCAGGTCGACGCGCCGGTACTCCAGGATGCGCGACATGGCGCCGCGCAGCACGCTGAACAGCGGTACGGGACGCGGCCACTGACGGGACGGGCGGGCGCCGCCGAGCACCGAGATGGAGTCGGCGAGGCGGCCGATCAGCGCGGTGCCGTGGTCGATGCGCAGCAGGTCGTCGAAGACCTCCGGGTTGCGCCCGTGGTCCTCCTCCATCTGCCGCAGTTCGCTCGCCTGCTGGTGGACGATCGCCTGCACACGGCGGGCGATGTTGACGAACGCGCGCTGCGCGGACTCTCGCCGGGCCTCTTCGAGGTCGATGATGTCGAGCACGGTGCGCAGCAACTCGCGCTGGGCGTACGGCAGATCGCGGTAGCGCTCGTCCGCGTCGACGACGTCCCGGATCACCTCGGCGGGCGACTCGCCCGAGCGCAGCCGCCGGATCGCGGCCGGCATGAGCTCCTTGGCCAGCCGTACCGTCTCGTCGTCGTGCTCGGCGAGCCGTCGCTCCAGCTGGGCGATGCGCGCCGCGTGGTCGGCCTGCGCGTGGCGCAACGCCCGTCCGCGCCGCACGATTTCACCCGTGAGGGCGGCGATCACCACCGTCGCCACGGCTCCGGCCCAGACGACGGGTATCCGGGCCGACTCGCCGACGAAGACCGCCGTACCCGCGGTGGCCGCGACGGTCAGGACGACGGCCAGGGCGATCGGCCGGACGAAGGGGGATTCCTGCTGTCGTGCCGCGTGCGCCTGATGTGTCGCCTGTCGTGCCTGATGTGCTGCCTGACGTGGGGGGGATTCAACCCGAACCATGGAGAGCCTCTGGCGGTGATTGGGGGACGTTTTCAAACAAGTGCGACCTAGGGGAACAAGTGGATGAATACACATCAACTCGGCTTGTTGCGCAGCGAGCTTAGCCCGCTCGCGTGAGGGCGTCGGCCGGTTGTGCCAAGCCCCTGCACCGATCGTCGTCCCAGGCATAGACTCACCGACTTTGTACGTTCGGCGCTCGGTTGTGTGCGGCGAGTCACCGGATGGAAGGAATATGCCGCAAGCGCAGGACGGTGACGGGTGGGGCTTGATAACGCGAAACGGCCCGCCCGCCCCAGGGGGCGAACGGGCCGTGCGGCGTGCGGCGGAGCGCTAGTCCCGCGTCACCATCGGCAGCAGAAGCGCCGCGGACCAGCTGAAGTTGGTGGAGTTCAGGGGTGCCCCGGTGGTCGGGTCGTAGTTCTCCATGATGGGCCCGTTGCCCTTCAATCCGCCCGCCTGTGCGAGGAGTTGCCCGGTCAACGCGTCCGCGTCCCGGTCGTACCCGTACTTCCGCAGGCCGCCCAGTGCGAAGTACGCCTGGTCCAGCCAGACCGGGCCGCGCCAGTACTTCGTCGGCTGGAAGTACGGCGAACTCTTCGCCACCGTCGGGAACGGCACCTTCGTCGCGAACTCCGCCGGGTCGTTCAGCTTCGCCCGCACCGCCTTCGCCTGCTCCTTGGACGCCGTGCCCGTCCACATCGGCACCGCGCCCTCGATGCCCCGCCCGCGCGCGGTCAGCAGCGTCGCGCCGCCCAGCGCCTTGTCGTGGAACCACCCCGTCGCCGGGTCGTACATCCGCTCCCGCACGGCGGCGTGCGTCGCCCGGGACTTCTTATCCCAGGCCCGCGCCTCGCCCGACTTCCCCAACTCCCGCGCGATCCGCGCCAGATACCCCTGGTCCGCGGCGAGATAGGCGTTCAGGTCCACCGACTCCTGGTTGACGGAGTAGCCGACCACCTTCCCGTCGGGACCCTTGTTCTCGACGACCGCCGAGCCGAGGGCGGCGTCGAAGCGCGGCGCGTTGTCCATGCCGCTCTCCCAGGCGGCCGCGACGAGCTGCTGCTCGGGCGAGTTGTTCGCCGCGTCGACCGTCGCCCCGTACTCGGCCAGACCGTTGCGGTCGTGGTCGCGGGTGCGGTACCACCAGTCCTGGTACGCCGTCAGCTTCGGGTACATCTCGCGCAGGAAGGACCGGTCGCCGGACTTCGCGTACACCTCCCACACCGACCACGCGGCCAGCGGCGGCTTGGAGTTGCGCTCGTTCCAGTTGCCGCCGTCGCGTGCCGGGTCGTTGTAGAAGACGCAGTCGGGGATCATGCCCGCGTCCTGCGGGCGCGTCGCACTGTCGGGACGTATCTGATGGTCGAACATCGACCGGATCTGGCTCTGCGCCAGCGACGGCTCGAACCGGGCCGTGCCCACCGCCTGCTTCCAGGTGTCCCACGACCACAGACCGCCGGTGAACCACTTGTACGAGATCGACGGCGTGATCCCGTCGTGCGCCAGCTTCCCGGCGGCCCCACGCCAGTTCGTCACCAGCGTTTCCAGCGCCTTCACCGCGACACGCCGGTCCTCCCTCGGCACGCCCCGCGTCACCGAGTCGACATAGCGACGCCACCGGGCGTCGGCGGAGGCGGCCGCCGCGTCCGGCCGGGCGAGCGCGGACCGTACCGCCGGAGCCTCACGGACCCGCTCGGCCTCGGTGAAGGTGTACGACTCGGTCCAGTCGAAGGAGTGACTGCGGCCGGGCCGCAGGGTGACGGGAGCAAGCGCCTCGGTGCGGTACGTGTCCCCGTCGACGGTGGTGCGCACCGGCTCCCGGTGGGTGATCTCGAAGCGCTCGGTGCCGTCGGTCAGGTAGTCCCACGTCTCGCGCACCTTGGCGAAGTCCACGCCGACGCCGCGCCCGGTCGCCCGCAGCTGCGGCGCGTCCTTCATCGGCGCGTCCTCGGGCCGCAGCAGCGAGCCCGTCCAGCCCGCGCCGAGCGTGCGCGTCTGCCGCCCGGTGTTGCGGACCTCGGCCCGCACCAGCGCGGTGCGCTGCGAGGAGAAGCGCAGCTCCAGCTCCAGGCGCAGGCCGCCCCCGAGGTCGTACGACTGGAGCAGCCGCCCCGGCTGCGAGGTGAAGCGCGGCGTGCCGCCGGCCGCGAGGTCCAGCTGCTTGCCGGACTCGGTGAGGTGCAGCCGGCTGAAGGCCTTGCTCAGCCACCAGGGGTACTCCTGCGCGATGTACAAGGGGCCGGTGAAGCCCCCGTAGGCGGCCGTGTCGCCGGTCTTGGGGAGGGCGTACGCGTGCCAGGCGCCCCGGTCGGCGAAGACGTTCACGGAGTTGTTGCGGCCGTCGGCCTCGTCGGGAAGGGCGGCGGCGGGGGAGCCCTGCCGGTCGAGGATGTCGCGGTAGTCGGCCGGTCTGGTGGTGTCGGCCGGTCCGGGCGGTGCCGAGGAGGCGGGGGCCGCGACGACTCCGGCGAGGAGCGTGCCGGAGACCAGGGCGACGGCGAGGGCGCGGGTGCGTGGGTTCATGGTCACCTTTCAGTGGGGGAGGTTCGGACGACGGCCGCGCCGAGGGACCCGAGCCGGATGCGGTCGTGCACCTGCTCACCGGAGAGCAGGTCGGTGCCGGGCAGTGCCGGGGTGTCGGCCTCCCGGTCGGTGTGGTTGAGGAGGAAGAGGTACGGGCCGCGCAGCACGGCCTCGACCCCCGCGGGCGGCGCGCCGCCGAGCACCGGCAGCACCTCCGCCTCGGTGAGCGCCCCGTCGAGCACGGGTCCCACGTCGGCGAGGTGGCAGCTCAGGTAGCGGGCACTGCCCCGGCCCCAGGCGTTCCGGGTGACGGCGGGCCGCCCGGCGAGCGTCCCGTCGGCGTACGACAGCAGCACCTCGGCGCCCTCGGCGACCAGCCACTCGCTCCACACGGTTGCCGACGCGGCCTCGCCGACCCGCACCGACTCCCCGTCCGGGATCGGCCAGAACTCGTCGACGACCACCCCGAGCACCTGCCGCAGCGGCCCCGGAGCGCCCCCGGTGTGCAGATGGTCGTGCTCGTCCACGACCCCGCTGAACGGCCCGCACACCAGATGCCCGCCCCGGTGCACGTACGCGGCGATCCGCCGGGCGTGCTCGGCCCGCAGCAGATACAGGTTCGGGGCCAGCACCAGCCGGTACGGGGCGAGATCCGCGTGCGGCGGTACGAAGTCCACGCTCACCCCGCGGGCGTGCAACGCCTCGTACCAGGGGCGCAGCAGCTCCCGCCAGCGCATCCGCTCCGAGGGGTGGTCGGTGCCCTCCAGCGCCCACCACGAGTTCCAGTCCAGGACGATCGCCGCCCGCGCGGTGATCCGGGCGCCCGCCACCTCGGCGAGCCGCCCCAGTTCCGCGCCGAAGCGCACCGTCTCCTGCCAGCCGCGCGAGGCGGTGCCCCGGTGCGGGAGGAGCGCGCTGTGGAACTTCTCCGCGCCCGCCCGCGACTGCCGCCACTGGAAGTACATGATCCCGTCCGCGCCCCTGGCCAGCGCCTGAAGGGACCAAAGGCGTTGCAGACCCGGGGGTTTGGGGACGTTGACGGGCCGCCAGCTCACCGCCGACGGGGCCTGTTCGAGCAGCAGCCAGGGCTTGCCGCCCTTGAGGGAGCGCATCAGGTCGTAGTTCAGGGCCGCCCCGACGTGCGAGGTGGGATCGGCCGGGTCGGGGTAGGCGTCGTCCGAGACGATCTCCTCGTGCTCGGCCCACTCCCAGTAGTCGAGGGCCCGGAACATCGACATGAAGTTGGTGGTGGCCGGGACGTCGGGGGAGTGCTCACGGAGGATCTCCCGCTCCGTGCGGTGCAGGCGCAGCAGCGCGTACGAGCAGAACCTGCGCCAGTCCAGCAGCTGGGTGGGGTTCACCGGCCCGGGGGCGGTGCGGGGCGGTTCGACGTGCGCGAAGGACGCGTAGTGCTGGGACCAGAAGGCCGTCCCCCAGGCGTGGTTGAGGGCCTCGATCGTGCTGTAGCGCTGTTCGAGCCAGTCGCGGAAGGCCCGCGCCGACGCGGGGCAGAAGCACTCGGTGACGTGGTCGCCGTACTCGTTGTGGATGTGCCACAGGGCGAGGGCGGGATGTTTCCCATACCGCTTGGCCAGCTTGCGGACCAGCTTGCCCGCGGCCTTGCGGTACGCGTCGGAGGACGGGCAGTAGTGCTGCCGCGAGCCGAATTCGAGGCGTACGCCGTCGGCGGTGACCGGCAGGATGTCGGCGTGCGCGCGCACCAGCCAGGCGGGCGGGGAGGCGGTGGCGGTCGCCAGGTCCACGGCGATCCCGTGCGCGGCGAACAGGTCCATCAGCCGGTCCAGCCAGCCGAACTCCCAGATGCCGTACAGGGGTTGGATCTTCGCCCAGGAGAAGACGCCGACCGTCACCATCGTGACGCCCGCCTCCTGCATCAGCTTGACGTCCTCGGCCCAGGTCTCCTCGGGCCACTGCTCGGGGTTGTAGTCGCCGCCGTACTGGATGCCGGTGGGGAAGAGCTGGCTCACTGCTTCACCGCCCCGCCCAGCAGGCCGGAGACGAACTGCCGCTGGAAGCACAGGAAGAGCAGCATCAGGGGCAGCGTCGCGAGCAGCGAGCCGAGCATCAGCCCGGAATGGTCGACGCGGGAGAGTCCGGTCAGGGTGTTGAGCGCCACGGGCACGGTGTAGGTGTCCTCCGAGTTCAGCATGAGCAGCGGCCAGATGAAGCTGTTCCACGCACTCATGAAGGTGAAGATGACCAGGGCCCCCAACTGCGGTCGCACACACGGCAGTACGACCGTGTAGAAGGTGCGCAGCTCGCTGGAGCCGTCGATCCGCGCCGACTCCAGGAGCTCGTCGGGGAAGTCCAGGAAGCCTTGCCGCATCAGCAGAATTCCGAAGGAACTCGCGAGGAACGGCAGGATCACCGCCTGGTACGAATTCACCCAGCCCAGGCTCGCCATCATCTGGAACAGCGGCACCAGCAGCACCTGGAAGGGGATCATCATCGTCGCCAGGATCACCCCCAGCAGCAGCCCGCGCCCCCGGAACCGGAACTTCGCCAGCCCGTACCCGCACATCGCCGAGATCAGCGCGCTCAGCGCGGTGTGCACCAGGGCGATGCCGATGCTGTTGAGCATGACCCGGCTGAACCCGATGGTCTCCTCCAACCGGGCCAGATTGTCGAGGAGTTGACCGCCGGGCAGGAACGGGGGAGGGGAGCGGAAGAGGTCCCGGGTGGAATGCGTGGACGCGATCGCCATCCACACGAACGGCACCAGGCTGACCACCGCGCCGAGGACCAGGACCAGCCCGACGGCCGCCCCCGCGAGCCGCCGCGCGGGAGTCCTGCGTACGGCGGCCCCTTGTGCGCGTCCATCCGTGTGAGCCGTGCTCATCGGCGCTTCTCCCGTCCGAACAGGAAGTACTGGGCGAGGGACAGCACCGCGATCAACGCCACGACCACCCACGCGATGGCCGCCGCATAACCGAAGTCGAGCTGCTCGAAGCCGGTCTTGTAGAGGTAGACCACCGGGGAGAGGGTCGCGTTGTCGGGGCCTCCCCGGGTCAACACGTAGTTCTCGTCGAAGAGTTGGAGGGTGCCGATGGTGGAGGTGACCGCGCAGAACAGGATCACCGGACGCAGCTGCGGGACGATGATCCTGCGGTACGTCGCGAAGGTCCCCGCCCCGTCCAGTGCGGCCGCCTCGTACTGCTCCTTGCCGATCGCCTGGAGCCCGGCGAGCAGGATCACCGCGTTGTACCCGGCCCACCGCCAGGTCAGCGAGGCGATGAGCGAGACGCGGGCCCAGGCGGGGTCGTTGAGCCAGTCGACGGGCCCGGCGCCGAACACCGCGAGGAACTGGTTCACCAGCCCGCCGTCCGTCTTCAGGAGCACCTGGAAGACGACGGCGTACGCGACGAGCGTGGTCACGGCGGGCAGGAAGTAGATCGCCCGCCAGGTGCCCCGCAGCCGCAGCCACGACTGGTTGAGCAGCCCCGCCAGCAGCAGCGCGAGCCCCACCATCAGCGGCACCTGGACGACGAGGATCAGCCCCACGTTGAACAGGGACTCCAGGAACGCCGGGTCCGACGCCATCCGCCGGTACTGGTCCAGCCCCACCCACACCGACGTCCCGTCACGCTCGGCGGTGAAGCTCTGGAAGAGGCTCGCGCCCAGCGGGTACGCGAAGAACACGACGAACAGCACGGCGGCGGGCCCCGCGAACACCCAGGGGATCACCCGGAACCGCTGCCTGCGCCTCACGGGCGGGGGCGGTGGGGTCACGACGGGGGCGGGCGGGAGCGTACTCGTGGGTGCGGCCATGGTGTGCTCAGCCCGCGATCCGCTGCCGGCCGGTGGCCGAGGCGATCTGCGCGGCGGCGGAGCCCAGCGCCTCCTTGGGGTCCTTGCCCCGGGTCAGGATGCCGGAGATCGCCGTGTACATGATCTCGGTGGCCTTCGCGCCGTCCTTCGTGTACTCCACCGGCGGTGTCGAGGGGGCGAGATCGGCGAACACCTTGAGGGCCGCCTGCCCGCCGAAGAACTCCTGCGGGCTGCTCATGTACGGGTCGGCCAGCGCCGGGAGGTAGGCCGGGAAGAGGCCCTCCTGCTTCAGCATCGACACCTGGTTCGGCACGTCGGTGAGGAGGAACTTCACGAAGGCCCAGGCGAGTTCGGGGTTCTTGCTCTGGCCGGGGACGGCGAGCACGGAGCCGCCCCGGTTCGAGGTGCGCACCCCTCCGGCGGTGAACGCGGGCATCGGCAGCACGCCGAACTTCCCCTTCAGCTCCGGCATTTCGGCGGTCAGCGTGCCCATCCACCAGGCCGCCGTCGACTCGGTGGCCGCCTTCCCCTCCTTCGTGCCGGTGACCAGGCCGTCCCAGCCCTTCTGATAGTCGACGAGGCCCTTGTCCGCGAGCGTCTTGAGCAGCGTCGCCGCCTTCACGCCCTCGGGGCTGTCGACGGCCACCTTGCCGTCCGTGTAGAAGTGCCGGCCCTGCTGCTGGAGCAGCATCGCGAAGGTGGAGTCCTCGACCGAGTCCAGGATGAGCATCTTGCGGCCCGTGCGCTTCTTGAGCTGCTCGCCCGCCTTCACGTAGTCGTCCCAGGTCTGGATCGACTCGGGCTTGATCCCGGCCGCCCGGAAGTAGTCGCGGCGGTAGAACATCCCGCACGGCCCGATGTCCCAGGGCAGGGCGACGGTCTTGCCCTGCGGGTTGACCACCGTCTTCCAGGACGCCTTGTCGAAGTCCTTCTCGTACGGCCCGGCCAGTTTGCTCAAGTCGTAGAAGCCCTGCGGGAAGTTCCCCATGTACGTCACCATGCGTGGGCCCTCGACGGTCAGGACGTCCGGCAGGCCCGAGCCGCTCTTCAGTCCCACGGTGATCTTGTCGTAGGCGCTGTCGTAGCCGATGTCGCGGACCGTGACGGTGGTCCCCGGGTGCTTCGCCTGGAAGTCCTTCGCCAGCCGCTGCATCGCCTTGGCCGCGACGTCCCAGGACCAGACGGTGATCGTGCCCTTGAGCTGCTTGTCGTCGGCCTTCTTCACCTCCGGGGCAGGACCGCCCTTGCTGCCCGTGCCCCCGGTGGCGCAGCCGCTGAGCGCGGCCGTGACCCCCGCCGCGAGGCCGGTGGCCAGAACTGCACGTCGTCCCGGTCGAGTTGACACCCTTGTCTCCTGCCGTCGGAATGCCTAATGCTGTATACAGAACACTGAATGACGCCTCGCTGCGTCAAGAGGTCGTACGTCAACTGCCCCTGAAATCCTCGGAGTCGGGTCCACGGGCCCCGCTCCGGGAGCTCTTCGCCAGCGGAGGCGCGGCATGACTCCACCCGAGAATTCCCCGGACCACCTGCACGCCCCGGCCCCCGGACGCCCACCGGCACCGGCCCCGGCACACCCGTACATCCCCAACTCGGTCCCCGCCGTCCGGCAGGCGATGCTGGAGGCCGTCGGCGCGGCGAGCGTCGAGGACTTCTACGCCGACATCCCCGAGGAGATCCGGCTCCGCCGCTCCCTCGACCTGCCCGCACCCCTGCGCTCCGAGGCCCAACTCGTACGCCACATGGAGCAGTTGCTCTCCCGCAACACCCCCGCCTCACGCACCCTCAGCTTCCTGGGCGGCGGCTGCTACCCGCACCACGTGCCCGCCGTCGTCGACGAGGTGATGGGCCGCAGCGAATTCCTCACCGCGTACGCGGGGGAACCGTACGAGGACCACGGCCGCTTCCAGGCCATGTGGGAGTACCAGTCGCTGATGGCCGAACTCCTCGACGTCGACGTCGTCAACGTCCCCGTCTACGACGGCTTCCAGGCCACCGGTACGGCGCTGCGCATGGCCGGCCGTGTCACGGGCCTGCGCAGGCTGCTGATCTGCGGCGACGTGGACCCCGACAAGCTGTCCAAGATCCGCGACTACGTCCGCCCCGACCACGAGGTCGTCCTGGTCCCCGCCGACCCGCACACCGGCGGCGTCGACCCGGACGCCGTACGCTCCCTCCTCGCCGAGGGCGACACGGCCGCCGTCTACGCCGAGGCCCCCAGCAGGCTCGGCCTCGTCGACCCCGCCCTCCCGGAACTCGGTCAACTCGCCCACGAGGCGGGCGCGTTGTACGTCGTCGGCTGCAACCCCATGACGCTCGGCGTGCTGGCCCCGCCCTCCTCGTACGGAGCCGACCTCACCTGCGGCGACATCCAGCCGCTCGGCATCCGGATGAGCTACGGCGGCGGCAACGCGGGCTTCATCGGCGCCAACGACGACCTGAGCCTGGTCTCCGAGTACCCGTCGCGCCTCTTCGGCCTGGTCCCCACCGACGTCGCGGGCGAGTACGGCTTCGGCGACGTCGCGTACGACCGCACCTCCTTCGCCCAGCGCGAGGAGGGCAAGGAATGGGTCGGCACCGCCGCCGCCCTGCACGGCATCGGCGCGGGCGTCTACCTCTCCCTCATGGGCCCCCAGGGCATGCGGGAGATCGGCGAGACCGTCCTCGCCCACACCGCGTACGCCAAACAGTGCCTCGCCCGCATCCCCGGGGTGGAGATCCCGCACGCCGACGCCGTCCACTTCGCCGACTTCCCGGTCCGCTTCACCGGCGGCCGCAGCACCGCCGACATCCACGCCGACCTGCGCGAACGCGGCATCTTCGGCGGTATCGAGACCGCCGCCGACCAGGCCCTGTACTGCGTCACCGAAGTCCACACCAAGGCCGACATCGACGAGCTGGCCGCCGCCCTGGAGGAGATCGTCAAGTGAGCGCCCACCCCACCTCCGGCCCCGTCGCCCCCGAGGACGCCCGGATCGCCGCCAAGCCCGCACTCCGCCGCTTCCACCAGGCCTCCTGGGACGAGAAGCTCATCTTCGAACTCGGCTCGCCGGGGGAGCGCGGCGTCCTGGTCCC
The DNA here is from genome assembly GCF_044744005.1 of Streptomyces sp. NPDC087440. Classification (NCBI taxonomy): domain Bacteria; kingdom Bacillati; phylum Actinomycetota; class Actinomycetes; order Kitasatosporales; family Streptomycetaceae; genus Streptomyces; species Streptomyces sp. NPDC087440. The sequence goes on along the minus strand of NZ_JBIUXN010000017.1, from coordinate 174,384 downwards.
CGACGTCGACCCGGAGATCACCGCAGCGCTCGGCGGTACGGTCGAGATCCCGGCCGCCCTGCGCCGCACCACCGCGCCCGCCCTGCCCGAGATGGGCCAGCAGCAGGTCCTGCGCCACTACCTGCGGCTCTCCCAGGAGACCCTGGGCGCCGACCTCAACGTCGACGTCGGCCAGGGCACCTGCACCATGAAGTACAGCCCCAAGGTCAACGACCGCTTCGTCACCGACGAGCGCATCGCCGGCCTGCACCCGCTCCAGGACGAGTCCACCGTCCAGGGCGTCCTGGAGATCATGCACCGGCTGGAGGGCCTCCTGAAGGAGGTCTCCGGCATGGACAGGGTCTCCCTCCAACCCGGCGCGGGCTCCGCCGCCATCTACGCCAACGTCGCCATGATCCGCGGCTACTTCGCCGACCGGGGCGAGGCGGACACCCGCGACGAGATCATCACCACGATCTTCTCCCACCCGTCCAACGCGGCCTGCGCGAAGACCGCCGGATTCAAGGTGATCACCCTCCACCCGGACGCCGACGGCTACCCCGACATCGAGGCGCTGAAGGCGGCCGTCGGCCCGCGCACCGCCGCCCTCCTCATCACCAACCCCGAGGACACCGGCATCTACAACCCGCGCATCGCGGAGTTCGTCGACATCGTCCACGCGGCGGGCGGCCTCGCCGCCTACGACCAGGCCAACGCCAACGGCATCCTCGGCATCACCCGGGCCCGCGAGGCCGGTTTCGACCTGTGCCACTTCAACCTGCACAAGACCTTCTCCACCCCGCACGCCTGCGGCGGACCGGCGGCGGGCGCCTGCGGAGTGACCGAGGCCCTCGCCCCGTACCTCCCGCGCCCCACCGTCGAGTACGACGCGGAGAGCGGTCGCTACCGGCTGGACGACGACCGCCCGCACTCGGTCGGCAAGATCCGCCCGCACCACGGCGTCGTCCCGAACCTGGTCCGTGCGTACGCCTGGATCATGTCGCTGGGTGCCGAGGGGCTGCGCGAGGTCGCCGAGACCGCCGTCCTGAACAACAACTACCTCCTGCACAAGGTGCGGCAGATACGCGGTGTCTCCGTTCCGTACGCGGCCGGGCGGCCCCGGGTGGAACAAGTCCGTTACAGCTGGGAGCAGTTGAATACGGACACCGGTATCCACAGTGAGCAGATCGGCGTCCGCGCGGCCGACTTCGGCACCCACTACTGGACCAGCCACCACCCCTACCTCGTCCCGGAGCCGATGACCCTGGAGCCCACCGAGTCGTACTCGCGGGCCGACCTGGACGAGTACGCGGCGATCCTCGCGGAGGTGGCGCGGGAGGCGTACGAGGATCCCGAGACGGTACGGAGCGCCCCGCACCGCTCCACCATCCACCGGGTCCGCCCGGAGGCCCTGGACGACCCCGCCGTCTGGTCCCCGAGCTGGCGCACCTACCGCCGCAAGGTGCTGGGTGCGTGATGCGGCTCGGTCTTGTGGTCAACCCGGTCGCTGGACTCGGCGGCCGGGTGGGGCTCGGCGGCAGCGACGGCAGGGACGTCCAGCGCCGGGCGGTGGAGCTGGGGGCGGTGCCGGGCGCGGGGGAGCGTTCGGCGGTGGCCCTCGGTGAACTCGCCTGCCGTGCGCGGGAGTTCGAGCTGTTCGCCGCCTCCGGGGCGATGGGGGAGGAGTCGGCCCGTGCGGCGGGGGTTCCCGTGCGGGTGGTGTACCGGTCGCGTCCCGGGGCCACGGGGGCGCGGGACACCGTCGCTGCGGTGCGGGCGCTGGCGGGGGTCGTGGACCTGTTGCTGTTCGCCGGGGGCGACGGGACGGCCCGCGACGTGCTGGAGGCGGATGCCGGGATTCCGGTGCTGGGGATTCCGACCGGGGTCAAGATGCACTCCGCGGTCTTCGCGGTGAATCCCCGGGCGGCCGGGGAGATCGTGGCGGGCTGGGCGTCCGGCCTGGGCAGACCGGAGATCCGCCCGGCGGAGGTCATGGACCGCGACGAGACGGAGCTCCGGCGGGGACGGCTGACCTCGCGGCTGTACGGGTGGCTGCCGGTGCCGTACGTTCCGGTGCGCGTCCAGCAGCGGAAGGCGGGCAGCAGCGGGGTCTCGCCGGAGGCGGTCGGGGGGATCGCGGCGGAACTGGGGTCGCGGGTGGGGGAGGGGGACGTTCTGGTCCTGGGGCCCGGGACCACGACGCGGGCGGTGGCGGCGGCGCTGGGGGCGGAGATTCCCTTGACGGGGGTCACGGCGCTGGTTCGGGAGGCTGCTGGGGACGGGTGTGGGTGTGGGTGCGGGTGCGGGTGCGTGGAGGGTTGCTGTTCCTGCCGGGGGCTCTGCCCCCGGACCCCCGGTCTCGCCCCAGCCCCGCCCCTTCACCTAGACCCGCGGGGCAGTTGCACGGTTTCGTGCGGATGCGTCGTGGCTGGTCGCGCAGTTCCCCGCGCCCCTGAAGGGGCTGCTGCGCAGCCGCCTTCCCCCTCCGCCTCTCGACGCCAGGCCGCCCCTTCCTACCGCCCCCTCGCCACCCACCTCACCTCCGCCCAGCTCCTCACCCTGGCAACCCACCACCCGCTCCTCCTCGCCCTCTCCCCGATCGGCGGCCAAGGCTTCCTCCTCGGTCGCGGAAACCAGCAGATCTCCCCCGAAGTCCTCCGCACCCTCACCCCCGGCAAGCTCCTCGTCCTCGCCACCGAGGCCAAGCTCGCCGCCCTCCACAACCGGCCCCTCCTCATCGACACCGGCGACGACGCCCTCGACGCCGAACTCTCCGGATACGTCACCGTCCTCACCGGCCGGGGCCGCACGGCCCTCTACCGGCTCAGCCACTGACACCCCCAAGGAGCCCCGCATGATCGACCTCACCGGCAAGCGCGCCCTCGTCACCGCCGGCGCCTCCGGCATCGGCCGTGCCTCCGCCCTGCTCCTCGCCGAACTCGGCGCACGCGTCGTCGTCGCCGACATCGACGCGGAAACGGGCGAGGCCACCGCCAAGGAGGCGGGCGGCATCTTCGTCCGCTGCGACGTGTCCCGACGCGCCGACTGCGAGCAGGCCGTCCACACCGCTCACACCGAACTCGGCGGCGTCGACGTCCTCTTCAACAACGCCGGAATCATCCGCCGGTCCACTGTCTGCGAGATCACCGACGACGACTGGGACCTCGTCATGGCCGTCAACATCCGCTCGATCATGCTGATGTCGCGCCTCGTGATCCCCGGCATGGCCGCCCAGGGCGGCGGCTCCATCATCAACACCGGCTCCGGATGGGGCATTTCGGGCGGCTCCCGCGCCGTCTCGTACTGCGCCTCCAAAGGCGCAGTCGTCAACATGACCCGCGCCATGGCCATCGACCACGGCCCCGACCTCATCCGCGTCAACTGCGTCTGCCCCGGCGACACCGCCACCGGCATGCTCGCCGAGGAGGCCCGTCAACTCGGCGAGCGCGCCGAGACGTTCTACGAGGAGGCCGCCGACCGCCCCCTCGGCCGCATCGGACAGCCCCGCGACATCGCGCAGACCGTCGCCTTCCTCGCCTCCGACGCCGCCTCGTTCCTCAGCGGCGCGATCATCCCCGTCGACGGCGGCGGGACCGCGTAACGCATGCACGCCCACAGGCCACCCGGGGCAACAGCACGCCCCGGGTGGCCGATAATCTGAGCCGGACGAGGGGAAGGGCCGCCGACATGCCTATCGAGAACCGCCCGCTGCGCGAGCAGGTCAAGGAGGAACTGATCAAGCGGCTCGGTCGCGGCACGATCCCGACCGACGAACCCATCAACGAGGGCCGCCTCGCCACCGAACTCGGCGTCAGCCGCACCCCGCTCCGCGAAGCCCTGATCTCCCTGGAACGCGAAGGCGTCATCACCAGCGAGCGTGGCAAGGGCTTCCGCTTCGCCCCCATGAGCGCCCAGGAGTTCCGCGACCTCACCACCATCGTCGCGACCCTGGAATCCCTCGCCCTGGAGTCCACCGACCCGGCCCAACTGGCCGCCCTCGCGCCGAAGTTGCTTGAGGAGGCCCGTGCCTTCTCCGCGCCGCAGGCGAGGCACGACGTCATCGAGCAGTACGACGACGCCTGGCACGCCCTGTTGCTCTCCGGCTGCCCCAACGCCCGCCTGCTGGACCTGATCGCCTCCCTCAAGCTGACCATGCACCGCTACGAACAGGTCGCGCTCGGCGACCAGGACGTACTGGAACGGTCCGCCGTGGAGCATGAGCGCATCGCCGAACACCTGGTCGACGGCGACGTGCCGAACGCGGTCCGCGCGCTCAAGGAGAACTGGAACAGCGGCATGGACCGCATCCTGGAACGCCTGACGGCCTGAGCCGCAGAGGCCTCACGCCCCCGGGCCCAGGCCGTCCCGGCCCACCGTCTCCCGCTCCGCCTCTGCCTCTGCCTCCGCTTCCGCGGATCAGGCGATCGACGCCGAAATGACCGCCGCCACCGCGATGTTGCAGGAAGCCGTCACCCACACCGCCGGGTGCGGCTCCTGCTCCACCAGCGTCTTGCCCAGCTTGCCGGGCGTCACGACGTCCACCACCCAGAACGCGATCGCCATCATCACCAGCCCGAGCAGGCCGAACGCGGCCGTGGACACCAGGCCCTTGCCGAAGTCGTTGTACGTCGTCCAGATGGACGTGAAGACGATGCCGCCGATGCCGAGCAGCGCTGAACTGAGCAGCACGGCGCAGTTCCGGTTGCGCTCCTCCCAGATCTGGCGCCCCAGCTTGCCCGGAGTCAGCGCGTCCACCAGGAAGATGCCCAGCGTGAGCAGGACGACGCCGAGGGCGCCGTAGGCGGCGGCACGGCCGATTCCGTTGACGATGTCTTCCATTGAGAAGTCTCAGTCCCCGTGGTGAGTGGCGTACGGGCGAGTACCCGTGATCGCATGCTAAAGGAGACGCAAAACCTACCGCACAAGCCCGCTCCCACGGCATGGGCAGGGGCCGCTGTCCCAGACGGGGCTACCCCCTCGCCCCCTGCCCGGGCTCGGACGGGCTGATATGCCGCCCGAAGGGCAGGCATGTCAGGGGCGCAGGGAACTGCGCGACCAGCCACCCACCCACCCGCACGGAACCGTGCAACAGCCCGGCAGGGTTACGGGAAGGGGCGGGTGGGGGAGAAAACCCGCCCCGGCACCGGGTGCCGATGCCCCACCGGGCGCCCCCACCCCCCTCCCCCTTCCATCGGAGGAAGAAAACACCATGAACGCCATCGAGGTCGACCCCTTCGTCGCAGGCCTGCCCAAGGTCGAGCTGCACCTCCACATCGAGGGCACCCTGGAGCCCGAACTGAAGCTCGCGCTCGCCGCCCGCAACGGCATCGGGCTGCCGTACGCCGACGAGGCCGCCGTGCGCGACGCGTACGCCTTCGACAGCCTGCCGTCCTTCCTCACCCAGTACTACGAGGGCATGTCCGTCCTCGTCACCGAGCAGGACTTCTACGACCTGGCCGCCGCGTACGCCGCCAAGGCGCACTCCCAGAACGTCCGGTATGCGGAGATCTTCTTCGACCCGCAGGCGCACACGGCGCGTGGTGTCCCCTTCGACACGGTGATCCGCGGGCTCACCCGGGCCCTCGACGACGCGCGTCGTGCCACCGGCTTCCGCGGCCATCTCATCATGTGCTTCCTGCGGGACTTCCAGGCCGAGTTCGCGATGGCGACCCTCGTCCAGGCGCTCCCGTACAAGGAGTGGATCGTGGGCGTCGGCCTCGACTCCGACGAGAAGGGCAACCCGCCGGTGAAGTTCGCCGCCGTCTTCGCCCGTGCCCGGGCGGAGGGTTTCCGGCTCACGATGCACTGCGACATCGACCAGGAGAACACCACTGAGCACATCCGGCAGGCCCTCGACGTGATCGGTGTCGAGCGCATCGACCACGGCACGAACGCGCTGGAAGACCCCAAGCTGGTCGAGGACATCCTGAGCAGGGGCATCGGCCTGACCACCTGCCCGATCTCCAACGGGGTCGTCACTGAGGGCATGAAGGCCACCGAGATCAAGCGCCTCTTCGACCTGGGCGTGAAGGTCACCGTCAACTCCGACGACCCGGCCTACTTCCTGGGCTACGTCGCGGAGAACCTCGCCGCGCTGCGGGACGAGCTGGGGCTCACGGAGGCGGACCTGGTCCAACTCCAGCGCAACGCCGTCGACGTCTCCTGGGCCCCGCCCGCCGTCAAGGACACCCTCCTCACCGAACTGTCCACCTACCTCCAGAAGTAGCCCCCAGCCCGCTGGGCTCCCGGTAGCCCCCTTGGGAGACGGGGCCGCCCGCCGCGGGGCGGAACGGGCGGGCAAGGGGGGCGGCCCCTCCCGCTCCCGGCCCGCCCCCGTACCCCCGCGTCAACAAGGAGGCGGCGCCCCGGCCCGTACCGAAGGCCGGGGCACCGCCCCTTCACCCACTCACTCACTCACGCCGAAGCGATCAGCGCCGCCCCCACGCCACGTAATCCACCACCCGGCCGCGCCCGTCCCGCAGCGTCGCCGAGTCCCGGTAGTTGTCCCACACGTACCGGTGGCGGTCCTGGTACACGTGACCCCATCCGTCACGCCCGACCCCCGTGTGCACCTTCACGCTGTCGTGCCCGCGCAGCCGCAGGTGGTCGAAGTAGTAGCGGTGCCCGTCCCGGTCGCTCAGCGAGTACCCGTTGAGGTTCACCGCGTTGCGGCCGAGGTTGCGGACCTCGACCCATTCGCCGTTCAGGCTCCGGTTCGAACCGTCGTCCCAGCCGGGGCTGTTGGCCTGGACGCGCCCGATGACGACCGACGGCCGCGGCGGCCGCTGCTTCTGGACGGACGAGTTGGCGTCGGCCGGCGCCGAGGCGCTGGCCGGAAGCGCGGTCACCCCGACGACCGCACCGGCCGCCAGGACGGCGGCGGCGAGCCGCCGCGCGGAACGACCGCGTGCCGTGGACCTGCTGGAAGTGCTGGACATGGAACTTCCCCCTAGAAAGCCGCCCGTCCCCGCCCCTGGCCGGGACGGCTGACGGGATGGTGCGAACCCCGGCGTGTTCGTCGGGGCGTGACACCACCGTGGACCCGCCCGGCGGCGCGGCGCGAGGCGTGCGGACGAGGCGTTACGCAATGCGGACACCCGTGTGGCTGTCCGCTGTAAACGGCAGGTATCCGGCTCGCACCGTTACCGCCGGTTCAGGGTGCAATGCACCTATGCCCCCTGAACTCGCCCTGTGGCGGCGGAGGTTGACCCGCGCGCCCGTTCCGCCCACCGGCGCACGCTCCCCGGACGCCGTCCCGGGCGCGTAACAGCCCTTTGCGGGACCGTCACCTTCCGCCCTCGGGAGGCGGGGGGAGGGGGGAGCTCCGCGTGGCAGGTGGGGTTCATGGTCTTGACGGGTCGTCGCCACGTGGCCGACGCTGTCCAGCAGTTCGCGAAGGGGCGCCCTTTCGCACACTTCCGCTCACGACCGCGCACACTCCACCGCACACCCCACCACGCACCGGAGACCGCATGTCTGTCGTATCCCGAGCACCCGCCACCCCCGCCAGAACCTCGCCCCGGCGCGCCCGCACGGCTTTCGCCGCCGTCGCCGCGCTCGGCTCCCTCGCCCTCGTCGCCCCGACGGCCGCCGCCGCGCCGGACCCCGGCCCCGCCGTCGCCCCCGAGGCCGCAGCCGGTCCCGCCGCCGCACTCCCGGTCGTCTCGCCGACGCCGCAGAGCCTCACCCGTACCGGCTCTGACATCGTTGTCCCCGACCGGGCCGAGGTGATCGTCGGCAAGGACACCGACCCCGCCGCACGGGACCTGCTGGTGAGCACCCTGCGGGCGCGGGGCGTGCGCCACGTCGACGTACGCGAAAAGGCGTCGCGGCACGGGCGGTTGGCCTTCCTGCTCGGACCGGCCGCGCGCGCCGACCTCGCGCGCGCCCTGAAGGGCACCGCCGTGCCCGACCGTGCGGACGGCTACGCGCTGCGGGTCGGGCGCGGGAGCGTGGCCCTCGGGGGAGTGGACACGACGGGGCAGTTCTACGCCGTGCAGACGCTGAGGCAGCTCTTCCGGACCGCGCCCCGGCACGGGCGGGCCCGCCTCGCCGGTGCCTCCGTCTCCGACTTCCCGTCCATGCCCCTGCGCGGCTCCATCGAGGGCTTCTACGGGCCGCCGTGGACGCAGGCCGAACGCCTGGACCACCTGGACTTCCTCGGAGCCGTCAAGTCGAACACGTACGTCTACGCGCCCAAGGACGACCCGTACCACCGCGACAAGTGGCGCGAGCCCTACCCGGCCGACGTCTTCGACCGGCTCGGCACGCTCGTGAGACGTGCCGCCGCCAACCACGTCCGCTTCACCTTCGCCGTCTCGCCCGGCGCGTCCATCTGCTACTCCGACCCCGCCGACACCCGGGCGCTGACCGCCAAACTCCAGGCCATGTACGACCTGGGCGTGCGCACGGTCTCCGTCCCGCTGGACGACATCAGCTACACGAAGTGGAACTGCGACGCCGACCAGGCGGCCTTCGGGGCGCCCGGCCAGGCGGCCGCCGCCAAGGCGCAGGTGAGCCTGCTCAACACCCTCCAGAAGGACTTCGTCGCCACGCACCCCGGCATGCGGCCGCTCCAGATGGTGCCCACCGAGTACGGCGACCTCAAGGACTCCCCGTACAAGCAGGTGCTGCGCGCCACCCTCGACAAGCCCGTCGAGGTGATGTGGACGGGCACGGACGTCGTCCCGCCCGCGATCACCGTCGACCAGGCGAAGAAGGCCTCCGAGCTCTTCGGCCGCAAGGTCTTCGTCTGGGACAACTACCCGGTCAACGACTTCGGCCGCACCGCCGGACGCCTCCTCCTCGCCCCCTACGACAAGCGCGAGCCGGGCCTCTCCGACCACCTCACCGGCCTCATCTCCAACCCCATGAACCAGGAGGCGGCCAGCAAGCCCGCCGTCTTCACCATGTCCGACTTCTCCTGGAACGACCGGGGTTACGACCGCACCCGTTCGGGTCGGCAGGCAGCCCTCCACCTGGCGGGCGGCGACCCCCGGTTGGCCGACGCCGTCCAGGTCTTCGTCGACCTCAACCACCTCGCGCCCACCTTCGGCACCACGCCGTGGCAGCCGCAGTCGCCGGTCTTCGGGCCGCGCACGACCGCCTTCTGGAAGCGGTACGCGACCGATCCGCGCGGCGCGGTCCGGGGCTTCCGCCCGGTGGTGTCGGAGCTCGCCCACGTCCCGGACGTGCTGCGGCGCGGCCTGCCGGACAAGCTCTTCCTCGCCGACGCCGCCAACTGGCTGGACGCCACGGAGCTCTGGGGCAGTTCGATGTCGTACGGGCTCGACGCGCTGTCCGCGATCGGGCGCGGGGACGCGGCGGGCGCCGAGAAGGCGCGCGGGGCGATGGACGTGGCTGCTGCGGCGGCGGCGAAGATCACCGTCGATCCGAAGGAGCACCATCAGCTCGGGCGGGTCCGGCTGGGGGACCCCTTCATCGAGGAGTTCGTGACCCGGGTGCGGGTCGAGCACGAGGCGTCGAAGGGGCTTGGGCGCGTGCGGCTGGCGTCTGGGGAGCCGGTGGAGTGAAGAGGGCGGAGGTGGAGGTGTACGGGCGCTTGTCGCCCTGACGGGCGGGGGAGGTGTTCGGGTGTTCGTCGGGCTGACGGGCGGGGGAGAGGTTCCGGTGTTCGTCGGGCTGATGCGCCGTACCCGGCACCGGGGTTGCCTGCGGCGCTCGCCCCGGCCCCGCCCCTTCACCTGAACCCGCGGGGCTGAGTGGTGGTTGTGCGGGGGTGGGGTGGTCTCGGTTCCGTGCGGGTGTGTCGTGGCTGGTCGCGCAGTTCCCCGCGCCCCTGATGGCATGCCCTCCGGGCAGCCATCCCCCTCCCCGCCGTCCCGTGCCGGAATCCCCCTTCCCCCGCCCCGCCCCCCTCGTGCACCATGAGCCCGTGGACTTAGCCGATCACCAGCGCCTCGACGCCCTCTACCGCGACCCGTACCCCCTCTACGCCCGCGCCCGTGCCGCCGACGGCCTCACCTTTGTGCCCGAGCTCGATGCCTGGCTCGTCGCCCGTGATGCCGACATCCGTGAGGTCCTGCGACGCCCCGAGGACTTTTCTTCTGCGAATGCCCTGCGGCCCGACGTCCGTCCCGGCCCGGCCGCCCTCGCGGAGTTCGCCAAGGGCCTCGGCGGGTTCCGGACCGTACTGAGCACCGACGGCGAAGCCCACCGCACCTACCGTGCGCCCCTCAACTCCGGGCTCTCGGTCGCCCGGCTCAATGCCGTGCTCCCGTACGCCAGGGCCCGCGCCGAGGCCCTCGTCGACGCCTTCGCGCCCCGCGGGCAGGTCGAGCTGATGGGGGAGTACGCCGAGAAGCTGCCCGGCGACGTCATCGGCCGCGTCCTCGGGCTGACCGAAGAGGACGCCCGGATCGCCGTGCACGGCAGCCGCCGGGCCGAGGAGCTGCTCTTCCGGCCCCTCTCCGAGGAGGAACAGGTTTCTGCTGCCCGTGACGTCGTCGCCCTCCAGCGCCTGCTGGACAACTACATCCGCGAGCGCCGGGCGCACCCGCAGGACGACCTGATCACCAGCATGACGGCCGCCCTGATGCCCGGCACCGGCGACCTCACCCGCGAGCAGCGGGCCGAGATCGTCTCGCAGTTCCAGAACCTGCTCATCGCGGGACACCTCACGACCACCGCGCTCATCGGCAGCACCGTCCACCACCTGCTGCGCGACCGCGCCCAGTGGGAGTTGCTGTGCGCCGAGCCGGAGCGTATCCCCGCCGCCGTCGAGGAGGCCGCCCGCTACGACACCCCGATCCAGGGGTTCCGGCGGCTCACCACGCGTACGCTCACCCTCTCCGGGACCGAACTGCCCGCCGGAACAGCCGTGTTCGTGGCGTACGGGTCGGCCAACCGCGACCCCGCCCGCCACCCGGACCCCGACACCTTCGACGTCGCCCGCACCGCCCCCGCCAAGCACCTCGGGTTCGGGCACGGCGCCCACGGCTGCCCCGGCTCGCACCTGGGGCGCGCCCAACTGCGCGTCACCCTGGAGCTGTTCACGCGCAGACTGCCGACTGTGACGTTGACGAGCATGCGCCTGGGGCGAGCGGCGGACCAGCAGGTCGTCGTACGACCCACTCTGATCCACCGCTCGCCCCAGGCACTTCACCTGACCTTCCCGGCCGAGAAGCCGGGCGAGGTTTAGTCGAGGTAGTCGCGCAGGACCTGCGAGCGCGACGGGTGACGCAGCTTCGACATCGTCTTGGACTCGATCTGGCGGATGCGCTCACGCGTCACGCCGTAGACCTTGCCGATCTCGTCCAGCGTCTTCGGCTGGCCGTCCGCCAGGCCGAAGCGCATCGAGACGACGCCCGCCTCGCGCTCCGAGAGGGTGTCCAGGACCGAGTGCAGCTGCTCCTGGAGGAAGGTGAAGGAGACGGCGTCGGCCGGAACCACGGCCTCCGAGTCCTCGATGAGGTCACCGAACTCGCTGTCGCCCTCCTCACCCAGCGGGGTGTGCAGGGAGATGGGCTCGCGGCCGTACTTCTGGACCTCGATGACCTTCTCGGGGGTCATGTCGAGTTCCTTGGCCAGCTCCTCCGGGGTGGGCTCGCGGCCCAGGTCCTGGAGCATCTGGCGCTGGACGCGGGCCAGCTTGTTGATGACCTCGACCATGTGCACCGGGATGCGGATGGTGCGGGCCTGGTCGGCCATCGCGCGGGTGATCGCCTGGCGGATCCACCAGGTCGCGTACGTCGAGAACTTGAAGCCCTTGGTGTAGTCGAACTTCTCGACCGCACGGATCAGACCGACGTTGCCCTCCTGGATGAGGTCCAGGAACAGCATGCCGCGGCCGGTGTAGCGCTTGGCGAGGGAGACCACGAGGCGGAGGTTGGCCTCCAGCAGGTGGTTCTTGGCGCGGCGGCCGTCCTCGACCAGGATCTCCAGCTCGCGGCGGAAGGTCGGCTCCAGCTCCTCCGTGGCCTCGCCGTCCTCGCCGTCGAGCTTGTGCTCGGAGAAGAGGCCGGCCTCGATGCGCTTGGCCAGCTCCACCTCCTGCTCGGCGTTGAGGAGGGGGACCTTGCCGATGAGCTTCAGGTAGTCCTTGACCGGGTCGGCCGTGGCGCCCGCGACCGCGACCTGCTGCGGCGGCGCGTCGTCCTCGTCCTCGTCGGACAGGACGTAACCGGCGGTGCCGGGCTTGGGGGTCTCCTCTTCCTCCTCGCCGTCACCCGCCCACTCGTCCGTCTGCTTCTTCGCGGCGGTCTTCTTCGCCGCCGTCTTCTTGGTGGCGCGCTTCTTCGGGGCGGGCTTCTCCGCCGCGGCGGTCGTCTCGTCGAGCTCGTCCTCGACGATCGGGGCCTCGGGGGCGGCGGCGGCCTTGGCGGCCGTCGTCGTCTTCTTGACCGGGGCGGCCTTCTTGGCCACGGTGCGCTTCACGGCGGGCTTGGCCTCACCGGACGCGGCGGCCTTGCGAGGGGCGCGCTTGGCGGCCTTCGCGGGCTTGGCGGCGGCGGCCGCCGTCACCATCAGCGTCACACCCTCTTCGTCGAGGACCTGGTTCAGGCTGCGCAGGACCCGCTTCCACTGGTCGACAGGGATGCTGTCCGCTTCGAAGGCATGGCGGACGTCGTCGCCATTGATGTGGCCCTGGTCCCGGCCGCGCTCGATGAGCGAGACCAAGGACGGCGATTCGGCGATCTCCTGAGGGAACGGGCGGGACGGACTGAGCGACACGAAGAGCCTCTCGTAGCGAGAAATACAAGTGTGAATGGCGGGAGCGAGGCCGTAGCCAGGCCTCGTTCCGCGGGGCGGAAGGCTTGGCTGCGCGACGGCACCTGTCAGGTCATCGCGCACCCGCATTGTTTCGTTACGCCTTTTCTGAAGTGACCTGAGCCACTCTTCCCGGCCCGGGCCGACCCCGACGCGCGCGGAGCCCCCGGACAAGGTGACGAGACGGTGCGCGGGCCGCCGGGCGGGCCCAGTGGAATCCCCAAGGGTACCCCTGGGGGACATCTCTCCCCCGGGAGCGGGCATTTCGCCCGGATTTCCCCCACCTGGAGGACGCCCTTCCGTACGTCCGGCCGATCCGCACTCCTGTGCGTCCGGCCGATGCGCGGTGCACACGGGCAGCTCGTGGCGCGGATGCGCAAACGTGATCACGCGATCTTGATCACGGCCTATCCGGGGAACCCTGACCCGCCTATCATCCGACCTATGCGCGTCGCACTCTTTGTCACCTGCGTCAACGACGCGGCGTTTCCGTCCACCGGAATTGCCGTCGTGAAGCTGCTGGAGCGGCTCGGGGTCCAGGTCGACTTCCCCGCCGCACAGACCTGCTGCGGGCAGCCGCAGTACAACACCGGCTACCGCCGCGACACCGAACCGCTGGTCCGCAGGACCGCCGCCGCCTTCCGCGGTTACGACTACGTGGTCACCCCCTCCGGCTCCTGCGCCGCGATGATCCGCGACAACTATCCGCGCATCGGACGCCTCCAGGCCAAGGAGGGACGGGGCGACGACCTCGCCGGGGCCGCCGCCTCGCTCGTCCCGCACACGTACGAACTGACCGAGTTCCTGGTCGACGTCCTGGGCGTCACCGACGTCGGCGCGTACTTCCCGCACACCGTCACCTACCACCCCTCCTGCCACGGGCTGCGCATGCTGGGCCTGGGCGAGCGCCCCCGGAAGCTGCTCGAAGCGGTCAAGGGGCTGGAGCTGAAGGAGCTCCCCGGGGCCGATGAGTGCTGCGGCTTCGGCGGTACCTTCGCCGTGAAGAACTCCGATGTTTCCGCCGCGATGGGCGAGGACAAGCTCCGCAATGCCCGGTCCACGGGGGCGGAGGTCCTGTGCGGCGCGGACAACTCCTGCCTGATGCACCTGGGCGGCATGCTCCGCCGCCAGGGCTCCCCGCAGCGCGCCCTGCACCTCGCCGAAATCCTGGCCAGTACCGAAGAGGAGCCCCTGCTGTGAGCGCCCCCACCTCAGGAACCAGCTACAAGAATGGCGCGAACAGTACGTATCTGGGCATGCCGTCCTTCCCTCGTGCGGCCCACGCCGCCGTCCGGGACACCACCCTGCGCGCCAACCTCCAGCACGCGACCCGCACCATCCGCGACAAACGCGCCAAAGCGGTCGCCGAGCTGGACGACTGGGCCGACCTCCGCGAGGCCGGAAAGCAGATCAAGGACCACACCCTCCGCCACCTGGACCGCTACCTCCTCCAGCTGGAGGAGGCCGTCACGGCGGCGGGCGGCACCGTCCACTGGGCGGCGGACGCCGACGAGGCCAACCGGATCGTCACGGAGCTGGTGAAGGCGACCGGGGAGCGGGAGGTCGTCAAGGTCAAGTCCATGGCCACCCAGGAGATCGGCCTGAACGAGGCCCTGGAGGCCGAGGGCATCGCCGCGTACGAGACCGACCTGGCCGAGCTCATCGTCCAGCTCGGCGAGGACCGTCCCTCCCACATCCTGGTTCCGGCCATCCACCGCAACCGGGGCGAGATCCGCGAGATCTTCACCCGCACGATGAGCGCATGGGGCCGCCCGGCCCCCGACGACCTCACCGACCGCCCCGCCGACCTCGCCGAGGCCGCCCGCCTGCACCTGCGCGAGAAATTCCTCCGGGCCAAGGTCGGCATCTCGGGCGCGAACTTCATGGTCGCCGAGACCGGCACCCTGGTCGTCGTCGAGTCCGAGGGCAACGGCCGCATGTGCCTGACCCTCCCCGAGACCCTGATCTCCGTCGTCGGCATCGAGAAGGTCGTCCCCACCTGGCGGGACCTCGAAGTGTTCCTCCAGGTGCTTCCCCGGTCATCGACCGCCGAGCGGATGAATCCGTACACCAGCACCTGGACCGGCACCACCGACGGCGACGGCCCGCACTCCTTCCACCTGGTCCTCCTCGACAACGGCCGCACCGACGTCCTCGCCGACGAGGTCGGCCGCCAGACCCTGCGCTGCATCCGCTGCTCCGCCTGCCTCAACGTCTGCCCGGTGTACGAAAGGGCCGGCGGCCACGCCTACGGCTCCGTCTACCCCGGGCCCATCGGTGCGATCCTCACCCCCCAACTCCGGGGCACCGCATCGGAGGTGGACGCCTCCCTCCCCTTCGCCTCCTCCCTCTGCGGCGCCTGCTACGAGGTGTGCCCGGTGGCCATCGACATCCCCGAGGTCCTGGTCCACCTCCGCGAGAAGGTCGCCGAACAGGGCGGCAGGGGCCACCGCCTGGAGAAGGCCGTGATGAAGGCGTCCGGCTGGGTCCTCAACCACCCCGCCGCCCTGACCGCCGCCGAACGCGCCGCCTCCCTGACCCGCAAGGCCCACCCCCGCCGCCTCCCCGGCGCCGCCGCCTGGACCAACACCCGCGACCTGCCCGAACTGCCCGCCGCACCCTTCCGGGACTGGTGGAAGAGGAACCGCACCTCATGAGCACCCACACCCCCGAGCCCCACACCCCCGAGCCTCGGCCCCACACCCCCGAGCCCCACACCCCCGAGCCTCGGCCCCACACCCCCGAGCCCCACACCCCCGAGCCCCGGCCCGCCGCGAGCACGTCCGGCCGCGACCGCGTCCTCGCCCGCATCCGCCGGGCCCTCGCCGACGCCCCCGAGACGCCCGAGCCCACCCGTTCGTACGCCACGACCCACACCCCCGACGACCCGGCAGCCGTCCTGGACCTGCTGCACGAGAACCTCGTCGACTACCGGGCGATCGTCCACCGCACCACCGAGGACGACATCGCGCACCTCCTGATGCGCCTGCTCGCGGAACGCGGCTCGGCCTCCGTCCTGGTCCCCCCGCAGCTGCCCCCGCACTGGCTCTCCGCCGCCGACCCGACGCGCATCCACGACCGCGCGGCCCTCACCGCGGCCGACCTCGACCAGGTGGAGAGCGTGGTCACCGGCTGCGCCCTGGCCGTCGCGGAAACCGGCACGATCGTCCTCGACGGCGGCCCCGACCAGGGACGCCGCCGCCTCACCCTGGTCCCCGACCACCACATCTGCGTGGTCCGCGCCCCCTCCCAGGTCGTCGCGTCCCTCCCGCAGGCCATGCCCCGCCTGGACCCGACCCGCCCGCTGACCTGGATCTCGGGCCCCTCGGCGACGAGCGACATCGAACTGGACCGGGTCGAGGGCGTGCACGGCCCCCGGACCCTGGAGGTCGTCCTCCTCGCCGAGGCCTGACCCGCGGCGAGCCCCGGCCTAGGCGTTCGGGCGCAGCCGCTCCTCGCCGCGCGGGAGGCGGCAGACGCCCCGCTCCTCGCCGCCCCGCAGCTGCGGCGCCTCCACCCGGGCATCCACCACCGGGCCCCCGGGCGCCGCGACCCGCCCGGCGAGCCCGCGCGCCCACGCCACCACGTGCCGCAGATCCATCCCGTGGTCCGCGCCCGCGTACGAGGCCAGCCCCTCCGCCCCGCGCAGCAGCAACCGTGCGCCACCCGTCGCGTTCCCGCGCGCCGCATGCGTCAGCCCCACCGCCACCTGCGCCAGCGCCCGCCACAACGGAGCCTCGCCCTCCGGTCCCGCCTTCCACGCGTCCTCGAACACCTCGTGCGCATGGAACGGCATCCCCGCGTCCAGCAGCCGCTGTGCCTCCCGCACCGACTCCTCGGGGGAGCGGACCACCCCCTCCGGCTGCCGCTCCACCCCCGGAGTCCCGTACGGAAGCGGCCTGCCGAGCCCGTCCCGCGGCCGCGCGTTCCGCGCCCGCCCCTCGTCGTCCCGGTCGCGCCGCCTGCCCGTGCCGTCAGCCATCTTTCCTCCCGGAAACGCGGAAATGAACGCGGAGACAAACGTAGAGATGAACGCGGAAAAGCCCGTATCAGAATGCTCTGATACGGGCTCCGACCTGCGACAAATCGCTGGTCGGGACGACAGGATTTGAACCTGCGACCCCTTGACCCCCAGTCAAGTGCGCTACCAAGCTGCGCCACGTCCCGGTGCGCGCCTGACCTGGGCTTTCCCCCTGGCTGGGCGCGCATGAGAACAATACCCCACCTTCACCCGAGGTCCGAACCGCCTGCGCCCCGCGCCCCGAAGGACGCGGAGCGCGAGGGACTACGGGGCGGTCTGCTCCGGTGTCGGCGCGCCCCGGCGCTGCTGCGGGATGCCCGGGGAGAGCAGCGGGACGATCTCGGGCAGGGGCTCGCCCTGCACCACGGTCACGTTCCGCGCCGGGGCCGGCACACGGATGCCCTCGGCGAGGTACCGCTGGTGCAGCCGCTTGATGAACTCGTGCTTGATCCGGTACTGGTCGCTGAACTCGCCCACGCCCAGGATCACCGTGAACCCGATCCGGGAGTCGCCGAAGGTGTGGAAGCGCACCGCGGGCTCGTGCTCGGGCACCGCGCCGGTGATCTCCTTCATGACCTCCGCGACGACCTCCGTCGTCACGCGCTCGACGTGCTCCAGGTCGCTGGTGTAGGCGACGCCGACCTGCACGTTGATCTGGAGCTCCTGTTCGGGGCGGCTGTAGTTGGTCATGTTGGTGCCCGCGAGCTGGACGTTCGGGATGATCACCAGGTTGTTGGAGAGCTGGCGCACGACGGTGTTGCGCCAGTTGATGTCGACGACGTAGCCCTCCTCCCCGCTGCTCAGCCGGATGTAGTCGCCGGGCCGGACCGTCTTCGACGCCAGGATGTGCACGCCCGCGAAGAGGTTCGCCAGGGTGTCCTGGAGGGCGAGGGCGACCGCCAGGCCGCCGACGCCGAGCGCCGTCAGCAGCGGGGCGATCGAGACGCCCAGCGTCTGGAGCAGCACCAGGAAGCCCATCGCGATCACCACGACCCGCGTGATGTTCGCGAAGATCGTCGCCGACCCGGCCACGCCGGACCGGGACTGCGCCACCGACCGCACCAGCCCGGTCGCCATCCGGGCCGCCGTGAGGGTGGCCGCCATGATCAGCAGGGCGGTGAGCACCCGCGACACGTTCTGTCCGGTACGGGCGGTTAGCGGCAGCGCCGCGGCGGCCACCGCGACACCGGCCGCGACCGCGGCGACCGGAACCAGGGTCCGTACCGCGTCCACCATGATGTCGTCGCCGCCCCACCGGGTGCGGCTGGCCCGCTCGCCCAGCCAGCGCAGCATCATCCGCAGCAGGAGGGCGGCGAGGAGGCCGGCGGCCACCGCGATTCCGGCGACGATCAGGTCGCCCACTGCCAGAGCGCGCTCCATCAGTACGCCCCCCGGATCGACGGCACCACCGGGGCTCCGTGGTCGAATTGCCCCTGAGGGCGGCATATATGAGGTGTCGTCACCTTGGTCACCCTGCTCATTTTGGTCGTACGGGCACACCGGGGCGGAGACCGTTCCTGACGGGCCGTCCGGTGCGGACGTCATCCTGCCGCATCCGCACCGGACCCCCTCGGGCGGCTACGGCTTGCGGCCCACTCCCGCGTACAGCGGCACCGGCGTCCCGTCGCGCTCCTCGTCCACGCCCAGGTGCGGCTGCCAGTCCGGCAGCCAGCCGATCCCCGGGTCCACCAGGTCGAGCCCGGCCGACGTGAAGAACCGCTCCGTCTCCTCCCGCGTGCGGGGCACGAGCGTCACCCCGCCCGCCCGGTACATCTCGACCGCCTGCCGGGTGCGTACGGGATCGAAGTCGGCGGACAGCTGCGTCAGTACGAGATGGCTCCCGGACGGCAGCGCGTCCACCAGTTTGCCCACCACGTCGTACGCCCCGTCCGCGTCCGGGATGAAGTGCAGCAGCGCGATCAGCGACACCGCGACCGGCTCGGTGAAGTCCAGGACGTCGCGGGCGAGTTCGGCGATGCGGTCGGGTTCGCGGGCGTCGGCCTGGAGGTAGGCGGTCGCGCCCTCGGGGGTGCTGGTCAGCAGCGCCTCCGCGTGGGCGAGGACGATCGGGTCGTTGTCGACGTAGACGACGCGGGCCTCGGGATTCACGCGCTGGGCGACGGTGTGCAGGTTGGGGGCGGTGGGTATGCCGGTGCCGATGTCCAGGAACTGGCGGGTGCCGGTCCTGGCCAGGTGGCGGGTGGCGCGCTGCATGAACCAGCGGTTGTGCCGGGCGCAGTATTTGGTCTGCGGCTCCAGGGCGACGATCTGGCGGCCCAGTTCCTCGTCCACGGGGTAGTTGTCCTTGCCGCCGAGGAACCAGTCGTAGACGCGGGCGGGATGCGGCCTGCTGGTGTCGATCGCGATCCGGTCGGCGGGGGCCGGGGCGGCGGCCGGGCGGCCGGTGGCAGTGTCGGTGCGGGCCGTGTCGGTGGGCGGCGTGGAGGTCATCTGCCAACTCCTTTGTCGGGCAGGCGTGTTCGGGGGTGTCCCGGGGGTCATCGTGCCCTGTTGAGGCGTACGGGTCAGCAGGTGCGGGGGAGTGGGGGCGGTGTCCGGGCGGAAAACCACGTGCCCGGGCTTTGTACGGTGCTGCCATGACGAACCCGAACCCCTCCCCGCAGCCTGCCGAGGGCCTCCGCCTCGAAGAGATCACCCCGGGCAACATCGACGCCGCGCTCGGCATCGAGGTGCGCCCCGACCAGGCGCGTCTCGTCGCCCCGGTCGTGAAGTCCCTCGCCGAGGCGTACGCCCACGGGGAGTGCGCCTGGCCGCGTCTGGTCCTGGACGGCGACCGGCCCGTCGCCTTCCTCATGGCTTTCCTGGACCTCGACTTCGCGGGAGACGGCACGGGCCGCGACATACGCTCCGGCCTCTGGCGCCTGAACGTCGCCGCGGGCGAGCAGAGCCGAGGCTACGGCCGCTTCGCGGTGGAGGCCGTGGCCGCCGAGATCCGCCGCCGCGGCGGCACCTGACTGACGGTCACCCACCACCCGGGCCCGGACGGCCCCGAGGCCTTCTACCGGACCCTGGGCTTCCGCCTCACGGGGGAGACGAGCGGCGACCAGGTAGTGGCGGAGCTGGATCTCGCGTAGCCCCGGGGCCGGACGGCCCCTCCCGGTGGGGGACAGCGCCTCGCACAGTGCCGGGGCTTCACGGCCGCCGGGCAGGCGCCCCCGCCCGGACACCAGGGTGGGCACCGGGGCTCCACCGCCCCGAGGCACGCGCCCCTCACCGGGCTCCGGGGCCACGCCACCGCAGCCCCGTCCACCGGCCCCTACCCCCGCGCCGCCGCCACTGCGTCCGCCTCCTCGGTGTGCTCCGCCGGAGGGGGCTGGACGGTACCCCCGCCGACGGCAGCCCGTACCCACAGCAATGTCCCCAGCATCAGCACACCGGCCGCCAGCAGCCACGGTCCGGCGCCCGCCGCCATGGCACCCATGACCACCCCGCTCAGCCCCGCCGAAATCTGCAGCGCCAGCGACTGCACCGACAGGGCCGTCGCCCGCTGCGCGCTCGTCACCCGGCGGTGCAGCAACTCGTTCTCGTTCGGCCCCGCCGCCCCGAGCCCCAGGTAGAAGATCCCGAAGCCGAGCACCGCGAGCCCCAGCGCCACCGGCACCGTCGACCGTGCCGTCACCGCGAGCAGCACCAGTCCGCACACCCCCAGGGCGAAGCTGACCAGCACCGCCCGCTCCCCGCTGCGGGTCAGGCGTGCCACCAGCGGCGCCAGCGAACTGCCGAAGCCCGACAGGACAAATCCCGCGCAGCTCAGTACGGAGTACAGCACCGCCCCCGACTCCAGCGAACCGGTGACTCCCGCCGCCCGGCCGGGCACCAGCAGTTCCATCGCGGCGAGCCCGGCCCCGGCCGCGGCCGAGCCCAGCAGCACCCGGCGGACGGTCGCCTCGTGCGTCCCCAGCTTCAGGCCCTGGAGCACCGTCGCCGGAACACCGCGCACCACCTGGCCCAGCGTGCTCGGCTCGCGCGGCGGCTCCCGCAGCGCGGAGAGCACGTACAGCACAAAACCGACCGCGACGGCCGCGCCCAGCAACCTCGGTACGGACATGGGGACCAGCAGCCCGCCGGTCGCCTCCGCCAGCTGCGCCCCGAGGTCGGGGCCGAGCGAGAGCAGCCACGGGATCGCGCCGCCCGTCAGGGTGCCCACCGCGAGGGCGACGGCGACGGCGGTGCTGCCGCGCGCCAGTCCGGTGCGCAGGTCGGCGTCGGGCCCGGAGTGGGCCTGCACCGTGTCGACGTACCAGGCCTCCGCCGGGCCGCTGGACAGGGCACGGCCCGCGCCCACCAGCGCCATGCTGAGGGCGAGCATCGCGGGGGAGGAGACCACGGACTGGAGGAGCAGGGCGGCGACGTTGAAGACCCCGGCCAGCGCGAGGATCGGGCGCCGCCCCAGGACGTCGGAGAGCCCGCCGGTGGGCAGCTCCAGCACGGCGGCGGTGATCGAGTGCGCGGCGAAGCAGGCGGCGACGGCGGCCAGGCTCAGACCGCGCTCGGTGAAGAGCAGCACGGCCGTGCCGAAGCTCAGGCCCGTCGGAAGCCAGAACAGCAGGTTGACGGTGACATAGCGGCGGCGCGCGGTCCGCAGGACGTCGGGGGAAGTTTTCATGATGCACCGTCACCTGTGTCCGAAGTGGCGTTCTGGGAAGGGGAGTTGCGTCGGGCCAGCGGAAGGGTGGCAGCGAGCACGACGACCTGTTCGGCGCGCGGGTCGCCGTCGTCGCGCGTGGCGAGCGCCGTCAGTTTCTCCTCGAAGGCCCGCAGCAGTTCCGTCACCGACTCCGGGGTCAGGCGCGGCATCAGGTCGCTGATGCCGGACGGCTCCGCCCAGTCGGGGCCGAGCAGCCCCTCCGCCATGTCCGTCTCGTGCTGCACCAGCGCCGACTGCAGATGGGCGATCTGCTGGCGGTGGGAGAAGTCCAGGAAGGCGCTGCCCGCCGGGTCCGAGCGCATCGCCTCGTTGTTCCAGCGCGTCACGTCGTGCGCCGACCGCCAGCGCCGCTCCCGCCCGTCCTTGTGCTCCGCCTCCTCGACGAACGCGTACTTCGCCAGCACCCGCAGGTGGTAGCTGGTCGAGGCGGACGACTCCCCGGTCCGGGCCGCCAGCTCGCTCGCCGTGCCCGGCCCGTGCTGCCGCAGCAGCCCGAGCAGCCGGATGCGCAAGGGGTGGGTGAGGGCCTTGAGGGCCGCCGTGTCCTGCGTCGGATCGAGGACGCGATCGCGCCCCGCGCCCTGGTGCGGAGGCTGCTCCGCCTGCTCTTCCCGCTCTTCGCTGACCATGTGCAGCAGCGTAGGACGAGCTCCCACTCTGCAAAAGTATTTTTGCAGAAATATTTTGGGGAAATCTTCGTTACCGTCCGCGCATGCGCATCCACCGTTCGAACGTGACCGAACGCGCCGACGATCTCGTCTCCGTCTACGCCGACGTCTTCACCGCCCCGCCCTGGAACGAGCCCGCGGACGCCGCCCCCGCCTTCCGCAAGCGCCTCGACGCGGACCGCCTCCGCCCCGGCTTCCGTGCGGTCCTCGCTCCCGCCCGCGACGGCGGCCCCGGCGCGGAGGGGTTCGCCACCGGCTGGACCACCCCCGACCCGTTCCCCACGGACCGCTCCTACGCCCGCGTCGCCGCCCAGCTCGGCCCCCGCCTCGGCCCGCTTCTGGTGGGTGCCTTCGAGGTGGACGAGCTGGCGGTACGTTCCCGCGCCCGCGGCACCGGCCTCGGCCGCCGCCTCCTCGCCGCCCTCTGCGACGGGGCCGCCCCGGACGGCCGCGTCTGGCTGCTCACCGCCCGCTCCGCCCCCGACGCCGTGGCCTTCTACCGGCGCCTCGGCTGGCACGAGGTCCTCCCGGAACCCGGCGCCGACCCCGGCGACCTCGTCGCCTTCCTCGCCCCCGGCCACCCCGGATCCGCCTCCGCCACCCCCTGACCTGCACGGCACGGGCCGGTTCCGGGGCAAAACGGCCCCGGAGCCGGCCCGTGCACAAACTCGCCCCCATACCTCCGCCCCGTGTTCGCCCTCCGGACTTCCGCCCTTCCGCCGTGATGTGGGACAACGCATCCATGTGCGACGACGACCTCATCCCGCCCCACCCCGACCTCACCGAGGCCCAGTGGCTGCGCGCCGAGCCCGAGCTGGCCGAAGGCCCCGTGGGCGAGCGCGTCCGCGCCATGGGAACGGTACGCAGGCGCGCGCTGCTCGGCGGTGCCGCCGCCGGTGCGGCGCTCGCCGCACTGCCGGGCTCGGCGGCCGCCGCCGAGCCCCGCGCCACGGACGCCACCCGGCCCCGTACGGCGAGCGTGGAGAAGTTCCCCTTCCCCCAACGCCCCAACAGTCAGGGCGAGTTCGCGATCCTCGTCACCGGCGACGCGGGCACCGGCAAGGAGGAGCAGTACGCCGTGGCCGCCGCGGCCCGCGAGGTCTGCCGCCGCGAAGGCATCGGCCTGGCCGTCGGCCTCGGCGACAACATCTACGAGAACGGCCCCGAGTCCGACACCGACGACGAGTTCCGCACCAAGTTCGAGGAACCCAACACCGGCCTCGACATGCCCTGGCTGATGGTCCTCGGCAACCACGACTGCTCGGGCCTGCTCCCCGGCAGCGGCGGCGACCCCTCGCGCGGCGACCGCGAGGTCTCCTACGCCCGCTCCTCCCGCCGCTGGTACATGCCCAGCCGCTACTACACCGCCGCCCTGCCCGCCGGCGGCGCCGACCCCGTGATCGAGTTCTTCGCCCTCGACACGAACCCGGTCGCCTCCACCGTCGCCCAGCTCGACCCGCACTACTCCTGGAACGGCCCCTACATGCGCGCCCAACGCGCCTGGCTCGACAGCGCCCTTGAGGCATCCCGGGCCCGCTGGAAGGTCGTCATCGGCCACCACCCCTACCTGAACAACGGCAAGCACGGCAGCGCCGGAACGTACGACGGCTTCCTGATCGGCCACTACACCCGCGGCATCCACCTCAAGGAGCTCTACGAAGAGGTCGTCGTCGGCCGCGCCGACCTCATCCTCTCCGGCCACGACCACACCCTCCAGCTCCTGGAGCCCACCACCCGCACCGCCGGAACCCGGCAGATCGTCTGCGGCGCTTCCTCGAAGTCCGGCGACGGCAAGGCCCACGGGAAACACCCCGCCACCTGGCAGAACTTCTCCGACCACGGCTTCATGGTGGTCAAGGTCTCCGACCGCGCGATGACCGTCGACGCCTACACGGTCGACGTCCCCTCCCGCACCGCCCGCCTCGCCCACACCACCCGCACCACCACCCCCGTGCGCGCCACGGCACAATGAGTCCCCATGCGCACCTCGGCTCCCGCCCTCCCCGCTCTCGTCCACCCGGTCCCGTACTTCTCCCAGTGGGCCACGCCCGAACTCGCCGAGAGCATCGTCACCCACCAGCTCCCGGCCACCGACGACCCGTTGTGGCAGGCGTACGGGGCGGCGTCGCCGCAGGAGTACGACTGGTGGTCCTGGCGGCTGTGCGGCATGGCCTGCCTGCGCATGTGCCTCGCCCACTGGGAACTGCCCGTCCCCACCGCCATGGAGCTGGCCGCCGGGTGCGTCGAGGCGGGTGCGTACGTCCGGCGCGCGGACGGCGGCCTCGACGGGCTGATCTACGCCCCGTTCGCCCGCCACGTCGAGGCCACCTGGCCCCGCCTCACCGCCGAGTCCCGCCCCGGCCTCCCGGCCTCGGCGATCCGTGAACTCCTCTCCCGGGGGCGGCTGTTGATGCTCTCGGTGCATCCGTCCGTACGGGAACTGGCGCCGACCGCGCCACCGGCCAGGGGAGGCCACCTGGTCCTCGCCGTCGGGTACGACGCGCAAGCCCTCCTGGTCCACAACCCGTCCGGATTCCACGGCCGTTCCCAGGAGTTCGCCCGCATCCCGTGGTCGGACCTGGAGCGCTTCTACGCGGGCAGGGGAGTGGTCCTGGGCCGCCGCTGAATCAGGCGTCCGCCTTCATCAGCCGCCGGATCAGGCGTCTTCCCGTACGAGCCGGGCCCCGGCCGCGTCCAGGTCCTGGCCCGTGTTGCTGAGCAGCACGACACCCCGCCCGCGCTCCCGGTCCAGACCCACGAAGGAGCGGGAGCCGCCCGTCGCCCCGTTGTGCCAGGTCAGCTCGCGTCCGTCGAGCGCCGAGGTCATCCAGCCGAACCCGACCCGGCTCCCGCCCTCCGCGTCGTACCGGGGCCGGGCGGCGTCCACGCCGGGCGCGCTCCCGTCCAGCACCGCCCGTACCAGCAGCGACAGGTCCCGCGCCGTCGACCGCACGCCGACGCCCGCAGGCGCGTACCCCTCGGAGATCCACGGGGTGAGCGCCTTGCCGCCGCGCGCGTGCGGTCCGGCGAAGGACGCGACGGGATCGTACGACGTACGCACCTCGGTGGCCCGCATGCCGAGCGGCGCGAGCAACTCCCGTTCCAGCAGGGCCGGGTAGCCGCCCGTGACCCCTCCGCCGAGGGCCTGGCCGAGCAGTGACATGCCGAGATTCGAGTACGCGAAGACTCCGCGTGCCTGCGCCGGGCGCACCTCGGCGGTCCGGGCCAGGAAGTCTCCGACGCCCATGGCCCGGTACGGATCGCGCCCGCGCAGCATCGTCAGGGCCAGCCGGAGGTTGGTGGCCAGGCCCTCCCGCAGGTGCAGACGCGGCAACCCGGAGCGGTGCGAGGCGAGTTCGGCGAGCGTGGCCGACCCGACGTCGGCGCTCGCGAAGCGCACGTCCGGCAGGAGCGCGGACACGGGCCGGTCCTCCGGCACGTCCGCCGAGGCCAGCAGCATCCCGGTGAAGACCTTTGCCACCGAACCGGTCTCGAAGGAGGTGTCCGGCGTCGCGGGCCCCCGGGCGTCGGCGCGGTCGGTGCCGAGCGAGGCGAAGCGCGTCCCCTCGGCGTCGAGGAGCGCCACCGACACGGTGTGGAAGTTCCCGGGCTCGCCCAGCACGTGACGGACCCTCAGCGCGAGCGCGGGGTCACCCGCCTGCCGCTCGTCCGCCCACCGGTCGCCGCCGTCCGCCTTCGCCATGTTCGTACGCTCCCCACAGTTCGGGCGGGCCGCCCCGGAATCGAACGAAGATCGTATCCGGGGCGGCCGACGGCTCGGCTCCGGGCCCGCCGGGTCGGGAGTCTCCCGTACGAATCGGGCCGATGCCCGCAGCGAGCTGCCGGACGGGTCGCGATCAGTTCCACCGGGCGCACGCGCTCCGGGGCCAGGGCCCGCGCGAACGTTCCGCGGCCATGGCCGCGAGCCTGAGCGCGGTCATCGACGTGACCGTGCTCCGCCTCCCGGGGGCCTTGCGGCTGCTGTCCCGCATCGCGCCCGAGGAGGGCTGAGGGAGCGGAACCTGGAGTGGGCGGCGGCCCCGGGCGCGCAGGCGGCGGGGGTGCGCAAGCGGTCCGGCAGGCCGCCCCACCGACGGTCCGGCTCACCCGGACGGTCGCCCGGGTCCGGCACCTTGCGCCCTCCTCGTACGCCCTCGGCCCCACTCTCCCGCTTGCCCGGCCCCGCACCTCGGCGGCCCGGCTCCTCACCCCGCATCCGCCTCCGGGACGGTGGCGTCAACTCCCGAAAGGTGCACGTCGGCGACCACGCAGCTGACGTTGTCCGGCCCGCCGAGCGCGTTCGCCCGGTCCACCAGTTCCCGTACCGCCGTATCGGGGTCCGCGACCCCCGTCAGCACCTCGCGGATCTCGCGGGTGGGGACCACCGCCGACAACCCGTCCGAGCACAGCAGATACCGGTCGCCCGGCAGCGCGTCCTGCACCCGCACCTCGGCAGCCACGGCCGGAGCCTGCTCATCCGTCGTCAACGCCCGTGCCAGCAGGGCCCGTTGAGGATGTGAGGCGGCCTCCTCCTCGGTCAGCCGTCCCTCCTCCACCAGCGCCCGCACCACCGTGTGATCGGTGGTGATCTGGAACAGCCCGCCGTCCCGCAGCAGATACGCCCGCGAATCCCCGATGTGCACGAGCGCCAGCTGCGACCCCGTCCACAACATCGCGGTGAGCGTGGTCCCCGCCGCCCCCGCAGACCCTGCCTCCTCCTCCCCGCGCTGCCCCGCCGCTTCCCGTATCGCACGCCGTGCCTCCTCGACGGCGTCCTCCAGCGCGTTCAGCACACCGCCGGCCGAGACGACACCACCTGCCGAGCCGCTCCCGGGCTCCAGCCGCCGCAGCACCTCCACCGCCGCGGCCCCCGCGGGCGCCCCCGCCGCCCCGAACCCGTCGGCCACGGCCAGCAGCCGGGCTCCCGCGTACGCCGTGTCCTGGTTGCTCTCCCGCACCCGCCCCGCGTCCGACAGGGCGGCGTACCGCATCTCCAGCGGAGCCGTCGTCCCCATGACGCTGTCCTCCCTCGCGAGCTGACCGACGAGGAAATGGGCCAGGTCCCGGCGCTGTGCGGTGTCGGCCTCGACCTCCGCCCAGTACGCCCGCACCTGCTCGGCCGCCCCCGCCGCGTCCCGCGCACACACCTCGCGGATACGCGCCAGGGGCATCCCGAGGCGCCGCAGCCACGCCACCAGACGCGCCCGCTCCAACTGTCCGGCCGCGTAGAAGCGGTACCCGGTGACCGGATCGACCCGCACCGGGGGCAGCAGCCCCAACTCGTCGTACAGCCGAAGCGCCTTCGGCGACAGCCGGGACGCCCGCGCGAACGCCCCGATCGTCCACAGCTCCGCGTCCGCAGCCCCCACGAGCCCTCTCCTCCCCGCACCGAGCCCTTCCGGCCCGACGCCCCCGATGCTGTGCCCTGCCCCAGGGGCAAGGTCAACCACACCGCACACCAACCCTCTGACCAGCATGTTCGCATCCGCCGATAGGGTGAACACCCGCAACCCCAGGTACCCCAGGAGCCCCATCGTGCCCACGCGCCCCCACCGCAGGCCCCGCCTCCTGCACGTCAGCGACCTCGCCTACCCGGCGCGCGGACGGCGCTACTGCGACGAGGACCTCCACCTCTCCGCCCGGCTGCGCGAGGACTTCGACGTCGCCCTGTGCCACCCGCTGGACGCCGCCGCCCTCATGGACGCCTTCGACGCGGTCCTCGTCCGCAACACCGGCCCCGTCCTTCACTACCGGCACGCCTACGACGCCTTCAGCACCCGCGCCCTCGCCGACGGCGTCCGCGTCTACAACCCCCTCACCGGCCGCGCCGACATGGCGGGCAAGCAGTACCTCCTCGACCTCACCGCCGAGGGCCTGCCGGTCATCCCCACCGTCGACCGCCTCGACGACCTGCCCGCGCTGCCCGACACCGACCTCTACGCGGTGAAGCCGAAGGCGGGCGCGGACTCCATAGGCCTGGAATTCGTCCCGCGCGAGGCCCTGCCGCCCCTGGCCACCGGCGCGAACCTCATCCAGCCCCGCGTCGACTTCCGGTACGAGGTTTCCTTCACGTACATCGACGACGCCTTCCAGTACGCCCTGTACGCCCCCGACCCGGACCGCCGCTGGGAACTCGTCCCGTACGAACCCACCGCAGCCGACCTGGCCTTCGCCGACCGCTTCATCGCCTGGAACACCCTCGCCCACGGCATCCAGCGCGTCGACGCCTGCCGCACCCAGGACGGCGCCCTCCTCCTGGTCGAGCTGGAGGACCTCAACCCCTACCTCTCCCTCGACCGCGTCGACACCCCCACCCGCGACGCCTTCGTCAACAACCTGAAGGCCTCCCTCCGGGCATTCCTGACCGCCTG
Organism: Streptomyces sp. NPDC087440; assembly: GCF_044744005.1. Taxonomy (NCBI): domain Bacteria; kingdom Bacillati; phylum Actinomycetota; class Actinomycetes; order Kitasatosporales; family Streptomycetaceae; genus Streptomyces; species Streptomyces sp. NPDC087440. The sequence continues at coordinate 145,947 of NZ_JBIUXN010000017.1, read as the reverse complement.
AGACATGCGTCTGCCGGTGACCCTCGCGCAAGCGGTCACCGGCAGGGCTCAGGGGGTGGGCGCTCAGCGCACCGGGCACTTCTTCCAGGCGAAGTGGTACTTGGTGTTGAAGCTGCCGTCCGTGGAGTCCATCGCCATGAAGCTGTTGGTCCGTTCGGTGTCGGAGTTCCCGCCGTTCACCAGCAGCTCGGTGTTGATGTTGAAGTTCCGGGTGGTGCCGCAGGGGGCGTACACCAGGGCCTCGATGCCCGTGCGGTCGCTCACCTGCCAGTCGCCCTTGCGCGGTCCCCAGAACGCCTGGCTGCGGCGGTCCGTACCGGACATCCCCTGGAAGTAGTAGCTGGCCTTCTGCGTCGCGGACGCGCCCCGCTCCAGGCTGAGGAAGCCGCGGTAGTCGGCCTGGACGACGGCGTACGTGTAGCCCTGCGGGACGTTCACGCGCAGGCCCAGCTGGCAGTTCTTGCGGAAGTCGACCGGTTTGGCGCCCTTGCCGACCTGGGCCAGGTATTCGCTGTACGTCACCGTGAACGCGGTGTTGTCCGGCGACACGGCCACGGACGCGCTGCCGGGACGGCAGCCGGAGCCGTTGACCTGGACCAGGTTGACGGTGACCTGGCCCGAGGGCGTCGGAGTGGCGGACGACGCGCCCGCCGGTGCGGTGGCGGGGAGGAGGGCCGCGGTCGCGAGGGTGGCGGCAGCGCCGATGAAGGCCTTGGTGCGCATGGGGAATTCCTTCCGGTCGCGCGGCTCCCCGTTCGAACGGGCTCGACGGGGTCGCCGCTGGGCGGTCGTCAGGTGTGCCCGAGGCATGGCGGATTCTGTCCGGAACGCTGAGAGTCGCCCACGACCGTTGACCGAATTCGACCACAGTGTCGTGAAATGTGCACGATGAGTGAGCATGTGTGTGTATTCGGTGAAGTCGTGCGGAGGGGGTCCGGTGACCCCGGCGCTTCATCGCCGTCACCTCCAGTGCCTTCGCGCTCGTCTTGAACGCGGCGGTGAACGACCGAAGGGGCGCCCAAAGGGGCGCGCGGGCGCATCCAGGGGAGTGAAGTGCGCGTTCACCCGCCGGTGTGCGCCGGGTCGGCGGGAGAGCGCCTGAGCTGCACAAATCCGCTACTCCTTGTGGGCTTGGACATATGTCCTACGGATTCCATGGTGCGGGGAACGTCCGATTCGCCCCTAAAGTCTTGCCGGTCTTGTCAGTTCGGAGTTCCTGACCAAGGTTTCCGGTCAGGGGCTCCGTCGACCGAGCGAGGTGTGATGTCCGGCGAACTGTCCTATCTCCAGGGCCGGTTGAAGGCATGGGGAATCCGCCAGGCGAGCTGGGGCGGTCCCCTCTACCGGGGGCGCGCGACCCCCGGACCCACCGACCTCGCGCTCATGTCCAACGACTACCTCGCGCTCGGCGGCCACCCCGCCGTCCTCGACGCCCAGATCGAGAGCCTGCGCGCCCACGGCAACGGCGCGCTCATGTCCGGCGCGTTCACCGGCGACACCGATCCGCTGCGCCACCTCGAAACCGACCTCGCCGACTGGCTGCACGCCCCCGCCGTGATGCTCTGCCAGTCCGGCTGGGCCGCCAACGTCGGCCTCGTCCAGGCCATTTGCCCACCCGGCCGCCCGGTGTACGTCGACGAGCTCGCCCACGCCTCCCTCTGGGAGGGCATCGCCGCCGCCAGGGCCGTCGCCCGCCCCTTCCTCCACAACGACACCGAGAACCTCGAACGCCTGATCCGGCAGTACGGACCCGGGCTCATCGCCTTCGACACCCTCTACAGCGTCACCGGCGACCTCTGTCCCCTGCTGGACCTCACCGCCCTCGCCGCCCGCACCGGCTGCGAACTCATCGCCGACGAGTCCCACACCCTGGGCGTCCTCGGCCACCGGGGCGCGGGCCTGGTGGCCGCACTCGGCCTCACGGACACGATCCCGTACCGTACGGCCAGCCTCGCCAAGGCCTTCGCGGGCCGGGCCGGGCTCATCGCCTGCGCGAAGGAAGTGGCGGGCTACCTCCCGTACCACTCCCTCGGCGCGGTCTTCTCCTCCACGCTGCTGCCGCACGACGTCGCGGGCCTGACCGCGGCCCTGCGCGTGATGTCCGGCGCCGACGACCGGCGGCGGCGCCTGGACCACAACGCCCGGGTGCTGCGCGAGGGGCTCACGGATCTCGGCTACAACATCGCCCCCAGCGAGAGCCAGATCATCCCGCTCCAGCCCGGCACCGAGCACGGCGTACGCGTCCTCCAGCAGGCCCTGGACGCGCGGGGCGTGTTCGGGGCCGCGTTCGTGCCGCCGTCCGTGCCCAACCGGCGGTGCGTGCAACGCCTCTCCGTCCACTCCGAGCTGACTGCCGCCGACCTGGACCGGGTCCTGGACGGCTGTGCGGCGGTGCGCGACGAAGTCGGCCTGGCCACCTGGAAGTCCACCCGCCGCCTGGCCGCCGCGCACCACTGACCTGCGGCCTCTCCTCCCCTCCCCTCCCCTTCTCACGCATCCCACGCATCCCACGAATCGAGAACCCCGTGCTGATCACCGACGCCCGTCAGACCCGCATCACCGAGATCGTCTGCGACCGCCTGGAACTGGAGCCCGAGGAGCTCGCCGAGACCGACCGCTTCGTCGAGGAGCACGGTGCGGACTCCCTCGCGCTCATCGGCGTACTGGCCGCCCTGGAGAAGGAGTTCAAGGTCACCATCGACCAGAGCGAGATGCCCCGCATGGCCCACCTGGCGGGCGTCCGCGAGGTCCTCGCCGAGTCGAAGGGCTGGTGACCACGCCCATGCCCCCCAACCCCGAGTCAACCCCCGCCGCCCCGGGGCAACCCGCTTCCGCGGCCCCGCCCCCCGGGGGCGGGCCGGGCGGGCAAGAGGGCGGCCCCGCCCGCTCCCGGCCCACCCCCACCGCCCCCCGGCCCACCCCAGTACGGGACGCTGACCAAGCCCGCCGCCGCGTCGTGATCACCGGCCTCGGCCCCCTCTCCAGCATCGGCACCGGCACCGCCGCCTTCACCACCGGCCTCCGCGAGGGCCGCTCCGGTGTCACCCCCATCTCCGCCTTCGACACCACCGGCTTCGCCCACGCCAACGCCTGCCAGGTCCAGCACTTCGACCCGGCGCCCCACCTGCACCGCCTCGACCCCGCCCACTACGGCCGCGCCGCCCAGTTCTCCGCCGTCGCCGCCCGGATGGCCGTCGAGGACGCCGGTCTCAGCGACGCCGACCTGGCCGCTTCCCGCTGCCAGATCTCCGTCGGCACCACCGACGGCGAGTCCTACGACCTGGACCTCATCACCGAGGCCCACCTGCACGGCGGCCTGCCCGCGGTGACCCCGCAGGCCGCCCGCCGCATCCCCGCCCCCCTCCTCGGCATCGCCGCCGCCCGCGAACTGGGCCTGGCCGACGCCGAGATCCTCACCATCGGCACCGCCTGCTCCGCGGGCAACTACTCGCTGGGCAACGGCCTCGACGCCATCCGCCACGGCGACGCCGACTTCGCCCTGTGCGGGGGAGCGGACGCCTTCTGCCGCAAGACGTTCGCCGCGTTCTACCGGCTCGGCACCATCGCCCCCGACTGCTGCCGCCCCTTCGACACCGACCGCCAGGGCATCCTCACCGGCGAGGGCGCCGGCATGCTCCTCCTGGAGAGTCTCGACTCCGCGCTCGCCCGGGGCGCCCGCATCTACGCCGAGATCCTCGGATACGGGCTCAACTGCGACGCGTACCACCCGGTCGCCCCCCAGGAGGACAGCGTCGCCCGCTGCCTCCGACTCGCCCTGGACGACGCCGGGGTGAAGCCCGCCGAAGTCGACCTGATCTCCGCCCACGGCACCGGCACCCAGGCCAACGACGTCACCGAGAGCCGTGCCATCCGGCAGATCTACGGGGCCGCCCCGCCCCGCACGATCTCCCTGAAGTCCATGCTCGGCCACACCATGGGCGCCGCGAGCGCACTCGGCGCGATCGCCTGCTCCCTGGCGATCACCCACGGCTTCATCCCGCCGACCATCAACCACCGCACCACCGACCCCGCATGCGCCGTCGACTGCGTCCCCAACCACGCCGTGGCCGCCGATCTGCGCATCGTCCAGAACAACGGTCTCGCCTTCGGCGGCAACAACGCGGCCGTCGTCCTCGGCCGCTACGGAAGCGAGGCCCTGTGAACATCACCGCCTGGTCGGCGCTCTCCCCGTACGGCCACACCGCCGCCGACTTCTCCACGGGGGTGTGCGACCGCCGCCCCACCGCAGCGCCCGTGCCAGGCGAGACAGGGCAACTCGGCTGTCTCGTAACGGACTTCGACCCCCGCGTCGTCCTCGGGAAGAAGGGCACCCGGGACATGAACCGGGTCACCGCCCTCGCCGTCACCGCCGTCGGCTCCGTCCTCAACGGCGGTACGGACGCGGGTACGGACGCGGACAGCGGGCCCGACACCGCCCTCGTTCTCGGCACCACCACCGGCAGCGTCCAGTCCATGACGGACTTCACCCGCTCCTCGCTCACCGGCGACCGCCCCTACGACGTCGAACCCGGTGTCATCCCCAACAGCGTCATGAACTGCGCCGCCGCCCAATGCGCCATCCGCCACCGCATCCAGGGCCCCAACACCACCCTCGCGGGCGGCCGCGCCGCCGCCCTCCTCGGCCTCCTCTACGCCCGCCGCCTGCTGCGCGCCGGGCGGGCCCGCACCGTCCTGTGCGGAGCCGCCGAGGAGTACTCGCACGCCCGCACCTGGCTGGAGGCCCGCAGCCGGGACGGCGCACCGACCCTGCTCGGCGAAGGGGCGGCCGTACTCCGTCTCACGCCCGCCGAACTCCCCACCCAGGCACCCCCGTTGGCCGCTGTCCTCGCGGTGCACACCCGACACGCCCTGCCCGGGTCCGACCCGGCCGATGCCGTGCGGGCCACGGTCCGCGCAGCGCTGAGCCAGGCCCGTACCGCCGCCGCCGACGTCTGGTCGGCCACCGGATCAGGTCTGGACAGCGCCGAGGACGACGCCCTGGACGCCCTCTTCCCCCGGCAGGCCCGGGAGCGCCTGCCCGCCCTCGGCCCCCTCCTCGGAGACACCGGAGCCGCCGCCTCCGCACTCCAGCTCGCCACGGTCCTGGCCGCCGCCGACCAGGCCCCGGGCGGCCACGCGGTCATCACCTCCACCGACGGACAGGGACTGGTCGCCGCCGCAGTCCTGCGCCTGGAAAGGACCCACTGACATGACCCCGCACGCGTCTTCCGACCCCCACATCGCGCTGGTCAGCGGCGGTTCCCGGGGAATCGGGGCAGCGGTCGTGCGCCGCCTGGCCGAAGACGGCTGGGACGTCGCGTTCTGTTACCGCTCCGACGAGGAGGCCGCCCGGCTCGTGGAGAAGGAGGCCACCGAACGCGGCGTGCGCTGCCTGGCGGTCCGGGCCGACGTCTCCGACCCCGTACAGGCGAAGGCCTGGGTGGCCCGCGCCGAGGACGAACTCGGACCCGTCACCGCCGTCGTCGCCAACGCGGGCATCACCCGGGACCGCCCCCTGGTGATGATGTCCGACGACGACTGGCACCAGGTCATGGACACCAACCTGGACGGCGTCTTCCACACCTGCCGCGCCGCGGTCTTCCCCATGCTCAAGCGCCGCGCCGGCAGCATCGTCACCCTCTCCTCCGTCGCGGGCGTCCACGGCAACGCGGGCCAGACCAACTACAGCGCCGCCAAGGCCGGAATCATCGGCTTCACCAAATCCCTCGCCAAGGAGGTCGGCCCGTACGGCATCCGCGCCAACGTGGTCGCCCCCGGCCTCATCGACACGGACATGACCGACGCGCTCCCGGCGGCGGCCCGCGAACGCCTCCTGTCCTCCATCGCGCTGCGCCGGTTCGGCACGGCCGGGGAAGTGGCCGCCCTCACCGCCTTCCTCCTCTCCGACGACGCCTCCTACCTCACGGGCTCCGTCCTCGAATCCCACGGCGGCCTCACCCTCTGACCGCCCCGGGGGAGGGCCCCACCCCGGCCCCCCTCCCACGGGCGGACCCCCGCTCCGGCCCGCCCGTGGCCACGGCCCCGCCCCACCCACCCCGCGCGCGCCGGGGCCGCCCACGGCGACGACCTCTCCGCCCGCACCCACCGGCTGATCCCGGTGCGTATCGCCAACCCGTGGGCACCGCCTGTCCGTTCCCCCGCCTGTGGGCATCGCCTGCTAGTGCCCTTCCCGCCAGCCCGTGGGCGCGGGTTCCGCCAGGGGCGAGGGGGCACCCCCTGCTCGAGCGAAGCCGAGAGCTTGGGGGAGGGCGGGCACGGGCGGACCGGCTCGGCGCCGGTCGCCCCCCTGTTCCGGTATCCGCACCCCCGGTACCGCCCACCCCTTGCCGCATTCAGGCCGCCGCCTCGGCACCGCCCGCCCCTTTCCGGCATCCAGGCCGCATCCCGGGTACCGCTCCACCCCTTCCGGTACCCGCGCCACCCCCGTACCGGCTCACCCACCCAGCCAGGAGACCCAACCCCAGCCCCACCCTGCGACACCCCCACCCCACCCACCCCATCCACCCACCCCTCGGAGATCCCCGTGGCAAAGCGCCCCCAAAAGTTCCGCCCCCCCACCCCGCGCACGCCCCTCCCGTACGACCCGGTGACCGCCGCCCCCCGCGGCCTCCGCGCCTACGCCCCGGTCGCCGCCGCCCTCCGCGGCCTCCGGACGTACGACGCCCTCACCGTGCTCCCCCGAGGACTCCGCCCGTACGCCTTCGCCACCGCAGCCCTCCGCGCCCTGCGCCCGACCCCCGCGCGCCCGGCGGCCCCCGCGTCGCTCCCGCCCGCCCGCGCCCCGCACCCGAAGCCCCCGGCCCCACCCCTGCACACCCCGCGCCGCCAGGCCCCGCCGGGACCCCGCCCCGCAGTCCCGCGCCCCACCACCCCCGCCCCCGGCAGCCACTCCCACGACGCCGTCGTCATCGGCGGCGGCGTCGGCGGCCTCGTCTGCGCCGCCTACCTCGCCGTCTCCGGCCTGCGCGTCCTGCTCGCCGAACAGCACGACGTCACCGGCGGCAACGCCCAGGTCTTCCGCCGCCGCCGCGCCTACGAGTTCGACGTCGGCATGCACTACGTCGGCGACTGCGGCCCCGGCGGCCTCCTCCCGGCGGTCCTCTCCGGCCTCGGTCTCGGCTCCGACCGCGTCCCCTTCCGCCCCCTGGACCCCGACGGCTTCGACCGCATCGTCCTGCCCGGCACCACCGTCGACGTCCCCGTCGGCTGGAACAAGTACCTCAAGCGGCTCTGCGCCGCCCTCCCCGCCGAACGCCGCAACCTGACCCGCTGCGTCCACACCCTCCGCGACGTCGCCGCCGACCTCCGCAACGGCATGACCACCCGCCCCGGCGCCCCCCGCGCCCCCATGACCCGCGCCCTGATCACCTGGGGCGGCCGCACCCTCGGCGAGCTGTACGACGCCTGCGCGCTCAGCCCCACCGCGCGCACCCTGATCGCCGCCCAGTCCGGCAACTACGGAACCCCGCCCTCCACCACCCTCACCTCCACCCACGCCACCATGCTCGACCACTACCTGCGCGGCGCGTACGCCCCCGTGGGCTCCGGCCAGACCATGATCGCGAGCCTGGTCGAGGTCATCGAGGCGCACGGCGGCGAGGTGCGCACCCGCTGTGCCGTCGAGCGCATCCTCGTCACCGACGACCGCCGCGTCGCAGGCGTCCGCCTCGCCGGTGGCGAAACGATTCACGTCCCCCTCGTCGTCTCCAACGTCGACTACCGCCGTACCGTCCTCGACCTCTGCGGCGGCCGGGGCTTCTCCACCGCCGTCCTCGACCGCACCCGCCGCGCCACCCTGCGCGCGGCCGTGGCCACCGCGTACGTCGCCATGGACCGCCCCCTGGACCTGCCCAACACCAACATCTGGTGGTGGGGGAGCCGCGACATCGAGTCGGCCTACGCCCGCGCCCTCGGCGGCGACGGCTCCGACCCGACCTTCGCGTTCCTCTCCTTCGGCTCCCTCAAGGACCCCGACAGCCGCACCGTCTGCCCGCCGGGCCACAGCAACTTCCAGATCATGACCCTGATGCCACCCCTGGAAGGCCCGCCGGGACGCTACCGCCGCGACCCCGCCTACGAGGCGGTCAAGGGCCGCCTGCGCGAGAACCTCGTCGACATCGCCGAAACCGTCCTCGGTCCCGTACGCCCCCACCTCACCCACCTCGAAACCGCCACCGCCCACACCAACCACCGCTACATCCAAAACGGTTCGGGCACCCCCTACGGCTTCGACGACTGGGGCGGACACGGTCGCCGCCCCAGCATCCGCACCGGCGTCCGGGGCCTCTACGCGGTCGGCGCGAACTCCAGCTTCGGCGCGGGAATCCTCGGCACCGCCCTCAGCGGCATCTCCGCCGCCGGACGCATCCTCGACCGCCCCCTGCTGTCCGAGGTCTGCGCCGGTACGGTCCTGGGCGACGCGGCCCAACTCCCGCCCCGTACAGCCGACTTCGATCCCCTGCGCACCTCCCGGGGTCTCGCCCGTCGGCACGCCCGGGGACTCGCCCGGATCGGCTGACCCTCCGCCCGCCTGTCGCTTCCGCCCCCACCCCCGTACGCTTCGGCAGACCGGGGGAGGGGGCCCGCCATGCGTCAGCGCAACGTCAACCAGCCTGCCAGGGGCGGCAGTTCACGCACCAAGGAGGCGGGCTGCGCGGCGCTCCTCGCCGCCGGGATCGCGCTGCCCTTCGCCCACGTCGTCCCCTGGATCGCCGAACACGGCCCGGACGTCGGTCAGTTCCTCGACGACCTCTTCGCGAACCGCATCAGCAGCTTCTTCGGCTGGGACGTGATCGTCGCCGTCCTGGCCCTGCTCCTCACCGTCACGGTGCTCGACACGACCCTGACCGCACGCCAACGCGCCGTCACCGTCCTCGGCTCCCTCCTCGGCGCATCCGTCGGCCTGCCGCTCTACCTCCTGTTCCGCCAGCGCAACCTCCGCCGCCGCGCCACCCCGTGACGCCTCACGGCCCGGCCCACCGCCCACCGGGGTCGCCCGTCCCGTGCCGGGACGCCCCGACCCCCTAGGCTTCCCCCGCACGCACTTCGCCCCGCCCCCGCACCTGGAGCACCCCACCCATGACCACCGGTCCCTTCCCCTTCCCCGACGCCGACCACCCCGAGGCGGCCCCCGCCCCGCACCCCCTCCTCGCCCCGGTCATGGACCTGCTGGGCACCTGGCAGGGCCGAGGCACCGGCTCGTACCCCAGCCTGGAGAGCGACTTCGGCTACGCGCAGGAAGTCACCTTCACCCACGACGGCCGCCCCTTCCTCCACTACGAGGCCCGCGCCTGGCTGATCGACGCCGACGGCACGCCGCTGCGCCCCTCCGCCCGCGAGAGCGGCTGGTGGCGCATCCAGCCCGAGGGGCGCGTGGAGGCCCTCATCACCCAGCCCACCGGAATCGCCGAGATCTCCGTGGGCCACGCGACGGCCGACGTCGTCGAACTGGTCACCCAGGAGGTCGCCGTCACCCCCACCGCCAAGGAGGTCAAGGCCACCCGCCGCACCTACACCCGCACCGCCGCGGACACCCTGACCTTCACCCACGACCTCGCCGCCGTCGGCCACCCCCTCCAACACCACCTCGCGGCCCGCCTCCACCGCACCGCCTGAACCGGGCCCCGGCCATCACGGACGTACGAGCAGGACATTCCCCAACGACCGCTGCCCGGTGGCGTCCGACGGCCGGTTGACGATCCCGTCCCGCGCCGTCGCCATCACGCTCGACCCGCCACCGTCCAGATTCAGCGCCTCCCGCGCCCCGAGCTGCCGCATCAGCTCAGCCGCCCGCGCCACGCCCAGACCCTCGCTGTAGCCGGCCTGCCGTCCGTCGACCACGACGAGCAGCAGGCGGCCGCGCCCGTCCACGCCGACCATCGAGCGCGGGTTGGCGCGCACGGTCCAGTTGTACGTGAACGTCTGGTCGGCGCCCTCCCGGATGATGCCGTCGGCCTGCGCGTTCACCGCCACCCGCCCGTCCCGTACGAGCGCCGGGCCGACCTGGAGGATCGTCGTGTCCGGCGTCAGCGCCACCGGCCTGCCGCGGCCGTCCGTGACCCGCTCCTCGAACCGCACCGTCGCCCCGACCCTCACGTGCTGCCGCAGCCACTGCGCCCCCGACCCGATCGCCTGCACGGTCGACCCGCCGGCCGGAACAGCGGCCCCCCGCGAGGCGTTGACCGCCACGACCTTCCCGCGCGCGTCGAGCACGGCCTCCGCCCCCGCCCCCGTCGGCACCGCACCCCACTCCGGTGTGAACTTCACCAACTCGCTCTCGTCCGTGCACGTGAAGTCGTGCTGCGCCTTCTCCGTCGGCACGTCGCCCCCGACCCCGCCGCAGTTCGCCACCACACCGGGCTGCCGGTTCACCCCGTCGACCTCGATGCTGTGCCCGCCCGCGCGCAGCGTCACTCGCGCGTTGTACGTGTCCACGTCGGCCGACCGTCCACCGCGCCGCAGCATCAGTCCGGCCCGCCCCCGGGTCGCCGAACCGATCAGCCTGCCGTCCTTCACGTACAGGCCGCCCGGCGCGGAGTCGTAGAACCACTGCCCGTTCACCCCGGCCAGCGCCTTCGTCGAGGCGATCAGATCGGTCAGCCGCTCCGCCCCGTGCAGGGTGGGCCCGAAGTCCGTGCCGACCGATCCCCGGAACGTGCGGAAGTCCACCCGCAGCACGTGCACCCGCTGCGGCGCCCGTGCGTCCGTCCCGTCCTGCGCCGTGTACCGCGTACCCCCGGCGAACCCGGCCTTGCGCACCTGCCCCAGCAGCGCCTGCGCCCCGGCCTCCGCCTCGAACAGCCCCAGCCGCACCACCCACCCCAGCCGCCCCGCCTTGCGGTCGGCGAACGCGGGCGTCACGACCTCCTCGATCCGCGGCGCGAACCCCTTCGCCCGCAACTCCCGCGCGACCCGCTCGGCGGTGCCCCGAGGCCCCAGCGCCGTCCCCGCGGACCCCAACGGCCCGTCCGGCACGGCCGGCAGGTACACATGCACGGTCCACCGGTCGTCCCCGTCACGCCCACCGACCACCTGGGACGACAGCTCCACCCCGGGCGCGATCTCCCGCGCCACCTGCCGTGCCTGCTCCCGCGCACCTTCGGCCTCGGCGACAGGAGCGGCAACACCCACCACCGTCACCCCCGCCGCCACCAAGGAAAGCAACCTGCGTCGCATGAGCGTCCTCCCGTCTTCGCCCCGCCGAACCAGGGCTCCAACACCAGCCAAACCGCGACCAGTTACCACCGGGCGACGCCAAGTCCAACACCCGCCAACCTCCGCCGAAAGACCCTCCCTCCCCACCACCACCGCATCCGCTGCCCCGCCCGCCCCGGCAGCCGTAGGCAGCAGGGCCATCCGGTACTCCTCGGGCGAGGGGGCCGGGCACCCGGTGGTGGCGCTCCTCGTGCAGGACGGCACGCTCGACTCGACCGCCCCGTGGCCCTCGACTGGCCCGAGTTCGCCGCCCACAGCAAGGGCGACCTCACCCTGCGCGATCTCCCCTCCCACCGGGCCGGTCTCCTCGGCACCGCCGCAGGCCTCACCGTCGCCGATCTCGCCGACGAACGCCGCCTGGCCAAGGTGGAAGATGTACGCCGCAGCGATCTCCGAGGTCGACGGCCGCACCGCGTTGCTCACGCCGGAAACCCTCACGGAGTTCACCACCGGGCACATTCCCGGCACGGACCTGGTCACCGGCGAGGAGGACCACTTCCTCCTGGGCTTCGAAGCCCAGTCCGCGCGCTACCCGGGCCTGAGCACCCGCGCCTTCGGGCACACCGGAGCCAACGGCTCCAACGCCTTCGCCGACCCGGCGATCGGCCTCGCCCACAGCTACACCCGCGCCCGCTTCACTCCCCGGGGCGACGTCCCCGCCGTCGAGAACCGCGCCCTGACGACCACCCTCCTGCGAGCCCTCACCCGTACGGGCTCCTGAGCGAGTCGGCCGAACCACAGACCAAGATCAGTCAGCGTTGACGCGCTCGTCCGGGCGTCGCCCCGGGCCACCCGGGACGGACAGGGTGAGGCCGGTGGCGACGGCGTCCGGTTGGGGTGTGTCCGAGTCGCCGTCACGGCGCGGGGCACCTCACCCCTTCCGGCCGGGGGACGGGTTCGCGGGTGAGGAGGTGGTGGGGGGAGTGCTGGGTGGCGTAGTGGGCGACGAGGGGGTGGAAGCGGTAGGTGTCCGCGGTGTCGTGCTGGAGGAGGTGGTGGTGGGTGAGCGTGGTGAGGAGGTGGTGGGCGGTGGTGGGCGTGGTGCCGGTGAGGGTGGCGGAGTGGTCGAGGGTGATGGGTGCGTGGGGACGGCGGGTGTGGTGGTGGGCGAGGTGGTCGAAGAGGTGGGCGGCGTCCGGGGGCAGGGCGTGGTAGGCGGTGTGGAAGGCGGCGCGGAGGTTGGTGCGGGGGTCGTTGTCGGGGGTGAGGTGGTCGAGGAGGTGACGGGGATCGGCGTACCGGTGGGCTGCGGTGGCCCGGGCGTGCGGAGGCAGGTGGGTGAGGTGGGTGACGGCGCTGCGCAGGGCGAGGGGGAGCCCGGCGCAGGCGTGGGTGAGGAGGGGGAGCAGGTGGGGGTGCTGGAGGAGGAGGTCGCTGCCCAGAGTGGTGAGGAGGCGGGCGGATTCGTCCTCGGTGAGGGGAGGCAGGGTGAGGAGGGTCGCCCCGTCGTGGGTGGCGAGGGCGGTGAGGCGTCTGCGGCTGGTGGTGAGCAGGGCGCTGGTGTTGCTGGGGATGAGGGGGCGGATCTGTTCGGCGCTGTGGGCGTCGTCCAGGACGATGAGCATGTGCTGGGTGTGCAGGAGGCTGCGGTAGAGGCTGACGCGGTCGGCGGGGTCGGCGGGGATGTGGGTGTCGTTGATGCCCAGGCTGCGCAGGAGTTGGGCGAGGGCCTGGGCGGGGGTGAGGGGGGTGGCGTGGGGGCGGGTGCCGGCGAGGTCGACGAAGAGCTGGCCGTCGGGGTAGGCGTCCGTGAGCCGGTGGGCGGCCTGGAGGGCGAGGGCGGTCTTGCCGACGGTGGGCAGGCCGTCGATGGCGGCGATGGTGGGTGCGGGGGAGGTGGGCGGTGAGGGCGTGGTGGGCGGTGGGACCAGCAGGCTGTAAAGGGAGTTCAGGTGGGCCTCGCGCCCGATGAAACCCCTGGCCAGCGGCGGGAGTTGGGCAGGCCGCGGGGTGTGCGGCAGGACGCTGCGGTGGGGGCCGGCCGAGGGGCGCAGCTCGTCGCGCAGCGCGGTGATCTCGCGTCCGGCGAGGATGTCCTGGTGCAGGGTGCGCAGTTCGTGCCCCGGGGGGATGCCCAACTCGGTGTGCAGGAGGCGGCGGATGTCGGCGTGGACGGCCAGCGCCTGGGCCTGCCGGTCGCAGCGGTGCAGGGCGAGCATGAGCAGCCAGCACAGCTTCTCGCGCAAGGGGGCGTCGGCCGTCGCGGCGGACAGGTCGGCGATGACCTCGCCCGGCCGTCCGGCCCGGAGCATCACGGCCGCCCATTCCTCGGTGACGGTCAGGCGCAGGTCCTGCAACCGGGTGCGTTCCAGGTTCGCGCGGGGGCCGGGCGTGGTCCCCAGGGGGTCGCCGTGCCACAGGGCCAGGCACTGGCGGTACGTGCGCACCGCCTCGGCGATGTGGCTCTCGGCGGCGGCCTTGCGGGCCTGGGCGTGCAGCCGGGTGTGGTGGTGGAGGTCCACCGCCTCGGGAGGGACGTGCAGGCAGTAGCCGCCCGAGGCGGAGGCCAGGACGGTGGTGCTGGTGCGGCGGGTGTGGGCCGGGTTCAGGGCGCGGCGCAGTCCGGCGACGTAGGTGTGCACGCCGCCGGTGGCGGTGTGCGGGATCTCGCTGCCCCAGACGGCGTCGATGATGTGCTCGGTGGCGACCACGTCCTGGGCCCGGTCCGCGAGCAGGGCGAAGACGGCGCGCTGCTTGGGCGGGCCCAGGACGACCTCCTCGCCGTCCCGCCAGGCCCGCAGGGGCCCCAGCAGCTGGACAGAGATACCTTCCCCCGTGCTGGCCATGGGCGGCGCCGCCTCTCTGCGTGGTGGTGGGTGGTGAGTGGTGGGAACAACCCTGTGGAAAGGTCGGAAAGAATCCAGCACTGGAATGCTGGAAAAGGGATCAAGGAAGGGTTGGGAAAGGGGCGAGAAAGGATGAGGAAAGAGGTCGGAAAGGATGGTGAAAGAGGTACGGAAAGAGTTCGCGAAGGGAAGTTCTGTCGAACTGGTGAATGACTTTAGCCGGTTGGTTGTGGGGTCTCAACGTCGGTGTGAATTAAACAAGTTGGCTCGCAAGTGGCCTGTTCGACAGGGGTGCGTGTGAGGGGTGGTGGGTGACAGCGGAGTCAGATCCGTACGAGGATGACGGTATGGCGAATTTCATGAATTCCGCGCGTGACGTGCTGCCCCGTCAGGTCGCGGATTCCTATGTGGACGCTCTGGTGGAACTGAACCCGATTATGGGTACGTTTCTCGGTGACGCGGGCAGTTCGCGGCGGCTTCCGGATTTCTCACCCGACGGCCAGGACGGTGTGGCCGCGCTGGCGCGCGCCACCCTGGGGCAGCTCGCGCGCGCCGAAGCGGCACCCGGCGCGGACCGTGCGGCCGAGCGCCGCTGTGCCCGCCTGATGCGGGAGCGGCTGACGGCCGAACTCGCCGTGCACGAGGCGGGGGAGGGGCTGCGGACGGTCAGCAACCTCAGCTCGCCCCTGCACGAGGTCCGTACCGTGTTCACCCTCACCCCCGCCGACACCGAGGACGACTGGGCGGCGATCGCCCAGCGGCTGCGTGCGGTCCCCGGAGCCCTGGCGGGCTACCGGGCGGCCCTGGACACCGGCCGCCGACGGGGACTGCCCGCCGGGCCGCGTCAAGTGGACGCGGTGATCGGGCAGTTGGACGAGTGGACCGGCACCGGCGGCCGCAGCTGGTTCGCGCAGTTCGTCGAGCCGGGGCCCGAGACGCTGCGCACCGAGCTCACCGCCGCCGCACACCGGGCCACCGGTGCGCTCGGCGAACTGCGGGACTGGCTGGCGACGGACTACGCCCCGGCCGTGGCGGGCGCGCCGGACACGGTCGGCCGGGAGCGGTACGGCGTGCTGGCCCGCTGGTGCAACGGCGCCGACCTCGACCTGGAGGAGGCCTACGGGTACGGCTGGGCGGAGTTCCACCGCCTGCACGCCGAGATGCGGACCCAGGCCCGCCTGGTGGGGCCCGGGACGGGCACCCCCTGGGAGGCGCTGGCCTGGTGCGAGCAGCACGGTGAGGTGATCGAGGGGGTCGAGGAGACCCGGCGGTGGCTCCAGCAGCTGATGGAGGAGGTCATGGACGCGCTGGACGGCACCCACTTCGACGTGGCCGAGCGGGTGCGGCGGGTGGAGTCGTGCATCGCCCCGCCGGGCAGCGCCGCAGCCCCGTACTACACCGAGCCGTCCCTGGACTTCACCCGGCCCGGCCGCACCTGGCTGCCCACGCTGGGCCAGAACCGCTTCGCGGTCTACGACCTGGTCACCACCTGGTACCACGAGGGCGTGCCGGGCCATCACCTGCAACTCGCCCAGTGGGCGCACGTCGCCGACAGCCTGTCCCGCTACCAGACCATGGTGGGAGCGGTCAACGCGAACGCCGAGGGCTGGGCCCTGTACGCCGAACGCCTCATGGACGAACTGGGGTTCCTGTCCGTGCCCGAGCGGCGCCTGGGCTACCTGGACGCACAGATGCACCGGGCCGTCCGCGTCGTCATCGACATCGGCATGCACCTGGGGCTGGAGATACCCCGCGACGCGCCCTTCTGCCCGGGCGAGCGCTGGACGCCCGCGCTGGCCCAGGAGTTCCTCAACCGGCACACCGGCCGCCCGGCCGACTACGTCGACAGCGAGATCACCCGCTACCTCGGCATGGCCGGCCAGGCCATCGGCTACAAGCTCGGCGAACGCGTCTGGCTGGCGGGCCGGGAGGCCGCCCGCGCCCGGCACGGGGCGGCCTTCGACCTCAAGGCCTGGCACATGGCCGCCCTGTCCCAGGGCTCCCTGGGCCTCGACGACCTGCTGGCGGAACTCTCCGCCCTGTGACACGGCTGCCCCCACCACCGCCCACGGGGGCGGCGGTGGGGGCAGCGCCGCCCACCGGACCTGCGGGGTTACGAGACCGCCGGGGCCTGCGCACCGTCGGCGGCGCACTCGTCGACGAACTCGATGATCCGGCGCACCCCGGTTTCCAGCTGGACCGGGTCCACGCAGAACGCGATCCGGATCAGGTGGCGGGCGAAGGGCGCGAAGGTGTGGGAGCGGATGCGGCCGTGGCCGTCGAGTTCGGGCTGCAGGGCGAAGCCGTCGCCCGGGACCACCGCCACGCCCTTGGTCTCCAGCAGCCGCATCGCGAACGTCTGGGCGTCCAGACCGCTGCGGGCGATGTCGAGCATGGCGTACCAGCCGCCGGCCGGCAGCTCGGAGAGCAGCCCGGCCCGGATCAACTGCGGCAGCGCCGTGTCCCGGTTGCGCTGTACGCGCTTGCGGTTGGCCGCGGTGGAGGTGGCCCGGCTGGCGAGCGCGGCGATGCCCGCGTACTGCACCGGGGTCGAGGTGCCGATGATGTTGGCCTCCTGGACGACCTTCATCACGTCGGCGGCACGGTCGTTGGCCAGGGCCACGCAGCCGAGCCGGTAGCCGGTCATCGCGAAGCTCTTGGAGAAGCTGAAGACGCTGTGCACGATGCGCTCGTCCACGGGGAGGCCGGCCTCCAGCGACGCCGTGGAGGTGTGCTCGGCGTCGTACAGGAAGTGTTCGTACGCCTCGTCGCTGACGACCTGCCAGCCGCGGCTGCGCGCCAGGTCCAGGAGCGCCCCGAGCTCCTGCTCGTCCAGGACGACCCCGGTCGGGTTGGCCGGGGAGTTGATCAGCAGGACGCGGGTGCGGTCGGTGGCGGCCGCGGCGATGGCCCGCGGGTCGGGCCGCAGGTCGGCGCCGAGCGGGTACAGGACCGGGGTGAGCCCGGCGAGCACGCTCTGCTGCAGGTGGACCGGCCAGTGCAGTTCGGGCAGCAGGATCTCCGCGCCGGGCTCGGCCAGCGACTGCAGCAGCGCGGCCAGGCCCTGACACGACCCCGGTGAGATCAGCAGCCGGGAGACGGCGGTGTCCACACCGTTGTCCTCCCGCAGCTTGTCCACCAGGGCCGACCGCAGCCGGGGCATTCCCTCCACGCCGGTGTACTTGGTCTCGCCCCGGCGCACCGCGTCGATGAACGCCTCGGCGACGTTCTCGGCCGGGTCGAAGTAGGGGTCGCCCACATGCAGGTTGATCACTTCCTCGCCGGTGGTCTCGGCCCGCTCCTCGGCGGCCCGGAAGATGCGGTGCAGGCAGGAGGAGGGGATCGAACGGGCGGCGGAGAGCATTTCGGGAGTCATGGGCGTACCACCTCTGTCGGATTCGCTGTCGGGTTGAGGGTCCACGGGTTCGTCAGGGCCACAGGTTCATCGGTTCATCGGGGCGGCAGGTGCGCCGGACTCTCCGGGCGCGGGGTGTGCCGTGCGCGCACGGCCGGTCATGCCGTGCGGCCGCCGTCGACGGGCAGCAGGACGCCGGTCGTCCAGCCCGCGAGGTCGGGATCGAGCAGGTGGCACACCCACCGGCCGATCTCGGTGCCGGTGCCGAACCGTCCCATCGGCGTCGAGGCCACGAGACCGGCCCGCAGGTCCTCGGTCGCCGCCTCGTCCAGGCCCATGTCGTGCCACATGGGGGTGTCCACCGGGCCGGGCAGGATCGCGTTCACCCGTACCTCGGGGGCCAGTTCCTTGGCCAGGGACCGGGTGAGGCTGTTGAGGGCCGCCTTGGTCGCACCGTAGAAGGAGCGGCCCGGCAGGGCGAGGACGCCGCCCACCGAGGAGATGTTGACCACGCTGCCGCGGCGGGAGCGCAGCTGCGGCAGCGCGCAGCGGATCAGCTCCGCGGGTGCGGCGACGTTGACGGCGAACATGGCCTCCAGCACCTCCGGCCGGGCCGTGTCCAGCGGGCCGAAGCGGGCCAGGCCGGCGTTGTTGACGAGCCCGTCCACGCCGCCGAACCGCTCGGTGGCGTCGGCCACGATGCGCTCGGCGGCGCCGGGCTCGCTGACGTCGGCGACCACGGCCGTGACGGTGTCCGGACGGCCGTCGGCGAGTTCGTCGAGCAGGTGCGCGCGGCGGCCCACCACCGTGACGTACGCACCCGCCTCCAGCAGGCACTCGGTGATGCCGCGACCGATGCCGGTGGCCGCACCGGTGATCACGACCGATTTCTTGTCCAGGCTCATCGCACGGCCTCACTGCGGGGGCGTTCCACGGACAGGGTGTCGGGCAGGGCGTCGGACAGGGTGTCGGGCAGCACTTCGGTCGGGGCGCCGCTGAGGGCTTCGGCCAGGGCGCCGACGTCGGCAGGGAGGTCGAAGTGCCCGCCGGGCCCTGACCGCAGGCCGAACGCACCCGTGGTGGCCCGCGCCCACGCGCCCGTCCGGGCCGCGTCGACCAGCGGGTCCCCGGTGTGGTGCAGGGCGCGCAGCGTGCAGGTGAGCGGCTCGGCGTGCGGGCTCGCCCGGTACGTCTCGTTGAGGCGGATGTCCGCGCGCAGCACGGGCAGCAGCAGGGCGCGCAGCTCCCTGTCGTCGCCCAGCCGGGGATCGATGCCGCCCAACTCGCCGAGCAGGTCCCACAGTTCGTCGTCGGGGAGCCGGTGGGTGGAGCCGCCGCCCGCCAGCCAGGGCGCGGGAGCGCCCGAGACGACCAGCGTGTCCACCGGGTGCCCGGCGGCCTCCAGGAGCAGCGCCGTCTCGTAGGCGACGAGGGCGCCCAGACTGTGCCCGAACAGGAAGCAGGGCAGCGGGGCACGGCGCAACAGGTCCGCGGCGACGCAGGCCGCCATCTGGGCCACGCTGTCCGCGGGCTCCTCGTCCATCCGTTCCAGGCGCCCGGGGTACTGCACGCCGAGGAGTTCACCGTCGGCGGGCAGCGCCGCCGACCAGGCACGGTAGACGGACGCCGTCCCGCCGGAGTGCGGAAAGCACACCAGGCGGTGCGCCGGGCGGTCGCTCTGGTTCAAGGACCGCAGCCAGCCGCGGTCGGACAGGGGGAGGGGAGTCACACGGACGAGCTTGGCAGCGGCCCCGCCCTCGCCCCGGCAAACTGTCACAGCTCTGTCGAGCCCGCCGGTGCCCCGGCGCCGCTGTCCGACCCTGAGGACCTGTCGGCCCCCTGAGGGGGCCGCCGTACCCCCAGGAGGAGACATGCTGAACGGATTCGTGCCCTGGCCGCCCGAGTTCGCCGACCGTTACCGGCGGGACGGCTACTGGCAGGGTGTCGCGCTGCGGCAGCTGATCGCCGACCGGGCCGCCCGCCACCCCGACCGCACGGCGGCGGTGGACGGCCGACGCCGCCTGACCTACGGCCAGTTGCTGGCCGAGGCCGACCGTACGGCCTCCGGGTTCGCCGGGCTGGGGATCGCCGCCCGCGACCGGGTGGTGGTGCAACTGCCCAACCGGGTGGAGTTCCTGACCACCGTCGTCGCCCTGTTCGGTCTCGGGGCGATACCGGTGCTCGCCCTGCCGGGACACCGCCGCGAGGAGATCACGCACCTGGTGAACGCCTCGGACGCGGTGGCCTACGTCGGCCCGGACCGGCTGATGGGCTTCGACTACCGGGCCATGATCCGCGAGGTGCGGGCCCGGACGCCCGGGCTGCGGCACGTGGTGGTGCTGGGCGAGGAGCAGGAGTTCGTCCCGCTGTCCCAACTGGCCTGTTGTACGGTGCGCGAACTGCCGCCCGTCGACGCGTCCGAGGTGGCGCTGCTGCTGCTGTCCGGCGGCACCACCGGGGTGCCGAAACTGATCCCGCGCACCCACGACGACTACGCCTACAACATCACCGCCTGCGCCCGCGCCGTGGAGTTCGACGAGAACGGCGTCTACCTGGCCGCGAACCCGGTGCCGCACAACGCCGCGCTCGGCTGCCCCGGAGCGCTGGGCGCACTCGTCCTCGGCGGCAAGGCGGTGCTGGCCGCCAACCCCAGCCCGGACCTGGTCTTCCCGCTCATCGAGCAGGAGGGCGTCACGCTGAGCACCCTGGTGCCGGCGCTGGCCCTGTTGTGGGCGGAGGCCGCCGCGTCCCGGCCCGTCGACATGAGCCGTCTGACCCTCCAGGTGGGCAGCTCGAAGTTCGGCCCCGCCGCCGTCCAGCGGGTGAGCAGCATGCTGGGGTGCCGGATCATGAACGTGTACGGCATCGGCGAAGGCCTGATCACCCACACGCGCGTCGAGGACCCGCCCGAGGTGGTGCACCACACCGAGGGGCGCCCCGTCTCCGCGGGCGACGAGATCCGGATCGTGGGCACCGACGGCCAGGACGTCACGCCGGGGGCGACCGGGGAACTGCTCACCCGCGGCCCGTACACCATCCGCGGCTACTTCTCCGCGCCCGAGCACAACCGGCGGTCGTTCACCGCCGACGGGTTCTACCGCAGCGGCGACCTGGCCCATCTGACGGACGAGGGGAACGTGGTCATCGAGGGGCGGCTCAAGGACATCATCCACCACCTGGGCGAGAAGGTGTCGGCCGAGGAACTGGAGGGTCATGTGCTGACCCACCCGCAGATCAGGGAGACCGCCGTGGTCGGCGTCCCGGACGAGGAAGTCGACGAGCGGCTGCGGCTGTTCGTCGTCCCCGCCCACGGCGCCGACCCGGAGCAGCTCACCCTGCGCGCCCTGCGCGACCACATCAGGGCGCGCGGCGTCGCCTCCTACAAACTCCCCGACGAGGTGATCGTCGTGCCCGACCTGCCCCGCACTCCGGTGGGCAAGGTCGACAAGAACGCCCTGAAGGAAACCCCTCACCCGTCGATGCAGAAGCAAACAGTTCCGTTCAAGTGATGTCCGGTGAACAGTTGAACGGGCGCCCGGGAACGCGTCCTGCTCACCCGTCGCCGAGCGGGCACAAGAAAACTGGCTGCCCTGTATGAAAATCCGTTAAAGTCCCAACCACTTCCCGGGGCGCGCCCCTGCGGCGCGCCCCTTCCACCTGATGAATTCAGATGAATTCCAGCCGAAACAGGGGGTGCCGGCATGCCCGGACTTTTCGAGGACGACAGCCGTGAGTATCTGGTGCTGCGCAACGCGGAAGAGCAGTACTCGCTCTGGCCCGACACCATGCAGGTGCCCGCGGGATGGAATGTGGTGAACGGTCCCGCCCCCCGGCAGAAGGCCATCGAGTTCGTGGACAGGGCCTGGTCGGACATGCGGCCCAAGAGCCTGCGGAACGCGACCGTGGGGCAGGAGGGCTGACAGCCCTCTCCCTCCTCGGTCCCCACAAAAAAGTCCATCATGGGGGTGCTGGTGAAAGTGGACACGAAAAGCAGAGTCAAATTCGTCCGGTGGCCGGCCGAACGCGATGTGCGCGAACAGTGCAAGACGTACGGGCGGCCCTGTCTGCTCATCGTCGAGCACGGTGCGCCGCCGCCGGAGCAGTTGAGCCCGCACGAGGACTGGGTGCGCCCGCCCATCGTGCGCGAAGACCTCCAGGCCCGGGTCCGTCAGCTGACCGACCGGGCCGTGCTCAGGGCCGGCCCGGTCCTGGACCCGGCCGGGATCTGCTCCTTCAAGGAGGCGTCCGTCACGCTCTCGCTCACCCAGTGCGAGATGCTGGCGCCGCTGGTGGCCCGGTACGGCCAGATCATCTACCGGGCCGAACTGCGCGACATCCTGGAGAACTCCGGGGCGAGCTCCTCCAGCAACGCACTGGATCTGCATGTGATGCGGCTGCGGCGGAGGTTGCAGGTCGTCGGGCTCGCCGTACGCAACGTATGGGGGCGCGGCTTCGTCCTGGAACCCCTCTAGCGGCCCGGAATCCCTCTGGTAGCCCGGAACCCCGCTCGGGCCCGGACCCGCTAGGCGGCGCTGAGCTGCGCGTGCGCCGCCGCCCGCAGTGCCCGCAGCTCGCCGAACGGCAGGCTGCAACGGCCGAGCAGGTACGCGGCCCCCGAGCTGCCACCGGTGCCCGGCCGGGTCCCCAACGTCCGGGCCACCAGGGCCACATGTTCCACCTGCCATCGCCAGTAGCCGCTGCCGAGGTCCAGCAGCGTCTCGACGAGGCGGTACCCGACGCCCCCGCCGGGGGTCTGCCGGGCCAGCTCGTCCACCGACCGCCCGCAGCGGGTCGCCCACGCCGCGAGGGACGCGTACAACAGGCCCTCGTGCGCGTTGGTGCCCAGCAGTTGGGCGAGCCGGTGGAACTGCGGCGACTGGGCCCCGCTCGCGGTGCCCAGCAGCGGCCGGAACGCGGCGAAGTCCGCGGTGGGAAGCCTTTCCAGAACGGTCAGTTGGTGGTGCAGCAGCTCCACCAGACCGCCGGCGCGCCCCAGCAGATCGATGATCCACTCCGCGGGGGCGGTGTCGTCGGCGGTGGTGAACGCGTCGACAGCCGCCTCCACATCGGTGATGATCTGCCGCAGCCAGAGTTCGCTCGCCTGGTGCGCGATGATGAAGAACTGCTCGGACAGCACGGTGGAATGCGCGGCACTCTTTCCTGCCGAACGGGGCTTCTGGAGGGACAACAGGGCATCCAGTTCCAGATAGTTCCGGTAGTTCAATTCCTCGGTCACTTCGCTTCCCTCTCTTCGTGACAGGCCGCCGGGCACTTCGCCATCATGGAGTGATCGACAGCCGGTAAAGCGCACGGAGAAAGAGTTCTTTCACGGACCTTCGTCGACCGACGGTGCCCATGGCATCGTCGATTTCCGCCCGCCGGGACGCTGTGGGAAGGCGCAGGAAGCGGTGATGTGGCACAGAATTCACTGCTGTTCACACTCGAACCATGTCGGAGGCTGAACGAAATTGCGTACCGTAAGCGAAATTTTCGAGTCCACGGCAGCAGTGTCGGGTGCGGCTCCGGCGGTCGTTTTCGAGGACAGCGTCCTTTCCTACGCAGAGTTGAACGCGAACGCCAACCGGCTCGCCCGGCAGCTCGTCACCCACGGAGTGGGACCCGACGTACTCGTCGCGATCGCAATTCCGCGATCGCCCGCGTTGGTGGTCGCCGTGCTCGCCGTCCTCAAGGCGGGCGGCGCCTACCTGCCGCTCGACCCGCACTACCCGGCCGAGCGGCTGGCCCACATGGTCACCGACGCCCGCCCCGCCCTGCTGCTGCGCACCCAGGACACCCCGGCCGCGCACCTGGACGTACCCGAAGCGGTCCTGGACGCACCCGCGTTCGCGGCACAGTGCGCCCGCCACGGCGGCGCGGACCTCACGGCCGACGAGCGGCTCGCCCCGCTCACCGTGGACCATCTGATGTACGTCATCTACACCTCGGGCTCCACCGGCGTCCCCAAGGGCGTCGCGGTCAACCACACCGGTGTCGCGGACCTCGTCGCCACGCAGGCCCGGCAGTACGGCGCAGGACCCGGGGAGCGGGTGCTGCAGTGGGCGTCCTTCAGCTTCGACGCCTGGTTCTGGGACTTCGCCCTGGGCCTGCTGCACGGCGCCACCCTGGTGATGGCCGCCCAGGAGGACCTGATGCCGGGGGAGGCGCTGCGCGCCACCCTGCTCCGCCACCGGGTCGACCACGCCGTGCTGCCGCCGGTGGCGCTGGCGGCCACCGACAGTACGGGACTGCTGGTGGGCGGCACGGTCACCTCCACCGGTGACGTGTGCACCACCTCCCTGGCCCGGCAGTGGTCCCAGGGCCGGCGCCTGTTCAACGGCTACGGCCCCACCGAAGTGACCGTCGGCGCCTCGATCGGCGGGCCCGTCACCGGCGTCCAGGACGAGGTGAGCATCGGCACGCCCTGGATCGGCAGCACGGTCCACGTCCTGGACGACCACCTGAGCCCCGTGCCCGAGGGCGTCGAGGGCGAACTGTTCCTGGCGGGCAGCGGCATGGCCCGCGGCTACCTCAACCGGCCCGGCCTCACCGCGACCCGCTTCGTGGCCGACCCGTACGGCCCGCCCGGCAGCCGGATGTACCGCTCGGGCGACCGGGGCCGCCAGGACGCGGACGGCAAGCTGTACTTCACCGGCCGGGCCGACCAGCAGGTGAAGGTGCGCGGATTCCGCATCGAACTCGGCGAGATCGAAGCCCGCCTGGAGACCCACCCCGCCATCGTGACGGCCGTCGCCGTGGTGACCGGTGCCGAGGTGTCCACCGAACACGTCGTCGCCTTCGTCACCGCGACCGCCCCCGGGGACCTCGATGCCGGGCAGGTGCGCGAGCACGCCCGGGGCACGCTGCCCGAGCACATGGTCCCCTCGCGCATCGTGGCGGTCGAGGAGTTCCCGGCCACCCCCAACGGCAAGATCGACCGCGCAGCGCTGGCCGACCGGGCGGCCGCCCGCACCGCGGCCACCCCCCTCCGGCCCGACGCATCGGCGGCACCGGACGACGGCTCCGTGGAGCAGCGGCTGTGCGCGCTGGTGCGCGAGACGTTGCAGGTCGCCGCCGTGGGCCCGCAGGACAACTTCTTCGACCTGGGCGGTCACTCGGTGCTCGCCGCGAAGCTGGCCGGCCGCATCCGTACCGACCTGGGCGCCAGCGTGCCCATGCGCACCGTGTTCTCGGCCCCCACGCTGGCCGACCTGGCACGGGCGCTGCAGGAGGCCCCGGCCGCCTGAGGCCGAACCCGAAACGTCATGCACCACAGGAGCACAGGAATCACAGGGGGCTGGGAGATGCCGGCGGCACACGTTGACGAGGGCGCAAGCACACGGACCGGGGTACCCGCCCCGACGGGCCCGGAGGCCCTGCGGCGCACGGTCTCCGACCTGCTCGGCATGGAACTCACCACTGCGGACGACGAGAGCAACCTGTTCGAACTCGGGCTCCAGTCCCTGGAGTTGATGCGACTCGCGGCCCGCCTCGGCGCGGGCGGCCAGGAGATCGGCTTCACCGAGCTGGCCGAGGACCCGCGCCTGGCCGCCTGGTTCGCACTCCTGCCCGCGGACACCCCGAACACTCCTGCGATCGAGCACGCGTCGCCGCCCCCGGCACCGGACGCCGGGGCTGTGGATCCGGGCCTGCCGTTCCCGCTCACCCCCGTGCAGCAGGCGTACCTGATCGGCCGGGGCGACGGCCAGCCGCTCGGCGAGGTCAGCTGTCACGCCTACCTGGAGTTCGACACCGCCCCCGTCGCGGTGGAGCGCCTGGAACGCGCTGTGCACGCCCTGATCGAGCGGCACCCCATGCTGCGCGCCGCCTTCGCCGACGACGCGACCCAGCATGTCCTGACCCGCTCCCCGTGGCCCGGCGTCACCGTCCACGACCTGTCCGGACAGGACCCCGAAGAGGCCCGCACGGCGGCGCTTGCCCTGCGCGAGGGACTCTCGCACCGGCGCCTGGACGTCGCCCTCGGCCAGGTCCTCGACGTCCAGGTGAGCCGACTGCCCGGCAACGCCGACCGCCTCCACCTCAACATCGACCTGCTGGCCTGCGACCTCGCCAGCATCCGCGTCCTCCTCGGCGACCTGGCCGTCCTGTACGACGACCCCGCAGACCCCGCCGGACTGCCCCCGCTCACCTGTACGTTCAGCGGCTACCTGGCACAGCAGGAGGCGGCGCGCGGCGCGGACCGGGAACGGGCCCGCGCGTACTGGCAGCAGCGGCTGCCCTCGCTGCCCGGCGGCCCCGGCCTGCCGCTGGCCGTCGACCCCGAGACGGTGGGCGCACCCCGCTTCGTACGCCGTTCCTGTCCGCTGACGCCCGACCAGTGGGACGTCCTCCAGCAGCGGGCCCGCGAGGCAGGACTGACGCCGTCGGTGGTGCTGGCCACCGCGTTCTCCCTCGTCCTGCGACGCTGGAGCGGGCAGCGGCACTTCCTGCTCAACCTGCCGCTGTTCGACCGCGACCTGGGCGCGCACCCGCAGATCGACGCCGTGGTGGCCGACTTCACCGGACTCGTCCTGCTGGAGGTCGACCTGGCCGGGGACACCTTCGCCGCCTGCGCACGGGCCGTGCAGAAGCAGATGCACGAGGACATCGGCCACGCGGCCTACTCCGGCGTCGAGGTGCTGCGCGACTTCGCCCGTGCCGACACGCAGACACCGCGCACCGCCCCCGTGGTCTTCGCCTGCGACCTGTCCGCGCCCCTGGTGCCCGACGCGTTCGCCGGCCGGTTCGGCGAGCCGACGTGGATGCTCTCCCAGACGCCGCAGATCTGGCTGGACCACCAGGTCTACCGGACCCGCGACGGCGGCCTGCTGCTGGTGTGGGACGCCGTCGAGGAACTGTTCCCCGCAGGGATGCTCGACGACATGCTGGCGGCCTACGAAGGGCTCCTGGGGCGTCTGTCGGCCGGTGGCTGGGACCGCCCGGTGCCCGACCTGCCGCTCCCCGCCGACCAGCAGGCCCGCCGTACGGAGGTCAACTCCGCCGCCCGGCCCCTGACGGACAACCTGCTGCACACGGAGTTCTTCGCGCACGCCGAGGAGCGCGCCGACCGCCCCGCACTGCTGTGGGACGAGACGGGGACCCTCGGCCACGCCGAACTGGCCCGGGCCGCCCTGCACATCGCCGGAGCGCTGGCCGAGCGCGGCGTCGGGCGCGGCAGCCACGTCGCCGTCACCGCCCCCAAGGGCCGGCAGCAGATCGCCGCCGTGCTCGGCGTACTGGCCGCGGGCGCCGCCTACGTACCGATCGGCGTGGACCAGCCGCCCGAGCGGGCCGCCCGCATCCTGGAGCGCAGCGGCGCCCGGGTACTGCTCGACGGCCGCGCACCGGGGCAACGGGCCGTCGGCGACCACGGCACCGAGGGCGGCCGCATCGAGGTGCTGGAGATCGAGGCGGCGCTGCGCGCGAACCCGCTGCCCGCACCCGTGCCCGCCCACCCCGACGACAGCGCGTACGTCATCTTCACCTCCGGTTCGACCGGACTGCCCAAGGGCGTCGAGGTCAGCCACCGCGCCGCGGTCAACACCGTCGAGGACATCAACGAACGGTTCGCCGTCACCGCCGACGACCGGGTGCTCGCCGTCTCCGCCCTGGACTTCGACCTGTCGGTGTGGGACGTCTTCGGGTTCCTCGCGGCGGGCGGCGCCGCCGTCCTGGTGCCGGAGGACGGACGCCGGGACGCGGTCCAGTGGCTGGAGACGTGCCGTACGCACGAGGTGACCGTGTGGAACTCGGTGCCCGCCCTGCTCGACATGGCGCTCACCGCCTGCGCCGACGAGGCGCTGCCCCCCTCGCTGCGCCTGGCCCTGCTCTCCGGCGACTGGATCGGCCTCGACCTGCCCGGCCGCCTGGCGCAGGCGTCCGCCGGGCGATGTCGGCTGATCGCACTCGGCGGTGCCACCGAGGCCGCCATCTGGTCCAACTCCCACGAGGTCACCGGGGTCCGGCCCGGGTGGCGCTCCGTCCCGTACGGAAAACCGCTCCGCAACCAGAAGTTCCGGGTCGTGGACGAGCGCGGCCAGGACTGCCCGGACTGGGTGCCGGGCGAGCTGTGGATCGGCGGCACCGGCGTCGCCGAGGGCTACCGGGGCGATCCGGAGCTCAGCGCACAGCGGTTCGTCGCGCACGCCGGCGAGCGCTGGTACCGCACCGGGGACCTGGGCCGGTACTGGCCCGACGGCAACCTGGAGTTCCTCGGCCGCCTGGACCACCAGGTCAAGATCAACGGATTCCGGGTGGAGCTCGGCGAGATCGAGACCTGTCTGCAGGCCCACCCCGAGATCGCCCAGGCCGTCGTGGTGGCCTTCACCGAGGGACACCAGGAACTGGTCGCCGCGGTGGTCGAACACGGGCCGGTGGTCGACCACGGGCCGGTCGCCGCACCCGGTGAGCCGTCGGCCGACGGCTCGGCGGCCGCCTTCCTCCCGACCCCGACCCCGCCCACGGCCGACGACGACCCCCATCTGCTCGAACACCACCTGGTGGAAGCCCTCCTGGCCACCGTCGTCGAACCCCTCCTCGCACCGGACCCGGCGACGCCCCCGGCCGTCTGCGCCGAGCAGCGCCCGGTGCTGGACCTCTGGCTCGAGCACCTGACCCGCCGCTCGGTGCTCACTGCACACCCCGACGGAGGCCACCGCCAGGGGCCCCGCTGGGCCGTGGCCACCGACCCGATCCGGCTCAAGGAGGTGCGGGCCGAAGCCCACGGAACGCCCTACGAGCCGGTCGCCACCGCACTGGAGTGGGCCGCACCGCTGTACACGGCGATCCTCGCGGGCGAGGCCGACGCCACGGCCCTGCTGGACGACCCCGTCCTGGCCCCCGAATCCCTGAACGACCTGATGCCCGGCACCGCCGCCTGCCTCGCCGCCCTCGCGCAGGACCTGCACACCCGGTCCGGCGACGGCGGTGACCCGGTGCCCGAGGTCGCGCAGTGGGACGTGCACAGCGGCCGGGGCACCGCCCGCCTGCTCGACCACCTCCCGCCCGACACCGTGGCGTACACCCTGCTCGGCACCTCCGGACCTCAACTGGCCGCTGCACAGAGCCTGGTGCGCGAGCGCGGGCACCACACCCGGACGGCCCGGCAAGGGGCGGGCGCGATCGACACCGCGCACCTGCACGCCTTCCGGGCCGTCGTCGCCGACAACGTGCTGCACCAGATGCCCGACCCGCACACGGCCCTGACCACGATGGCGCTGCTGCTGGCCCCCGGCGGACGCCTGTATCTGCTCGAACGCGACCGGCCCACCCCCCTCGCGCTGATCACCGCGCTGCCGCTGGAGGCCCGCGCGGGCCGCCTGGCCGCCGGCCGCCCCCGCACCGGCTGGCTGCACAGCGCCCAGCACTGGGCCCGGGCCTGCGCCGACGCCGGGTTCGGCGAGGTCACCGTGGTGCACCGGGAGGCCACCGGCGAGTTCCTGCTGTGCGCGGACCGCAGCCCCACGGCCGGCGGGGCGGACGGGGAGGCGCTGCGCCGGTGGGCGGCCGACCGGCTGCCGGAGCACATGGTCCCCGGCCGGGTGCGCGTGCTGCCCGCGCTGCCGCTCAGCGGCAACGGCAAGGTCGACCGGAAGCGCATCCGCACCCTCCTGGAGGACGCGGCGCAGCCCGGGGGAGCGGTGGGCGACCCGCCGCAGGGCACCACCGAGGCCTACGTCGCCGGGCTGTGGACCCAACTGCTCGGCCTGGAGTCGGTCGGCCGCGACCAGAACTTCTTCCGGCTCGGCGGCGACAGCCTGCTGGCGACCCGGCTCCTCGTCCAGGTGCGCGAGGGCACAGGGGCGGCCCTGGCCATGCGCGAGGTGATGCGCGCGCCCACGGTCGCCGGCCTGGGCGCCCTGATCGACCAGCGTGTTCTTGCCGTCGGCGACGGTGCCGACGAGGACTGTGAAGAAGGTGTGGTGTGAACGCCGACGAACTGCTCGCCGACGACCTGCTTGCCGACGACCTGCTCAACGACCTGCGCGGCGCCGGAATCCGGCTCTGGCGCGAGGGGGAGCAGCTGCGCTTCCGCGCACCGCGCGGCGCGATGGACGAGCGGCGCCTGGCCCAGGTGCGCCGCCGCAAGGCCGAACTGCTGGACCTCGTACCGCACACCGCTCCCCAGGAGGCGGACGGGCAGGAGCCGGTGTGGCACAGCAGCCCGGCCGACGGCGAACTGCCCTTCCCGCTCACCGACATCCAGTCGGCCTACCTGTTCGGCCGCAACGCGGGCTTCGACTACGGCGGCGTCTCCTGCCACGTCTACCTGGAGTTCCACTACCCGCCCGGCCTCGACGCCGACCGGCTGCAGCAGGCCTGGGACGGGCTCGTGCACCGCCACGCGGGGCTGCGCACGGTGATCCTCGACAACGGCAGCCAGCGCGTGCTGTCCCACCTGGCGGACACCCGCATCGCCGTCACCGATCTGCACACCGCGGACCAGGACACGGTGGACGCCGCCGTCGCCGCCGTCCGCGACGAGCTGTCCCACGCGGTGCACCCCACCGGCGAACGCCCCCTGTACGAACTGCGGCTGACGCTGGCTCCCGGGCACAGCGTCCTGCACGTCTCGGTCGACTTCATGGCACTGGACTGGCTCAGCATGCAGCAGGTCCTCACCGAACTGGACGAGCGCTACGCCCACCCCGACTGTCCGCTGCCCGAGCTGGACGCCACGTTCCGCGACTACGTCCTGGCCGAGCGCCGCCTGCGCGACACACCCGCCCACACCCGCGACCGCGCCTACTGGTGGGACCGCCTCGACACGCTGCCCGGCGCGCCCGCACTGCCGCTGCGCGAGGGCCTGGACCCGGCGGCCGTCCCGCCGCGCTTCCACCGGCTGACCGCGACGCTCGACGCGCCGACCTGGCGGGCCCTGAAGCGACAGGCCGCCGAACAGAACATCACGGCGGCCACCGCCGTCCTGGCGGCGTACGCCGAGACCATCGGCCGCTGGAGCGACACCGAGCAGTTCTGCATCGGCCTGCCCGTGCTCAACCGGATGCCCCTGCACCCCCAGGTCGACCGCCTGCTCGGCGACTTCACCTCCCTGAGCCTGCTGGCCGTACAGGGCGACGGCCGGACCGGATTCGCCCAACGGGCCCGCACCCTCGGCGAGCGCATGTTCGACGACCTCGACCACCGGCTGTGCAGCGGCGTCGAAGTGCTGCGGGAACTGGCCCGGCGCCGCGGCCGCGAAGCCGCCGTGCTGCCCGTGGTGTTCACCGGAAGCATCGGCGTGACCCGCCAGAAGGCGTCCGCGGCGGGCCGCGACCCCCGGCCCGCGTACGGCATCAGCCAGACCCCGCAGGTCTGGATCGACTGCCAGGCGGGCGACGCGTCCGGCGCTCTGGAACTGAACTGGGACGTGCGCGAGGGAGTCTTCCCCGACGGCCTGGTGGAGGAGATGTTCGACGCCTTCACCGTGCTGCTGCACCGGCTGGCCGCGGACCAAGAAGCCTGGCTCCACGCCGAACCGCAGCCGCTCCCGGCGGGCCAGCGCGCGGTGCGCGCCGCCGTCAACGACACCGCCGCACCCGAACCCGGCCACCTGCTGCACCACCCCCTCGTCGCCCGCGCCCGCGCCCACCCCGACCGGACCGCCGTCGTCGACGCCGCCGGAACGCTCACGTACGGCCAGTGGCTGGGGCGGGCGGCGGGCGTGGCCGAGCAGTTGCGCGCCGCGGGCACGCAGCCCGGCGACTTCGTCGGCGTCCTGATCGACAAGAGCCGCGAGCAGCTCGTCGCCGTGCTCGGCGTCCTGCTGGCCGGAGGCGTCTACGTACCCGTCGACACCACCCAGCCCCAGGTCCGCCAGGACGCCATCCTCACCGGCAGCGGCGCCTCGTACGCCGTCGTCGCGGGCCGCGCCACCGCGCCGTCCGGGGTGCGCACGGTCGACGTGCGGGAGGTGCGCGAAGTGCCGGTCGACAGCGTCTCGGACACCCCCGCGGTGGCCCCCGACGACCTCGCGTACGTCATGCACACCTCCGGCTCCACCGGGGTGCCGAAGGGGGTGATGATCAGCCACCGGGCCGCCGCGAACACGGTGCACGACATCAACGAACGCTTCGGCGTCCGCGAAACCGACCGGGTGCTCGGCCTCGCCGCGCTCAGCTTCGACCTGTCCGTGTACGACCTGTTCGGGCCGACCGCCGTCGGCGCCCGGCTCGTCCTGGTGGACCCCGCACAACGGGGCAACCCCGCCCACTGGGCCGCCCTCGTCGCCGAGCACGGGGTGACCCTGTGGAACTCGGTCCCCGCCCAGCTGCAGATGCTCCTGCACTACCTGGACGCCGAACCGGCCCCGCTGCCCTCCCTGCGCCTGGCCCTGCTCTCCGGCGACTGGATTCCGCTGTCACTGCCCGCACACGCCGCCGGGCACCTGCCCGGCACCGAACTCATCAGCCTCGGCGGGGCGACGGAAGCGGCGATCTGGTCCATCTACCACCCCATCACGGAGGTCGCACCCCACTGGCGCAGCATCCCCTACGGCGTCCCGCTCGCCAACCAGCGCTTCCACGTCCTGGACGCCGCCCTGCGCGAGCGCCCCGACCTCGTGCTCGGCGAGCTGTACATCGCGGGCACCGGCCTGGCGGAGGGATACCTGCGCGACGCGCGGCAGACCGCCGAACGCTTCCTCGTGCACCCCGCGACCCAGGAACGCCTCTACCGCACCGGCGACCTCGGACGCCGACTGCCCGACGGCTCGATCGAGTTCGTCGGCCGGGCCGACCAGCAGGTCAAGATCCGCGGCCACCGCATCGAGCTCGGCGAGGTCGAGGCCGTGCTGGGCGAACACCCCGCCGTGGGCACCTGCGTCGTGCTCGCCGCGGGCAGCGACGCCTTCGAACGGGCGCTGATCGCCTTCGTCGTCCCCGCCGACCCGACCGCCGCACCCCCCGACCCGGCCGCACTCACCGGCTGGGTCGCCGAACGGCTGCCCGCCCACATGGTCCCGGCCCAGATCGGCTGCGTACCCATGCTGCCGCTGACCGCCAACGGCAAGGTCGACCGCAAGCGGCTGCTCGGCTCGGCCGCGGTGCGGTCCGCCCCCGGGCGCGGCCCGGCCAGCCCGCCGCGCCCCGGCGTCGAGCAGGCGATCGCGGGCCTGTGGGCCGAGGTGCTCGGCGGTGAACTGCCCGACCGGGACCTGGGGTTCTTCGACGCGGGCGGCAACTCGCTGCTCGCCGCCCGCCTGGTGGGCCGCATCTGCGAGGACCTGCCCCAGGCCGCGCAGGCCACCTTCGACGTCCTGCTCCGCGTCCTGCTGCGCACGCCGACGGTGGCACAGCTCGCCGCCTGGCTGGAGTCGGACGCCGCCGCACCCTCGCCGCAGCCCGAGACCCCCGCCGAGGCCCACGACGACACGCTGGTCCGGCTCGCCGGGTCGGGACCGGCCCGCCTGCTGGTGCACGACACGGACCCCGCCGAACGGCAGGAGGCCGTCGACGCACTCGCCGCCGAAGCCGCCCTGTGGGAAATCCGGCTGACCGACGACCAGTTCGGCCAGGAAGCCCACGGGCCGGACGCCGTCGAGCGGCTGGCCGCCGCCCGTGCGCGCGCCGTGCTCGACGCGGGTCTGACGGAGGTGGAGATCGTCGGCTGGCGCGGCGGCGGCCCGCTCGCCGTCGAATTGGCCCGCCACCTGGACGAGGCCCAGGTGACGGTGCGCCGCCTCACCCTGGTCCTCGGCCACCGCCGCCCCGGCCCCGGACCGCTCGCCGAGACACTGCGGACGTACGATCCCCAGCCCTACGCGGGCGACATGACCCTGCTGCGCCCGGCCGGTACCGACCAGGGGGACGCGGCCGACAACGGGCAGGGCGAGGCGGCCGCATTCTGGTCCGAGGTGTGCCTGGGCGAGATCGGCGTCGTCGACCTGCCCGGCGGCGGCACCCCCCGCCCGCCCCTCGCGGCACAGGTCGCACAGGCGCTCGCCGAACAGGCACTCCCTGCACAGGCACTCCCTGCACAGGCGCTCGCCGCACCGGTGGAGCCGGCCCGGTGACCGGCCCCGTACCGCGCCCCCGGCGCATCGTGGTGTGCGGCACCCGGTTCGGCCAGATCTACCTGGCGGCCCTGGCCCGCGCGCCCGAGCGCTACCGGCTCGCCGGGATCGTCGCCCGGGGCGGCGCACGCTCGACCGCGCTCGCCCAGGAGTACGACGTCCCGCTGTACACCCGCGTCGAGGACCTGCCCCGGGACATCGACGCCGCCTGCGTCGTGGTCTCCGGCGGCGTCGGCGGCGGCCCGGGCGCCGAGCTGGCCCAGGCCCTGCTGGAGCGCGGCATCCCCGTCCTGCAGGAACACCCGGTGCACCCCCGGGAGTTGGCGGACTGCCTGCGGGTGGCCCGCCGCACCGGCACCGCGTACCAGGTGAACACCTTCTACCCGCATCTGGAGCCGGTGCGGCGCTTCATCGGCGCCGCACGGGAGTTGGTGCGGCTGCGCCGGCCGGTGTTCGTCGACGCGCTGTGTGCGGTACAGGTCTCCTTCGACCTGCTCGACATCCTGGCCCGGATCTTCGACGGGCTGGGCCCGTGGTCGTGGTCGCCGCCCGCGCCGGGCGGCGGGCGGCCGCTGGTCGGCGTGGACGGGCAGATCGCGGGGGTTCCGCTGACGCTGCGCGTGGAGAACCGCATGCAGAGCGGCGACGACAGCAGCAGCCTGCTGCTGCACCGCATCACCGTCGGCACCGACGCCGGGAACCTGATGCTGGCCAACAGCCACGGCCCGGTGCTCTGGAGCCCGGTCCTGAACGCTCCGCCGCCGACCGGGGGACGCCTCTTCCCGCGCGGCGAGAACGCCGGTGCGCTGTGGCCGGCCGGGCTGGGCGCCACCGCCGACTACGTGGGACCGGCCCAGGCGCCGACCTGGAGCACCGCCGTGGACGAGGTGTGGTCGCAGGGAGTGCTGGCCGCGCTGGACGAGCTGAGCGCCCGCGTCGACGCGGGCACGGACGTGCTGCAGGGCAGCCAGCGCCCGCTCGCGGTGGCCCGGGCCTGGCAGCAGCTGACCGAACTGCTCGGCTTCCCCGAGGTGTCCCACCCCGACCCGCAACAGCCATTGACCGCAGCTGACTTGGGGGTGGGCGAGCCGGTCGCGGCAGGCGGTGGCCCGGGCGGCCGGACCTCGCTACAGTAATATCGGAACGTGTTTCTAAATAGATCGGAACGTGCAGTGACCTTGAGGGGAGACCGATGAGCACCATCGACTCGACCGAGGCGGCCCGGCGGCCCGACCGGCCGCCGGAGGCCGCATCCGCAGCCGGGGCGGGCCTGGGAGAACTGCTGCGCCCGTTCGCCGGGAGCTTCGCGGCCGTCGTCGTCCTCCAGGTGGTCGGCGCCCTGGCGGGCCTGGCCCCCCTGCTGGCCGTCGTCGAAGTGGGACGCAGCCTGCTGGCCCCCGGCCCCGCCGACCACGGCCATGTGTGGACGATGGTGATCCTGGGCGCGGCCGGGTTACTCGTCCGCCTGCTGTTCACGGCGGGCTCGTCGGGCGTCGGCCACATGCTGGACGGCCGTGTGCAGTTGGCGCTGCGCCGCAGGCTCGCCGCCCAGCTGGGGCGGGTCCCCATCGGCTGGTTCTCCCGGCGCAGGACCGGCGAACTCGCCAAGGTGGTGGGCGAGGACGTCCAGGCCGTACACCCCTTCATCGCGCACACGCCGGGCGAGCTGGTGGCCGCGTTCGTGGTGCCGCTGGCCTCCCTCGTCTACCTGTTCACCATCGACTGGCGGCTCACCCTGATCACCCTGATCCCGGTCGTGCTCGCCCTCGCCCTGGTCCCGCTGATGATGACCCCCCAACGCGTGCGCGAGCAGGAGGAGTTCGACGCCGCCATGGGCAAGATCTCCAGCTCCGTGATCGAGTTCGTCCAGGGCATCGCGGTCGTCAAGACCTTCGGCGGCTCCGGCCGCGCCCACCGGACCTTCCGCACCGCGGCGGACGGCTTCGTCGCCACGTTCAACCGCTGGGTGCACGGCATCTCCCGGATCGCCGCCGGGATGCAGCTCGTCCTCTCGCCGCCGTTCGTGCTGCTCGTCGTCCTGACCGGCGGCACCGTCATGATCACCAACG
This sequence comes from Streptomyces sp. NPDC087440, assembly GCF_044744005.1. Taxonomy (NCBI): domain Bacteria; kingdom Bacillati; phylum Actinomycetota; class Actinomycetes; order Kitasatosporales; family Streptomycetaceae; genus Streptomyces; species Streptomyces sp. NPDC087440. Next base: position 110,493 of record NZ_JBIUXN010000017.1, on the reverse strand, counting down.
GCTCGCTGGCCCCCGCCGACCTGCTGCCCTTCGTCCTGCTCGGCCTCGGACTGACCGCCCCGGTGGCGGCCCTGGGCCACGGCTTCGACGAGATGCAGACGGCCGGACGCGCCCTCGGCCGCATCCAGGACGTCCTGCGGGTCGAGCCGCTGCCCCAGCCGGAGAACCCCCGCACCCCCCAGGGGCACCGGGTGAGCCTGCGCGACGTCCGGTTCGCCTACGACGAGGACCACGAGGTGCTGCGCGGCATCGACCTGGACCTGGAACCGGGCACCGTCACCGCCCTCGTCGGCCCGTCCGGCAGCGGCAAGTCCACCCTGGTGCAACTGCTGCCGAGGTTCTTCGACCCCACCGCCGGAACCGTCGAGCTCGGCGGCGTCGACCTGCGCGACCTCGCACCCGACGACCTGTACCGCACGGTCTCCTTCGTCTTCCAGGACGTCCGGCTGCTGCGCGCCTCCATCGCCGACAACATCGCGCTCGCCGTCCCGCACGCCGACCTCGAGGACGTGCAACGGGCCGCCGAACAGGCCCACATCCACCGCCGCATCCTCGAACTCCCCCGGGGATACGACACGGTGATCGGCGAGGACGCAGGCCTGTCCGGCGGCGAGGCCCAGCGGATCGCGCTGGCCCGCGCCCTGCTCGCCGACGCCCCCGTCCTCGTCCTCGACGAGGCCACCGCGTTCGCCGACCCGCAGACGGAAGCGGCCGTGCACGGCGCCCTCGCGGCCTTCGCCGGGGACCGTACCGTACTGGTCATCGCCCACCGGCTGGAGACCATCGCCGACGCGGACACCGTCGTGATGCTCGACGGCGGACAGATCGTCGAACGCGGCCGACCGGCCGAACTCCTGGCGGCGAACGGCCGGTTCGCCGCCTTCTGGCAATCCCACAGGGCCGCCGTCGCCGACAACGGTGAGCTGCACGGAGGTGACTCCCGATGATCCGCACACTGCTGCGCGTCCTGGGCGACCAGTACGCCGCACCCCTGCGCCGCACCGTGGCGCTGATGACGGCGACCGCGATCGCCGAAGGCCTGTCCTACGCCCTGATCGTCCCCGTGCTCAGCAACCTGCTGGGGGGCACCCCCCAGGACGCCTGGCCCTGGCTGGGCGGATTCGGCGGCGCGCTCCTCCTCTACGCGGTGCTGCGCTACCTGAGCGACCTCTCCGGCTTCCACGTGGGCTCCGCACTGCTGCGCGGCCTCTACCACCGTCTGGGCGACCACCTCGCCCGGCTGCCGCTGGGCTGGTACGGTCCGCGCCGCATCGGCGAGGTGTCCGTGCTGGCCAGCCGGGGCGTCCTGGACGCCATGAGCGTCATCGCGCACCTGCTGGCCCCGTTCGTCGCGGCGAGCGTGACCCCGCTGACCATCGTCGTGGTCCTGCTCGCCCTCAACTGGCAGATGGGCCTCGCCGCACTGGTCGCCGTACCCGTCGTGGCCGGCATCCAGGTGTGGGCGGGACGCGCGACCGCCGCGGGCGACGAGGAGCGCACGGTGCGCGACGAGGAGGCCACCTCCCGCGTCGTGGAGTTCCTGCAGGCCCAGCCGGTGCTGCGGGCCGGCGGCCGCAGCGGTGAGCGCTTCCGCCTGCTCGACGACTCCCTGCAGGAGGTCCAGCGTTCCTCCCGCCGCGCCACCTTCTCCGCACTGCCCGGCGCGATCGGCCTGGCCCTGACCGTGCAGGCGGTGTTCACCGCCCTGCTCGCCCTCGGCACCTACCTGGCGCTCGGCGGGAACCTGGGCGTGGCCGAGACCCTCACCACCATGGTGCTCGCCGCCCGCTGCGCCGACCCGCTGCTCTCCCTGACCGACATCGGCGGCAAACTCCGCGGCGCCCGCTCGGTCCTGGCGAAGCTGGACACCGTACTGAGCACCGAGCCCCTGCCCGAGCCCGCCGACCCGGTCCACCCCACCGGCCACGCCGTGGACTTCGACGCGGCCGTCTTCCGGCACGGCGAGCGCACCGTCGTCGACGGGGTGTCGCTGAGCGTCCCCCAGGGCACCTCCCTGGCGGTCGTCGGCCCCTCCGGCGCGGGCAAGAGCACACTGCTGCAACTCCTCGCCCGGTTCTACGACGTGGACGCGGGCGCGGTCCGGGTGGGCGGCGCCGACGTCCGCGAGATCGCCTCCGACGTGCTGATGTCGCAGATCTCCATCGTCTTCCAGAACGTCTACCTCTTCGACGGCACCATCGAGGACAACGTCCGGCTCGGCCGCCCCGACGCCACCGACGCCGAGGTGCGCGCGGCCGCGGCCGCCGCCTGCCTCGACGAGGTGATCGAGCGGCTGCCCGACGGCTGGGCCACCCACGTCGGCGAGGGCGGCGCCCTGCTGTCCGGCGGCGAGCGCCAGCGGGTGTCCATCGCCCGCGCCCTGCTCAAGGACGCCCCCATCGTCCTGCTCGACGAGGTGACCTCCGCACTCGACCCGGTGAACGAGGCCGCCGTCCAGGAAGGCGTCGAACGTCTGATGGCGGGCCGCACCGTCGTCATGGTCGCGCACCGGATGCGCACCGTGCGCCGCGCCGACCGCGTCGCCTTCCTCGACGGAGGCCACATCGTGGAGGAGGGCACCCACGACGAACTGCTGCAACGCGGCGGCCGTTACGCCGACTTCTGGAACCTGTCCATGGCACCGGCGGCGGGGGAGTGAGGAGCAGATGACCGTCACCGACCCGCTCCTGCCCACCGCCGTCCGCCGGTTCGCCCCCCGGCCCTACGCCCGCGCCCGCGTCCTGCTCTTCCCGCACGGCGGCGGCAGCGCCAGCTACTACCGGCCGTGGGCCCAGGCCGCGCCCTGGGACGTCGAACTCCTCGCCGTCCAGTACCCGGGACGCGAGGACCGCTACGGCGAACCCGCACCCGCCGACCTCCAGGACCTGGCCGCCCGGACGGCGGACGGTTTGCCGCGCGGCGGGCCGCCGGTGCCCACCCTGCTGTTCGGGCACAGCATGGGCGCCCTGGTCGCCTACGAGGTGGCCAGGCTCCTGGCGCGGGCCGGTGACCCACCCGCCGGGCTGGTCGTCTCGGGGCACCCCGCCCCGCAACTGAACCGGCCCGGCCAGGTCCACCTCGCCGACGACCGGGAACTCGTCCGGGAACTGCGCCGCACCGAGGCCACCCACCAGGACCTGCTGGACGACCCCCTGCTCATCCAGGCCTTCCTGCCGGTGATCCGGGGCGACTACCGGATGAGCGAGACCTACCGGCCCGGCCCCGGCGCACCGCTGCACCTGCCGGTCACCGTCCTGTACGGCGACCGGGACCCCGAGATCGACCCGGCGGAGGCCACCGGCTGGCAGGCGGTCACCGACGCGCCGTGCACCCAGCACGTCTTCGACGGCGGCCACTTCTACCTCGACGAACACCGCCCCGCGGTCGTCGCCCTGCTCGCGCAGCAGGCGCGCACGGCGGCCGCGGCCTCACCGGTGCCCTGGCCGTCCGCACCATGAGGCCCGCCGCACCGGCGGGCCCCACCACATTCGCCACACCACTGAACATCGGGAAGGAAGAGGTCGGGACATGTGCGGAATAGCGGGCGTGGTCTCGTTCGACACGGACCTGAGACACCGTGCCCCAGCACTGGACGCGATGACACAGACGATGGCCTGCCGGGGCCCCGACGCCCGCGGCGTGTACCTGCGCGGCCACGCGGGCCTGGGACACCGGCGGCTGGCCGTCATCGACCTGCCCGGCGGGGCGCAGCCGATGAGCGAGCACACCGGGGCCGGTGAGGTCGCCCTGGTGTACTCGGGGGAGGCGTACAACTTCCAGGAGCTGCGCACCCGCCTGGTACGCCTGGGCCACACCTTCCGCACCGACAGCGACACCGAGGTGGTGCTCCGCGGCTACCTGGAGTGGGGCGAGAGCGTCGTCGACCACCTCGACGGGATGTACGCCTTCGCGATCTGGGACGAGCGGGACCAGAAGCTCCTGCTGGTGCGCGACCGGATGGGCGTCAAGCCGCTCTACTACTACCCGACGCGCGACGGCGTGCTGTTCGGCTCCGAGCCCAAGGCCATCCTGGCCCACCCGGACGTCCCCAAGGCGGTCGACACCGACGGCCTGCGCGAGCTGTTCGCGCAGACCAAGGCCCCCCGCTGGGCGCTGTGGAAGGGCATGCGCGAGATGCTGCCCGGCACCCTGATCACCGTCGACCGCAGCGGCCTGCGCGAGCGCACGTACTGGCGGCTGCGCGCCCTGGAGCACACCGACAGCCAGGAAGAGACCGTCGAGCGGGTACGGGACATGCTCACCGGCGTCGTGGACCGGCAGCTGATCTCCGACGTGCCGCAGTGCGTCCTGCTCTCCGGCGGTCTCGACTCCAGCGCCATCACCGGGCTGGCCGCGCAGAGCCTGGCCCGGCGCGGCGAACAGGTGCGGACCTTCTCGGTCGACTTCACCGGCCAGGAGGAGAACTTCGTCCCGGACGTGATGCGCGACACCCCCGACTCGCCCTTCGTCCGCGACGTCGTGGCACACGTCGGCTCCGCCCACCACGACGTGATGCTCGACGCCGCCGACATCGCCGACCCGGCGGTGCGCCGCGCCGCCGTGGGCGCCCGCGACATCCCGATCGGGTTCGGCGACCTCGACAACTCGCTCTACCTGCTGTTCAAGGCGGTCCGGGAGCACTCCACGGTGGCGTTGTCGGGGGAGTCGGCCGACGAGGTGTTCGCCGGGTACCCGTGGTTCCACAGCGAGGCGGCCCTGAACTCCGGCACCTTCCCGTGGATGACGGTCATCCCGCCGCTGGGCCTGGCCGCACGCACCGACCACGTCGAACCGGGCCTGCGCAAGGCCCTCGACGTGGGGACCTACACCGCCGACCAGTACGCCACGGCGCTGGCCGAGGTGGAACACCTGGACGGCGAGTCCGCGCAGGAACGCCGCATGCGCACCACCAGCCACCTGCATCTCACCCGCTTCGTGCGTACCCTCCTCGACCGCAAGGACCGGCTGTCCATGGCCGTCGGCCTGGAGGTGCGGGTGCCGTTCTGCAACCACGAACTGGTCGAGTACGTCTACAACACCCCCTGGTCGATGAAGACCTACGACGGGCGGGAGAAGAGCCTCCTGCGCGGGGCGGCCGCCCCGGTGCTGCCGCGCTCGGTGGTGGAGCGGGTCAAGAGCCCCTACCCCTCCCCGCAGCAGGCGTCCTACGCCGCCACCCTGCAGCAGCAGCTCAAGGAACTGGTCGCCGAGCCGGACGCCCCGGTCTTCGCCCTGGCCGACCGCGACTGGGCGCAGCAGGCCGTGGCCCAGGACCCGGCCCGGATGACGATCGCGGTGCGGGCCGGGGTGGAGCGCGTACTCGATCTGCACACCTGGCTGGAGCTGCACAACCCGCAGCTCCTGCTGGACTGAGCTGCCGGCGGGACCCCCCCCGCCCGCCGCGCATGACGATGCCCCGCTCGATGAGCGGGGCATCGTCATGCGCGGAGCGGCCGGTCAGTACCGGGGGTCCGCCTTCATCAGCCCCAGGGCGATCAGCCCGCGGGACACCGTGCTGACCGCGGCGATGGCCAGGGCCTGCGGAAGGCTGAACGCGTTCGGCACGCCCAGGACGGTCCTGCGCGCCGTCGCGGGATCGCGGTGCGGCCCGAACAGCCGGTAGATGTGGGGCATCTGGGAGCCGCACCACAGCTTGTACGCCAGCCGGGGGCTGCGCAGCAGGGCGGGCCGCCAGGGCGAGCAGCCGATCACCCGGGAGAAGTCGATCATGTAGTGGTTGTAGTGGACGAGCGTGCGCAGACGGGGGTTGCCGTGGAAGACCTCGTTCTCGTACGAGGCCTGACGCTCGATCAGGGCCTGCAACTTGGCCCCGTCCGGCAGGTGCAGCTTGCCGCTGCACAGCAGGGCGAAGTACCGGGCCTGCATCTCGGAGCAGGCGGGCACCCCGCCGGCGGCGGGCCGGGCCCAGCCGACGAGCACGACCTCGGTGCCGAGCCGGGGGTGGATCATGTGCTTGTACAGGCCGCGTACGTCGGCGATGTCCTGGTCCTTGAGCAGGCCGAAGTCCTCGACGTACCCCGTGTTCAGCATGATCGTGTCGATCTTCTCCCGGCGGCCGTCCTTGAACTGGACGTAGTCCTCGCCCAGGCGCTCGATGCCCGAGGCGTTGACCGTGAGGGAGCCGTCGACGACCCGGTGCAGGAAGGACTCGTTCTTCGTCAGGAAGTGGTGGAAGAAGTGCTTGTTGCGGGCGTTCCAGGCACCCACGGCGCGGGCGGTCGCCGTCCTGCCGTGCTTGCTGGTGCGGATCATCCCGGCCCGCATGAAGGCGCCCGCGGCCGCCAGCGGCACCGAGTGCAGCAGATGCGAGGTGAAGGCGTCGTTGGTGTGCTCGCCGCCTCCGGGGTAGCGCTCCACCACCGACTGGTGACGGCGTACGGACAGCACGCAGGACTGTGCCGTCTGCGCGATCTCGTTGACGACGTCGGCGGCCGTCTCGCCGATGCCCACGCACAGCACCCGCTTGCCGCGGAACGGGCGGTTGTTGCGGTAGTGGGCGGAGTGCACGATCTCGCCGGTGAACTCCGACTCGCCGGGTATCTCGATCCGGTGGGGGACCCGGTGGGTGCCGGTGGAGATCACCACGGCGTCGAAGTGGTGCGCGGTGCGCGCCGCCGGGTCGTCCACCGGGGCCACCTCGACGGTGCAGCCGCCGCCCTCGGCGCGGGCCACGCTCAGCACGTCGGTCCGGCACACCACAAAGGCCGCGAGGCCGAACGCGTCGGCGAAGTCGTGCAGGTACTGCCGGTACTCGGCGGCGGACCAGAACCGGCGCTCCTGGCCCCGGGGCGGCGGGAAGCTGGAGAACGTCATCATGTAGTTGGAGATCGTGAGCATCGTGGAGTCGTAGGCGCCCGCCTCGTCCTCGCCCAGCTCGGCGCGGAACACGCCGCCGATCTCGGCGGCGTGCTCGTAACAGGTGACGTCGTGGCCCTCGTCGCGGAGTTCCTTGACGGTGACCAGGCCGGAGGGGCCGGCGCCGATGACGCAGATGTTCTTCTTCATGTGTCGGTGGCCTTTCAGCGCGGGGCGAAGTGGACCGGCAGACTCTCGTAGCCGGTGAGGAAGGTGGAGTAGAGCGGGCGCGGGGTCCCGCGCAGCTCCATGCGGTCCACCTGTACGACCAGGGCGGCCAGCAGCGCCTTGAGTTCGGCGCGGCCGAGGTGGGCGCCCAGGCAGTAGTGCGGGCCGTGGCCGAACGCCAGGTGCTTGTTGGGCGAGCGGGCGAGGGTCAGCTGCCGGGGCCGGTCGAAGACGGTCTCGTCGTTGTTGGCGGAGATGTTCCACAGCGTGACGATGTCGTGCTGCCGGATGCGGTGCCCGTACAGTTCGAGGTCCTGGACGGCGGTGCGCGCCAGGTGCATGCCCGGAGTCGCCCAGCGGACGAGTTCCTCTACCGCCGCGTCCAGGGAGACCTCGCCCTGGCGCAGGGCGTGCCACTGGCCGGGGTGCTCGATCAGCGCGAGCACGGCGCAGATCGCCGTGAGCCGGGAGGTCTCGTCGCCGCCGAGGATGAGGCTGTAGCAGTTCACGGCGAGCTCGTCGAGCTCCAGCGGACGCCCGTCGAGCTCGGCGGTCGCCAGCATGCTGATGACGTCGTCGCCGGGGTGCCTGCGCCGGTGGTCGGCCAGCTCCATGAAGTACAGCAGGATCTCGTTGCGGGCGCTCAGCGCGTCCAGGGCGGTGCCGTGGGCGTCGTGGGACGACAGCGCCTGCTTGTTCCAGTCGAGCAGCGCGGCACGGTCGGCCCGCGGCACCGACAACAGGTCGCAGATGGTGTTCATCGGGATCCGGTCGGCGACCTCGGTGGCGAAGTCGACCTCGTCGCAACCGGTCGCGGCACGGACCAGTTCGTCGGTACGGTCCTGGACCTGCTGCACCACGGAGCCGAGGACGCGGGGCGTGAAGGCGCGGAACATCAGGTTGCGCAGCGCCCGGTGGCGCGGGCCGTCGGTGACCGCGAGCATGCTGCCGCCCGCGGAGTCGTCGCCGCGCAGCACCACGTCGAGGACGTTGCCGCGGGTCGAGCCGAGTTCCGGGGCGCGGTAGAGGGATTGGACGTCGTGGTAGGTCGACACCACCCAGAAACCGGGGTGGTGAGCGGTGGGTTCGTGCCAGTGGACGGGGCTTTGGGCGCGGACCTCGCGCCAGAACGCGTGGAGGTCGTGGTCGACGAACGTGGCCGGGTCGGTGAGGTCCAGGGACCGCACCGTCGGAGCGGACTGACTCATTGCGGGAGAGTGACAGCTCCCCGGGGGGCCGGGGGTACAACCTTGCGCGTTCCTTTCCGGCGGATCACCGGCGCCCACGCGCGACCCGTCGTCCTCGCGTACGTGTGGTCCGTCGACCTCGCGCACGTGCGGCCCGTGGCCCTCGCACAGGTCCTGCGGGTCGCCCGCCCGTACGTCCTGCGGGTCGTTCCCGCGTACGTCCTTCGGGCCGCCCCCGTGTACGGCGAAAGGGCCACCCGGAAGGGTGGCCCTTTCGCCGTACACGGGAGGAGACGGATCACCCCGCCTCGGGGACCGGTTCGCGACCGGGCGCCTCCTGCTGCCGCGCCGGGGCCGTGACCCCGGTGCGGGGCAGCACGGCAAGTGCGATGAGTACGGCGCCGATCAGCAGCGCGGCGCCGATGGCCATGCCGAGCCCGTACCCGTCGGAGAGGGCGTCCAGGCCGGAGCGGGTGCCGGTGCGGTCGTGGGCGGCGGTGCCCAGGGCGGCCAGGCCGAGCGAGGCGCCGATCTGCCGGGAACTGTTGAGCAGGCCCGAAGCGGTGCCCGTCTCGTGCGACGCGACGCCCACCGTGGCGGTGGAGACGACCGGCGCCAGGCAGAGCCCGAAGCCGATGCTGGTGACCAGGGACGGGCCCAGGACGTCGACGGCGAACGAGCCGTCGGCGCTCACCATGGCGAACCAGGCGAACCCGATCGCGGTCAGGACACCGCCGCCGATCAGCAGCTTCCGCGCCGGGACGGTGTAGCCCAGCTTGATGGCGACCACGGACCCGGCCACCACACCGAGCGCGAAGGGCAGGAACTGGACGCCCGACAGGGCGGGCCCGTGACCGAGCACGCGCTGCAGGTACAGCGAGACGAAGTAGAAGGCCGAGGCCATCGCGGCACCGAGCAGCAGGTTGTACGCGTTGGCTCCCGCGACCGAGCGGTTGGAGAAGAGGCCGAGCCGGATCAGCGGGTCGCGCTTCGTGGTCCGCTCCACCCACAGGAACGCGGCGAGCAGGACGACCGAGGCGGCCAGGGTCGTCAGCGTGGTCGGCGAGGTCCACGCGTACTGGTCGGTGCGTACGACGCCGAAGACGAGCAGGCTCATACCGGCCGTGGCCAGGGCGGCGCCCAGCACGTCCGGGCGGCCCCGGCGCGCCACGGCGTCGTCGCGGGCGATGCCGCGCCAGGCCATGAACAGGGCGGCGGCGGCCATCGGGACGTTGATGAACATCACCCACCGCCAGCCCGCGTACTGCGTGAGCAGACCGCCGATCAGGACGCCCAGCGCGCCGCCCGCGGCGTTCATGGCGCTCCACACCCCGAAGGCCTTGACCCGGGGCTTCCCGCTCGGGAACGCCCGGGTCAGCAGGGCGAGCGCGGCCGGTGCGAGCGCGGCCGCACCGATGCCCTGGACCGCGCGGGCCGCCACCAGTTGGCCGGGGTCCTGGGCGAAGCCGCCGAGCAGGCAGGCCAGGCCGAAGACCGGCAGGCCGAGCAGCAGGATGCGCTTGTGGCCGTAGCGGTCGGCGATCTTCCCGCCGAGCAGCAGCAGGCCGCCGAAGGTGAGGGCGTACGCGTGAATGACCCAGGTCAGGCCGACTTCGCCGAACCCCAGGCCGGAGGCGATCTCGGGCAGTCCGACGTTCACGACCGACAGGTCGAGCGACACCATGAACTGCACGATCGCGACCGCGGCGAGGGTGAGCTCGGGGCGGGCGCCCCCTGCTAAGGCCGTGGCTTTGCTGGTTGTTTCTGTCGTGGTCACCGCAACTCAGTCCCTTGCGAAATCGTCGGTGCAGGGTATTTTCGAACGTGTTCTGAAATTAGCATCGCGAGGAGCGGGGTGTCGAGCGTGGACCACGAAGACGTGCGAACTGCACGACGAGGCATGATGGAACGCGTGTCCCCGACCAAAGCAGCGCACGGCCGTGTCGGCCGTCCCCCCGTCACCTCGCGCGCGCAGATCCTCGCCGCGGCGCGCCGGCTCATCGACGAGGCGGGCTGGGAGAAGCTGACCATCCGGCGACTGGCCGCCGAACTCGGCATCGGCACCACGACCCTGTACCACCACGTACGGGACAAGGGGGACCTGCTCCTGCTGCTGATCCGCGAGTACGCGGACCGCATCCCCCACCCCGAGCTGCCGAGCGACCCGCGCGAGCGCATCGTCGTGGCCGCCACCTCGATCCACGACGCGCTCGCCGCCTGGCCCTGGGCCGCGGAGGTGCTGACCACCGACGGCTTCATCACCCGGCTCAGCCCCTCCGCGCTGCGCCTGGTCGAGACGATCGTGGCCAGTGCCATCGAGGCGGGCCACACCCCCGAGCAGGCGGTCCATCTCTTCCGCACCATCTGGTACTTCACCGTCGGCGAGGTTCTCGTACGGGCCCACTCCGCCGGACAGCGCCCCGCCGCCCAACAGCCCGCCGACACCCAGCACTTCCTCGACGGCATCGACACGGCCGCCCTGCCGCACCTGGCCGCGCTCGGCGACCAGTGGGTGACGCTGTCGTCGCGCGACACCTACGCCCAGGGAGTGCGGGCCCTCGTTGACGGACTGCTCGGCCCGGACGCGCGGCACGCACCGGCCTCCGGCGGCTGACCGCCGGGCTCTTGCCGGTTTCTTTCCTGCGGGCCACCGGGCCGCCCGGGGACCCGCAGGGTGGGGCGAGACCTCTTTCCGACCGCCCGGGAGCCCACGGTGAGCAGCGAACCGGACAGCAGCCACGACGCGATGCGTACCACGGATGCCGCCGTGCCACGGATCGCCGACTGCCCGCTGGCGCGCACCGTCGAGGCCATCGGCCCCTGGTGGACGCTGGAGATCCTGCACGAGGTGCTCGACGGCCACACCCGCTTCTCCGCGATACGCCACCACCTGGAGCTGCCCGCGGACGTGCTGCGCGAGCGGCTCGCCGACCTGGTCACCCGGAATCTGCTCATCCCTGCCGGGCCCACGGACCCGATTACCGGCGCCGAGCCGACGGACCCGGTTAGTGCCGTCGCGGCAACGGACTTGCACGCCGCCGCCGGGCCGACGGGGCTGCTGAGCGCTGCCGGGTCGACGGACTTGCCCGCCGCCGCCGAGCCCACGGAGCCGGTTACCGCCGCCGCGCCGACGGACTTGCACGCCGCTGTCGGGTCGACGGAGCTACTGAGCGCTGCCGGGTCGACGGACCTGCACGCCGCCGCCGAGCCCACGGACCCGGTTACCGCCGCCGCGGCAACGGACTTGTACGCCGCTGTCGGGCCGACGGGGCTGCACGCCGCTGCCGGGCGCACGGCCCCGGTTACTGGCGCCGCGCCGACGGACTTGCACGCCGCCGTCGAGCCGACGGCCTCGCTCACCGCCGCCGGGCCGACGGGCCTGGTCAACTCCGCCGAGCCGGCGAATGACCCCGCCTACCTGCCCACCGCGCGCGGCGCGGCACTGCGGCCGCTCCTGCTGGTCATGGCAGCCTGGGGCAATCATGAACTTGTCCCGCAGGAGCGCAGCCTGATCGTCGTCGAGGCCGCCACGGGCCGCGCGGCGGACCCGGTGGTGGTCGACGGCCGCACCGGCCGCCGCCTGGACACCACGCAGTACGTCTTCGCCCGCGGCCCCCGCGCGAGCGCACCGATCCGGGCCCGCTACCCGCAGTACCCGCAGGCCTGAGCCCGCCCCCCATCCACCACGGCACCGGAGCAGGCCCGCACCCGCCACGCGTGGCTGCGGCGGTCCGCCCGTGCCGCCCCGGCCACGAAGGGCCCCACCACCGTCATGGACGCTCCGGCACACCTGCCCCTGTTCGTACACGTCGCCCTCGCCCTGGCCGCCGCCCTGCTGCTGGCCGGCGCGGGACGGGCGGCCGCCCGGCGCCTGCGCCAGCCCGAGGTGATCGGCGAGGTCACCGCAGGGCTCCTCGTCGGGCCCCTGGTCCTCGCCCTGTCCGACCGCGCCACCTTCGAGGCGCTGCTGCCCGCCGACGTCCTGGACGTCCTGCGCTTCGTCGGCCAGACGGGCCTCGTGCTCTACCTGGTCGGCCTTGCCCACCGGCTGCGGCCCCAGCCGGGCGGAACCCCGCGGCGGCCGCTGACCGCCCTGGTCCTCGGCGCCTTCCTGCTGCCGCTGGGCACGGGACTGCTCCTGGTGGGGATCATCACGGTCACCGGCGACACCCCGGCCCGGGGGGACGTCCCGCTGCCGTCCTTCGTCCTCATGGTCGCCGTCGCCATGTCCATCACCGCCGTGCCCGTGCTCTCCCGCATCCTCGGCGACCGCGGGCTGAGCGACTCGCAGGAGGGCCGCCTCGCGCTGGCCGCGGGCATCGTCATGGACAGCCTCGGCTGGATCATGCTGGCCCTCGCCATCGGTCTGGGCGCCGGAAGCCTGACGGGCCTGTGGCACTCCGGCCTCGCCCTGCTCGCGGGCGGCGGCTGCGCCCTCGCGGTCCGGCTCGCCCTGCGCACCCGCCCCGCACGCGCCCTGTGCCGACGGATGCCCACCGCGACCGGAGTGCTCATCGGCCTCGCGGCCCTGGGCACCGCCCTGCTGACCGAACACCTGGGCATGACCGCCATCGTCGGCGCCGCCCTGGTGGGACTCGCCGTGCCGCACGAGGACCGCGCCCCGTGGAACACCCCGGTGAGCCGGGTGTCCCGGGCCGGACGGGCCATCACCCCGGTCTTCTTCGTGGTGACCGGCGTCCACGTCCTCGTCAAGGCCTTCGCCGCCGCGTCCTGGACCCTGATCGTGGCCACCCTGGTGCTGGGCTGCGTGGGCAAACTCGCCGGCGGCTGGGTGGGCGCCCGGCTCGGCGGACTCGGCCCGCACCCGGCCCGGCGGATCGGGGTGCTGATGAACACCCGGGGACTGACCGAACTGATCGTGCTGGAGGCCGGGCACCGGGCCGGGCTGCTGCCCTCCCCGCTGGTGCTCGCCCTGGTGACGATGGCTCTGGTGACCACCGCCCTGACCGGCCCGCTGCTCACCCTGGTCGACCGCGCCGAACGCCGGACCCGGCCCCGGGCCGCGGCCGCCTTCCCGCGCACCGTGCTGGCGAAGGGCAGCACACCCTGACCCGGACACCGGCCGTGGGGGGGCGGCCGGGGGCGGGGGGGCCCCCGCCCCCCCCCGCGCCCCCCCCCGCCCCCCCCCCCCCCCCGCGCCGGTTGGGCCGACGGGGGGGTTCCGGTCGGGGGCCGGCCCCGGAAATGGTGGGCGC